>CALROO020000016.1:0-78420 GCA_943369795.1 Rhizobium sp. Q54 | reverse complement strand
AACCATAAGCGGGTCCAGGCCATGGGCGGGGCCAAGAACCACGGCATCGTCCTGCCCGACGCCGACATGGACCAGGTGATCAAGGACCTGTCGGGCGCGGCCTATGGCTCGGCGGGCGAACGCTGCATGGCCCTGCCGGTCGTGGTGCCGGTCGGGAAGAAGACCGCCGATGAACTGCGCGAGCGGATGGTGGCGGAAATCCCGACCATGCGGGTCGGGGTCTCGACCGACGCGGGCGCGCATTACGGTCCCGTCGTCACGGCCCAGCACAAGGCGCGGGTCGAGGCCTGGATCGAGACGGGGGTTCAGGAGGGCGCCGAACTGGTCGTCGACGGGCGCGGGTTCAGCCTTCAGGGCCACGAGAACGGATACTTCATCGGCCCGTCGCTGTTCGACCATGTCACGCCCGAGATGGAATCCTACAAGGAGGAGATCTTCGGCCCCGTGCTGCAGATCGTCCGCGCCGCCAGCTTCGAGGAGGCGCTGAGCCTGCCGTCCAGGCACCAGTACGGCAACGGCGTCGCCATCTTCACCCAGAACGGCCGCGCGGCCCGGGATTTCGCCGCGCGGGTCAATGTCGGCATGGTCGGGATCAATGTGCCGATCCCGGTGCCGGTCGCCTATCACACCTTCGGCGGCTGGAAGCGATCGGCCTTCGGCGACACCAACCAGCATGGCATGGAGGGGGTGAAGTTCTGGACCAAGGTCAAGACGATCACGGCGCGGTGGCCGGACAGCGATCTGGAGCATGCCGATAGCTCATTCGTCATTCCGACGATGGCTTGACGGCTTCAGGGTCGGGTTTCGCCCCTCAGGTGTTCTGGGGGGCGACGATCGTCATGGTTTGGCATTAGGCTCCGGTATCTGAAGATGCCGGAGCCTTTCGTCGTATGCGTCGATTTCTGATCTGGACCCTGCTGGCCGCGATCGTGGGCGTGTTGCTCGCAGCCGGCGGCTTCTGGGCCTACTGGTCGACGTACGCCCGGTTCCAGCCGGTCACGATCACCCGGAATCAGGCCGAGATCCAGCGTCTGCTGGACGCTTCGCCCTATGTCTCTGCGGAACGCGGCGGCGTGCCGATCTGGATCGTCGGCTATCGCGACAGCGCCGCGACGCAAGCCTTCGCGGGCCCGGAGGCCGACCGGCTGCGCGCCGGAGGGGTCGAGCCGCGCATTGTCATGTTCGCCCGTCCCGACCGCGATGGCGTGGCCCAGTCCACCGCCGCAGAACGGGCCACGATCGCCGAACTGTGGCTGAGCCGCGACTGGTCGCTGTACGAGCGGTGGATGGCGACGTCCCCGGCCAACTGGACCGCCGCCGGCCTGCCCGCCGCAGACGGAAACCGCACCCGATCCGCCGTGGTCGAAGGGTCGCGGGAGTTCTCGACCCGACTGTCCGAGTTGCTGAAGGCGGCGGGGGTCTCCACCCGCTGGCCATTGGTGCTGTGGCGCGATCCGCAGGGGTTCCTGAAGGCCTGCGCTTGTTCAGACCGCCGCGCCTGGCCCTTCATCGAGGACGACCTGGGCGTCCCGGCGCGTCGCGATGCGACACCGGACTCTGGCCCGGCGCCGGAAACGCCGACAACCGTGGACGGGCTTGAAGGCCCGCCCGTCGCCGCCGACACCGGGCCCGGCACCCAGCCCTATCCGAAGCTGGAGGAAATCCTGCCCGCGCCCGAGCCGCGCTACGCCGCGCCAGACACCGAAGAGGCGGACCGGCCTTCGTCTCGCGTCGCGCCCGCGCCCGCGCCGACCCCGGCCCGACCCTCCGCCACGCCGCCCCGGACCGATCGTACCACACCCCCGCCCGCCACAACGGCCCCCGCGACCAAGGGAACCCGACCGCCCCGGGCCGAGCGCCAGGAAGAATCGACCTTCTTCTGATCCCTCAGAACAGCCGATCGCAGACCGAGATCAGCCGCTCGACGTCCTCGGGATCCTGATACAGGCCAAAGCCGAACCGGATGGTGTCGTCACGCACGTCGGTGACGACGTTCGCCTCCAGCAGCCGGGCCCGCCAAGCCTGGGCGTCGGGATGTTTCAGGGCCATGAAGCGCGCGCGATGACCGTTGCCGACGACCGGATTGATCACCGTCGCTTCCGACAGCGGTCCGACCTCGCCGCCGTCCAGGGCCGTCTGGAACCGGGTCTGCAAACCGTGAGCATGGGCCGAGATGTCGCCGGTGCTCAACCCCTGCTCGTCCAGCATGCGCCGCACGCCGTTGAACCGGTACAGTGGCGTGGAATCGAAGGTGGCACCCCAGAACCGGCCCGCGTCGGCCCGGTACTGCACCCCCTCGGGCGGCCCCATCAGATTGCCGAACTCGGCGAACCAGCCGGTCACGACGGGCCGCTCGCAGTAGCCGTGCGGCGCATGCAGGAACCCCGCACCCTCGCCGGTCATGGCGTATTTGTAGCCGCCGGAGACGAAGAAGACCTTGTCCGCGACGCTCGACAGGTCCGTCGGCGTGGCCATGAAGCCGTGGTAGCCGTCGACGATGACCCAGGGCCCCGCCGGATCGGCGAGGGCCGCCAGCGCCTCCAGACAGCCGATCGCCTGGCCCGTCTTGAAGAAGACCTGGCTGACGACGATGGCGTCATACTCGCCGCCGCTGGCTGCGGCCACGAACCGGTCGTCGAAGGTTTCGAACGGCTCCAGCGGGATGCGGGTGACCACCGCCTCGCCAGCCTCTTCCCAGCGATCGGCCTGACGGCGGAACGCGTGGAACTCGCCGTCGGTGGTCAGGATGCGGATCGGCTTGTGCGCGAACCCCGAGAACAGCCGGATCAGGAAGTCGTGGGTGTTGGGCGCGAACACCACGGTTTCCGGGTCGGGCAGCCTCAGCTCCGACGCGACGTGTTTCTGGGCCTCGGGCACCACCTCGCCGAAGACCAGGTCCCATTTCCGGTCAGCGAAATGGTTGGCCTCGACCCAGGCCCGCACCTGGCCGTCGAAACTGGCATCGGGCCACAGATGATGGCTGTGGGCCGCGAAATGCAGCCGCTCGGGGTCGAGGCCAAGGGCGCGGGAGAAGAGGGGTTTGTGGGACATGGCGGCCTCAGCGGGAAAAGTCGTCCGGACCGATCCGACGCGCGGCGGCGATGATCCGCTCGATCAGAAGATGGTCGTCGCGAACGGAATAGAGGATGCGATAACGCCCTTCCACCGCCCTTCGGACCGGTGGATCGAGCTTGAACAGAACGGGACAGCTTAGCGGAACGTTGCCGAGGCCCATGCAGCGCCCTTCAAGGACATCGACATAACGGGTCGCGGCGGCGCGGCTGTTCTTTGCGATGTAGTCGCCGATCTCTCGGATGTCCCGTCGGGCGGCGGACGACAGGATGACCTTCATCAGGTCTCGCTGGCCGGATCGGCGTAGCGGGCGCGGAGTTCGGCGAAAACCTCTTCCGCCGGATAGCCCGGGTGCGGATCGGCCCGGGACTCCGCGATGGCCTTGCGCGCGAAAGCCATAAACTCCGGGGTCTCACTCCGACGCAACATCGCCCATTCCGTAAGGATCTGCGCCGCAAGGTCATCGACGCTATCGCCTTCGCCCGCTCGCACGGCAGCCTCGACGTCCTGCTGAACCCAGTCCTCGACGTCGAGGATATTTCTGGCAGCGTTGCCCATGATACACCTCCGCCGCGGCAAGATCGGTCATCGCCGCTCGGGACGCAAGCGTCGCCTCAGACCAGCGCCCCATGGCAATGTTTGAACTTCCGTCCCGATCCGCACGGGCAGTCGGCGTTGCGCGATGTCCGCTCCCATCCGACCGGCAGGGCCTCCACCGGCAGCCGCGAGCGCGCATCGCCGTCCAGAGCGCCTTCGGGCAGTTGCGCCCTCGGGTCGGCCATCTCGTTGACGCCGGTGCCGGGGTTCAGGTGGATTTCCTGGAACTCGGGCATCTCGGGCGGCGGCTGGAAGCGGAACTCCACCGTCATCAGCCAGCGCGTCACATTGTGCCGCAGGTCGTGCAGCAGGGTCTCGAACAGGTTGAAGGCCTCGGTCTTGTATTCGTTCAGCGGATCGCGCTGACCATAGCCGCGAAGCCCGATGACCCCGCGCAGGTGGTCCAGATGGACCAGATGCTCGCGCCAGCTCATGTCGATCTGCTGCATCAGGAACTGCTTCTCCAGCCCGCGCGTCTGGTCCGCCCCGATCATCTCCAGCCGCTCGACGGCGCGGGCGTCGGCGGCGGCTTGCAGCCGCTCCTCGACCTCCTCGTTGGACACGCCTTCCTCGGCGGCCCAGTCGTGCAGCGGCAGGTCCAGACCCAGGGTCGACTTCACTTTTTCGTCCAGGCCGTCGATGTCCCACTGTTCGGCATAGGCCTTGGGCGGCATGTAGCGATCGACCAGATCCTTGATCACGTCCTGGCGGAATTCGCCGACCAGTTCGGACAGGTCGGTGGAGTCCATGAACTCCTGGCGCTGCTCGAACACCGCCTTGCGCTGGTCGTTCACGACGTCGTCGTATTTCAGCAGGTTCTTGCGAATGTCGTAGTTGCGGGTCTCGACCCGCTTCTGGGCCGTCTCGACCGCGCGGTTCAGCCAGGGGTGCGAGATGGCCTCGCCCTCGGCGACGCCGAACTGGCGCATGATGGCGTCCAGCCGGTCACCGGCGAAGATCCGCAGCAGGTCGTCCTCGCAGCAGAGGAAGAATTTCGACGTGCCGGGGTCGCCCTGACGGCCCGTGCGACCGCGCAGCTGGTTGTCGATGCGGCGGCTTTCGTGGCGTTCGGTGCCCAGGACGAACAGGCCGCCGGCCGCCAGCGACTTCTCGCGCTGGACGGCGATATCGGCCTTCAACCGGGCCTCCTCGGCGGCCAGCATTTCGGGCGTGACCTCCACCGCCATGTTGCGCTGGTCCAGCTTGTACTTCTCCAGCCGCATCTCGAAATTGCCACCCAGCTGGATGTCGGTTCCGCGACCGGCCATGTTGGTGGCGATCGTCACCGCGCCGGGTAGGCCCGCGTCGGCGACGATGAAGGCCTCCTGCTCGTGCTGGCGGGCATTCAGGACCGAGTGGGGGATACCCTTGCCGCGGACATATTCGATGTCGAACGCCTCGTCTCCGACCTTGGCGGCTTCCTTTTCCCGACCGACGTATTCGGGCTTGGGCTTGCGCGAGATCTCGACGGCGTACTCATAGGTATCGAGCAGGGTGGACAGGCTCTCGGACTTCTCGATCGACACCGTGCCGACCAAGATCGGCTGGCCCTTGACGTGGCATTCGGCGATCTGTTTGGCGATGGCGACGTTCTTCTCGGCATAGGTCCGATACACTTCGTCGTCGAAGTCGATGCGCTGGATCGGCCGGTTGGTCGGCACCTCCAGCACGTCCATCTTGTAGATGTCGAGGAACTCCTGCGCCTCGGTCGCGGCGGTGCCGGTCATGCCCGACAGCTTCTCGTAGAGGCGGAAATAGTTCTGGATCGTGACCGAGGCCAGTGTCTGGTTCTCGGGCATGATCTTGACGTCCTCCTTGGCCTCGATGGCCTGGTGGAGGCCTTCGGACAGGCGGCGTCCGGTCATCATCCGGCCCGTGAACTCGTCGATCAGGACGATCTCTCCGGCCTTGATGATGTAGTCCTTGTCGCGGGTGTAGAGTGTGTTGGCGCGCAGGGCCTGGTTGGTGTGGTGGACCAGGCTGATGTTGGCGGCGTCATAGAGGCCGGTGGTGTCCTCGGCGAAATGGCCGCCTTCCTCCAGCATCTGTTCGATGCGTTCCGAACCGAGCTCGGTCAGCAGGGCCTGGCGCTGCTTCTCGTCCAGATCGTAGGTCTCGGGATCCTTGATCAGCTCCTTCACGATCCCGTCCAGGATCTTGTAGAGGTCCGAGCGGTCCTCGGTCGGGCCAGAGATGATGAGGGGCGTGCGCGCCTCGTCGATCAGGATGGAATCGACCTCGTCGACGATGGCGAAATGGTGTGGACGCTGCACCATCTCGTTGCGGTCATAGACCAGGTTGTCGCGCAGATAGTCGAAGCCGAACTCGTTGTTGGTGCCGTAGGTGATGTCGGCGGCATAGGACATCTGGCGCTGGCCGGACGACAGGCCGTTGACGATGACCCCGACCTCCATGCCCAGGAAGCGATAGACGCGGCCCATCCATTCGGCATCGCGCCGGGCCAGATAGTCGTTGACGGTGATGACGTGGACGCCCTTGCCCGACAGGGCGTTGAGGTAGGCGGGCGCGATGGCGACCAGGGTCTTGCCCTCGCCGGTCCGCATCTCGGCGATACCGCCTTCGTTCAGGATCATGCCGCCCGCCAGCTGCACGTCGTACTGGCGCTGGCCCAGCACCCGTTTCGAGGCCTCGCGGGCGACGGCGAAGGCCTCGTTCAGAATCTTGTCCTGGGTCTCGCCGCCGTCCAGACGGTCGCGGAACGTCTGGGTCATCATCCGCAGCTCGTCGTCGGACAGGGCCGCAAACTTGGGCTCCAGCGCATTGATCTGCTGCACGCGACCCATGAAGTCCTTGACCTTGCGGTCGTTGGAAGAGCCGAAGAGTTTCTTGGCGAAGCCGAGCATGAAGGATCCGGTGGCGGTCGAGCGTTGAGGCTCTGGTACAGGGTCCGGGCGTCGGCCCGGGTGGCGGCGTCTGATGCGCCGCCCGAGAGGCTGACACCGGCGGCGGCCTTAGCGTTCGCCGAACCGGCGCAGCATGGCCGCGCGGACGATCGAAAACCGCTCGACTTGGGCGCAGGCGGGACTTAAGCACCGGCCTTACCCCTGTCAACGCGAGGGCTTTTGGCCCACGGGGCTTTCGGCCCCTCCAGTCGGCCCCCTTCGTCGGATGGAGCGCCCTGTGCGACATTCCCGCAACCGCCAAGAACGCGTCCTTTTTCCGGTCCTTTTCGCCGCCGTTCTGGCGCTGTCGGCCTGTGACCGGGGCCCGGGCGACGAGGCCGCGCCCGAGGCCGACGACACGGCGGTGGCCAAGGTGCAGGACCAGACCCTGTGGGCCTCGGACGTGCGTCGCGAAGCGGTGGCCCAGGGGCTGATCGGCGAGGACGAGCCGCTGGATGTATCCTCGGACCTGTTTCGCCGCGTGCTGGACGAGGTGATCGACCAGAAACTGCTGGCAGCGGAGGCCGAGCGCCGCGGCCTCGACAATGCCGCCCTGGCCCAGCGGCGGCTGGAGGCGACGCGCCAGCGCATCCTGGGCGACATGCTGGTCGAGAGCGTCGTCGACGGCGCAATTTCGGACAATGCGGTCGAGACCCTGTACCGCGAGCAGCTCCGGCTGGCGCGAACCTCCGAGGAAATCCGCGTCCGGCTGATCCTGTCGGCAACCAAGTCGGAGGCCGATGCCGTGGTCGGCATCCTGGGCCAGGGCTCGGCCTTCGAGGCCGTGGCGGCCGAACGATCGATCGACGAGGCGACGAAATTCTCCGGAGGCGATCTCGGCTATTCGACGCCGGACGTGATGCCCCAGGCCTATGCGGCGGCGTTGCGGGACGCGAGAGCGGGTTCCACCGTCGGCCCGGTCCAGACCGAGAGTGGCTGGGCCGTGCTCCGCGTCGAGGATCGCCGGACCGAGGCCCCGCCGACCCTGGAACAGGCCCGGCCCCAGATCGTCCGCTACCTGACCTATGAACGGGTGCGGCAGTTGCTGGAGCAACTGCGCGGCAAGGCCGACGTCGATGTCCTGATCGACGCCGACGACACCGCCGCCCAGCCGAAACAGGCCCCCCGACCCGCCGCCGCTCCCGCCCAGAAGGCCGCCGCATGAGCCGTGATCCGACCCAGCCGCCCCGCATCTCCACCGGCCAGATGATCGAACATGCCTTTGAAAAGGCGCTGGACCCGTTCGCCTCGGCATTGAAGCGCGCGACGCAACCCGCTCAAGGGCCGGCACCGGCCGCCGCGATGACGCCCGCCGCCCCGCCGGGCAAGCCCGGCTTGGCCGTCTCGCCGCTGGCCGTCCCCTTTCCGACCATCCCGCCGATCGGCGGGGTCGAGATCGCCACAGCCCGCGCGGGCTTCTACAAACATGAGCGCGACGATCTGGTCGTGTTCCGGTTCGCCCGGGGAACGACCTGCGCCGGGGTCTTCACCCGCCACAAGATCGGCTCCGCCCCGGTCGACTGGTGCAAGCGCCACCTCGACATGGATGGGGGCGGTGAGGGGGTGCGGGCCCTGGTCGTCAACGCCGGGTGCGCCAATGCCTTTACCGGCAAGCCGGGGGCCGACGCCGCCCGCCGCACGGCCTCGGAGGTCGCCAAACGGTTCGGCTGCCGCCAGCGCGACGTCATGCTGGCCTCCACGGGCGTGATCGGGGTCCTGCTGGACGACAAGAAGATCGCCGTCCGGCTGGGCGAGATCGAGGCCCGGATGGACGCCGACATCCACCCGACCGAACAATGGGCCACCGCCGGTCGCGGCATCATGACCACCGACACCTTCCCCAAGGGGTCCTACGCCGAGGCCGAGATCGAAGGCTACAAGGTCCGCATCGCCGGTATCGCCAAGGGCTCGGGCATGATCGCGCCGGACATGGCGACCATGCTGGGCTTCATCGTCACCGACGCCGCCATCGCTCCGCCGGTGCTCCGGGCGCTGCTGGGCCTGCACGTTCGCACCACCTTCAACAGCGTGACCGTGGACGGCGACACCTCGACCAACGACACCTGTCTGCTGTTCGCCACCGGCGCATCGGGCGCGCCCCGCATCGCCCGCGTCGGCGACCGCCGCCTGAAGGGGTTCAGTGAGGCGCTGGACAAGGTCATGCTCGACCTCGCCCATCAACTGGTCAGGGACGGGGAGGGGGCGACGAAATTCGTCCGCGTCACCGTGGACGGCGCGGCCAGCCCCGCCTCGGCCCGGAAACTGGCCAAGTCGATCGCCGACAGCCCCCTGGTCAAGACCGCCATCGCCGGTCAGGACGCCAACTGGGGCCGGGTCGTCATGGCCGTCGGCAAGACCGAGGAACCGGTCAACCGCGATCACCTGGCGATCAAGTTCGGGCCGCACCAGGCGGCCATCGACGGTGCGCCCTCGCCGACCTACGACGAGGCCAAGATGACGGCCTATATGAAGCGGTCGGAGATCGACATCACCGTCGATGTCGGCGCGGGACGTGCCTCGGCCACCGTCTGGACGTGCGACCTGACCAAGGGCTACATCGAAATCAACGGCGACTATCGATCCTGAAGATCGGAGCCGCCGTCGATCGACGGCGGCCCTGTTAAATCAGCCTTTGGCCCAGACCCCGAAAGGATCGGACCAGGTCAGGCCCATGGCCTCGGCCACTGCCGGATAGGTGATCTCGCCCTTCAGGACGTTCAGTCCGCGCGCAAGATGAGGATCCTTGCGAAGGGCTTCCAGACCGTGATCGGCCAGGGCCAGACCGAACGGCAGGGTGGCGTTATTCAAGGCCTCGGACGAGGTACGCGGGGCCGCACCCGGCATGTTGGCGACGCAATAGTGGACCACGCCGTCGATGACATAGGTCGGATCCTCGTGGGTCGTGGCGTGGCTGGTCTCGAAACAGCCGCCCTGGTCGATGGCGACGTCGACCAGAACCGAGCCCGGCTTCATCTGTTTCAGATGGGCCTTCTTGATCAGCTTCGGAGCCTCGGCACCTGGCACCAACACCGCGCCAATGATGACGTCGGCCTTGACCAGTTCCTCCTCGATCGCGCCGATCGAGGAATAGCGGGTGACGACGCGGCCGTTAGTGACCTCGTCGATATAGGCCATGCGCGGAATGGACCGCTCCAGCACGACGACCTCGGCCCCCAGGCCCATGGCCATCCGGGCCGCGTTCAGGCCGACGACGCCGCCGCCCAGCACCAGCACGCGGGCGGGGGCCACGCCCGGAACGCCGCAGAACAGCAGCCCCATGCCACCGTTGTGCTTGAGCAAGGTCTCGGCGGCCGAGAAGACGGCGATGCGGCCGGCGACCTCGGACATGGGCGCCAGCAGCGGCAGGCCGCCGCGCGCGTCGGTCACCGTCTCATAGGCGATGGCGGCGCATTTCGAGGCCATCAGACCCTTGGTCTGTTCCGGATCGGGGGCCAGGTGCAGATAGGTGTAGAGGATCTGGTCCTCGCGCAGCATCTCCCACTCGACCTTCTGGGGCTCCTTGACCTTCACGATCATGTCGTTGCCGGCGAAGACGGTCGCGGCGTCGGCGGCGATGGTCGCGCCCGCCTTGACGAAGTCGTCGTCGGTGAAGCCCGCGCCCAGTCCTGCACCGGTCTCGACCGAGACAGCATGGCCATGGGCGACGTATTCACGTACCGCCGTGGGAGTCAGCCCGACGCGGTGTTCGTTCTTCTTGATTTCCCGGGGGACGCCGACGCGCATGATTATCTTCCCTGTGTTGAAGGGCCGCTCGTGAACCGGCGGGCCGCTGTTCGCCCGCTATTCTAGCGACGGATGGAACGCAGGTTCCTGTTCATTTGCCAAGGTGATCGGCGTAAACTCGCAGAACCCGTTTCAGAGACCCGCCATGCAGACCGTTTCCGCCGTCACCCTGGACGCCATCGACAGAAAGATGCTTCGCGCCCTGCAACACGACGGGCGGATGACCAATGCCGACCTGGCCAGGGCCGTGGCCCTGTCCGAGAGCGCCTGCCTGCGCCGGTTGCGCGCGCTGGAGAGCGCCGGTGTCATCGACCACTATGCCGCCATCATCAACGAGCGGTCGGTCGGCCTGCCGATCAGCGTGTTCGTGACCGTGACCCTGTCGTCCCAGGCCGAGACGACCCTGACCGCCTTCGAGACCGCCATCGCCACGGTGCCCGAAGTGGTCGAATGCTATCTGATGACGGGGGGCTCGGACTATCTGCTGCGGCTGGTGGTGCGGGATGTGGACGACCTGGAACGGGTCCACGCCAAGGCCCTGACCACCATCCCCGGCGTGACGCGGGTCAGCTCCAGCGTGGCGATGCGGACAGTGGTCAAGCGGGGGGCGTTGCCGGTTTGACAGGCGCGAATGCGAGCGGGATAATCAATCATGGGTTTTCAGGAAGCACCCGTCGTCTGGATCGATCGCGAGCCCACGCTCGACGAAGAAATCGGTGCGCTCGGCGATGAGGACGTGTTCGAGATGGCCAATCTGTCCGAACACCAGACGGGTATTCATGGCGTCGTCTTCATCTCGACTGTCATGGGCGCTCATGGGCCTCGAGTGAAATGCTATGCCAAGACGGGGCCGGGCCAGCCGAGTTTCTCGGTCGCCGTGGCGTCGGAGCCACGCGTGCTGGCCAGCAGTATGGAAGATCGCGACTTGGCGCGACTGGCCCCGCCCGTCCTGAAGTGGGTTAGGCTGAACCATGAGGCCCTGTCCCGTTTCTGGTGGGAAGGAAAGTTTTGGCTGGACGAAGAAGTGACCGCGTTTAAGGCAGCACTGCTAAAGATATGAATCGACGATAAGCGTCGGGCCAGAATGGGTATTCCGCCCGATCAGGAGCGCCGGGGGTTCGACGTCAGCGCACGGATAACGACGGCGACCAGCCACACGAGGCCGATCATGCCGACGATCTCGCCCAGCGCCTGGACCAACCCGTAGAGGCGGAAACCGTCCACCCTAGCCAGGTCTTGCGCGCCCGCGAACAGCACCGCCCCGACGACGAGCAAGGCCATTGGCAAGGTCAGCGACCGGATCAGCCGCGCCCGCTCGCGCCGGGTCATCGGCCTATTTCAGCGCCAAAGTCACCGACTTGATCGTCACATATTCGTCGATGCCGTGGGTCGAGCCCTCGCGGCCATAGCCGGACTGTTTGACGCCCCCGAACGGCGCGACGGCGGTGGACATCAGGCCGGTGTTGACGCCGCACATGCCCGCCTCGATGCGACGCGAGACCCGCATGGCACGGTCCAGGTCGCGGGTGAAGATGTAGGACGCCAGACCGAACTCACTGTCGTTGGCCTTGGCCATGACCTCGTCCTCGGTGTCGAAGGCGAAGACGGGGATCAGGGGGCCGAAGGTCTCCTCGTGGCGGAACATCTCGTCGTCACCGCCCAGGGTCACAGTGGGCGTGTAGAACCGCCCGCCCAGAGCGTGGCGTTCGCCGCCCGTCAGCACCTTGCCGCCTGCGGCCGTGACGCGTTTCAGATGGTCCTCGACCTTGTCCACGGCCTTGTCCTCGATCAGGGGGCCGACTTTGACGTCGGGCTCGAAAGCGGGCCCGACCTTGATCGCAGCCACGGCCTCGGCCAGCTTCGTGGCATAGGCCTCGGCGATCGAAGCGTGGGCATAAACGCGGTTAGGACAGACGCAGGTCTGGCCCGCATTGCGGAATTTGGCCTTGATGGTCTCGGCGACGGCCAGATCGATGTCGGCGTCCTCGAACACGATCAGCGGGGCGGCCCCGCCCAGCTCCAGCGACAGACGCTTCAGGGTCGGGGCGCATTGCTCGGCCAGCTTGGCACCGACGCCTGTCGAGCCGGTGAAGGACAGTTTCCGGATCAGCGGCGATTTCGTCAACACCCCGCCGATGGTGGCGGCATCGCCCGTGACGACGCTGAGCGCGCCCTTGGGCAGGCCCGCCTCATAGGCCAGTTCGGCCAGGATGATGGCCGAGAACGGGGTCTGGCTGGCCGGCTTGACCACGGCGGTGCATCCCGCCGCGAACGCGGGGCCGAGTTTCCGCGTCAGCATGGCGGTGGGGAAATTCCACGGCGTGATCAGGGCGCAGGGACCGACCGCCTCGCGGTAGGTGACGATCAGATGGCCCAAGGGGCTGTCGTGGGTGTCGCCCAGCAGACGCTCGGCCTCGCCCGCGAACCATTTCAGGAAGCCGTTGGCATACACGACCTCGCCTTTGGCCTCCTCGAACGGCTTGCCGTTCTCCAGCGCCATGAGGGCCCCGAGGCCGTCCAGATGGGAGTCGATCAACCGGGCCCATTCGCGCAGGAAGGCCGCGCGCTTGTGCGGGTCGGAGCGGGACCAGTCGGCGAAGGCGTGGTGCGCGGCCTGGATCGCTTCGTCGGTCTCGGCGACCCCGAGGTTGGGGACATGGCCGATGATCTCGCCGGTCGCAGGGTCGTCGACGGCGATAGCGTCCTTGCCCGCCTCGACGATCCGGCCCGCGATCAGGGCGTGCTCGCGCAGCAGCTTCAGTCCGGCGGATTTGGCGGCGGTGTTCATCGTTTACCTTTCTCCCTCCCCTTTATGGGGAGGGACGATCGCGAAGCGATCCGGGTGGGGCTGTGTGAAGCCTCGCTCACGGCGGACTGCCCCACCCTGGCTTCGCTTCGCTACGCCGTCCCTCCCCATCAAGGGGAGGGAGAGGCTAATTTCAACGCTCAGTCGCCGATGGTGTTCAGATCACGACCGCGTGTTTCGGGCAGAAACAGCAGGGCCACCACCGCCGCCACCGCCGTGAAGCCGACCGAGTACCACAGGCCGAAATAGATGTTCCCCGAGAAGGCCACCAGGGCGAAGCTGGCGGCGGGCAGGAGGCCTCCGACCCAGCCGGTCCCGACATTGTAGGGCAGGCTCATAGCCGTATAGCGGACCCGCGTCGGGAACAGTTCGACCAGGGCCGCCGCCTGTGGCCCATAGACGGCGGTGGCGGCAATCATGAAGATCATCAGGATGCCGAACACGGCCAGCAGGTTGATCCGCGCCGGATCGGCCTTGGCCGGATACCCGGCCTCCGTCAGGGCCGCCTTGACCCGGCCTTCGACGTCCGTGCGGGCGGCCTTGAGCGCGGCGGTATCCAGGCCGGTGCCCTCGACCGAGGCGATCTCGACCGTGCCGATGCGGACCGTCGCCAGCGAACCGGGGGCGGCGGCCAGATTGTCATAGCTGACGCCCGCATTGGACAGGACGTTCTTGGCCAGGTCGCAGGACGAGGCGAAGGCGGCCTTGCCCACCGGATCGAACTGAACGGCGCAGGTGGCCGGGTCGGCGATCACGGTGACGGGAGAAGTAGCCTGGGCCTGGGCCAGAGCCGGGTTGGCGGCGCGGGTCAGGGCGTGGAAGCCGGGAAAGACCGCGATCAGGAACAGCACCATGCCACCGACCATGACCGGCTTTCGCCCCACCCTGTCCGACAGCCAGCCGAAGAAGACGTACAGGAATGCCGAAGCCACGGTGATGGCCAGGATCAGGCCGTCCACGGTCGAGACCTCGATCTTCAGCACCCGTTCCATGAAGAACCGGGTGTAGAAATAGCCCGCGTACCAGACGGCTCCCTGGGCGAACATGATGCCGACCAGGGCGATCAGCACGTATTTGCCGATCTTCCAGGTGGCGAAGCTCTCGCGGAACGGGGCCTGACGTTCGGTGCTTTCGGCGACCATCCGCTTGAAGGCCGGGCTTTCGTGCAGCTTCAGCCGGATCCACAGCGAGACGACCAGCAGGAAGAAGGACAGCAGGAAGGGGATGCGCCAGCCCCATTCGTCAAACGCCTCGACCCCCAGGATCGCGCGTGTGATCAGGATGACGCTCAGCGCCATGATCAGGCCGATGGCGGCGGTGGTCTGGATCCAGCCGGTCAGGAAGCCGCGCTTTTTCGCAGGCGCATGTTCGGCGACATAGATGGCCGCCCCACCGTATTCGCCGCCGAGCGCAAACCCCTGAACGATGCGCAGGAAGATCAGCAGCACCGGAGCCAGGATGCCGATCTGGCCGTAGTCGGGCAGCAAGCCGATGGCGACCGTGGCCACCCCCATCAGGGTGATGGTCACCAGAAAGGTCGTCTTGCGCCCGGTCTTGTCGCCGAACCAGCCGAACACCAGGGCCCCCAGCGGTCGCACGACGAACCCGACCCCGAAGGTCAGAAGGGCCAGGATGTAGGACGTCGCCTCGCCGACATCCGCATAGAAATGCCGGGCGATGATGGTCGTCAGCGAGCCGAAGATGAAGAAGTCGTACCACTCGAACGCCGTCCCCGCCGCCGAGGCTCCGACGACGGTCCTGAGGCCCGGCCCATCATCGGCGTCATCGGTCGTGCTGGCATGGCTCATCTGATTTCCCCGAATGGATGCGGCATCTGCGGCGCGCTTGTCGGACTCAGCCTAGCTGGCGTCGCGGGTCGGGGAAAGCGCGGTGTCCAGACAGCGAAAACCCCGCCGACGGGGGGAGTCGGCGGGGCTCTCAAGCCTCGAACGTCCATACTCGACGCTCGATGTCTCGGGTCCGCGATACGCGGGAGCAGACCCGGTTTTGGCGGATTAGTTCTTGGCGTCGTTGGCGGCACCGGTGACGGCGGAGCCGACGGCCTGGGTGTCGCGGCCCGCGCCGGCGATGGTGTTGCACGCGGCGGTCGACAGGGCGGCGGCGGCGACGGCGAGGATGAGGATCTTGCGCATTGTAAAACTCCGGGGCGGCGAAGCGATTTCGCCGTTCTGACACCGGCTCAACGCGACGGTGCGGCCAAGGTTCCCGTCAGATCGCGCGGATCGGTGGGAGTGAGTGCCTCAGGTGTTGCAAATACGAGCCTGGCAACCGTACCGCCCCCCGGCGAGGCCACCAGTTCGGCGGTTCCGCGCAGTTGCTTGGCGAATGCGCCCATCAAGGTGCGTCCCACGCCCGCTGCCGCAGCGGTGTCGTCGGGACCGGGACCATCGTCCTGCACCTCCAGGACACTGGTATCGCCCGCGACCGTGAAGCGAACCTGAAGATCGCCACCCCGCCCGGCAAAGGCATGTTTCTGGGCATTGGTCACCGCCTCGACCAGCCAGAGCGCCAGCGGGGCCAGCTTGTCGGGATCGACCAGCAGGCTGTCGGCCTTGACCGAACTGGTCACCAGATGTCCGCGCCCGGCCTCCGAAGCCACCAGCTGCCCGACCAGTTCGGTCAGGAAGTCGCGGGCGTCGGCGTGGCGGATGTTCTCGCTCTGGTACAGGGTCCGGTAGATCAGGGCCAGGGCCGCGATCCGCTGGCGGGTGTCGCCCAGCGCAGCCTTGGCCGGGGCGTCCGTAAGCGCGCGTTGCTGCATCGACAGCAGCGATGAGATGATCTGCAGATTGTTTTTCACCCGGTGATGGATTTCGCGCATCAGCGCGTCCTTCTCGGCCAGGCTTTCATTCAGCGCCGCATCGCGCGCGGATATGTTGTCGGCCAGTTCGTCCAGGGTGGCCGCGAGGACCCGGATTTCGGACGGCGCATTGGTGGCCTGGGTCGGCCGCACGGTAAACCGTCCCTTGGCATAGATGGAGGCCACCCGCTCCAGATACTCCAGCCAGCGGATGATGATCCGCTCCGACACCAGCATGATGGCGGCGAAGGCGGTCAGCCAGGCGACCAGCGGCATCAGCACCAGGCCGATGGGATTGAGCCGAGCCCAGGACAGCCATCCGGTGGCGGGGGCCGAAAACAGCACATAGACATCGCGGCCCGCCAGCGCCGCACCGGCGTACACCCGGTTCTGGCCGGACGCGTCGCGGGCCTCGAAGATGGCGTTTCGACCGGTCCGGGCGCGATCGACCCAGCCCTCGACCGATGCGTTCCCGGAAAGGTCGAAGGCGGCGATGTCGGTGGCGGTCAGCACGTTGCCCTGGGCATCCGTCAGGGCCGCCTGGGCTCCGGCGGGCAGGCCCGGATCGTCGATGCGGGGTCGCAGACTGTCCAGGGGAACGACGCCGGCCATGGCCCCGTCGAAGGTTCCAAGCGGGCGCTGCGAGCGAACGCCGACTACCATGGCAGGACGCGTAGGCATCCCCCGTTCCGCCCGCGCCACAACCATTTCCTCGCCCGCCTTGAGCCTCTGGAACCAGACCGTGTTCGCGACCGAGGTTGCTGCATCGGCAGCGGCGTCCGAGCGGCAGACGATCGCCCCCGTCGGACTGACCCGGTACAGGGCGTCATAACCTTCCAACCTATCGACCAGCGCCCCGAGCCTTGGCGCGCAATACAGTCCCAGCGATTCCGGGCTCAGGACGGTCAACACCAGGGCGGCCGCATCGATCCTGGCCTTGGCATCGGCGGCGCTGCGAACAGCGGCCAGGTGCAGGTCGGCGCGGCGTTCGGCGGCCTGTTCGCGAAAGTCGGCCTGAGCCTGAACGGCACCCAGCAGCAGGATCGGCAACATGGCCAGGGCCATGGCCATGCCGAGCCGGAACCGTATGCCCTTGAACCGTTGCGGCGACGGCCGCGCACCGGCAGGCCGCGGGGGAGCCTGGCCGAACGCGCGGCCGAGGTTGAACATTCTCAATAGGTCCGATTGCCGCTCAGCCGGTCAGCATCGGCCAGGATGGAGCGCATGGCGTCGCCCGCCGCGCGCCCGTCGCGCTCGTAGCCTCCGCGCTCCAGGGTCGCGGCCAAAGCCCGGCGTGCCCGGCTGACGCGGCTTTTGACGGTACCGACGGCGCACTGACAGATTTCAGCGGCCTCCTCGTAGGCGAAGCCGCCGGCCCCGACTAGGATCAGCGCCTCGCGCTGTTCCTCTGGCAGGGTATTCAAGGCCAGACGGAGCTCGTCCAGCGCGACGGGTGCCTCTGGATCGTCGACGGCCACCAAGGTACGTTCGGCGGCTTCCTGGTCCAGCTGCGACTGGCGCCAAGACCTGCGCTTCTCGGAATAGAACTGGTTGCGCAGGATCATGAAGGTCCAGGCCTTCATGTTGGTGCCCATCTGATAGCTGGCCCGGGCATCCCAGGCCTTCATCATGGCATCCTGGGCCAGGTCGTCGGCGGCGGTCGGATCGCCGGTCAGGGTGCGTGCGAAAGCGCGCAGATGCGGGATCAGGGTGACCAGCTCGCGCTTGAACCCCGCGTCGTCGGCGGAGGGCGGCTTGGGTGGCGCAGGCGCGCGCGACGAACTCATGCCTCGTTCCCACCCGACGATTTCTCGTCGGCGCGGCGCAGAATGTCGAGAAACTCGTCGGGGACAGGCTCGTTGACCACCTGGTCGAACATGTGACGCAGCTTCACGCCGATCGCCTGCTGTCGCAGACGCGCTTCCTCGAGATTACCCTCGGATGCGTCGGGAGATCCCCGCCGCGACGACTCATTCGCATCATTCATCAACAAGACCGCCGCCGATATCCGCGCGTTTTCACGCCCCATGGACCCCGACAACGTGGCGGCCCCATGCAGGTTCCTAGGTTAACCCGAAATAATGCTCAAGCTTGGGGTTCCGGCGGGAACCGTGTCGGCGATGCGACGTTTCCATCCGATCGAAGTCCGGATAGGATCGGGCATCGATATGTCTTATCGGGGAAATTTCTGAATGAGCCTTCTGGCCCGGCTTGCGCCGCATCTGCCCTACGTCCGTCGCTACGCTCGCGCCCTGACCGGCGATCAGGCCACTGGCGACAACTATGTCCGCGTCGCACTTGAGGCCCTGGCCGCCGGCGAGCGGCAGCTGCCCGCCGACATGACGCCGCGCGTTGCGCTGTACCATGTTTTTCATACCATCTGGGCCTCGACCGGAGCCCGACTGGAAGACACCAGCGGCATGGAGGCCGCCGACGATGCGTCGCGCCGCCTGATGCGGATCGCCCCACGCTCGCGTCAGGCCTTCCTGCTGACCGCCCTGGAAGGCTTCACGCCGTCCGAGGCCGCCCAGATTCTTGGGGCGGATGCCCATGAGGTCGAGCGGCTGATCGGCTCGGCCCAGAGCGAGATCGACGCTGAACTGGCCACCGACGTCCTGATCATCGAGGACGAGGCGATCATCTCGGCCGACATCGAGAGCCTGGTTCGCGAACTGGGTCATAACGTCACCGGAACGGCGACGACCCATGACGAGGCCGTGGATGCCGTGGCGCGTCACAAGCCCGGCTTGGTCCTCGCCGACATCCAGCTGGCCGACGGATCGTCGGGCATCGATGCGGTCAAGGACATCCTGAAGCGGTTCGACGTGCCGGTGATCTTCATCACTGCCTTCCCGGAGCGGCTGCTGACGGGCGAGCGTCCGGAGCCGACCTTCCTGATCACCAAGCCGTTCCAGCCGGAAACGGTCAAGGCGGCGATCAGCCAGGCCCTCTTCTTCCATCCTTCGCGCCAGAAGGAAGCGGCATAAGAACCTAGGCCAGCCAGTCCGCAACGGGTTCGCGGGCCAGCATCTCTTCATAACTGGGCCGTGGTCGCACCACGGCCCAGTTTTCGTTTGAGACCAGCACTTCGGGCACCAGCGGCCGGGTGTTGTACTCGCTGGACATCACCGCGCCGTAAGCCCCTGCCCCGGTGAAGGCGACCAGATCGCCAGGCTGGAGCGGTGCCATCGCGCGGTCGCGAGCGAAGGTGTCGCCGGTCTCGCAGACCGGGCCGACGATGTCGTAGCGCACGGGTTCGCCCGCGCGCGGCGCGACCGGCACGACCTCGTGGAAGGCGTCGTACATGGCCGGGCGAATGAGGTCGTTCATGGCCGCGTCCAGCACCAGGAACCGTCGTCCATCCGCCCGCTCGGTGATCTGGATCACCCGGCTGAGCAGGATGCCGGCATTGGCGGCCAGCAGCCGCCCCGGCTCGAACGCCGCCTCCACGTCCAACCCGTTCAGCACCCGTGCCGACATGGCGACATAATCCGCGGGCGAGGCCGTGGGCGCACCGCCCTCGTAGGGCACGCCCAAGCCGCCGCCGAGATCGAGTCGGGTCACGCTCAGACCTTGCTCGCGCAGGGTCAGGGTCATCCGGCGCAGCAGGCCGAACGCCGCCTCCAGAGGGCCCAGGTCGGTGATCTGGCTGCCGATATGACAGGCCAGTCCCACTGGCGTGACATGGGGTGAGGCCGAGGCGTGGGCATAGAGGGCCAGGGCCTCGTCCGCCGGGATGCCAAATTTGTCGCCCTCGCCGCCGGTGGTGATCTTGGCGTGGCCACCGGCCCCGACCTTGGGGTTCACGCGGATGGCGATGTCGGGACAGGCCCCGGCCCGGTCGGCGACGGCGATCAGCCGATCCAGCTCGGACGGGCTCTCGACATTGATCTGGCGGACACCAACCGAGATCGCATAGGCCAGTTCGGCATCGGTCTTGCCGACGCCGGAGAATATGATCCGGTTCGCCGGAATGCCCGCTTTGAGCGCCCGCCGAATCTCGCCCTCCGACACCGTGTCGGCCCCGCAGCCCAGCCGGGCCAGGGTGGCCAGCACCGAGACATTCGAATTGGCCTTGACCGCGAAGGCGATCAGAGCGTCGCCCAAGGCGTCCTGGTGTTCGGCCACGGCCTCGCTCAGCACCCGATAGTGCCGCTCCAGCGTCGTGGTCGAATAGACATAGACCGGTGTCCCAACCTGTTCGGCCAGGACGGGCAGGGGCACGCTCTCGGCGTGGAGGACGCCGTCGATCAGATCGAAATGGTTCAACTACTGCGGCTCGCGGTCGGCAGCGCGGCCACCGAACGGGTTGGTCGGGCCACCGTCGATCGGTTGCTGACTGGACGGCCGGTTGATGGTCGCCGGGTCGGGCAGCTTGGGATCGGAGGCCGAGCGCGGTGCGCGTTCGGTCTCGCGAGGCTGCGGAGCCTCCAGATCGGCCATCCGCCCGCAGGCGGCTGCGGAGACGGCGAGAAGGGCGAGCGCGCCCGCGGTGATCAGGGTTTTCATCCGAGACGCGTCTTCCATTCTGCGATGCGCATCCGGACCTGTTCCGGCGCGGTGCCGCCGAAGCTCTGGCGACTGGCGCAGGAGGCCTCGGGGGTCAGTACCTTATAAACCGCTTCGGTGACGCCGGGTTCAAGCGATTGCAACTCGGACAGCGGCAGTTGCGCCAGATCCACGCCCAGGGCCTCCGCCCGCTTCACCGCCGCCCCGGTCACGTGGTGCGCCTTGCGGAACGGCAGGTTCAGCTCGCGCACCAGCCAGTCGGCCAGATCGGTGGCGGTCGAATAGCCCGCACCCGCCGCCGCCCGCATCTTTTCCGTGTTGGGGCGCAGTGCCGCGACCATGGCCGTCATCGCCGTCAGGGCCAGGTCCAGCGCATCCATCGCCTCGAATACCGGCGGCTTGTCCTCCTGCATGTCCTTGGAATAGGCCAGCGGCAGGCCCTTCATCAGGGTGGACAGGGCGACGAAGGCACCGATGACGCGCCCGGTCTTGGCCCGGACCAGTTCGGCGGCGTCGGGGTTGCGCTTCTGCGGCATGATCGACGAGCCGGTGGTCAGGTCGTCGGGCAATGTGACGAAGCCGAACATCGGCGTCATCCAGACCACGATCTCCTCGGCCAGCCGCGACAGATGCCCGGCACAGATCGAGGCGGCGGCCAGGGTCTCCAGCGCGAAATCGCGATCGGACACGGCGTCCAGACTGTTGGCCATTGGGTGGTCGAAACCCAGTTCCGTCGCCGTCGCATGGCGGTCGATCGGGAACGGCGAACCGGCCAGGGCCGCGGCCCCCAGCGGGTTCTCGTTCATGCGGGCTCGGGCGTCGGCGAACCGGCTGGCGTCACGACCGGCCATCTCGACATAGGCCATCAGGTGGTGACCGAAGGTCACCGGCTGGGCGGTCTGCAGATGGGTGAATCCGGGCATCAGATCGCCCGCATGCTGCTCGGCGCGGATCAGCAGGGCGCGTTGGAGGTCTTGCAGTTGCGCCACGGTACGGTCGCAGGCGTCGCGGACCCACAGACGGAAATCGGTCGCGACCTGGTCGTTGCGGCTGCGCGCCGTGTGCAGCCGCCCGGACGGCTCGCCGATCAGCTCGGCCAACCGGGCCTCCACATTCATGTGGATGTCTTCGTACTGGTCGCGGAAGGGGAAGGTGCCGCCGACGATCTCGCCTTCGATGGTGTCGAGCCCGCCCAGGATCGCCGCGCCGTCGTCCGCCGTGATGATCCCCTGGGCAATCAGCATGCGGCAATGGGCCCGCGAGCCCGCCAGGTCCTGCGCCCACAGGCGTCTGTCGACGCCGATCGACACATTGATGGCCTGCATGATGTCGGCGGGCTTGGCCGAGAACCGCCCGCCCCATAGAGACTGGCCGGACGGCGCGGCGTCGGAAGAGGATGACATGAGCGGCTCGAAAAGGACGGTCTGGGCGGGAGTGGCGGTGTTGGCGGTCGCGGGCGTCGCAGTCGCCGCGTGGTTCTACGCACAACAGGCGGGCGCGGGCAAAGCCTCAGACGCCGGTCTGGCCCATTTCGCGACCGGGGAGATGGCCGCGCTGGCGATCCCCGAGACGATTGAACCGGCGACCGACCGGCCCTTCCTGACGCGCGACGGCACCGAGACCCGGCTGTCGGCGTTCCGGGGCAAGGTCGTGATCGTCAATCTGTGGGCCACCTGGTGCGCGCCCTGTCTGGCCGAGATGCCGACGCTGGCGGCCCTGGCCCGGAACTATCGCGACACGCGGGACGTGGTCGTCCTGCCGATCAGCGTCGATGTCGCCGATGCGCGCGACAAGGCCGTCACCTTCATCGACGGCCACCCGCCTCTGCCCTTCTACAACGACCCCACCTTCCAACTGCCGTTCGAGTTCGGCGGAAAGGGCGGCATGCCTCAGACCATCCTGCTGGACCGCCAGGGCCGCGTCCGGGCGACCCTGACCGGCGGTGCGGACTGGTCGGGACCGGAGGCCCGCGCCTTGATCGACGCGATGCTGGCCGAGCCGGGCCGACCCTCGAAGCCCTGAGACATATTGCCTCGAGCGGACCGCCCGAACCCGCATTGCCGGATCGTCGGACGACGGGCATCGTCGAACCCTGATCGATCGAAACACCCTACCGGTGCCGCGCGGTCGGCCCTGCTCCGGACCTCGCCATGCGAAGCCTGATCGCCGCCGCTCTTCTGTTCCTTGTCGCTGGCTGCGCCACGGTCGAGGCACCGCCGCCCCGGCTGGCGGCCGTCGACGCCGTGATCACCACCGTTCCCGAATATGCCGGTCTGGTCGCCGTGTCGCGAGACGGCGTGACGGTCCATTCCGCCGCCTATGGTCTGCGCGACCGGGACGCCAATGCCCCACATGTCGTCGGCGAGACCTTCCGCTATGCCTCGGTGTCCAAGATGATCACGGCCATCTTGGTGCTCCAAGAGGTCGATCGCGGCACCATGGCGCTGGACACGCCGGTCGCGACCTATCTGGCCGGATCGGGCGTCGAGAATGCCGACCGGATCACGGTGCGTCAGTTGCTGGCCCATCGGTCCGGTCTGGCCGAACAGGCGGATTTCTCGGTGCCCGGCGCGGACGGCAAGATTGCCGACATCCTGGAGCATTGCCGCAAGTCCGCCGCCGAGCCGGGCGCGGTGTTTCTCTACAACAATTGCGACACCATCATCCTGGGCGAGGCGCTGGAGGCGGTGACGGGGACCGCATTCCTGACGCTGGTCAACCAACGGCTGGCCCCGATCGGCGTGATCCTCTCGATGCCAAATACGCCCGTCGTCGAGGGCTATATGGACGCCACGACACGCGAAGACCCCTCCCTGCCGACCGCCTTCGGACCCTCCGGCGGCCTGTACGGGACGACCGCCGACCTGCTGGCCATCGATAACGCCCTGATGTCGGGTCGGCTGATTTCGGAAGCGTCAAAAGCCGAGATGCTGAAGGGCGATCCGGCTTCGGGCTATGCCGCGCTCAGCGTCTGGTCATACGAGCCGGATCTGAAAGGATGTCTGGGCAAGACGCAGCTGGTCGAACGCTATGGCGAGATCAATGGGGTGCAGGTGCGGAACTTCCTGCTGCCGGACCGGAACGTCGCGGTGGTGCTGTATGCGAACGACCGCCGGGTGAATTTCGGCGAGATCTGGCGGGGCGAGGGGTTGTCGATCGAACTTCTGCGCGCCGCCGCCTGCGGCTGACCGCGCACGAAATCGCCCGCCGGTCGAAACCGGCGGGCGATGGTCGGGATCGGGGCTGGCGTCAGTTGCTCTGGGCGTCGGACGCGGTCTCGGCCTTCTGTTCGTTGGCTTCGCGCGCAAGGTCGTCGGTGGCTTCGTCGATTTCCTGTGCGGCCTCGCTGGCCCCGGCGGAGATGGCAGAGCCGACCTGGGCAGCCTCTTCCTTCAGAGCCGCACCTGCCTCCTCCGCCGCTGCGCCGGTGTCGGCGGCGGCCTCGTTGACGTCCGCCTGGGCGGCGTCTTGTTCGGCTTCATTGCAGGCGGCGGTGGCCAGTGTCAGGGAGGCGACGGCAGCGAGTGCCAGGATGGAGCGATTGCGAGTGATCATGGGCTTTGTCCTCCGATTGAACCTTGGCCGTAAACGCGGATCGCGGTCCGGGGTTGCGAAACCGTCGTCCTTCTTTGTGCGATTCCGTATCGGCGATCACACGGCGCTCTGAGGCGTTCTTTTCGACCTCTGCCTGCTGTAACAGGACGCCCATGACTGACACTGTCCCCAAGAAGCACAGCCGCGCCGGGCTGTTCGTGCCCTTCATTCTGGTCGGGATCGTGCTGGCGGTCTGGACTGGCTGGTGGTTCTGGCTGGCGTCGCAGGTCGAGCAGCGGCTGGAGACCCAGGTCGCGAGCCTGAGACAGGCGGGATGGACCGTGGCCTATTCCGACCTAGCAACCACCGGCTGGCCATTCCGGACGCGGGTGGAGATGCAGCATGTCTCGATCGCCGCGCCATCCACCCATGCCCTGGCCGCGCCGGTTCTGGTGGCCGAGGCCAATGCATATGCGCCGACGAAATGGGTGGTGCTGGCCCCCGACGGCCTGACCCTGACCCGCGCGGCCAAGGGCAAGGTCGGCATTCGCGGCGAGGCGCTGCGGGCCAGTATCCATGGCCTGACCCAGACCTACCCCAACATCGCGGTCGAGATGGTCGAGCCAGTCTTCACCGCCCATGACGGGGCGGAGGAGTTCCCGATATCGCGCGCAGGTCGGGTCGAGTTCTATCTGCGACCGCACCTCGGACCTGCCGAGGGCGTTGCGACGCCTGCCGATGCGGCGACGCGGCTGACGCCGGGTCCGGACAGCGTCGATGTCCTGTTGCGGCTGATCGATGCCGAGGGACGGCGTGGCGGGCCGGTGCAGGGCATGGCCCAGAACGGCAAGTTGACCGCCCAGATCGAGACCGTGATCGACGATGCCAGCCGCCTGCGCGGCGCGGATTCGGCGGGCATCTTCGCGGCCTGGACGGCATCGGGCGGCCGGTTCCTGAACACGCGCGGCGAGATCGCCGCCGGAGAAAGCAAGGCGACGGTGTCCAGCGACGTGCTGTCGGCCAATGCCGAGGGCCGGTTGCAGGGGACGGTCGCTTTGCGCGCCGAACAGCCGCTGTCGGCCCTGGCCGGTCTCGCGCGATCGGGCGGGGCGGGCGTCAATCCGGTCGGAGCGGCGGGAGCGGCGGCGGCCTCGGCGGCGCAGGGTGTCGCGGGGGGCCGCGATGACGTCGATCTGACGCTGGTGTTCCGCGACGGGCGGACCTTCCTGGGGCCGTTCGCCCTGGCTCCGGCACCGAAGCTGTTCTGATGCTGGTGGAACCTGAGAGCGACGACCGTCTGCTGGCCCTGGACAGGGCGGTGGTCGAGGCGGTCAGCGCGCGGCTTCAGGCCGGGACGCGGACAGGGCCGGACGCGGACGCCATCGCTCTGCGCGCCCTGCTGGCCGAGGGGGTCGACCGGTCGTCGGCGCGCGTCGTCAAGGCGGTGCTGGGCCGGGTGGAGGCGGCGGCGGGCGGAGCGATCGTCGCCTGTGGACCGGCGTCGGCCATGCTGGCGGCGGAGCGGTTCGGCGTGACGGTCAAGGTCGTGACCGAGCCGGACGAGGCCCTGGCCCAGACCCGCGTCGGCGGCCGGGCGGTAATCGATCTGGCGACGCCGCGACCCTGGTGGGGGCGGCTGCTGGCCATGCCGGACGTGCGGGTCATTGCGGCCCTGCCCGACGATACGCTGGGGCGGCCACGCGCGCTGATGGTGTCACTGAAACCGTCCGGCCCGACTGGCGACGACCGGACCTTCTGGGTCACCGACGCTTCGGGCTCGGAGGTCGGCATCATCGAGGCCCTGGCCCAGGCCGGACTAAGCGCGACGCTGCTGCATGCGGCGGGTGGGTTGAAGCTGTTCATGCTGGCGGGCTATGTGCAGGCCGAGGACGGGCGGCTGGCGACGGCTCCCGGTACCCTGAAGGGCGTCATCGGCGCCGCGCCCGTATTCTGATTTTCGAGGGATTCCCATGACCGACGCCGCATCCGCGACCGGCCCCGCGCCCAAGCCCGGCATCCTCGATATCGCCCCCTATGTCGGCGGCAAGTCGGCCATCGCCGGCATCGCCGAGCCGATGAAGCTGTCGTCGAACGAGAATGCCCTGGGTGCGGGCGAAAAGGCACGGGAAGCGTTTAGCGCCGCGTTGAAGAACATCGCCATCTATCCCGACGGACGGGCCTCGAAACTGCGTGACGCGGTCGCCGACAAGCACGGACTGGAGCCCGAGCGGCTGATCTTCGGCAACGGCTCGGACGAGGTCTTCGCCCTGCTGAACCAGACCTATCTGTCCCCCGGCGACAATATCGTCACCGGCCAGTACGGCTTCCTAGCCTACCGGATCTCGGCCCTTGGCTGCGAGGCCCAGGTCAAGCTGGCCCCCGAACCGGGCTACAAGGCCGAGGTCGATGCCCTGCTGGAACAGGTCGATGACCGGACGAAGATCGTCTATGTCTCCAACCCGTCGAATCCGACCGGCAGCTACAATACCGGCGAGGAAATCCGCCGCCTGCACGCCGCCCTGCCTGCCCACATTCTGCTGGTCGTGGACGAAGCCTATGCCGAGTTCGTCACCGAGGCCGACTGGGAGACCAGCTTCCCGCTGGCGCGCGACGCGGCGAACATCGTCGTCACGCGGACGTTCTCCAAGATCCACGGGTTGGGAGGACTGCGCGTGGGATTCGGCTATGCGCCGGTGGCGGTGGCCGAGGCCGTCGATCGTATCCGCCTGCCGTTCAACGTCTCGGTGCCGGGGCTGGACGCCGCCACCGCCGCCCTGGCAGACGAGGCGCACCAGACGGCCTCGCGCGATCTGGTCCAGTCCTGGGGGCCCCGTCTGACCCAGGCCATCCGGGGCTTCGGCTTCGACGTCCTGCCCAGCGCGGGCAATTTCGTTCTGGTGCTGTTCAAGGACGGCAAACGCACAGCCTCCGCCGCGAACGATTATCTGAATTCAATGGGCATCATCGTCCGTCCGGTCGGCGGCTATGGCATCCACGACGGCCTGCGCATCACCATCGGCACCGAGGACCAGAACCGCGCGGTGATCGACGCGCTCAGCGAATTCGCGGCGACCTGAAAGCTGGGTTGAAGCGATCCACAGACTCAAAAGCGGTCGTCCGCGATAACTATTGATGAGGATGCAGCACTGAGCCAGTGTGACCTAACCGGCGGAGGGGTTCGTGGCCCCTCCGCCGGCCCGCGGAGCCAGCCGCTTCTCCGGATGCAGCCCGTCGGCCAATGGTCGACGGGTTTTTCGTGTCAGCGACAGTGAGGTTGTGCGCTCGATTCGCGCCCATGATGCCGCTTAAGCGTCATTGTCGTCGGGGATCGATTACGTGTTCTGTGGACGGTCCGAAATTTCTAAGGAAGTCCTAGATTAGCAGGGCATCCGAGGCCGCTTCGATCCGGGCTTCAAGCGTGGCCATGAAGGGCTCGCGCTTCAGGCCAGCCTCGATCGGCGGCAGGAATTCATAGACGATCGTCCCCGGATACCGACGGAAGCCATGCGGCGGCCAGTGAACCCCAGCGTTGGTGGCCACCGGCCAGCACGGCCCGGCCAGTTCGCGGTACAGGGCCATGACCCCGGGCTTGTAGTCGGGCGGCGTGCCGGGTTCGGCGCGGGTGCCTTCGGGGAAGATCCAGATCTGGCGACCCTCGGCGGCCCGGTCGCGGGTCTGACGCACCATGTCCTTCAGCGCCTTGGCGTGGGCCGAGCGGTCGATGGCGATCATCTTCGTTTTCTTCGCGAACCAGCCGAAGAAGGGGATCGGCATCAGCTCCTGTTTGGCGATGATGCAGGGATCTCTCAGCGCCACGAAGGGAATGATGATGTCCAGCATGCACTGGTGCTTGCAGGCGACCAGGGCCGGTCCCAGCGGACGGTGCTCCAGACCTCGGAACTCGACCTTCACGCCCGCGATCCAGCGAAGGCCGAACAGGATGAACCGGGCCCAGGCCTTGATCACCCCCATCGCATAGGGGTGGGGCATCAGCAGGGCCGGCGACATGCCCACGGCGAAGATGGCCATCGACAGATAGAGCCAGACCACGAAGATCAGGGAGCGGATCGTGACCATCAGCCCGCCTCAGCCGGGCTCGGCTCCGGGGGCGGCTGCGGCCCGCCGATCCGGTCGCCGCTGATCCGGCGCACGCCCTCGCGACCCAGCACGGCAAGGTATTTGACATACTCCAGCGTCATCCGCCGCGCCGTCTCCGCCGCGCGCCACCAGCGCGAATTGTCGAGCGACGGGGTGGAGACCGCATAGGGGGTCAGGCCGACGCCCGGCGCGACGCCCCGGATCTCCAGCAGGGCGCGCGGCATATGGTAGTCGGAGGTGACCACGATCAGGTCGTCATAGCCCTTGGACCGCGCCCAGTTGGCGATCTCCTGGGCATTGCCGATGGTGTCTGTGGCCTCGAACCCCAGATCGACGCAGCAGTTGAACAGGCGGCTGGAGCCCGGCGTCAGGGCACGCAGTTCCTGGCGACGGACCTCGCGGTTGACGCCCGAGATCAGCACCCGATCGCCCTTGCCCTGTTCCAGCAGGCGGATGGCGGTATTGACCCTTTCGGCCGAAGGGCCGGTCAGGGCCACGATGGCATCGGCGCGCGCGGGCTCGGGCGCGGGCGTCAGGCTGCGCACCCGGTCCGCGAAGGCGAACAGGCCGATCAGCCAGATCAGGGCGACGATGCTGACAAGCGTCAGGAATTTCATACTGATTCCCTAGCGTCGCTTTGCGGTGCCGCCAAGACGCGACAGCGCCGCCAGCCGCGCCGAGATCATCGCCAGCCCGGCCGCGATCAGCGGGCAGGGCAGGATGATCAGGGCGTCGCTCCAGGCCACCGGCAGGGCCGCGACCACGCCGGCTCCGCCGCTCAGGAAGCGGACGCCCGCGATCAGGACCAGCGCCAGCCCCATTCCGACCGCGCCTCCCCCCGCCGCCAGCAGGCCGAACCGACGCTGGAACAGCCAGGCGATGGCGGCGTCGCTGGCCCCCGACAGGCTGAGCGTCTCGATCACCGACCGGCGGGCCATCAAGCCCGCGCGCGTCGCGTAGACGATGGCCGCCCCAGCGGCCCCCGCCGTCAACAGGAAGGCGACGATGGCCAGGACGGTGATCAGGGCGGCCGACCGTTCGACCTCGCCGCGCCACAGGGCATGGTCGTCGACGCTGGCGTCCAGACCGGCGGTGGCCAGCGCCCGGCTGAGCGTCACGGCGCTGGCCGGGGCGTCGGGGTCCAGCCGCACCGTGACCAGGAACGGCAGGGGCAGGTCCGGCAGGACGGCCTCACCCAGCCAGGGGCGCAGCAGGTCTTCCGCCGCCTTGCGATCCAGGGCGACGGCCTCAGCAACCCCATCGACCCCAGCCAGGGTCTCGGCGGCGCGGGCGGCGGCGGTGGGGCCGGTCTCGCCGACGCGGGGGCGGACCTGGACCGTGGCCTCGGCGCGGAGCTGACGGGCCCAGCCGTGGGCGGCTCGGTCGGCCGAGGCCGCGCCCACTGCTGCCAGACAGGCGATGAAACACAGGACCGCGATCACCGCCGCCAGCCAGGTCTCGCCCGCCGCCTCGCGTGGCAACAGGTCCGTGTCGCTGTTCGGGAACAGACGCATCAGCCGATTCCCTCGTGCAGGGTGCCGCCATCCAGCCGCAGAACGGTGGCCCCGGATCGGGCGGCGATGTTTTCGTCGTGGCTGGCGATCAGGACGGTCGTGCCCTGCCGGTTCAGCGACTGGAACAGGACCATCAGCCGCTCGGCCATGACGGGATCGACGCTGCCGGTCGGTTCGTCGGCGACGATCAGCTCCGGGCGGGCCATGACGGCGCGGGCGATGGCCAGCCGCTGTTTCTCTCCGCCGGACAGGGCCGCCGGCCGCGCCCCGATCCGGTCGCCCAGACCGACCCAGCGCAGCATCTCGCGAACATCGTCGGCATACTCAGCGCGCTTCCGACCCGCCAGCCGCAGCGGCAGGGCGGCGTTGTCGAAGGCGTCGAGGTGGTCCAGCAGGCGGAAATCCTGAAACACCATCCCCATGCGACGGCGCATTCCGGGCACCGCGCGCGCGCCGATCCCGCTGACATCGGCACCGAACAGGGACAGTCTGCCCGACGTCGGTCGTTCGGCCAGGGTCAGCAGGCGCAGCAGCGAGGTCTTTCCGGCCCCGGACGGTCCGGTAAGGAAGTGGAAAGAGCCACGTGTCAGAACGAGGTTAATGTCCCGCAGCACGTCGGGCCGGTCGGCATAGCCGAAACCTACGCCCTGCAGGCGAACGGGTTCGGACGAGGCGACAGGGTCGGCGGCGCGACGGGGGGAAAGTGGCATCGGGTTTTTTCGAATCGATCGGGCAGGACGGCGGTGCCGCATCTGCCGCGACAGGAGGGGGCTTAACAGGCCTCGCAGTCAGCGACCATGATACTGACCTGCCCGTCGTGCGCCACCAGCTATTTCACGCCCGATGACGCGATCGGCGCGGCCGGACGGCGCGTGCGCTGCCAGTCTTGCGCCCACGTCTGGCATGCAACCAACGACGAGCCGCTTGAACTGACCGCCGCCGCGCCCGTCGCCGCGACGCCCGCCGCCGCCAAGGCCGGGTTCGGCAAGCGAGACGAGGCCGAGCCCGATCTGGCCGAGACGCCGGCCCCCGAACTGCCCAAGGCGTTCCGCGCCCGGGCCGAGCAGCAGCGCCGCCTGCGTCGGGCCGCGACCCACGGGGCCGTCTGGGCCGGTCTGGCCAGCGTCTTCGTCGGCCTGATCGCTGCAGCCTGGCTGTTCCGCATCGAGGTGGTCGAGATGTTCCCGCGCGCGGGAGCCGCCTATGCCGCCGTCGGCTCGCCCGTCAATCCGACCGGGCTGGAGTTCGAGGCGGTCAGCGCCAAGACCTCGCCGCATTCGCTGGATGATGTGCTGGTCTCCGGTGCGCTCCGCAACGTCCGCGACCGCGAGGTGGTCTCGCCCGCCGTGCGTCTGGCCCTGCTGGATGAACACGGGGCCGAGATCGGCTTCAAGGTCGTGGCCATCGATTCGGCCCCCGTCCTGCCCGGCGGGGTGCAGGGTTTCGCGGCCATGATCCCCGATCCGGGCGGCAAGGCCGCTGGCGTCGGCGTCGATTTCGTCACGGGCGGCGCGGCACCGGCCCATGCGACCGAAGCCAAGGACGATCACGGCGGAGACGTTCACGCAACGCCTGACCACGCCGCCCCTCCCGTCCGCCGCCCGCCACAGGCCGAGGCGCACGACACGCCGATGCGCTCGGCCCTGGCCCCCATCGAGGGCGGCGATTCGCACGGTGCCCCCGTCGAGGCCCGACCGATCGCCGACGACCACGCGGCACCGCTCGACAACGACCATGCCGGGGCGGTATCCGCCGGGCATGGCTGACTCCGAACCGCCCACCATCCTGCTGCCCGAGGCCGAGATCGCCCGGATCGTCGCCGAACTGGCCGCCCGGATCGCGCCGGTGATCGATGACGAGACGGTGGCGGCGGTTTTACTGACAGGAGGACTGTGGTTCGCAGCGGATCTGACCCGGGCCCTGGCGCGGATCGGGCGGAACGTCCGTTTCGACGGCCTGTGGCTGGCCTCCTACGGCGACGAACAGTCCAGCCGGGGAAAGATCGACGTCTATGCCCCCTATCAGCGACCCATCGCCGGGCGGCGGGTTCTGATCCTGGACGACGTGTTCGATACCGGCCTGTCGCTGGCCGAGGCCGTGCGGATCACCCGCGAGGCGGGAGCGTCGGAGGTGCTGACCTGCGTCTTCGCCAAGAAGCCATGGCCCCTGCCCCGCGCGCCCGAGCCGGACTTCGTCGGCTGGGACGCGCCGGACCGCTTTCTGGTCGGGTACGGGCTGGACCATGCAGGACGCTTGCGGGGCCTGCCCGACATCTGCGCCCTGGACTGAGGCTCAGATCTTACTGGCCCGACGGTGCGGTCGACGTCGTGGGGGCGTTGACATTGGGGGCCTCACCCGTCGGCGGAGCGGTCGGCTCGCCTGTCGAGGTGGTCGGCGCATCCGAGGCGGGAACGGCCCCTGCGTCGTCGGAGAAGGCTGCGGCATCGACCGCCTGTTCGCCCTGGTTGGGGTTCTGGCTGGCGAAGCCGCCGTTCGACAGTGCCCACATGCCCAGCAGCAGTATCGCCGCCGCGCCCGCCGACAGGACCAGGATCCAGACGATCCGCTTGCCGGGGCTGGCCCCGCGGGCATCCCTGACGTCCACGACCTGGATGTCGTCGTCGGCGCTGTGTTGCGAGCGGGGGTCTTGATCGGTCATGAAAGTCTTCCTTGGGCAGTCGCCATCTGGTCCCAGAACGTCGCGACAGGCTTGGCCGTTCCGGCATGGTCGTCCGCAGCGAAATAATTGCAAGTGTCCGGGAACGCGGTCGCACGGACGGCATTCTTGTCATGCGGAGGCGACGACGCCCCCCCGACTTGGACCGGAGCGATCCGGTCCGTCGCCTCCGCGCCTCATTCTCGATGATGCCACTTCAGGGCGATCCGCAAGGGTCGCCTTTTTCTTTGCCTCTCGACCGCGTGCAAAGCCTTCGTCAGAATGACCGTATCCAAAAGAAACGGATCGGGAGACGACCTCATGGCCACCACCAACCGTCAATGGGTTCTACGTCAGCGGCCCAAGGGTCTGATCCAGCCGGGCGACCTCGAACTGGTTGAGACACCCATACCCGACCTGAAGGAGTCGCAGGTTCTGGTCCGCACCGTCTATCTGTCGCTGGATCCGACCAACCGCACCTGGATGAACGACGCCGAGGGTTATCTGCCGCCGGTCGGTCTAGGCGAGGTGATGCGCGGGCTGACGCTGGGCGTGGTCGAACGGTCGACATCGGACCGGTTCAAGGTCGGCGACGTGGTCAGCCCGATGTCGGGCGGCTGGGCCGACTACGCGGTGGTCAATGACGATGGCTTGCGGCCCGTGCATCGCTTCCCCGGCCTGCCGTTGACGGCCAATGCCTCGGTGCTGGGGATGACGGGTCTGACCGCCTATTTCGGGGTCACCGACGTGCTGAAGCCCAAGCCCGGCGAGACCCTGGTCATCTCTGCCGCCGCAGGGGCCGTGGGCTCGATCGCGGGGCAGGTGGCCAAGCAACGCGGGGCGCGGGTGATCGGCATCGCGGGCGGACCCGACAAATGCCGCTGGCTGACCGAGGAACTCGGGTTCGATGCGGCCATCGATTACAAGAACGAGGACGTGGGCGAGGCGCTGGACCGGCTGGCCCCGGACGGCATCGACCTCAATTTCGAGAATGTCGGCGGCGACATCATGATCGCGGTCTGGAACCGGCTGAATGTCCATGCCCGGATGGCCGTCTGCGGCCTGATCTCGGCCTACAATGCGACCAAGATGCCGCCGTCGCCGAACTTCAGCCGGATCATCACCCACCGGCTCAACGTCCAGGGCTTCCTGGTCATGGACTATGCACCCCGCGCCCGCGAAATGGTCGCCGAGATGGGGCCGTGGCTGGCCGACGGCACGGTCAAGTGGAAGGTCCATGTCGACGACGGGCTGGAAGGCGCATTAGATTCGTTGAACCGGCTGTTCACCGGTGATCATGACGGCAAGCTCTTGGTGCGGGTCTCGGAAGAACCCGCATGAGCGATCCCCTCCACGCCCATTTCGAAGACATCGAGGTCGGCCAGGTGCTGCAGCTTGGAGCCTGCGCCGTCCAGGAGGCGGACATGGAGGTCTTCGTCGAGCGGTTCGCGCCGGGCTGGGACGTGGCCTATGGCGCGCCGGACGCCATGGTCTATGCCCTGTGGAGCCGCCTCGCCGCCGAGAAATCGGCCGGCTGGGCCCAGACCAAGGTGCTGGCCGTGGATGGTCTGCGGTTCATGAGGAACCCGCCACCGGGCGAGCTGCTGCGCGGGCGGATGACCATCATGGGCAAGGACCCCGTCGGCGACGACAAGGGCATCGTCATCTCCCAGCACGACCTGCTGGACGAGGGCGGACGTCTGGTCTTCTCGTGCCTGACGCGCGGAGTGTTCGCGAGACGATAGGCGGCCCGCTGTCCGACGAGGCCGTCAGTAGGCGAAATCGCGGTACATCCGGCTCACGTCGTGGTTCCAGTCGCCGTGATACAGGTCCAGCAGCCGCTCGGCGGGGGTGACGCCGCTGTCGGCGATGTCTTCCAGTTCCGACAGATAGCCGCGCTCATCGACCATGCCGCCGCTGAATTTGGCGCGGTTCTTGAGGCCTTCGCGGGCGATGTCGACTATGTCGACGGCGATGTCGCGGACGGTGCGACCGGCGACCTCAGCCTTCAGGCCCAGTTTCGTGACGTCGCGGCGCAGGCGCTCGTGGTCGGCGATGTCCCAGTCCTTGCAGAGATCCCAGGCGGCGGCCAGTGATGGCGCGTCATAGAAGATGCCGCCCCAGAGCGCGGGCAGGGCGCAGATGCGGCTCCACGGACCGCCATCGGCTCCGCGCATCTCCAGATACTGTTTCAGCCGCACCTCGGGGAAAAGGGTGGTCAGGTGGTCGGCCCAGTCCTTCATCGTCGGCAACTCGCCGGGCAGGGCGGGCAGGTTCCCATCCATGAAGGCGCGGAACGACTGGCCCGAGGCATCGATGTATCTGCCGTCGCGTTTGGCGAAATACATCGGGGTGTCCAGGGCGTAGTCGGCATAGCGTTCGAACCCAAAGCCCTCTTCGAAGACGAACCCCAGCATGCCGGTCCGGTCGGGATCGGTGTCGGTCCAGACATTGGCGCGGGCGGTCAGGAAGCCGTTGGGGCGACCCTCCGTGAACGGACTACAGGCGAACAGGGCGGTGGCGATGGGTTGAAGGGCCAGGCTGGTGCGAAACTTCGCCGCCATGTCGGCCTCGGAATCGAAGTCCAGATTGGCCTGGATGGTGCAGGTGCGCAGCATCATGTCGAGGCCCAGGCCGCCCTTCTTGGGCATGTAGGACCGCATGATGTCATAGCGGCCCTTGGGCATGATCGGCACGTCCTCGCGCGTCCACAGCGGATCGAACCCGGCGCCGAGGAAGCCGAGATTCAGCTCGTCAGCGACCATCTTGACCTCCATCAGATGCTGGCCGGTCTCGGAGCAGATCTCGTGGATGTCCTTCAGCGGCGCGCCCGACAGCTCGAACTGACCACCGGGCTCCAGACTGATAGAGGCGGTGAAGCCCTCGGTGTTCTTGCGCTCCAGGGCGATGACGTGACCGCCCTCCTCCACTGGTGCCCAGCCGAAGCGTTGCAGGCCGCTCAGCATGGCGTGGATGCCGTTCGGGCCTTCATAGCCAGGGCGGCCCAGGGTGGATTTGTCGAAGCCGAATTTCTCGTGCTCGGTGCCGATGCGCCATTCCGATTTCGGCTTGATGCCCACGGTCATGGCACCGATCAGATCGGCCTTGGTCAGCGGCGCGTCGGCCATGCGGATTGCCCCTCGCGCCGTGGCGCCTGTGTCGAGGCTAGATGGCGAGGAATGGGGCCGGGCTCAAGGGGCAGATGCTTTTCCCTATCGGCTCGCGCGCGGCGCTCGCCTGCTTGAGGGCTAACGTTCCCAATCGCCGAGCGCGGCCTGCCACAGGGTCATGGCGGCGATAGCGGCGGTGTCGGCCCGCAGGATCCGCGGACCCAGCGATACGGCGGTGGTGAAGGGCAGGGCGATCAGACGTTCGCGTTCCTCGGGGGCAAACCCGCCTTCGGGGCCGATCAGGATGGCCCAGGGGCCGACGCCTGCACTCTGTAGGGCGGATGTTGCGGACGCGCCGCCGGTCTCGTCGCAGAACATCAGGCGACGATTCGCGTCCCAGCCGTCAAGAATGGTGTCCAGTTTCGCGGTGTCATCGACGACCGGCACATCGAGCCGCCCGGTCTGTTCGGCGGCCTCCATGACGATGGCGTCGAGGCGGTCGAGCCGCACCTTTTCGACATTGGTGCGGCGGGTGATCGTCGGACGGATGCGACGGACGCCCAGTTCGGCGGCCTTTTCCACGATGGTCTCGACGCGGGACTTCTTGACCAGGGCGACGATCAATTCGAGGTCGGGACCGATCGCCTGGGGCCGGGTCTGGTCCTGGCAGGTCAGGACGACGCCACGCTTGGTGAACTCGGTGATCGTCGCCCGCCACTCGCCGTCACGGCCGTTGAAGACCAGCAGGTCGTCGCCTTGGGTCAGGCGCATGACGCCGGTGAGATAGCGGGACTGCTCCGGCGTGGGGGCGACGGGGGCGGCGGCCTCAAGGTTGGGTTGAACATACAATCGGATCATACAAATCTCCGCTCATCCCCCCGAAAGCGGGGACCCAGTGCTTTCGCGAGGCAATGCGTGGCCTTCTTCACCTATATCGTCGCCAGCCAGCGGAATGGAACGATCTATACCGGCTCGACCGACTCGGTCGTCACGCGGACGATTCAGCATCGCGAGAAGCGGTTCAGCGGGTTCACGGCCAAGTACGGATGCGCGCGCCTGGTCTGGTATGAGCGCCATCCGACTCGTCACGCGGCGTTTGTGCGCGAGCGTCAGATCAAGAAGTGGAATCGGGTCTGGAAGCTGGAATTGATCGAGAAGATGAACCCCGGTTGGGACGATCTTTTCGACGATATTTTCGGAGGCGACGCGGCGGACGCCGTGCCTCGCGAAAGCGCTGGGTCCCCGCTTTCGCGGGGATGAGCGGAAAAAATCAAAGGGATCTGGCGATCAGCACCTTCATGATCTCGTTCGTCCCGCCGTAGATGCGCTGGACCCGCGCGTCCTTGTAGAGCTGGGCGATCGGGTATTCGTTCATATACCCATAGCCGCCATGCAGCTGCAGCATCTCGTCCAGCACCTCGCCCTGGATGTCGGTGACCCAGTATTTGGCCATGGAGGCGGTGACGGCGTCGAGTTGGCCCTTCAGGTGCAGGCCGATGCAGTGGTCGCAGAACACCTTGGCCACGGTCAGCTTGGTCTTGACCTCGGCCAGTTTGAACTGGGTGTTCTGGAAGTCGAGGACGGTCTTGCCGAAGGCCTTGCGCTGTTTGACGTAGGCGAGGGTCTCGGCCAGGCCTCGCTCGGCGGCGGCGACACCCTGGATGGCGATGTTCAGCCGTTCCTGGGGCAGTTGCTGCATCAACTGGACGAAGCCCTGGCCCTCGACGCCGCCGATGATGTTGTCGGCAGGGACCTTGACGTCGTTGAAGAACAGTTCGGAGGTGTCGTTGCCCTCCATGCCGATCTTGTGCAGGTTCCGACCGCGTTCGAAGCCATCGGTGCCGTCGGTCTCGACGACGATGAGGCTCGTGCCCTTGGCTCCGGCGGCAGGGTCGGTCTTGGCGACGACGATGATGAAATTGGCCAGCTGACCGTTGGTGATGAAGGTCTTGGAACCGTTGACGACATAGCCGTTGCCGGACTGGATCGCCGTGGTCTTGACGCCTTGCAGGTCCGAGCCCGCGCCCGGCTCGGTCATGGCGATGGCACCGACCAGTTCGCCCGAAACCAAGCGCGGCAGCCAGCGCGCCTTCTGTTCGTCGGTGCCATAGTGCCAGATGTAGGGGGCGACGATGGCGTTGTGCAGGCTGATGCCGAAATGGTCCGCACCCTTCCAGCCGAGCTGACGCATCAGCACGACCTCGTGGCGATAGTCGCCGCCCATGCCGCCGTCCTCCTCGGGCATGGACAGGCCCAGCAGGCCCGCTTCGCCCGCCGTGTTCCACAGTTCGCGCGGAACGCTGGAGTTGGCGATCCAGGATTGGACCGTCTCGGGCGGGGCGTGCTCGTCGATCCATTTGCCGACGCTGTCGGAGAAGAGGGTGATCTCCTCGTCCTGCATGAAATCGGGTTCGGGGGTGTCGAGGACGTTCAGCATGGGTCGGCTCCGCTTTATGAAACCCTCTCCCAGCGGGAGAGGGCTTGAGCGCACGGCGGCGTCAGCCGTCGTCCTTGCGCGAAAGGGTGAGGGGTTTGGCATCCACCGGTTCGCACCGTGACCCTCACCCTTTCGGCTTGCGGATCGCTTCGCTCTCCGAGCCTCAAGCCCTCTCCCGACGGGAGAGGGAAGGATTTAGAACGCCTCCGCCGGCATGGCCATCAGCACGTCGGCGCCGGTCTTCAGCTTGGTCAGGTGCGCGCCCGCGTCGGGCAGGATGCGTTCGACGAAATAGCGGCCGGTCTGCAGCTTGGTGGCGTAGAAGGGATCGCTCGATCCGGCATCGACCTGGGCTTGCGCCGCCTTGGCCATCTGGGCCCACATATAGGCGAGCGCCGTCAGGCCGAACAGGTTCAGGTAGTCGGTCGAGGCGGCACCCGCATTGTCCGGGTTCGCCATGCCGTTCTGCATCAGCCACATGGTCCCTTCCTGCAGCTTCTTCTTGGCGTCAGCCAGGCCGTCGACAAAGGGTTTGATCGGGCCATCCGCACCGTTCTCAGTGACAAAGGCGTCGATGTCGGCGAACCAGCTCATGATGGCGCGCCCGCCGTTGGCGGGCAGCTTTCGTCCAACCAGATCCAGCGCCTGGATGCCGTTGGTGCCCTCGTAGATCATGGTGATCCGGGCGTCGCGCAGATACTGCGACGCCTGGAAATGCTCGGTATAGCCGCTGCCCCCGTGCACCTGCATGCCCAGCGACGCGACGTGGAAGCCCTTGTCGGTCAGATAGGCTTTCAGCACCGGGGTCAGCAGACCCATGTAATCCTTGGCCTTGGTGGCGGTCGCTTCGTCGGCGGATTTCTCCAGATCGGCCTGCAGCGCGGTCCAGAGAACGAAGGCCTGCCCACCTTCGACGAAGGCCTTGGCTTCCAGCAGCATGCGGCGGACATCGGGGTGGACCATGATGCTGTCGGCCTGGGCCTCGGGATTCTTTGGCCCCGTCAGCGAACGGCCCTGGATGCGGTCCTTGGCGAACTCGAGCGCGGCCTGATAGGCGGCGGAACCGATGGCCAGACCTTGCAGGCCCGTGCCCAGCCGGGCCTCGTTCATCACCACGAACATGTTGTTCATGCCCCGGCCTTCCTCGCCGATCAGCCAGCCGGTGGCGTCGTCGTACTGCATCACGGCAGTGGCGTTGCCGTGGATGCCCATCTTGTGCTCCAGCCCGGTGCACATCAGCGAGTTCCGCTCGCCCAGCGAGCCGTCGTCATTGACCATCACCTTGGGCACCAGGAACAGGCTGAGGCCCTTGATCCCCGCCGGCGCGCCCTCGACGCGGGCCAGGACGGTGTGGATGATGTTGTCGGTGAAGTCGTGCTCGCCGGCCGAAATCCAGATCTTCTGGCCGGTGATCTTGTAGCTGCCGTCGGGTTGCGGCACCGCCTTGGTGCGCACCATGCCCAGGTCGGTGCCGCACTGGGGCTCGGTCAGGTTCATGGTCCCGCCCCATTCGCCGGTGGCCATCTTGGGCAGGTATTTGGTCTTCAACTCATCCGACGCATTGGCGTGGATGCCGGCATAGGCTCCCGCCGTCAGACCCGGATACATCGAGAACGCCGCCGAGGCCCCGGCGGTGAATTGGCCGAATGCCATACCGACCACGGCGGGCATGCCCTGGCCGCCATAGGCCGGGTCGGCCGAAAGCGCGGGCCAGCCGGCCGCGACCATGGCCTGATAGGCTTCTTTCCAACCCTTGGGACCGGTGACAACGCCATCGTTCCAGTGACAGCCTTCCTTGTCGCCGGAATGGTTGATCGGGGCGATCACTTCCTCGGCGAATTTCGCGCCCTCTTCCAGGATCTGGCCGACCAGATCGGACGAGATGTCCTCGAAGCCCGGCGAGTTCGAATAACGATCGATCTCCAGAACCTCGTTCAGGATGAAAGTCAGGTCTCGGACGGGGGCTTTATAGGCCATGGGGCTCAGGCTCTCGCTTTGAAGGGATGGCGGACCGGGTGATGGTCGTGATCATGGTTGAGGCGCGCGCTCAGGACGGACTCGTAATCCTCGGCACCGGGCAGCAGGTCGGGACGAAGATTGGCCAGCCGTTCCTCCATCGCGGCACAGGCGGCCTCGGCGGTCTCGATGGCGGCATCGAGGTCTTCACGCTGCTGTTTCAGGGCCTCGATCTGGGCGCGGTGGCGGCGCAGGGCGATGGCCATCTGATGAGTGTTGCCGTCGTTCCTGTCATACAGATCCAGCATGTCCTGGATCTCATGCAGGGTGAAGCCGATGCGGCGCCCCCGCAGGATCAGTTTCAGACGGGCGCGGTCGCGGGCGTCATAAACGCGGGTCTGGCCCTTGCGGGCGGGGGTCAGAAGCCCCTTGTCCTCATAGAAGCGCAGGGCGCGGGCGGTCGCGCCGAACTCGCGGCACAGCTGCCGGATGGAATATGTGCGATGGTCGTCTGCGGTCGCCATGAAACGCTCATAACTTGACGCGCACGTAAAGGGAAGGTTTCAGTTCGCCGCATGGCGCGTAAACACGTCAATAAAGGCATCGCCCCGTCGAAAGGCGACCTGCCCAGCAAGGACTGCCAGGCCTGCGGACGCCCCTTCGCTTGGCGGGCGAAGTGGGCGCGCGACTGGGATCAGGTGAAATTTTGTTCCGACAAATGCCGGTCGGCAGGCGTCAGCGCGGCGCGCGGCGGCCCAGCAGGACGGGGATGGTGATGGCCAGCAGGGCGAGATTGGTCACGGCCAGCGAGATATCCAGACCGACGGCGTGAACCGCCAGCATGGTGGCTTGCAGTGCGATCAGCCCGGTCGCCGAGACCAGCAGCGGCCAGCGTCCGACCTTCCATGAGATCAGTGGAACCAGCACCCCGATCGCCAATACGATCTCGACGATGCCGACGCCGCGGACCAGGCTTTCGCTGACCTGTTCGGGCCAGCGCAGCAGGATAGCCAGATTGTCCATCGGCTCGGTCAGCTTGGCATAGCCGGCGGCGATGAAGAACATCGCGATCCAGCCCTGGAAGGTCCACAGGCCCAGGTTGGTGAAGTCGCGGCTCTGGCGCGCGCGCGGGCTGAGCGGCGCGGGGCTCATCGGATAGGTGCTGGCCATCGAAAGGGCTCTGAAACGGGGGTGTCGGGGAGGACGCGGAGGCGAGTTCGGGACGCTAACTGTAACAGTCGCGATATCGGTTCACCCGACGTCGCCCGCAAGGGTATGGCACAGCTTTCTGTTCATGTCATCAGCTGAAGACATCAATTGATGACTTAATCGATCACGGTCGGTTTCGGGCAGCGTTCACCCTTGCGTTTGATAGACGCGCCGCATCGTCTCCAATCGACCGAGCTTGTCGGAAAAAAGCGACCAGTCGTCGCCGCGATCGATCGCGGCCCAGATCGCTTCGACTTCGTAGATCAACATCTCTTCCGGTTCAGGCTGCGCGAACAGCGGAGCTTCCAGCCGTTCGGGCCGGTCGGGCTCGTGTTCGAACAGGGCGAAGCGGAAGTCGGCGAAGGTCTTGGTCTGATAGAGCTTGGCGCGGGGCCCCGACAGCGCCCGCGCCGACGATCCGAAGCCCGTGAACCAGTCGAAGAACAGCGGCTCCCACCGCATCGTCTCGCCGCCTTCGCGCAGCAGGGCCAGGGTGGTGTCCAGCAGCCGCTGATCCGCCGCCTCGCCGAGCGATCTGACGCCGAGCCGGTCGAGGAAGGCCGCGCGCAGATGGCGGATATAGGCGGGGCCGAACCCGTTCAGCGCCTCCGTCAGCGGGGCGGCGTCGGCGATCAATTTCAGGCAGCCGGCCAACTGGGTCAGGTTCCAGAACACCGCCTCGGGTTGACGCGCGAAGGCATAGAGGCCGCTGGAATCGAAATAGGCGGCGGTGAAGCCGGGCTCATAGGCGGGCAGGAACCGCCAGGGGCCATAGTCGAAACTCTCGCCCGTGACGTTCAGATTGTCGGTGTTCAGCACGCCGTGCACGAAACCTGCAGCGATCCAGCGGGCCGTCAACCGGGCCGAGACCTCGACGATGGCGGACAGCAGGCCGGGCGCGTCGCCGGGTGCGACCTGGGGGTGGTAGAGCGATCGGACATGCTCGATCAGGGTCTCGATATGGTCGGCGCGTTCAAAGTAGGCCGCGCGCTGGAAGGTGCCGAAGCGGACGTGGCTGTGCTGGAGCCGCACCAGGACGGCGGACCGCGTCGGGGACGGTTCGTCGCCGCGTTCCAGCGCCTCGCCGGTCTCGATCAGGCTGAGTGCCCGGCTGGTCGGCACGCCCTGCGCCTCCAGCATGGTCGCGGCCAGCACCTCACGCACGCCGCCCTTCAGCGTCAACCGCCCGTCGCCCGCGCGGGACCAGGGTGTGGTGCCGGAGCCCTTGGTGCCGAGGTCCAGCAGGCGATTGTCGGCATCCCGCATCTGGGCCGCCAGAAAGCCTCGCCCGTCACCGAGGTCAGGGTTGTAGTGGCGGAACTGGTGCCCGTGATAGCGCATGGCGATCGGACCGGCTTGTCCGGGCAGAGGCTGGAACCGACCGAAATGGGCGATCCATTCGGCCTCGGTCAAATCGGCTAGGCCCACCTCGGCGGCGGCTCGGTCGTTGCGATGACGCAGGATCGTCGTGGGAAACGAAGCGGCCGCGACCGAATCGCCGAACTCGGGCCCCAGGGCGGCGAAGGCGGGGTCGGGGCGATAGGTCGGGGAAATCGGCATATGCGTCAGATGCGGCGGGCGGCTCCGGTGCGCAACCGCGCCGGTTTCGATTGATCCGTCCTTATGAAATCCTTATGCCTGCACGCAGAGATCAGGCTCGCCGTTTTGGCGGTTCGAGCCAGGCCGGCGCCCGAGTGTGTAAGGGCGAATCCGGTCCGGCGTCCGTCGATAACCGGGCGCCACGGAAACAGACCTTTCTGATCGGAGGCCGCCGTGGCGCGCAAACTGACACTCGACTTTCTCAAGACCGAAGCGGCTTCCGGGGCCGTGCTCGGGCTGGCGGCGATCGCCGCCCTGATCGTGGCCAACTCGCCGCTGTCGGCCGCCTATTTTGGCTGGCTGAAGAGCGAGCACATCCTCCAGATCGGACCGATCGTCATCCAGGAGTCGATCAGCGAATGGATCAAGGAAGGCCTGATGGCCATCTTCTTCCTCGTGGTCGGGCTGGAGATCAAATACGAAATTCTCAAGGGCGAGCTCAGCGATCCGAAGAAGCTGGCCACGCCCATCCTCGCCGCGATCGGCGGGATGGCGGCACCGGCGGGAATCTATCTGCTGCTTTCCGGCATGATCGGGGCGCCGCATCAAGGCTGGCCGATCCCGCTGGCCACCGACATCGCGTTTGCCCTGGCCGTCTTCGCCTTGGTGGGTAAGGGGCTGCCGTCGTCGCTCAGGGTTTTTCTGCTGACCCTGGCCATCGTCGACGACCTGGGGGCCATCCTGCTGATCGCCGTCCTGTTCAGTTCGGGGGTGGCCTGGATGCCGCTGCTGGGCGTGGCGGCGGTGCTCGCGATCGGAGCCGTGGCTGGGCGGGTGCACAAGATCGGCCCGCCGTTCTGGGTGCTGGGGTTCGCGCTCGTATGGTATCTGACGGTACAGGCGGGCGTCAGCACATCCCTGACAGCGGTGGCCTTCGCCATGATCGTGCCGGTCGAGCCGCGAGACTGCGATGGCCAGAGCCCGCTCAAGGAGGCGATGCACGATCTGCATCCCTGGAACGCCTATCTTGTCTTGCCGCTGTTCGCCTTCGCCAAGGCGGGGGTATCGTTCGCGGGCCTGTCGCTGGAACAGGCGTTCGCGCCACTGGTCCTGGCCATCGCGATGGGACTGTTTATCGGCAAGCAGGCCGGGGTGCTGGGCATGACCTGGCTGGCCTCGGCGCTGAAGATCGGCAAGCGTCCGTCGCGCGCGACCTGGCTCCAGTTGTACGGCGTCAGCCTGCTAACCGGGATCGGCTTCACCATGAGCCTGTTCATCGGCGCGCTGGCCTTCCCCGGCGCGGTGGATTCGCCCGAACAAGTCGAGGTCAAGCTGGGCGTGATCGGGGGCTCGGTCCTGTCCGGCATCGGCGCGGCCATCGTGCTGGCGGTCGCGGCACGGCAGCGGCGCAAACTGAAGGCCGTTCACTTGAGCGAGCCATCTGGCGAAATCTCTCCCGATACTCAGCCGAACTAGGCGAATATTGACCTAAGGGCATCGTTTTTTGTCGCTTTTGCGTCACACAGGGTGCTGTGGCGAGGCTGAAATGCGGCCCCGCCCCTGCGATCGCTTGTCGCTGTGCGCGGCTTGGATTACGCCAGAGGCTCAAGAATCCGCCGTCACGTCAGAAGGACGCGGATCAGGGAATTCAGGAATCGCCACGACGCCGCTCTGACGGTGCTCGGGCACAGGATCGGGAGCCGTTTCATGCGTCTTACTCAAATTCTTCGTTGCACCGCGTCCGCCGCCGTCGTCGGCGCCGTCGCCTTCGGTTTTGCCGGAACCGCCTCGGCCCAGGACCAAGAGCCGGCGACGACCGTCGACGACATCATCGTCACCGCCCAGAAGCGCGAACAGAGCCTTCAGGACGTGCCGATCGTGGTCACTTCCCTGTCGCAGGAAGTGCTGGCCGACGCGGGCGTCAAGGACATCAAGGATCTGACCATCCTGACGCCTGGCATGACCGTGACCTCGACCACCAACGAAGCCTCGACCACCGTGCGTATCCGCGGCGTCGGCACCGTCGGTGACAACCCCGGCCTGGAAAGCTCGGTGGGCGTGGTGATCGACGGAGTCTATCGCTCGCGCAACGGCGTCGGCTTCGGCGATCTGGGCGAACTGAGCCGGATCGAGGTCCTCAAAGGACCGCAAGGCACGCTGTTCGGCAAGAACACCTCGGCCGGCGTCGTCAACATCATCACCGAGGCCCCCTCGTTCACCCCTGGCTATTCGGCCGAGGCGACCTACGGCAACTATGACGCCATGGGCGTGTCGGGCTCTGTCACCGGTCCGATCAACGACACCACCGCCTTCCGCCTGTATGCCGCCAAGCGGACGCGCGACGGCTTCAACGACATCGACCTGGGCGATGGTCCCCGCACCGAGACCGACGACCAGAACCAGGACTTCTGGACCGTTCGCGGCCAGCTGCTGGTCCTGCCCAGCGACAGCGTCTCGGTCCGGCTGATCGCCGACTATGCCAAGCGCGACGAATACTGCTGCGTCGGCACCCAGATCCGCACCGGCCAGACCTACCCCTTCATCGATGGTCTCTCGAACGGCACCGGCCAGCGTCCGCCGGCCGCGGGCTTCGGCACCCTGCCGTTCTCGCGCACGGCCTATGCTAACCGTTCGACGGGCCAGGAGATCGAGGACAAGGGTCTGTCGGCCGAGGCCAACATCGACCTGAACCGCTGGGGTGACGCGACCCTGACCAGCGTCACCTCGTGGCGCTCTTGGTCGACCTCCAACGGCCAGGATCTGGACTTCACCGGCGCCGACATCCTGTACCGCGTCGATGACGGCGACTACGGCTTCAAGGTCGACAATCTGACTCAGGAATTCCGTCTGGCAGGGGCCACTGACAAGCTGGACTGGCTGGTCGGCTTCTTCGCCACCAAGGAAGACATCGCCCGGACCGACAGCTACTATTTTGGGGCAGACTACACGCCTTTCCTGTCGTTCCTCCTGTCGGCCAACATCAACGGTGCCAACCCGGCGATCCCGGTCAGCCCCGGCATCATCGGCTGCTTCACTCGCCCCGGGCAAACCGCTCAGTCGTTCGGAGCCTGCTTGCAGACCGGTGGCAGCGGTCGCGGCCCGTTCGGCCCAGGCGGCACCCTCGTCACCGTTCCCGCATTCCAGGCGACAGGCCCCGGCTTCATCGTCGGCCAGGGTGCCGAGGACAAGTATAGCCAGGCGTCGGAATCGATCGCCCTGTTCACCAACAACACCTTCCACTTCACCGAGCAGCTCGATCTGACGGTGGGCCTGCGCTACACCTACGACAACAAGTCGCTGGACGGTCTCCAGACCAACCAGAATGGCAACGGCAACACCTGTAACGCGGCCTTGGGCAATGCTGGTGCAATCGGTCAGGTACTGGGTGCCAACGCCCCTATTTTCCTGGCCAACATCTGCCTGCCCTGGGCCAACTCCGCCTATGGCAACCGCAAGATCCGCGAAGAGGTCAACGACAGCGAGATCAGCGGCACCGTCAAACTGGCCTATCGCCCGACCGACTGGCTGCTGACCTACGGTTCGTTCGCGCGGGGCTACAAGTCGTTCGGCTACAACCTGGATCGGGTGCAGGCCGGCATCACGCCGAACGCCACCCTGTTCTTCCCGTCGGAAACGGTCGACAGCTACGAACTGGGCTTCAAGGCGACCCTGTTCAATCGCTCGGTCCTGCTGAACGCCACCTATTTCGACCAGACATTCGAGAATTTCCAGCTCAACACCTTCCTCGGCACCGCCTTCGTGGTGGAATCGATCCCCGAGCTGACCACCCGCGGCGTCGACGCCGACTTCCTGTGGTTCACCCCCATCGAGGGCCTCAGCCTGTCGGCCGGTCTGACCTATACGGACGCGGCCTTCTCGAACTTCACGGCGGCGGAACTGGCCTCGCCGGCCAACTTCCCGCAGTTGTCGCTGCTGCCGGGCAATGCCCCGTCGTTCGCGCCGGAATGGTCGGCCACCGCCGGCTTCAACTTCGACCGCTCGATCGGCAACGGCCTGCGGTTCGGCCTCAGCATGCAGGCGAAGTATACGACCGAATATAACACCGGTTCGGACAACCTGCCCGCCAAGCAACAGGACGACCTGACCCTGGTCAACGGCCGCATCTCGTTCGGCACCGAGGATGACCGCTGGACCCTGGACATCTGGTCTCAGAACCTGACCGACGAGGAATATATCCAGGTCGCCTACAACGCCCCGCTGCAAGGCACGGCGTTCCAGCGGACGGTCCAGCCCAACGGCACCTTCTACAACCCGGCCCTGGACACCCAGACCTACGACGCCTTCCTGGGCCAGCCCCGCACCTTCGGCGCCACGGTCCGCTTCAAATACTGATCGGCCCGCAAGAGGCCGAAACTACCGACCGGCCGGGGGCGACCCCGGCCGGTTTTCTTTTGTGGGCCGCGTGCTGTTGTGGATCGAGGCGACTGGCAGACTGGAGAGCGTTCGCCGCCTTCTTTCGTCATTCCGGGCGAAGGTGAGCGAAGCGATCCGCAGACCCGGACCCCAGCGGCGCGCGCGAGCGCGAACCTGTCGCGGATACTGGCGTCAAACAGTTTGACTGAAAAGATCGCCTTCGGCGCAGCTGGGTTCCGGGTCTCCGCTGCGCTGCGCCCGGAATGACGAAAGAAGAGAGCAGACAGAAACGTCGCTATCTACTCGGCCGGTTGAGGCGTCCCGTCATGCGCTGGCGCGCGATCGTGCGGGCCTTGACGCTGGCCGGCGAAGGCCTTGCCCATGCGGCGGCGGGCCCAGCCGCTGACGTCGTCCACGATGGTGAAGATCGCCGGAATGTAGAGCAGCGACAGCAGGGTGGAGGAGATCAGCCCGCCGACCACGGCGATGGCCATCGGCTGGCGGAACTCGACGTCGGCACCCCAGCCCACGGCGACCGGAATCATGCCGGCCCCCATCGCGAAGGTGGTCATCAAGATGGGACGCGCCCGCTTGTGCGCAGCGTCCATGATGGCCTCGAAGCGGGGCATGCCCTCCTTCTCGGCGATGATGACGTAATCGACCAGCAGGATGGAGTTCTTGGCCGCGATCCCCATCAGCATCAGCACCCCGATCAGGGACGAGATCGAGAAGCTGGATCCCCCGATCAACAGGGCCACGAAGGCCCCGCCGATGGCCAGGGGCAGGGCCGCCATGATGGTGATCGGATAGGCGAAACTCTTGAACAGCAGGACGAGCACCGCATACATCAGCAGGATGCCGGTGATGAAGGCGATGGTGAAGCCGGAGATCATCTCCTGGATGAACTCCTCGTCGCCCGCCGCCACCTGGCGCACGCCTTCGGGCAGGTTCTGGACCGACGGGAGTTGCAGCACGGCGGCGGAGGCCTCGCCGGAGCGGATGCCGTTCAGCTCTGCGGTGATCGAGGCGATGCGGGAACGGTCCTGGCGCAGCACCTGGGACGGGCCCGACCCGAACGAGACGTCGGCGACGGCGCTGAGCGGGATGGGCGTGCCCTCGCCGTTCGGCACCCGCAGGTTCTCGATCACCGCCAGGTTCTCTCGCGCATCGGGGTTCAACAAGATGCGGATCGGGATCTGGCGGTCGCCGAGATTGTATTTGGCCAGGGCCTGATCGACGTCGCCCAGGGTCGCCACGCGCACGGCCTGGCTGATCGTCTGGGCCGAGACGCCCATCAGGGCGGCCTGGTCCGGGCGAGGGGTAACGACGATCTCGGGTCGGGCGATAGAGGCGGTGTTGATGACATTGGCGAGGCCCGGGACGGTGCGCATCTCGGCCTCCACGGCGCGCGAAGCGGCGGCCAGCGTCGCGGGATCGTCGCCGAGCAGGGCGAAGGTGTAGGTCGTGCCGTCGCTGGGACCACCGCCCTGGATCGCGATCCCGGCTCCGATGCGGGCTCCGGCGATACCGTCCCAGCTGTCGACCATTTCGCGGGCAAAGGCCTGCTGGCTCAGATCGCGGTCGCCCTTGGGCACCATGTCGGCATAGACATTGGCCTGGTTCACGTCCTGCCCGCCGATGGCGGCATAGACGGACACGACCTCGGGTCGGGCGCGCAGATCGCGCGTCAGCCGCTGGACGATGGCGTCGGTCTCGCGCAGCGTCGATCCGGGCGGGGTCTCGACCGAAAAGGCGGCGCGCGACTGGTCGCCCGACGGCTGGAACTCGAACGGAACCATGGGGGCGATCGCACCGGTGCCGATGAACAGGGCGATGCCCATGCCGAACACCTTCCACCGATTGCCCAGGCACCAGCGCAGCATCTTCAGATAGGTCCGCATCCACGGCGGATCGCGGTCCTCATGCTTGTGGTGACGCAGCAGATAGGCGGCCATCAGCGGCGTCAGGGTCCGCGCCACGACCAGGGAGAAGGCCACGGACACACAGGCCGCGAGGGCAAACGCCTTGAAGAACTGGCCGATGATACCCGGCATGAATCCGACGGGCGCGAACACCGCGATGATGGTGGCCGTTGTCGCCACGACCGCCAGGCCGATCTCGTCGGCCGCCTCCATCGAGGCGTCATACGGGGATTTGCCGTCCCGCATATGCCGGACGATGTTCTCGATCTCCACGATGGCGTCGTCCACCAGGATGCCGATGGTCAGCGACAGGGCCAGCAGGGTGACCACGTTAAGCGACTGGTTCAGCGGCTCCAGGATCATGAAGGTTGGGATCAGCGACAGCGGCATGGCCGTCGCCGCGATCAGGGTCGCGCGCCAGTCGCGCAGGAAAATGAACACCACCACGACCGCCAGAAAGGCACCCAGGGCCAGAGCTTCCAGCGAGGCGAGGTAGCTCTCCTCGATATATTCGACGCTGGCGGTGACCTGTTCGATCTCCAGTTGGGGATTGGCCTCGTCCAGTTCGGCGACACGCTCGCGGACGCGGTCTGCGACCGTGACCTCCGACGCCTCGCGCGAGCGCAGGAAGCTGAAGGTCACGGCCTCCTGGCCATTGAACCGGGCCAGGGTGCGGGGTTCGGTCCAGCTGTCGGAGACGGTGCCCAGCTGGTCCAGCCGGATGGTGCGGCCCGCCGACAGCGGGATCAGGGTTGCGGCCAGCTGATCGACCGACCCGGCCTGGCCCACGGTGCGGATCGCGCGCTCGGACCCGCCGACGGTGATCCGCCCGCCGGGCAGGTTGTTGTTGACCGAGGTCAGGGCCTGGCTGATCTGGGCGGCGGTCACGCCGTAAGCATTCAGCCGGTCGGGATCCAGCTCGACCCGGATCTCGCGATCGACCCCGCCCGAGCGGTTGACCTCGCCCACGCCGGGGATGGCCAGAAGCTGGCGGGAAATGGTGTTGTCGACGAACCAGCTGATCTGTTCCGGGCTCATGGTGCCGGAGCGGACGACATAGGTGATCAGGGCGTCGCCGGTGATGTCGATCCGGGCGACCGTCGGTTCCTGCATGTCCTGCGGCAGGTCGGCGCGCAGCTGGCTGACGGCGTTTCGGGTGTCGTTGGTGGCGCGCTCGACGTCGGTTTCCAGCTCGAACTGGACCGTGGTGATCGAGACGCCGTCCAGGATCTGGGACGTGATCTGGCGCACGCCGGACTGGCCGGCCAGGGAATCCTCGATCAACCGCGTGACCTGGGTCTCCATCTCGGCGGGAGCCGCGCCGGGGCGGGCGGCGGTGATCGAAACCAGCGGAAAGGCGATGTCGGGGTTGTTGTTGATCCGCATCCCCATGAAGCCGACCAGCCCGCCGACCGTCAGCAGGACGAACAGCAGGATGATCGGGATCGGGTTCTTGATCGCCCAGGAGGAGATGTTGTTCATGACCTCACTTCCGGGCCGGAGCGGTCGTCGTGGCCGGTGCGGCGGTCGCCGGGGGCGTCGCCTGGACCGACACCCGGTCGCCCTCGTTCAGGAACCCGGCGCCCGAGACCACGACGCGAGCCCCCGGCTGGATATTGCCGACCGAGGTGCGCTGATCGTCGCGACCCGCCACGGTCACCGGCACGAAGGTGACGGTGTTGTTGGCCTGAAGCACGAAGACGCCCGCGCGGTTCTCGCGGTAAAGGACCGAGGCCGTCGGCACGCTGACCCCCGGCTGGGTTCCGGCGTCGATGGTGGCGCGGGCGAACATGCCGGGGCGCAGGCCGTTACCGGATGCCAGGGCGATGCGGGCGACGCCGAGACGCGTCTGGGGGTCCACCTCCGGGGTGACGATGCGGATCGAGCCGGTGGTCTGGCCCGCCTGATCCGAGACGATGTCTGCGGTCATTCCGGCACGCAGCAGCGGCAGGTCGGTCTCCGGCACCTGGGCGTCCAGCTCCAGACGGCCGTCGCGGACCATGCGGAACAGCTCTGTCCCGGCAGCGACGATCTGGCCGCGCGTGACGCTGCGGCTGATGATCAGGCCGGACACCGGCGCGCGGATGGTGGCCTGTGACAGCTGGGTCTGGGATTGGGACAGGCTGGCCCGCGCCTGGGCGACGCCGGCGGTCGAGCTGCGCTGATTGGCCAGGGCCGTATCCAGCGAGGCCTGGCTGAGGAAGCCGCGTTCCTTCAGCTCCTGCGCTCGGGCCAGGGCGGCATCGTCGCGCGACGCATTGGCCTCGGCCGTCTGAAGGGCGGCCTGCTGCTGGCGGACCTGGGCGGACAACAGGGCGGTGTTCAGCTGGACCAGGGGCTGGCCCTGGCGAACGTAGGATCCTTCATCGACCAGCACCGAGGTGGCGACCAGACCGCCGGTCTCGGCCCCGACGGGGACCTCCTCCCAGGCCGAGACGCTGCCGGAGGCCGAGATGACGCGGGGCAGGTCGGTGCGAGTCGCCGTGGCCACCGTGACGGTCTGGCTGGACGGTGCGGCCTCCTCCTTCTTGGCGTCGCCGCCATGGCAGGCCGCGAGGCTCGATGTCAGGGCTAGGGCGAGGCCGAAGGCGCGAAACGTGGTGGCTCGAAGCACGGTCTGTCCCCTGATCGGCCGAAGGTCGGGGAGCCCACGGCGCGGTGTGCGGGCCCAACCCGCTTGTCATCAGGCGTTGATTACCGTTTTCGGCTGCCAAGCTCAAACCCGGAGGCGACCCATTACGTCGAAGTAATCCCCGCGCCGGAAAGGCGGCGGACCCCATGCCGCTTTGGCGAACCGGCCCCGCCGTGCTAACCGCGCCGCACCATGACGACACCCCCCATCGAACGCATCCGAAACTTCTCCGTGGTCGCCCATATCGACCATGGCAAATCGACTCTGTCCGATCGGCTGATCCAGGTCACGGGCGGCCTGACGGCGCGCGAAATGTCGGCGCAAGTCCTTGACAACATGGACATCGAGAAGGAGCGGGGGATCACGATCAAGGCCCAGACCGTGCGGCTGAACTACAAGGCGCATGACGGGCTGGACTATGTGCTCAACCTGATGGACACGCCGGGGCATGTGGACTTTGCCTACGAAGTGTCCCGTTCGCTGGCGGCGTGCGAGGGGTCGCTGCTGGTGGTCGATGCATCGCAGGGGGTCGAGGCCCAGACGCTCGCGAATGTCTATCAGGCGATCGACAACAATCACGAGATCGTGCCTGTCCTTAACAAGATCGACTTGCCGGCGGCGGAGCCAGATCGGGTCAGGCAGCAGATCGAGGACGTCATCGGCATCGACGCCTCCGACGCCGTCCTGTGCAGCGCCAAGTCCGGTATCGGCATCGAGGATGTGCTGGAGGCCATCGTCACCCGCCTGCCGGCGCCGAAGGGCGACCCGGATGCGCCGCTGAAGGCCCTGCTGGTCGATGCCTGGTACGATCCGTATCTGGGCGTCGTGGTGCTGGTGCGGGTGTTCGACGGGACGCTGAAGGCCGGGATGCGCGTCAAGATGATGCAGAACGGCTCGACCCATCTGATCGACCGGGTCGGGGTCTTCCTGCCCAAGAACACCCCGGTCGAGAGCCTGGGGCCCGGCGAGGTCGGCTTCATCACCGCCCAGATCAAGGAAGTCGCCGACGCCGCCGTCGGCGACACCATCACCGACGAAAAGAAACCGACGGCCGAGCCTCTGAAGGGGTTCAAGGACGTGCAGTCGGTGGTGTTCTGCGGCCTGTTCCCGGTCGATGCCGCCGATTTCGAAGATCTGCGCGCCGCCATCGGCCGGCTGCGGCTGAACGATGCGTCGTTCACCTTCGAGATGGAATCCAGCGCGGCCCTGGGCTTCGGCTTCCGCTGCGGCTTTCTGGGGTTGTTGCATCTGGAGATCATCCAGGAACGCCTCAGCCGCGAGTTCAACCTCGACCTGATCGCGACGGCCCCGTCGGTGGTCTACAAGATCGGGCTGCGGGACGGGCGCGAGATCGACCTGCACAACCCCGCCGACCTGCCTGACGTGATGCAGATCGAGACCATCAGCGAACCCTGGATCAAGGCCACCATCCTGACGCCGGACGAATATCTGGGTGGGGTCATCAAGCTGTGTCAGGACCGGCGCGGGTCGCAGGTCGAGCTGAGCTATGTCGGCAGCCGCGCGCTGGTGGTCTATGAGCTGCCGCTGAACGAGGTGGTGTTCGACTTCTACGACCGGCTGAAGTCGATCAGCAAGGGCTATGCCTCCTTCGATTACGAACTGACCGACTACAAGGTCGGCGACCTGGTCAAGATGAGCATCCTGGTCAATGCCGAGCCGGTCGACGCCCTCAGCATGCTGGTCCACCGCGCCCGCGCCGAGACGCGCGGCCGGGGCATGGTCGAGAAGATGAAGGACCTGATCCCGCCCCACATGTTCGTCATCCCGATCCAGGCCGCCATCGGCGGCAAGATCATCGCCCGCGAGACCGTGCGGGCGCTGAGGAAGGACGTCACGTCCAAATGCTACGGCGGCGACGCGACGCGGAAGAAGAAGCTGCTGGAAAAGCAGAAGGCCGGCAAGAAGCGCATGCGCCAGTTCGGGAAGGTGGAGATCCCGCAGGAGGCGTTTATCGCGGCGCTTAAGATGGATGATGATTGAGTCTCGCGCCTAAATGGCGTTCTCTCGTTGTTCTTGTCTGGCGATCTAAAGGAAAAAAATGAGCGAGTTGGTCACCAGCATTCAGATTCCTGAGCTCGTAAACAAGCTCCGGGAGGGGGAGTACCTCGTGCCTCGCTTCCAGCGAGAGTTTGTCTGGAGCACTGCAGACGTAATCTCTCTCCTGCATTCGATCATCGATTCCAGACCGATAGGAATGATGACCCTGTGGGAACAGCCGGATAATTCCGGTTTGGACCTGGAGCATGTCTCGCTTCCGGACAGTCCAGCGGATTTGGATGAGAGCAACCTGATATATTTCGGCGACAATGCAGATCGAACGAACAAGGCCTTTGCGATTCTTGATGGCCGGCAAAGGTCAACGGCGATCGCCATGGCTTTCGGTGGACTCCGGGCCACGGACGCTAGGCGTCGCCATGCTGGAAAATTCTTCCTCAATGTGACTGCCGATGAAGCGATCGACCGGATCGTGTTCAAGAAAATCAGCGAGATTGAAGCGCAGGGGCTCGACACTCTGGCTCACTGCATTGCCGCCGGACTTTTTCCGTTCGAGATGGATCTCACGAGCAGTGAGACCATCAAGAAGCAGTGGATTAAGTACTCTCGTGATCTGATGGATGACCAATACTATAAGGATGGGAATCTTCCGCCGAGGGATGAATTAGATCGCCGCGCCGAGATTCTAGACAATGCAATCAATGGGATAACTGAAACTTCTCTTGCGGTTTATGTCGTGCCTAGAAAATACGATCTTGGAACGATTTGCGAGATTTTTGAAACTTTGAACACGACTGGGACCAAGGTCTCAACGGTCGATCTCATCCATTCTTGGCTCTACGCCGATACAACGGATGATGCAGGAGGACCGACCCTTCTTAGGGAATGGATTCGGGAGCTGGGCCAGCGACCCGGGGCGCTTGGGTGGTCAGACCCGGAAGACCGCCCTGAACTTATCGCGCAGTTCGTCACTGCCACATACCTAGCGGAACAGAATCCTTCGCCTCCCCGCAAGGTTGGGGGAAAGCAATCGCCAGTCGCTTCGGTGAAGTCGGGCGATCTGCTGGCCACGCCAACCGAGCATTGGAAAGAGGTAATATCCAAAACGGATGAATTGGCCTCCTACATCGGCGATTTTCAAACGTGCGTGGCTCGCAACAAATTCGCGATGAAGTCATGCCCGTACCCCGTTAGCGCGGCGGTTTACGTCGGCTTGCGGTGGACCAATAAGGTTGACGGTCGAGAATGGCAGGTTGACGCGATTGACGCTCTATACAGAGCATTCTTTTGGAGAAATTGCCTAACTAGTAGGTATGATCAGGGTTTCCTGACCAAAATGGCAACAGATCTGAAATTGCTGTCAGATTTGCTTGATGGCTATGCGGCAGCTGCAAATTTCGGCGATTGGGCTACTGCGGCCACGTTTATGCTCGACGAGAATGTCGCTCCAGCACCCTCAAGGAGTTCTCTCACGGCTTCTTTGTTAGATGCGAAGCCAGCAGGGGCGTTTGGTAAGGCACTTGTCTTGCCCCTTCTTACGCGGCCTGGCTTCGATATTTTGGAGCCGATGAAGAGCATCGTCTTAGGCAAATCGTCTGAGCCGGTTGAGGTCCATCACCTCTATCCGAAGGCCTGGGTCCGAGACAACTTCGTCACAGCGCAGCTTGAGGCTTGGAGAGGCGACGGTAGGGGGACTGTTGAGTGTGTCGCCAATCTCACCCCGATGCTTCGCAGCAGCAATGCGAAGTGGAAGGCCAAGGCACCAGGAAAAGCACTGTCCGATAGTGGCGTTACACCCACCACTCACGGGCAAGTACTTCATGCTCATTACCTTTCGGAGCCGGTTTATGGCGAGCTGATCAATCAAGCCGCCGGGCTGCCGGTCTTCTGGGAGGAGCGTGCCACCTCGATCGCTGACGATTTGCTCGGTCGGACTGCCATTCAGGGGTAATGGTGTCGGCTGGAATGAAATCCGACACTCTCAACCCTGATCTGCGTTCCAAACGCATGTCCCGCGTTCGCGGCAAGAATATCGCGTCCGAACTCAACGTGCGCCGACTGATCCATGCGATCGGCTATCGCTCCCGCCTGCATGCCGCGACCAGCCCGGCTCCACGCCCGGGGGACTGTTTCTGGCATCGGCATCCATATCCGGCCGGTCTGGCGCGGCTGCCGTCAGGGTAGAAGAGTGATGATCACTTCGTGCCGGTAGTCCCGACGGATACGTCCGGCAGCCTCAAGCTTCTTCATGTGGACGCAGATCGTTGACTTGGCTTTCAAGCCAACTGCCGTTGCGACCTGCTGAAGCGTCGGCGCGTGATTGTGCTCACGCGTCAGGTGGATCACAGCGCCCAGTACTCTGAGGTTTGCGGGACTGAGGGAGGGTTTGCAGGTTTCCATAATGCCAGAATAGCCCGGTTCTCGCCGACCAGAAAGTTGCCAATTTGTTCCAATCGCGCGATAGTCGTCGAATGACCAACATCGCCCCTCCGCACCGCGACTCGTTCGAGTCGATCCGCCACGAAGACGAGGGCGCGGAGCACTGGCTGGCGCGGCAGTTGGCGCCGGTGCTGGGTTATCAGGAATACCGGAACTTCCTGGCCGTGATCGAGAAGGCTCGGGTATCGGCCTCGGCGGCGGGGCTCGATCCGGCGGACCATTTCGGTGACGTCACCAGAATGGTCGACTTGGGGTCCGGTGCCCAGCGCGAGGTCGCCGATGTGCGGCTGTCGCGGTATGCCTGTTACCTGATCGTTCAGAACGGCGATCCGTCCAAGCCGGTGATTGCGGCGGGGCAAACCTATTTCGCGGTTCAGACCCGGCGGCAGGAGATTGCGGACGATCCGGCGTTCGGGTCTCTGTCGGAAGACGACCGGCGAATGATGCTCCGGCGCGAGATGGCGCAGCACAATACGGCGCTGGCATCGGCCGCCCGGCAGGCCGGGGTGGAGACCGGGTTGGACTATGCGATCTTTCAGGATCACGGCTATCGCGGTCTGTATGGCGGCCGGACCATGCGCGACATCCACGCGCTGAAGGGCCTGAAGAAGAGCCAGAAAATTCTGGATCACATGGGCTCCACCGAACTGGCGGCGAACCTGTTTCGGGCCACCCAGGCCGAGGACAAGCTGAGGCGGGACGGGGCGAGCAGCAAGGCGCAGGCGAACGACATCCATCATGCCGTGGGCAAGAAGGTCCGCAGCACGATCTCGGAGCTGGGCGGGACCATGCCCGAGAAGTTGCCGACGCCGGAGACGAGCATAGCACAGATCGCGCGGGCCAAGGTGAAGGCGTTGAAGGGTGGCGAGGGGTAGGCTGGGAGAAGCCGGCGGGGCGTCCGGAGCCCCTCCACCACGCTATGCGCGGTCCCCCTCCCCATCGCTGCGCGATGGGGAGCATAGGTGCGATCGGTGCGGATATGTCGGGGTAAACGGCGGTAACCCGCGCAATTTCGCCGATCGGGGCGTTCCAGAACAAGAGCTTGCGGGAAAATTCATGCGCCGATCTCGCCTGGGGTCGGGGCGGGGTTAGGCTGTGTTTCATGTCCAGAGCCTGTGCCGAAGCGCCCGCCACCTATTTCCGTCTGAGCGACGAGACATGGGCCATCATCGTCGAGGAGTACGCCAATGGGGCCACGGCCAAACAGCTGGGGGCCAAGTGGAAGGTGGCGGCGAACTCGATCTATCGCCACGTCGGGGCCGCCGGGATGACCAAGCGGGATTGCGGGGATCAGCGGGCGCGGGCGCATGCCAAGGCGGTGAACCTGGCCCGACAGGCGCGGGATGCGAAGCTGGGGCCGCGCGAGGGGGCGATGGAGCCGGGGCTGACGACCCTGTTCGTGACGACGCTGGAGGATCGGCCCGAGGACGGGGATCCGGCGGCCCTGGCGTCCCTGGCCACCCTGGCGTCCGGGCGGGCGATGAAGGGGCGGCTGTGGGGCGAGGCCAAGGCCCTGGCCGGGCTGGCGGAAAGCTATAACCGGCTGGCGCGCGAGGGGGTGGCGGGACCGGCCGGGGACCGGATCCGGACGGCCGAGAAAGACGGGATCGTGCTGGAGGAGTTGAGGCGCAAGATCGCCGCATTGGCCCTGTCGGTCATGGCGGAGGACGAGGCCAAGGCCGAGGCGGCCGAGGCGTGGGGCGAGGCCTGGATCGAGGACGACGACTAGCGGCTGGGCAGAAACGGCGAGAAGGTGATGACGGTGAAGGTGTCGCGGATGTGGGGGCGGGTCTGGACGGACTTGGTCACGAAGGTGCCGATGTCCATCTCCTTCGGAAGCTGGAATTTGGCCAGCAGGTCGTACTGACCCGAGGTGGAATAGACCTCCGAGACGTTCTCGACATTGTCGACCATGTCGGCGGCGACGTCATTGGCGTGGCCCAGCTCGCATTTGATGAAGACGAAGATGGCGGTCATCATGGCGGAAATCTCCCTGTCGGGAGGGGATAGCGGATGGATGCGTGACGCGTAAGCCCGGGACGGTCGAGGGGGATGCCGAGGCCCTCTACAACAATCGCGCGGCGGTGCCGGATCACCCGGCGGTGATGGCGCGCTGGAAGGCGGCGGCTGAGGCCGTGCGCGCGGCGACCCCGCCGGAGCGGCTGGCCTATGGGGCGCGGGCGCGCGAGACGATCGACCTGTTCGAGGCGGAGCCGGGGGCGCCGGTCGTGGTGTTCATCCATGGGGGATACTGGCAGGCGTTGGACCCGTCGTGGTTCAGCGGCATCGTGCCGGCGTTCCGGGCGCATGGGGTGGGGGTGGCGATCCCGGCCTATGACCTGTGTCCCGAGGTGTCGCTGGCGACGATCGTGGAGCAGATGCGGGCGGCGGTGGAGGTGCTGACGGCGCGGGCCGGGCGGCGGCCGGTGGTGTTCGGCCATTCCGCCGGGGGGCATCTGGCGGCCTGTCTGCTGAGCGAGGGGCGGGCGGCGGCGGCGGCGGCGATCTCGGGGGTGTTCGATCTGGAGCCCCTGATCGGGACATCGCTGAACGCGGCCCTGGGGCTGGATGCGGATACGGCGCGGGGGTTGTCGCCGTTGCATTGGGCGGTGCCGGAGGGGGCGGTGCTGGACTGCGTGGTCGGCGGGGACGAGACGGCGGCGTTCCTGGAGCAGAGCCGGACGATGGCGAATGTCTGGGGGGCACAAGGGGCCGCGACGCGGTACCAGGCCCTGCCGGGGCTGAACCATTTCACCGTGCTGGACCCGCTGTTCGAGGCCGAAAGCGATCTGGTGCGCCGGATCGTGGGGCTCAGCTTTTCCAGCGCAGGGTGACGGGCTCGATCGGGTTGACGAAGGGGCGGTGCTCGGCGCGGCTGCGGGCCCATTCGCGCTTCAGTTGCTGGTACCATTTGGCCTGTTTGTCCGCGTCGTCGATCCAGATCAGGGCCGGGTCGTAGCGCAGGCCTTCGTTCTGCAGGTTCACCATGCCGCCGTCCTGTTTCAGGAAGGCGCGAACGCCCTGGCGCAGGAAGGGACGGGCCAGGCCGAACACCCAGTGGTCGGACCAGAAGATCTGGGTGATGCGGGTCTTCGTCTCGGTGACAGGGGTCAGGCAGGTCAGGGCCAGGACCTGTTTGTCGCCGACCAGAATATGCTCCCAGCGATAGCCGGGCAGGCGGAAGGTGATCTCCGTCGCCGGGGCTCCGCCCAGGATCTTGTACGCGCGGCTATTCGACGACGGCGCATGCCGCACCATGGCGAAGCCGAGGTCGGCGGGGGCGAAGGCCTTGGCCTTTTCGTGCATCGAATGCTCGGACCGCCACCACCACTGCTGATGCACATAGGGGCCGTGGGCGGGGTCCATCAGGCCGACGACGGCGTGGTCGATATGGCTGTCGAAATCCATCGCCTCGACCAGTTTCGCACTCCCGCCGACGACGCCGGGGAAGACGGGCGGGGCGTGGTCGGGGGCGGTGTCGTCGCGCGGGTCCGAGCGCACGAAGACGAAGACCAGCCCCTGGCTCTCGGCCACCGGATAGGACCGGACCCGGATCCGGTCGGCCATGTCGGCCTGATCCTCGACCAGGGAGGGGATGGCGGCGCAGGTGCCGTCGGTGCGGAACCGCCAGCCGTGATAGGGGCATTCGACCGTCTCGCCTTCGCCGGGCCGCTCGACCATCCGGCCGGCCGACAGGGGCGCGGCGCGGTGGGGGCAGATGTCGCGCAGGGCATAGACGGCCCCGGCGCGGGTGCGCCCGACCAGAACCGGCTCGCCCATCAGCTCGTGCCGCTTCAGGCTGCCGGGCAAGACGTCGCGGCTGAGGGCGACGAAATACCAGGTGTCCAGCACGAACCCCTTGCCGAACCCGGCAGGCGGAGCCTTGGCGGTCGAGGGTGCAGGCGCGGGGTCGGTCAGGCTCATGATGCCAATCTAGGCCGCGCCGACGGAAACGTCACGGGACGCGGGCCCCGATCAGATTTCCTGATTGTAGTCGCTGACCCCGTGGGCGGCGAGGCGGGGCTTCATCTCCTGGCGGAACAGGTCGCGCATGTCGTCGGCGGACCGCATGCTCTCGACCACCACGACCAGTTCCGGCTTGTTCGACGAGGCGCGGACCAGGACCCAGGACCCGTCCTCCAGATGCACGCGGGCCCCGTTGACGGTGATGACCTCGACGATCTTCCGTCCACAGATCGAACCACCCTCCTCGCCCAGTTTGACGTATTCGGCGACCAGTTTTTCCAGCACCTGGTATTTGGTCTCGTCCGAGCAATGCGGCGACATGGTCAGGCTCGTCCAGGCGTCCGGCAGGGCGGATTTCAGCTCGCTGAGCGACTTGCCTGGATTGCGGTCCAGCATGGCCAGGACGGCGCCGGCGGCGACCAGGCCGTCGTCATAGCCATGGCCCAAGGGGCCGGCGAGGAAGAAGTGGCCCGATTTCTCGAACCCGGCCAGGGCGCCCAGTTCGGCGGTCTTGCGCTTGATGTAGGAGTGGCCGGTCTTCCAGTAGACCGTGGTCGCGCCATTGGCCTTGAGCACTTCGTCGGTCTTGTAGAGGCCGGTCGATTTCACATCGACGACGAAGGTGGCGTTGGGGTGCAGGGCCGACAGGTCGCGGGCCAGCATCAGGCCGATCTTGTCGGCGAAGATTTCCTCGCCGGTGTCATCGACCACGCCGCAGCGGTCGCCGTCACCGTCGAAACCCAGGGCCAGGTCGGCCCCGGTCTCCCGCACCTTGGCCGCCATCTGCATCAGCATGGCGTGGTCTTCGGGGTTCGGATTGTATTTCGGGAAGGTGTAGTCGAGGTCGGTGTCCATCTCGATCACCTCGGCCCCCATCAGGCGCAGGGCCTCGGGCGCAAAGGCCCCGGCGGTGCCGTTGCCGCAGGCGCAGACGACCTTCAGCGGGCGGGTCAGCTTCACCTTGGAGGTGACCTCGGCGATGTAGCGGTCGCGGAAGCCCTCGACGCGTTCCAGCTTGCCGCCGCCCTTGGCGACGCCCTCACCATTCAGGACGATGTCCTTCAGACGACCCATCTCGTCCGGGCCGAAGGTGAGCGGGGCTTTCGCGCCCATCTTGACGCCGGTCCAGCCGTTCTCGTTGTGCGAGGCGGTGACCATGGCCACGGAGGGGCAGTCCAGGGCGAACTGAGCGAAATAGGCCATAGGCGACAAGGCGAGGCCGATGTCGACGACCTCCATCCCGCCTTCCAGCAGGCCGATGATCAGGGCCTGTTTGACGCCCAGCGAATAGGAGCGGAAATCGTGGCCGACGACGATACGCGGCGTCTGGCCGATCTCATGGACATAGGTGGCCAGGGCCAGACCCAGGGCCTGGATGCCCAGCAGATTGATCTCCTTGTCCAGGATCCAGCGCGCGTCGTATTCGCGAAACCCCGTCGGCTTGACCAGGGGCGTGGTTTCGAATTCGAAGGTGTTGGGAACCAGGTCCTGGCGGGGCTTGAGCATCGGGAATTCCTTGAGGCGTCGGCGTCGCGCCGCCGGGCGGTATAGCGACCGGGGCTGGGGGTCACAACAACGCGGCGGGCGGCGGTTGGCTGCGTTCGGACGCACGAAGCCAACATGGGCTTGACAGGCGTGTAACCCATAGGTGATATGTCACCTCAAGGTGACATAGTGGTGTGGAGTGGACCTGATGGCGGATGACAGGGAGATCGACGCGCTTCTAACACGAGAACGCAAGCGTCAGAGGCGTGAACGCATCGGCATATCCGTGATGATCGCAGGGCTGGTCTGTGGCGCGATTGCCCTGGCCGCCGCGCGGACAAGCGGAATGGATACCCCGTTCTCCGACGCGATCTGGATGGGGGCGGTGGTGGTTTCGTTGATCGCGGCGATCGCGACCCTGATCGTGAGGTCGGGCCAGGATGCGAAGCGTCTCGAGGCCCTGGTCGGGCGGCGTGACCGGATGCAACGAGCACGCAACGACCGGGTCCATGTTCTGTCCCTCACCGCGTGGGGCCTGCTGGCCGGCGCGTTCGCGCCCCTGCTGCGCGTCGCCGAGGGGACGGCGGATGGACACGACTATGGGTTCGTGGCGACCCTGCCTCTGGCCGCCCTGCTGATCGTCCTCTTCATGGGGGGATGGGACGGGATCGGAAACAGCTGGGCCCGTCAGAATCGCAAATGGCTGGAAGACGAGTTCACGCGCGCCATGCGGGGAAGGGCCATGGCGCTGGGATTTCCCGTCCTGACGTGCGCGATGGGCGGCGTCTATCTGATCGGTCTCTGGCGGCCGGAGTGGGCGCTGGTGGCGATGCCTGTCGCACTGATCGGAACAGCGTCGGTCGTGGGGCTGCGATTTGCGTGGCTGGATCGGCAGGCGGAGGGTGGCGATGAGTGATGCGCGCGATCCGGACACGGATTATCAGGCTTTGATCCGTGCCGAGCATGACCGACAGCGCCGCAATTTGATCGGCACGATCCCGCTTGTCATCGGAGGACCGGGCCTTGTTGTGGCGTTCGGTGCAATCATCTCGGGTCTGGTGCAGGGGGTGTGGTACTGGGCCGCCGCCATGGGCGGGGTTGCAGCTCTCGCCCTGACGGTCTGGGGCGTGCATCAGCTGAGGCGGAGCGAGCCGTCTGAGGACACTTTGCGGCTGGCCAAGGCGACGCCGTGGTATGAAAAGATCCAGCAAGGGCGCACCCACTGGATGCTGTACGTCTTCATCCTGATCTTTGGTCTGATGCCGTCGTCGATGGGGGCCGCGTGGGACGTCTTGTCCGGCGACGGTAATTTTGCGCGTGCGATCAACGCCGCCGTCGGCCTGATACTGGTTTCGGCGCCCGTTATGGTGCTGACGGGTCGTGACGGCTCGATCACGCCGAAGATGCGCAAATACCTTGACGACGAACACACCCAGGCGATCCGCACGAAAGCGATGACGCTGGGCTTCGTGGTGATGATGATCGGGGCCAGTGCGCTCTATCTTCTGGCTCTGTGGCGCACGGAGGCGGCGGTGATGCTGATCCTGCCTGTCATGGCGATCGCCGCGCTCATCGCGGTCGTGCGTTTCGCCCTGCTGGAACGGGCGGCGGAACGCGGGGACGACGCGGGTGGGTGATCCGCGGTTAGGCTCGCGGCTCAAGGAGGTCCGGACGGCGGCGGGCCTGACACAGGTCGAGCTGGCGACGATGGCCGGGGTGTCGAGGAAGACCATCAACACCGTCGAGAACGGGGTGTTCGTGCCATCCACGACCCTGGCCCTGGCCTTGGCGCGGGCGTTGGGCACGACGGTGGAGGGGCTGTTCTGGCTGACGGACTAGCGAATCCGGCTAGGCTCGGTTTCATGCGGATGATGACGACAGGTGGCGCTGTGGCGCTGATGGTGCTGGGGCTGGCCGGATGCGGGCGGCTGATCCCGGACGCACCGGTCAGCCCGGTCAACCGCTCGGGCGGGGCAGCACCGGTGCGCTCCACCGCTGCTGCGGATTTCGGCCTGGTCGATGCCCCGGTCGAGGGCGGGACGCGGGCGCGTATCGCGCGGGCGGGTATTGGGCTGGAGGTCTGCGCCGCGACCTTGGAGGCGGCACGGGTGCGGTTCACGCCGGTGCCGGACCGGGTGAACTCCGAGACCTGTGGCTTGAGCGCGGCCGGGGTGCTGGGGGCCGACCTGGGCACGGTGGCGCGGATGGCACCGGCGGAGGCGACCATGACGTGCGAGACGGCCCTGGCGCTGAGCGTCTGGCGACGGCAGTCGGTCGAGCCTGCAGCGCGCGAACTGCTGGGCTCGGACGTGGTCCAGATCGACCACTACGGCACCTATGCCTGTCGCAGCGTCTCCAACCGACCGGGGGCCCGGCCCAGCGCCCACTCGCGCGCGGCGGCGATCGATATCGCGGGCGTGCGGCTGCGGGACGGACGGCGCATCACGGTCGCGGCGGACTGGTCCGGCTCAGGCCCGGAGGCCGTGTTCCTGAGGCGGATACGCGACGACGCCTGTCGGATATTCGGCACAGCCCTGAGCCCCGACTACGACGCGGCGCATCAGGATCACCTGCATCTGGAACCGGGGCGAGCCTTCTGTCGGTGACGCCTAATCTACCCACGTCGGCGAGGCGTGGGCGGGGGCGTTGAACAGGGCGTTGGCGAACAGGACCTTCAGGCCGTCCAGATAGCCGCGCGAGGTGGCGTCCTGGGTGAAGGCGATGATCTGGCCGCGACCCATGGGTGCCACCATGACGGCGGGCTTGAAGGCCAGCTGGGCGCGGTTCTCGGCCCAGAGTTGGCCCGACGCCAGCAGGGTGTCGGCGGAGGTGAAAGAGGCCAGGTTGGTGCCCTCGCCGCGCTTCAGGGGGCTGTAGATGTCGGAGCCCTTGACCAGGAAATTCAGGTTGGGGGCGACCCCCGCCGACAGCCAGTGTTCGGGATCGATCCGGGCCTGGGCCAGGACGCCGGCGACGCTGTCGGGGCCGCGTTCGCTCTCGCCGATGATGGTCTGGTATTCGGCCTCGGAGGCGATCAGAGGGCCGTTTTCGTCGTCGGGGGTGTCGCCCTTGGGCGCGCCCTCGCGGCGGGAGGCCAGCATGCCTGCGGTCTCGGTCGTGACCATCCGGGTGGCGCGGCCCAGGGTGATGAGGGTGCCGCCGCGCTCGACCCAGGCCTTCAGCCGGGCCATGCCGCCGGTGCCGAGGGTTCCGGCATAGTTGCCGCCATCGGGGACGACCAGCACCTGATAGCGATCGAGGTCCGCGCTCGACAGGGTCGAGACGCGGACGGCGGTGACCGGATAGTCGAACTCGCGCTCGATCACATAGCGGGTGGCCCCGGCGGCAGAGGGGTCGGCGGGCGCGTCCCAGGCCAGGGCGATATTCGGTGCGCGAAGGCTGATGGCGTCGCGCGAGCCGAAGCTGGGACCGCGTTCGACCCAGCTGTCGTCGATGCCGGTGATGGGGGTCCCGAAGGTGCGGGCCCAGTCGGCGGTCAGGGCGGTCAGGTCGTGCTCGCGGTTGTCGGCGCGGGGAAGGACCAGGGTGCCGGAAGGCCAGTCGCGGCCCGCGTGGGTGAAGGGGCGGTCCATGACGCGCAGCGCCAGCCCTTGTGACAGGGCGGCGGCCTTCAGGCGGGTGGCGGCGAGGCCCGGCGCGACCAGATAGCCGTAGGCGGCCTCGGCATTGGCGACGGCGAGAGGGCGGATGCGGTCCGGGGCGGCGTCGGTGACGGTGACCGAGGGGGCGGTGGCGCACCGCTCGGTCGGGACGTTGAACATCAAGGGCAGGGACCAGGCCGTGACGTCATAGATCTCGTCCGGCAGGCCGCGCGCACGGCGACGCTCCTGTTCGGCCAGGAAGGCGGGTGGTACGGCGACGTCGCGGGCCAACAGGACCTCGGCCATGCGACGCTGGGGCTGGGACAGGTTCACGACATAGGAACCGGCGGGGTAGGACCGACCGCAAGATGTGAAGGCGGCCTCGGCGCGTCCGACCTCCAGCCCCTGACGCACCAGGAGGCCGGCCAGACTGTCGGCGGCCGTGGGGTCGTGCGGGGCGGGGGCCAGGACATAGGCCCCGCGACCGGCGACGCCGTCGCGGTGATAGGCCAAGAAATTGTTCAGCAGCCGCTCGCGATTGGCCGAGGCCGCCTCGATCGTCGACAGGCTGGCCACGAAATGGTTTCGGACCGTGTCGCGGAAGGTGATGACCTCGCCCGACGAGCGGCGCGCGGCCAGGCCCCGGGCCGAGCCCTGTTCGTAGGTCATGGAGACCGCGCCGAGGTAGGCGGGCCAGCCGTCGCCGTAGCCTGGATAGAAGGCGTCGTATTCCTGGCCGGTGAAATAGGGGATGCCGAGGGCGTCGAAGCGGCGGGCGGTGTTGCGGCCGATCAGCTCGCGGCTGGCCAGGGTCTCGGGCGTCAGCCAAGGGTTCAGGGGCTGGGCCTCGGGCGGGAAGAAGAAGGTCTGGTCCGTGCCCATTTCGTGGGCGTCCACCAGCACCTGGGGTCGCCAGTCCAGCACGGCGGCGGTGTGGCCCCGGGTCTCGGGCTGGGTCTGGATGAACCAGTCGCGGTTCAGGTCGAACAGGTCGTGGTTGTAGCGCCCGGACGGCCAGGGCTCGTCCCGCTCCGCCGACAGGCCGTCGGGGTTGGGGCGGATGCCGGACCCGGCGGTGAAGGTCGACAGGAAACGCTCGCGCCCGTCCGGGTTCTGGATCGGGACGAAGACCACGACGGTATTGGCCAGCCAGCCCTGCACCGCCGGATCGCGCGAGGCCAGCAGGTGGCGGGCGGCGGCCATGGCGGCGTCGGCGGGGCTGATCTCGTTTCCGTGCACGGAATAGGCCAGCCAGACGATGACCGGCTGGTCGGCCAGGATCGCCTGGGCCTCGGCTGGGCTGGTCGTGCGGGGGTCGGCGAGGGCGCGCGAGGCGGCCTTGATGGCATCCAGTCGGGCGATGTTGGCGGGCGTGCCGACGGCGGCCCAGAACAGGGGGCGACCTTCGTGTGTCTGACCATATTCGCCGATCGCCATCCGGTCGGGCGACTGGGCGCGCAGGGCCTCGAAATAGCGGCGGACGTCGGCGGGGCGGGTGATGCGCTGGCCGGTGTCATAGCCGAGGACCGCTTGCACCGTCGGCACCGCTGGATCGTAGGTCGCGCCGGGGATCAGGGGGGTGTCGGTCTGGGCCGATGCGGTCGTGGCCAGAAGGGCGGCGGCGCAGGCGGCGGCGAGCAGGCGGCTGATGGTCATGGAAATCCCCGTGTCTGGAGCCAGCTTTAGCGAACGCAGCGGGGAGGGGAAGGGCGCGCCGCTTGACTTCCTCACACAGTATGTCGCATACACTGTGTGTCACACACTATGTGACGTCACGGAGTGGCGCGGTGTCGTTCGATGCAGACCTGTTTGAGCAGATGCGGCTGGAGCTGCGGCGCGGGTCGCTGGTCCTGGCCGTGCTCGCCCGGCTGAGGGAGGAGCGGTACGGCTATACGCTGCGCCAGGCCCTGGCCGGGGATGGGCTGGAGATGGAGGAATCGACCCTCTATCCGCTGCTGCGACGGCTGGAGAGTCAGGGTCTGCTGACCAGCGAATGGCGCGAGGAGGAGAAGCGCAAGAAGCGGTTCTATCGCCTGTCGCCCATGGGCACCGACATGCTGGCGGCCCTGGCCATCGAATGGCGGGGGATCAATGCCTCGCTCGACAAGATCATCTGACATTTTGGGGAAGGGGCCGATCATGGACCTGCTGGAACACTATCTGAGCGCGGTCGCCGCGCAGCTGGACAAGGACCAGCGCGAGGACATCGTCGCCGAACTGCGCGACACGCTTCTGAACCGGTTCGAGGAGAAGGAAGAGGCGCTGGGGCGGTCCCTGACCGACGACGAGCGCGAGGCGATCCTGCGCGAGATGGGCCATCCGCTGGTGGTCGCGGCCCGGTACAACAAGGGACCGCAACATATGGTCGGACCCGAGCTGTTTCCGTGGTGGATGTTCGCGGTCAAGGCCGGGCTGATGGTGCTGGTGGCGCTGCATGTGGTGCAGCTGTTCTTCGGCATGTTCACCGTGCCGGAAGGGTTCGAGGACGCGGTTCGTCATGTCGTCAGCGACCTGATCGAGGGCGGGCTGATCTGGATCGGCCTGGCCACGGTCGCCGCGTATGCCATCGAGCGGAGTGGCTGGAGACCGGGGTTCATGAAGGACTGGCGGGTCAAGGATCTGCCTGTGCTGAAACTGTCCGATCCGGAGGCCTGGCGCGCGGTGATGACCGGTGACCGGGAGCGGCCGCAACCCGCCTGGTCGGCCTCGAAGCGTCCCACGCGCTGGCCGACGGGCGAGGCGATCTTCGGCATGATCTGTTTGGGTGTGTTCATCGCCTGGTGGACCGGAACGCGGACCATGCCGGGTGAGATGACCATGCCTCTGTCCGGCGGGGTGGCGCGGCTGGTGCCCGCTCCCGTCTGGGATGCCAATTTCGTGCCCATCCTCCTGCTGGCGATCGGCCAGCTGTGGATCGAGCTGCTGCGACTGATGCGGCCGCAATGGGTGCGGTTCATCGCGGGTCTGCAGGTGATCGCAGCGGCTGTGGGGTTCGCCATCATCTGGGCGGTGTTCGACGCGGGGCACTGGTTCACTCTGGTCGAGGGGACCACGGCCCTGCCGGTGGCGGGCGACTGGATCCAGCTGGATTTCGACCGGCTGCGCGCTTTGCAGGGGCGCGAACGCGACCTGATCGGGACGTCCAGCACGCTTTCGCTGATCCTGAGCTGGGTCTGGGTCGGCGTCATGATCTCGCTGGCGATCAGCATCGTGAGGCACCTGTGGAAATTGGTGCGCGGTGCGGGTTGAGCCGGCTTCCTTCTTCTTCAGCGGCCACAGGGTCGTCATCCGGAGACACGACATGCTGAGACGATCGATCCTTTCCCTGACGGCCCTGATGATCATCGGCCTGGCCGACGTCGCGGCGGCCCAGGAGCAGGCGCAGGCCTTGGCCATCACGCCCGTGCCGGGTCTGGCCCATGCCGAGGTCTATCGGCTGGACGACGCCGAGCCGCGCCCGGTCGTGGTGATCCTGCACGGCGCGGAGGGCGGCAACGAGGCCGGTCGCCGGTTCGGGCCGATCCTGGCGCGGATGGGGTATGCGGCGGTCAGCCTGCCCTATTATTCGCCGAACTGGGGCGAGTTCGGGCCGCCGCCCAGCCTGCCGGAACTGCCCGGCAGTTTCGTCGACATCCGGGTGGATCAGCTGGCGGACCTGCGGGCGGCCCTGACCGGCATGGACGGTGTCGATGTCGAGCGGTTCGGCCTGATCGGCGCGTCCAAGGGGGCCGAGTTCGCCCTGATCGCGGCCAGCCGGTACGACTGGATCGACGCGGTGGTGGCCTATGCACCGACCGACGTGGTGTGGGAAGGCTGGGGGCTGGAGACCGTCGAGTCCGAGGGGACGCGGTCGTCGTTTTCGTTCGCGGGCCAGCCGTTGGCCTTCATGCCCTATCGCGGCTTCACCGAAGGTCTGCTGGCCGGACCCGGCGTCGCGGACCTGAGGGCGATCCACGAGAACGGTCGCGCGGATCACCCGGAGTGCGAGGCAGAGGCCCGCATTCCGGTCGAGGCCTATGCCGGTGAGCTGATGGTCATCGCGGGCGACAATGATGCCCAATGGAATGCCGGTCGGGCCGCACGCAACATCGTCGCCAGCCGGGCGGCAGCGGGACGGGGCACCGAGGCCGCGATCTATCCGGACGCCGGTCACGATCTGGTCGGCGACGGCGGACCGCGGCAAGACCCAAGAAGCGGTGGAAGCGCCGAGGCGGACGCGTCGGCCCGGGCCGACGCCTGGCCGCGCGTCGTCGCCTTCCTGTCGCGGGCGCTGGTGCCGCCGAAACCCTGAGGGGCGCATCGGGGCTCTGACGTCCATGTCCGAAAACCGCGAGACATCGGGCGGGGGCGGGCTCATTCTGTCGTCATGGAAACGACGCCGCATCTGGATCAGGAGGCCTGTTATCGCGCCGTTCTGACGCGCGATGCGCGGTTCGACGGGCGGTTCTTCGGCTGTGTGAAGACGACCGGCATCTATTGTCGACCGGTCTGTCCGGCGCGGACGCCGAAGCGGGAGAACATGATCTTCGTGATCAGTGCGGCGGCGGCGGAGGAGGCGGGGTTTCGGGCCTGTCTGCGCTGTCGGCCCGAGACGGCACCGGATATGGGGGCGTGGCGCGGCACGTCGAACACCGTCAGCCGGGCGCTGAGCCTGATCGAGGCGGGGGCATTGGACGAGGCCGATGTCGATGCCCTGGCCGGGCGGCTGGGGGTCGGGGAACGGCAACTGCGGCGGCTGTTCCGCCAGCACCTGGGCGCGGCCCCGGTCAGCGTGGCCCAGACGCGCAGGGTGCTGCTGGCCAAGACCCTGATCCACCAGACCGACCTGTCGATGGCCGGGGTGGCCCTGGGGTCCGGTTTCGGCAGCGTGAGGCGGTTCAACGAGACCTTTCAGGCGCTGTATGGACGTCCGCCCTCGACCTTGCGGCGACGCGCGGAGCGGGTCGGGGATGGCGGCGTGCGGCTAACCTTGCCGTACCGACCGCCCTATGACTGGGACGGAATGATCGGCGTGCTGACAGCGCGCGGGGACACGGTCGAGGGCGGGATCTGGAGCCGGGTTCTGATCCCGGACACCGACGGGGCCGAGGGCCGGGTCTCGGTCGATCCGGACACGCCGGGCAAACTGGCCGTCACCGTGGCGGTGTCCGACTTGCGGGCTCTGCCCGGCGTGCTGGCGCGGGTGCGGCGGGTGTTCGACCTGTCGGCGGACCCGGAGGCGATCGGGCGCGACCTGTCGGCGGATGCCGTATTGAGGCCGCTGATCGCGGCGCGGCCGGGGCTGCGGCTGGCCGGGTCCTGGGTCGACGCGGGCGAGGATGCGCCGAGCGATCGGCTGCCCGACGGGCTGACCGGACGGGCTGTGACCCGGATCGAGGCCTGGCAACCCTGGCGCGCCTACGGGCTGGCGCATCTGGCGACGGCGGGGATCGAGATCGAAACCCTCGTGATGGAGCACGGCGATGACCGGCAAGCGGCCTGAACAATTCACTCTCGACCGGATCGAGACGCCGGTCGGGACGGTGCTCATCGTCACCGATGCGGACGGCGCGGTGCGGGCGCTGGATTTCAGCGACTATGAGCCGCGCATGATGCGGCTGCTGGCGCGGCATTATGGTCAGGTTCAACTGACACCGGGCGTGGTGCCCGAGGTGGTGCGGACGGCGGTGGCGGCCTATTTCGAGGGCGACGCGCGGGCGCTGGACGGCCTGACCGTCGCGACCGGTGGCACGGATTTCCAGCGCGAAGTCTGGGCGGCGCTGCGGGCGATTCCGGCGGGCGAAACGCGCAGCTATGGCCAGCTGGCGCAAGCGATCGGGCGGCCGAAGGCGGTGCGGGCGGTGGGTCTGGCCAACGGGGCCAATCCGGTGGGGATCATCGTGCCCTGTCACCGGGTCGTCGGGGCCAACGGGACGCTGACCGGCTATGCGGGCGGTCTGGAGCGCAAGCGGTGGCTGCTGGCTCATGAGGCCGCAGCGGTCTGAGCTATAGCGACCAGACGCAGGTGCGTTTGATCTCATAATCCTCCAGTTCGCGGGTCGTCGGGACACTGTATTCGGCCAGGAAGGTCAGGCCGGATTTCGGTAGATAGGTCCGGCCCGGATCGCCCAGCAGCACGCGCGACCCCTGGGCCCGCGCGGTGGCCAGCCAGTCCAGCACCCGCTCCGCCATCGGCCTTTCGTAACAGACGTCGCCCGCGCAGATCAGATCGACGGCAGGCGGCGCTGCGTCCAGCAGATTCGCCCCTGTAAACCCCATCGTGACACCGTTGGCCTGGGCGTTCAGGGTCACGGCGGCGGCGCAGAAGGGGTCGATGTCACAGCCGGTGACCGAGGCCGCCCCCGCCTTCATCGCCGCGATCCCGACCAGGCCCGATCCGGTGGCGAAATCCAGTACAGTCCGTCCCGCGACTTGATCCGGATTATCCAGCAGCCAGCGCGAGATCGCCTGGCCCCCGGCCCAGGCGAAGGCCCAGAACGGTGGCGGCAGGCCCAGCTCGCCCAGTTCCTCCTCCGTCAGCTTCCAGATCGGCGTGATCTCGTCGGCCAGCCACAACGACAGCTCCGGCGCATGCGGGACCGGCTGCAGCCGTGTGTTGGCCAGGATGAAGGCGGCGGGATCGGGGATGGTCAAACGGCGCGCGACGCGGCGGTGGTCAGGACGCTGAGATAACCGTCGGCGAGCTCCATCCGCTCGGACTGAGGCTTGGCGCGGATGGCCCGATGGAGCCGGGGCAGGTTCCAGCAGGGGACGTGCATGAACAGGTGGTGCTCAGCGTGGAAATTGACCCAGTAGGGCGCGATGAAGGCCCGTTCCCACCACGAGGCGCGGGTGGTGCGGGCGGCGCGCATCGGATCGCTCGCGGAGCCCTCGACGCAGGCGTGTTCGGCGATGTTGCGCAGCCGGGTCACCAACGGAAACCAGGTCGCCATCGGTAGAAGCCAAAGAGCGAAATACGCCCACCAGAGGCCAGCAAGCGTCAAGGCCAGCAGCATCGCCGCATTGACCAGCAGGAACGGCGCGACCGATCGCCCCGTGACGACGGCCTCGTAGTCATGGGTGTCGGCGTGGCGCGTGGTGGTCCGGCCCCTCTGTGCGGCGAGGGGCAGCAGCACCCGCTGCTTGAAGAAGGTCTGGCCGGTCAGGTCGCGGATGATCTTTCGACGCAGCGAGGCAGGCGTCACCGGAAAGGGGGCCGAAAGGATCAGGTCGGGATCGTCCGGCTGTTGCGCGTGTCGGTGGTGGCTGAGGTGATAGGGGCGGTAGGCCGGCAGGGACGCCCCGATCGGCACGGCACAGAGCCAGTGACCCAGAAAATCGTTGAGTTTCAGATTTTTCGTCAGGGCCCCGTGCGCGGCCTCGTGCATCAATATGGCCAGGCCCAGCTGACGAGTGCCGATGACCATGACGCAGAGCGGGATCAGGATCGGCCAGGCGACCCCGACCGCGACGGCCAGACCGATGACGCCCCAGGCATGAGCCACAAGTAACGGGCCTTTCCACGCGGACTTGGCCTGGAACGGGGCCCATTCCTCGGTGCTGAACAGATCGCGGGGGGACAGGCGCGGGGCGACGGGCATGTTCAACCTTAACGCCGATCAGTTTAGCCCGCCAGACGCACTTCCTCGGCCGAGCCCAGGACGACGGCGACCCGCTGATGCAGGGTCGTGGGTACAATATCCAGGATGGGCTGCGTGCCGTCGGTGGCCAGCCCGCCGGCACGCTCGATCAGCAGGGCCATGGGCGCGCCTTCATACAGCAGCCGCAGCTTGCCGGGGCGGTCGGGCTCGCGCGCGTCCCACGGATACAGAAAGACCCCGCCGCGCGTCAGGATCCGATGCACGTCGCCGACCATGGCGGCCAGCCAGCGCATGTTGAAATCCTTGCCTCGCGGCCCCTCGCGGCCCGCCAGACAGTCGGCGACATAGGCCCGGACAGGCTCGGCCCAGTGACGCTGGTTCGACATGTTGATGGCGAACTCGCGGGTCTGTTCGGGGACGGTCATCCGGCCTTGCGTCAGCCGCCAGATGCCGTCGGCGTCCAGGGTGAAGGCGGCGACGTCGCGATCCACGCTCAGCACCAACAGGGTCTGGGGACCGTACAGGGCATAGCCTGCGGCGAGCTGGTCCCGGCCCGGGCGCAGGAAATCGCTCTCGGTCGAGGCCCGACCCGAGGCGGCGGGCAGGATCGAGAAGATGGTGCCCACCGGCGCATTGACGTCCAGATTGCTGGACCCGTCCAGGGGATCGAAGGTGACCAGAACGCCGCCCGTGCGGTCGGTGACCTGGACCGTCTCAAGCTCTTCGGAGGCGAGGCCCGCGATCGACGGGCAGGCCAGAAGGGCGTCGCTGAGGATGTCGTTGGAGAGGACGTCGAGTTTCTTCTGCTCCTCCTGCTGGACATTCATACCGCCCGCGACGCCCAGATTGTCCTCGATGGCCCCAAGAGCCACGACGCGTCCGATCTCGACGCAGGCGGCGGCGATGACGACGACTGCGTCTTTCACTGCGGCCGATGCGGACTGGGTCGTGAGCCATGCGGACAGGTCGGGGAGCTGTGTCATGGGGCGCTTTCTAGGTCGGTCCTGTGTCGGGCGCGATACCCTTTGGCGACCGAAATGCACGCGTCAGGGCAGGCTGACAAAAAGTCATGTTGACATGACATTTGGTGGATGTAAGGTAGGCCTTACAGATTGTCAGAAGGAGATGTCATGTTGAAGGCTTGGAAAACCGGAACGGCGGCGCACCGGAAGTATGTGATCCGGACCCTCGCCTTCATGATTCCCTATATGGCGTTGTGCATCTCGATGATGGTGAGCGACGCCTTCGACGATGTGATCGGGACCTCGGGGGCCTGGCTCCTGGCGGCGGCGGTGTCCGCCCCGGTCATCGGCCAGATCTGGGCCACGCTTTCGTTGATGCGTGACAGCGACGAGTTCGTCCGGGCCGTCACCGCCAAACAGTTCATCGTCGCAGCAGGACTAGCCATGGCCGTGGCCACCTTCTGGGGCTTCGGAGAGACGTTCGCGGAGGCTCCGCATATCCCGGCCTGGATGATCTATCCGCTGTTCTGGGCCGCGTTCGGGGTGGTGTCGCCCTTCATCCGGGACAGCAACTGATGAAGAACCGTCTGAAGCTGCTGCGTACCGAAAAGGGCTGGACCCAAGCCGATCTGGGCGACCGGCTGGGGGTGTCCAGGCAGGCGGTCAACGCCCTGGAGACCGAGAAGCACGATCCGTCGCTGGACCTCGCCTACCGGATCGCGGGCCTGTTCGAGCGGCCCGTGGAAGAGATTTTCGAGAACCCGCACGGCTGAGGCCGGCGGACCCCACCTAAACCTAAAGGAGACGACCATGTTCAACGCCCTGTTCCGGGCGCGTGCAATGACGCGCGCTCAATCCGTCCGCAAACCGCTGACCAAGGGGCCGCAGATCGCCATAGCCCTTGCCGCCTGCTCGCCAGTTCTGGCGGTGGCTGCCCAGGCTTTTGCCCAGACGCCGCCCGCAGCCGTCGCTCCCGCCGCCACCCCCGCCTTCGCCAACGACCGGCTGTCGGTCGAGGTGGTGGGAACCGGGCCCGACGTAATCCTGATCCCCGGCTATGCTTCTTCACGCGAAGTGTGGCGGGCGACGGCGGACCGGTTGAGGACCACGCACCGGGTGCATCTGGTGCAGCTGGCCGGGTTCGCTGGCGAGCCCTGGACCCACGGCGATGGTCCCTTCGTCCAGCCGGTCATCGACGCCTTGGCCGCCTATGTGCAGACGCAGGGTCTGGAGCGTCCGGCGATCATCGGCCATTCGATGGGCGGGATGTCGGCCATCATGTTGGCGCAGCAGCATCCAGACCTCGTTGGCAAGGTGATGAGCGTGGACAGCTTGCCCTTCTTCTCGGCCCTGTTCGGACCGCAGGTGACGGTGGAGACGGCGCGTCCGTTCGCCGAACAGGCGGCGACCTCGATCCTCACGGCTTCGGACGACGCTTTCCTGACGAGCCAGAATGCAACGGCCATCGGCATGGCGCGGGCCCCCGCGACGCGGACGGCGATGGTGGAATGGTCGCTGGCCTCCGATAAAGCGGCGCTGGCTACGGCGATCCGGGACGTCATGCTGACCGATTTGCGGCCCGGCCTGGCCGGTATGACGACGCCGGTGTGGGCCCCCTACGCCTCGGACGCCGACGGTGGCGCACCGGCGGCGATGGCGGACGCCCTGTGGGCGCGGGAGTATGCGACCCTGCCGGGGGTGAAGCTGATCCGCGTGGACGGCAGTCGGCATTTCATCATGGCCGACGAGCCGGAGCGGTTCGGCCAGATCGTGGATGAATTTCTGAAGTGATGCGGTGTTTCTCCCTCCCCCTGCGGGGGAGGGAACTCGCGAAGCGAGCGGGTGGGGACGCTCGGCAAGCCGCAGCCCGTGTCGCCTGGCCCTTCCCACCCGGCGCTGCGCGCCACCCTCCCCCGAGGGGGAGGGAGAATGACGTCGGTCACCCAAACTCGCCCGCATATTCCGGGGCCAGCATCGGGGCGACGACCGAGGTCGGCACCACGACCTCATAGCTGCCCTCGACATAGGGGCCGACGATATAGGGGCCGACCAGGAACATCAGGCCGCCTGCCTTGCCGTTCGTACCGGGGGCGAGGGTGAAAGGTGTCTTGGAGGCGTCGGGACAGGCCCAGAGTTCGCCGTTAGCCGTCACCGGTTCTGTGCCCTCGCGAGTGCCTTTCTCGGCGTTGATCCCAGCGCACAGGGCGATGTTCAGCGCCTTTAGATCGGTGCCGGGGCGGAACAGAGCGCTGGGCTGGAGCTGGCGTTTGGCGGTCTTGTCCCAGATCACGCCGATGGTCTGGGTGTTGCCGTGGGCCCCGCCGGTGAACTCGTAGTCCTCGCGCGTCAGGCTGAACAGACGGGCGGTGTCGGCGGCCGGAGCGAAGGCGATGGACTTGGAATAGGCGGCCTGACCCGCGTCGCCGCCGGCCTCCGTCCGGTCGGCTTGGGCTCCCTCGTTGAACTGGTTCAGATCGCGCACGGCGGTCTGGTACAGGATGGCGTGCAGGTCCGGCTGGGCCGTGATCTGGGGCGGCAGGGTCAGCTCGACCTCGGCATAGGGGGTGGCACTTTCGTAGGTCAGGGGCGCGGCCCCGACCGGGGCGGCGGCGGAAACATCGCCCCTGGCGGGGGGCACAGGCGCGCGGGCCTTATCGTCGTCGCGATTGCAGGCCGACAGGCTGGCGGCGACAGCGGCCGACAGGATCAGCAGGCGGATCTGGGTGCGGACGGTCATGGGATCGGTCTTTCGGATCAGAAGCGTAGGCTACCCAGCGCGATGGCGGCCAGCAGGATGAACCCGGCCTCGCGATTGGACTTGAACAGTTTCAGCGCCAGGGTGGCATTGTCGAGGCGGAGCGTGCGCACCTGCCAGGCGAGGTGGGCGGCGTAGGCGATCAGGACCGCGTAGAACAGGGGGCCCAAACCGCCGGCAAGCCCGACGAGAACCGCTATCAGAATCGCTAGCGTGTAAAAGGCTGCCACGCCCCATCGGGTCGACCGGCCAAGCCGACGGGCCGAGGATTTGACCCCCACCATGGCATCGTCCTCAATGTCCTGAAGCGCGTAGATGGTATCGTAACCAAGGGTCCAGAACACGCCGCCGAGGTACAACAAGATCGCGCTTAGCTGTCCGACCACATGGACAAACACGGCCGTCTCGTCTCGCGCGGAGAAATCGACCTTGCCCATCATGAGGTTGAACAAGATCGTGGGATCGTATGCCATAGTCTGCGGGAGCAGCGTTCCGGCGATGATTGGAGCCGCCGCCGCGAACCCCATCAGCGCCCCCCAGTTGAACGTCAGCCCCAGCCAGGCCTGTGGCCACCAGGTGATCCGCTTCATGAAAGGATAGGCTGCGACGAGGGCCAGCGACCCCACGCCCAGCAGGATCGCCGTCAGATTCAGGGTCAGCAAGATCAGCAGGCTGATCAAGCTGCATCCGATGACGAAGCCCCAGGCCTGTTTCACACTGATCCGGCCCGACGGGATCGGGCGGCTGGCCGTGCGGGACACCTGGGCGTCGATGTCGCGATCGACGATGTCGTTGAAGGCGCAGCCCGCTGCCCGCATCAGGCACGCCCCGATGCCGAAGCCGACGAACAGCCAGAGCTCATAAAGCCCCGGTGCCTTCTGATACTGAGCCAGGGCCAGGGCGATCCCCTGCCAGCCGGGCAGGAGCAGCAGCCAGATGCCGATCGGACGATCGAACCGGCCCAGCTTCAGCCACGGCTTCAGCCCCTCGGGCGCATGGTCGTCGACCCAGTTGCGACCGGCGTCGGGAAGGGGGGCGGAGGTCATGGGCTTCTATAGTCTCTTCTCCGGCGAGGGGAGAAGGGACTAGGGGGCCAGCGCCCCCTTGGCCTTGTGAGCCGGAATGACGACGGCCTTGTCCGGCCTGGCGACCTTTGCGCCGGGGCGGTCAATGCGGCGCAGGATGTGGCGGATGATGTTGAGGCGGGCGGTTTTCTTGTCATCGGTGGCGATGACGGTCCACGGAGCGTGGTGGGTGTGGGTGTCGACCAGCATACGGTCGCGGGCGGCGGAATAGGCGTCCCAACGGGCCTGGGCCTCCGCGTCCAGGGACGAGACCTTGAATCGTTTCAGGGGGTCCTCGACCCGCTCGGCCAGGCGTTTCGCCTGTTCGGCCTTGGAAATGTCGAGCCACAGCTTGATGACCACGATCCCGGCGTCGGTCAGCATCCGCTCGAAGCGCGGCGCGTCGCGCAGGAACTGGGCGTGCTGTTCGGGGGTGCAGAAGCCCATGACTGGCTCCACTCCGGCGCGGTTGTACCAGGAGCGATTGAACAGGACGATTTCCCCGGCCCCCGGCAGGTGCGGGACGTAGCGCTGGAAATACCATTGGCCGGTCTCGCGCTCGGTCGGCTTGGGTAGGGCGACGACGCGGGTCTGGCGGGGGGAGGCATATTCTGTGATCCGCTTGATCGCCCCGTCCTTGCCCGCGCTGTCGCGGCCCTCGAACACGATCAGCACCTTCAGCCCCTGTTCGATGGCCCAGGCCTGGCTGGTGACCAGCTCGATCTGCAGCGCTTCCAGTTCGGTGTCGTAGTCGTCGGACTTGCCCATGGGGCCACACTGGTCCGTCAAACGGCGTCCGGCAAGCCGGGCGGGGTGGAGCCGACCGGCGGGGCGCGGTACGGGAGCGCCATGAGCGACGATTTCGACATCGACGATGCCGAGGACAAGCCGCGCCGTGCGCTGAGCAACGCCCAGGTGCTGGGGTTCGTCGCGCGTCGGTGGATGCGGCGTCCGCGCGCCTTCTTCGCCTCGGCGGGGCTGATGCTGCTGGCGGTGTTGTGCGACCTCTCGGTGCCCTGGGCGGCCGGAGCCCTGGTCCAGGCCATCAGCGCCGCGGATCGCGACACTGATGCGGTCTGGCGCATCTGGGGTCTGTTCGTCGGCCTGTACGTGGCCTT
>CALROO020000015.1:0-89476 GCA_943369795.1 Rhizobium sp. Q54 | reverse complement strand
CTCGGCCACATAGTCGTCGAGACACTCGGGAAGCAACGTCTGCTGCTGGCGATCGGCACCCTGAACGAAGCGGCTCATACCCACCTCCTGCTGACCCACAGGAAGCTAACCTAATTCGCCCGATCCGAAGGCATTTTCACACAGCCTCGACTCGTTGCTGACGTTGGGAACGTCCGCTTTTGGCCTTGGATACCCAGGCGCGCAGGAGCCAATCACGCTTGAAACTAGGCAGTTCTTGAACAAGTTGGATCAGCCGATCAAAGCCAGCGTTCTTGCCTGCGCCGTTAGTTCGTCGCGGAACTGCGGCGCAGCAAGGCCTATGAGAGCCTTGGCTCGCTCGGAAACGCTGAGCCCCTTCAGATCCACGACGCCGTACTCAGTGACGACCTTGTGCACGTCATTGCGCGGCGTGGTCACGGGCCCGCAGAGCCTCGGCACGATCCGCGACATCGTCCCGGACTTCGCCGTTGCATGGCAAGCGATGATCGACTGACCTTCCGACGAGGCGTAGGCACCGCGCACGAAGTCGAGCTGGCCGCCCGATCCTGTGAATTGGCGACCGTTCAAGTGTTCGGAACAACAGGCGCCGTTGAGGTCGATCTCAAGCGTCGCATTGACCGAGACCATGCGGTCGTTCTGCGCGATGACGTGGACGTCGTTGACGTAGGACACAGGATAACCCTCGATCGCCGGGTTCTCGTGCAACAGATCGTAGGTCGAGCGGTCGCCCATGCAGAAGGCGAAGACGGTTTTGCCGGGATGCAGTGTCTTCCGGGCGTTGGTGACGACCCCGGCCCGCATCAATTCCGCCAGGCCGGGCGTTAGCATCTCGGTGTGGATGCCAAGGTCGCGGTGGTCCATCAGGGCGGCGCAGACAGCGTCGGGGAGGGCTCCGATCCCCATCTGCAAGGTTGCGCCGTCCTCGATTAGTCCGGCGATCGATCCGCCGATCACGAGGTCGGCCGGTTGCGGGGCCGCCCGGGGGATTTCGAGCAGGGCGGCTGAGTGTTCGACCAGCGCCGTCACCTGCGAGACATGCACAGTGGACTGTCCGAACACCCTGGGCATGTTTGGATTGACCTCGAGGATCACGCGCTTCGCCGTCTTCGAGACCGGCTCGGCGTAGTCGACATTCGTCCCGAACGAAAGGTTTCCATTGGCGTCCATTGGGGAGACCGTTGCGACCAGGGTGTCGACGCCGACCTCCTGGCACAGCATCCGGGGCGTCTGCTGGAAGCCGGTCGGCACGACTTGAACCACGCCGGCGCGGCCCTCCTCGTGCGCCCTCTGCTCCAGTCGCCGCTCGATGGCGCTATGGAACAGGCTGTGGGGATGGATCCGGTCCATTAGCTCGTAGCGCAGCACCGTTTCGCCTGCGATCGGTGTGGACAGCAGATAGTACAGGCTGAGGTCATCGACCTGCCTGGCCTCGGCCCGGTCTGCGAGGGCCTTGAGCAGCGCCGGCGGCTGGCCCGCGCCAAGGGCCATGGCGATCCTGGCGCCCGACGGAATCAGGGCTGCGGCATCGGCCGGGCTAGTCAGGCGGGCGGCGTAGGCGGCGGCGTGGTCTGTCATCTCGGTTTCCTCGTTCCGGACCTGGCGTCTGCGCGCCCTTATGTCATTGGGACGCATCTGTCGGCGGGCGGATGCGATCTCATTGTCATTACCGCACGTCACGCCAGGGCTTGCTCAGCAGGACGGCGCAGTTGATCAGGCCGACCAAGGAGTAGGTCTGCGGAAAATTGCCCCACAGTTCTCCCGTCGCCGGCTCGATGTCTTCCGAGAGCAGTCCGGACGGCGTCAGCCGCGACAGCATCTCCTCGAACAGGTCGCGCGCCTCCTCCGCCTGGCCCGTAAAATGCAGGGCCTCGATCAGCCAGAATGTGCAGACGTTGAAGGCCGTTTCGGGCATGCCGAAATCGTCCTCGACGGCGTAGCGCAGCATGTGCGATCCGCGTCGAAGGCCGTCTTGGACCGCCGTCAGGGTGCCGACGAAACGGGGATCGTTGGGCGACAGGAAATTGAGATCGAGCAGCTGGATCAGGCTGGCATCCAGGATGTCGCCGCCGAACACGGCCGACATCCTCTGGGTGTCCTCGCGCCAGGCTGCCGTCTCGATCCTCGTGCGGATGGCGTTGGCCCGTTCCGACCAGAAGGCGGCGCGGTCATCCAGATCGAGTGTCTCAGCCACCCGGCCGAGGCGGTCGCAGGCGGCCCAGCACATGGCGGCGGAGTAGGTGTGGACATTGCTCTTGGTGCGCAGTTCCCAGAGGCCAGCGTCCGGCTGGTCGTGCATCAGCCAGGCGCGCTCGCCGACCGCCTCAAGCGAGCGGAAGTCCTCGGCGCCCGACATCCGCAAAAGCCGCTTGTCGAAGAAGGCCTGGGCGCTGGACAGGACGATCTGGCCATAGACGTCGTGCTGCACCTGGTTGTAGGCCGCGTTACCGACGCGGACCGGACCCATTCCGCGGTAGCCGACCAGCGACGGCGCCTCGGCCTCGGTGATCATGGCCTCGCCGCCGACGCCATACAGCGGCTGGACGTAGCCGCCGCGCGCCTCATCGACGACGTTTCGAAGGAACTCCAGATAGCCCTCCAGAACGTCCAGCGCGCCTAGCCGGTTGAGGGCCTGAACGGTGTAATAAGCGTCGCGGATCCAGCAGTAACGGTAATCCCAGTTGCGCTGGGAGCCGGCATGCTCGGGGATCGAGGTGGTCATCGCGGCTACGATGGCGCCGGTCTCCTCGTGCTGGCAGAGCTTCAGGGTGATGGCCGAGCGGATGACGGCGTCCTGCCACTCGACGGGGGTGGCGAGACCGCGAACCCAGCGACGCCATTCGTCGATGGTCTTTTGCAGCATGCCTTCGACGGTGGCCGCGACCTCGCCCTCGAACGGCTCGTCGGGGCCGAGGAAGAGGTGGATGGGCCGCTCGAGGCGGAACACGCTCTCGGCCTCGATCCGGCCCGGTGCCCCGTCCGTCGTCAGGCGCAGATGGGCGCCGTCGCTCTCGTACCGGATGTGGTTGGACCCGCTTGAGCGCGGCGCCTGGCTCGTACCCCAGCCGCTGGCGGGGCGGAGCCGGATACGGATGCGCGGCGAGCCCGCCACGGGTCGAACAATGCGGACAAAGGCCATGGGGCGATAGAGGCGGCCCGACTGCATGAACCGGGGCGAGAAGTCGGTGATCTCCACCACGCCGCCATGGGCGTCGGTCAGCCGGCTCTTCAGGATCGGCGTGTTGTCGATATAGGCCTGCTCGACCGCTTGCTGGTCCTCCAGGGTGATGTCCCAGAGGCCGGTCGTGTCGTCCTCGCCGTTGACGAGGCCGCAGAAGACCGGCTCGCCATCGACGCGCGGAACGCAGCCCCAAACGACCCGCGCGCGGTCGTCGATCAGGGCCGAGACCTGGCAGTTGCCGATGGGCCAGAGGTTCAGATTGGCCGGCATCAGGTAGTCTCGACAGGGGTGGGGGCGACGCCGACGAGCGCGGCGGGACGGGTCTCGCGCCCGAACAGGAAGGGCAGACCCAGCAGAGCCATGACGGCCATGGCGCCATAGGCGAAGGCCGGTCCCTGACCCCAGATGAAGCCGGACCCCAGGGTCACGATGGCCAGGCCGAGCCCCAATACAACGGCGTTGACGCCCTGAGCGACGCCGACGAGGTGGGCCGGCGTGCGGTGGGCGATCAACAGCATCATCCCGACCACAGGGCCCATGGCGGACAGGCCGTTCAGCAGCTGGGCAAAGAAGACCAGCGGCGCGATGGGCGTGAAGGCCATGATGACCCAGCGCAGCACGGCGAAGGCGCCGGCGACGAGGATCAGTTTGCGGGGATCGCCGCCCTTCAGGATCTTCTGAGTGAACCACAGGACGATGACTTCGGACAAAACGCCTGCGGCGAGGAGGGCACCGACCGCCGACGAGGACCAGCCCGCGGCCGTGTACTGGATCACGCCGAAGCTCAGCAGGACGCCGTGGCTGCCGGCGATCAGCGAGGTGCCGAACATGGCTAGGATCAGCTGACGGTCGGCGAAGACCGCCTTCCAGTCGCCTTCGGTGCGGGTCTCCTCGGGCGGGGACAGCTTGCGGTCAGTCGGCGAGGTCAGGGAGACGGCGGCCAAGGCCGCCAGCAGACCGCCAGCGACCCAGGGGAGCAGTCCGATGCCGCCGACCTGGAAGATCGCGCCGCCGGCCATGCTGCCGCCGACCACGCCCAGAGAGCCCCAGACCCTGAGGCGGCCGAAGTCCAGATTGCGCGCCCGGACGGTCAGGACCGCGTAGGCGTCGGCCAGGACCGGAAGCTGGTCCCAGGCGATGGCGAAGAAGACGAACAGGATCAGCAGAACCAGATGATCGACGATCAGGGCCGTCGACATCGCCAGGGCAGCCGCCATCAGGGTGAACAGGATTAGGGCGTTGCGCAGCTGGGCGCGTCTGCCGGACCAGGCGACGACGGGCCCTACGACCACGAGCCGGAGCAGGAGGGGGATTGCCATCAGCAACCCGATCTGGGTCGTCGTGACGCCACGCGACTCCAGCCACAGCGGCAGGAAGGAGAGCACGCCGTAGTGGAGATAGAGGGCCAGATAGAGCCCCGAGACCGATACGGCCAGGAGGGTGGGCGCCTTGGGACGCCAGGAGGACGTAGTCATCGGTGGGCTTCTCCATGGGCCTTGCGGGCCCCGACGAAATGACTGATATCGATGTCAATGGCAGGAGGAAACATGCAGATCGATCCGGAGCTACTGGCTGTGATCGAGGCGCGGGTGACTGCGGCGTCGCCGGCTGCGGACCTCGCCGGCATGCGCGCGAACTTTTCCACGACCGGCGCAGCCCTGCCGCGGCCCGAGGTCGGCGCTGTAAGCGATCATGTGGCTCCCGGGCCAGATGTACCTGTTCCGGTGAGGCTTTACCGACCCTCCGAGGTCGGGACGCCGCCGCTTTTGATCTTCATCCATGGCGGCGGCTGGATGTTCGGCGACCTCGACAGCCATGATGCGGCCTGCCGCCATCTGGTCGTCTCGGCCGGCTGCGCGGTCGCGGCGATCGACTACCGGCTGGCTCCGGAGCATCCATTCCCGGCGGCCCTCGACGACTGTCAGGCGGCGGTGGAGTGGCTGCTCAACCAGACTGCCAAGCTTGGCTTCGACGCCGATCGCATCGCCGTCGGCGGAGAAAGCGCCGGCGCCAATCTGGCCGCCGTGCTCGCACGCAGGCTGGCGCGGCGGGACGGCGTGCGGCCCGTCCTTCAGGTGCTGGTCCATCCTGTCGTGGATTTCCGCTTCCAGACGCCGTCGATCACCGAGGTCGTCCTGCCCGGCTTCACGCCCGAGGCCCTGCAGGGCCTTCGGGCCGCCTATCTCGGCGACGCCGATCCGATGGCTCCGGACGCCTCGCCCTTTCTGGCCGATGACCTGCGCGGCCTGCCAAAGGCGATCGTGGTCACGGTCGAGGTCGATCCGCTGCGCGATGAGGGCGAGGCCTATGCGCACAGGCTGGCCGTCGCCGAGGTCGAGACGACCCTGGTCCGTCTCGCCAGTCTCACGCACGGCTTCATGTTCGAATCGGCGGACACCCCCATCGTGCGGCGCGCCTTCGACCGCATCGGCCGACTGGTCCGGGACGGCTTCGTAGCCGCTCGACAGCCCTGAACAGAAAACGGTAGGTCTGCACGCATGAGCAATCGCCCGTCGGACAGTGCGCGGCCCACCATGGAAGCGGTCGCCAAGCTCGCGGGCGTATCGAAGATCACTGTGTCGCGCGCGCTTCGCGACAGCGACCTCGTCCGGGCGGAGTTGCGAGACCACATCCGCGAGGTCGCCCGCAACGCCGGCTACCGAGTGAACCTGGCCGCGCGATCCCTCCGTACCCGCCGCAGCCAGATGATCGCCGTGGTGGTCGAAAAGCTGATCGCCTCCGATCGCCCCGTCGCCGACCCCCTGATCCTGATGCTGGTCGGTGGCCTCCTCGAAGGACTGAGCCCGGCGGGCTATTCGCTGCTCCTCACGACCAGCGACCGCATCCTCGAATCCGACGCCATCGGCGCGGACGGGGTGATCATGATTGGCCAGGGCGAAGGCGGCTTGCGGGCGCGCCAAGTCGCAGACCTCGGCCTGCCAATGGTGGTTTGGGGTGCCCCCCTGGCCAATGCCCCGTTCTGCGTCGTCGGCAGCGACAACCGCGAAGGAGGGCGTCTCGCTGCCCGGCATCTGGTCGAGGCGGGCCGGTCGCGCATCCTGTTTCTCGGCGACGTTCGCCACCCGGAGGTCGCGGCCCGGCTTGAGGGCGTGCGTGACATCCTCTCCGCCTCGCCCGCGGCCCTGGTCGCGACCCTCGCCTGTGAGTTCTCGCGCAGCGGAGGCTCCGGGTCGGTGACGCAGGCGCTGGCAGACGGTCTCGCTTTCGATGCGATCATCGCCACCAGCGACTATATCGCGGCCGGCGCCTGTGGCGTCCTGATGGATCGCGGCCTCAAGGTGCCGGGTGACATCGCGGTCATCGGCTTCGATGACAACGCCGTCGCCGCCAATCACCGGCCGCCCCTCAGCTCGATCCGGCAGGACTGGACGGCGGCTGGACGGCTGCTCGCTGAAGCCTTGCTCGACGGACTGGCGCACCCCGACGAACCGACGGCGGATCGGGTGCTTCCGGTCGAGCTGATCGTGCGCGAGACCACGGGCGCCGCGACCGCCTGACATCGTCACGACAGCCGGCGCAGGAAAAAGTCCGACACCCGGTCATAGAGTTCGCAGCTTTCGGGAAGCTCTCCGGCCATGTGGAAGGCGTGCCAGAGGCCGTCGAACAGGATGAATTCGGCTTCGGCGCCGGCGGCCAACATGCGGCGGTGCATGACCGACATCGAACTGGCCGAAAAGTCCCGGGTGCCAGTGACGAGCAGGGTCGGCGGGAATTTCGCCAGCACCTCTGTGTGCTCGCCCGGGAAGACGAGCGGATCGGTAGGATCAGCGTCCGAGAGGTAGTCCATGTGTGCGAACCGGGTCAGGCCGGCGGCCGGCGCATCGGCGGTCATCATCGGCGCGAGCGCTAGCAGGTCGCCGTCAAGCTCCAGCCCTCCGGCGTGCATGAGGGCCACGGCGCCGGGAGCCGGGCGGCCGTCGCGTTGCAATCTCGCAAGCACCTGGGCGGCGAGAATGGCACCGGCCGAACATCCGTAGACGCCGATCCTGCGAGACGGACGGCCCGCCGTCAGCGCTTCATGGACAGCGATGACGTCCTCCACGGCCGCTGGATGCCGATTCTCCGGAGCCATTCGATAGTCGACCGCTACGACCGTCAGGCCCGAGACGGACGAGATCGGCACGGCTTCCAGCAGCGCGCCGTCGCCCGCGCCCCAGGCGAAGGCGCCGCCATGTAGGCAGATCAAAACCCGCTCGTCTTCCATAACGACCGGGTCACGTCCGGCGGGAACGACGATATCGACCGGCACACCACCCAAAACAGCGGAGCGCGTCGCCGTCGGAAACAGAGGCCGCATGATCTCGAGCCGGCCCGTGTTCTGGGCGTCATAGGCCGCGCGAGCCTCCAGCAGCGACGCATAGGCGCGTCCCTGGCTTCGAACCTCGGCCTCGAACGTGCGTCGCGCAGCGTCGCTGACCCAGCGCCCGAACGGCGGGGGTTCCGGCAGAGCCTGCGACGTCGCCGCCGGCTCGGGTTTTATCTTCACGTCTATCATCGCAGCAAGCCTGTTACCGATGTCACTATCGTGCGGCAGCTAGCCATCATGTCAATAAGGGCATGATCAGATTTGTTTGACATCGAAATCATTTTGGTTAGCTTCGGTGCGACGGACGGGCGACAGACCCGTCGAGGGAGGACACCATGACCATCAAATCAGCCTACGTCGTCACCGGCGTAATCGCCGCCGCCCTCGCCATCGGGACGCCAGCCTTCGCTCAGGCACAGGGCACATCCGCGCCCGCACCCGTCGAGAGCGACCAAGCCGCTTCTCTTGACGATATCGTTGTCACCGCAAGGCGCCGAGAAGAGAACCTGCAGGATGTCCCTTTGTCGGTGACAGCTTATTCTTCAGAGGCGCTGTCCGAGCGCCGCATCGCCGATCGGACGGACCTGGCTAACTTCACGCCATCGCTCTTGAGCATCACTGGCGGCTATCCCAAGGAATTCGCCTTCTTCGCGCTTCGCGGCCAGGGCCCGGCCTTCGGTGCTACCCCGGGCGTCGTCAACTATTTCGCCGAGGTGCCGAACAACATCACGACGGACGGCCGGACCGGCTCCTACTTCGACCTCGCCAGCGTCCAGGTCCTCGCCGGTCCCCAGGGCACCCTGTTCGGCAAGAACACGACCGGCGGCAACATTTTGTTCGAGCCGGCCCGGCCGACCAACACCTTTGGCGGCTACGTCCAGGGCGAGGTGGGCAACTACGACAATCGGCGCGCCGAGTTCGCGCTGAATCTGCCCATCGTGGACGACAAGGTTCTGTTCCGTATCGCCGGTGAGCGGGGCGTGCGCGAGGGCTACACCACCGATGTCGGCCCGAACTTCAACGGCCGCGACTACGACAATCTCGATTATACCAGCGCCCGCGCCAGCCTAACCGTGCGTCCCAACGACCGGGCCGAGATCTACACGGTCGCCCGCTACTACACCTCGGACAACAATGGGCCCGGCACCGTGCTGACACAGTACAATCCGCAGGCGGGCGTGGCCGAAGGCCTGCCCGCTCTGCTGGTCTATCCGGGTCTCGCCACCTCTGTGGCCCAGCAGGAAGCGCGCGGCGCGCGACAGGTCGCCTATGACATCGACCAGTTCTCCAAGACTGAGTACTGGCAGATCATCAACCAAGCCTCGTTCGAACTGACGGACAATCTGACCCTCAAGAACATAATCAGCTACTCGGATTTCGAGCAGCGCTACGCCTACGACTATGACGCCACGATCTATTCGCTGGGCGGCCAGACCAGCCGCACTGGTCTGCCGACTCAGGCGCCCACCTTCTTCACCGAAGAGTTGCAGCTTCAGGGCCGAGCCTTCGATGAGGCGCTGAACTTCAGCCTGGGCGCATATTACGACAAGCAGGACCTGAGCAGCAGCCAAGGGTTGATCGCAACCCAGTTCCCGACGACTTTCGTATTCGGCGATTTGCCGGCGCGCGCCGACCAAACCGGCGAGAGCAAGGCCCTGTTCGCCCAAGGCACGCTGGACCTCGCTCGGTTCGGCATGCCGGAGGGGCTCAGCCTGACCGCCGGTTATCGCTATACCTGGGAGGAGACCAGCACCTTCCAGCAGATTTCGGTCTTCCCCTCGGCCGGGGGCGTCGCCAAGTCCGACTACGGCTCCTACAACCTGACGCTCGACTACCAGATCACGCCTCAGGTCCACGCCTACGGCACGATCCGCGACGCCTACAAGGCCGGCGGGATCAACGGCTCACTCGCCGACGGCCAGCCCTTCCGCGAGTTTCCACCCGAGCGCCTGCAGGACATCGAGCTAGGTCTGAAGTCACAGTTCGAGGTCGGCGGCGCGGCCGTGCGAGCAAACTTCGCTGCCTATCGCGGCGAGTACACAAACATCCAGCGTTCGACGCTGGAGTCCATAGGCGGCATCGCCCAGTTCGTAACGCGCAGCGCGGCTGAGGGACGGATCCAGGGTCTGGAGTTCACCGGCGCCATTGTGCCGATCCCCGGCCTGACCTTCACGGGCTCCTATTCGTACATCGACTCCGAATACACCAAGGTCGCGGACGCCAGCGCCGGGGCCCTCCTGCAGGGAGCAGTCTTCCCTTACACTCCGAAGAACAAGTACGCGCTGGGCGTCTCCTGGGAGCATTCCCTCGGCCGGATCGGCGATCTGGACCTGTCGGCCAACATAGCCAGCCAAAGCAGCTTCTCCACGGCCCAAAACAATCTGGCCCGCGTCAGGAGCCTGCCGGGCTACGAGACCGTCACGCTGCGCGCAGCGTTGCGTCAGATCGGCGGACACCCGGTCGACGTCATCGCCTTCGTCGCCAACGCCACCGACGAGACCTATGCGTCGGGGTTGCAGGACTTCTACAACACCAGCGTCGGGTCGGTGACCTACACCTACGGCGAGCCGCGCACCTACGGTCTGCAGGTCCGCTATAGCTTTTAAGATCGCGATGAAGACGCCCTTCCAGCCGCCCTATGCCGAGACCGTCAGCGCCGAGGCGCGCGCGACGCTGACGCCCCTGCTGAACGCCGATCCCCTGCCGCGCATGCCCGCCTTGGTCATGCGCACCCTGACCGCGCCCATGCAGGGGCAGATCATCAAGCGTCGGGGCGTGAAGGGCGTCACGGAGGTCAAGACGAAGATGGCCGACGTCCCGGTGCGCCTCTTCACGCGGACCGGGGTCCAGGCCGGGACCGCCCGCCGTATCCTGATCAACGTCCACGGCGGCGGCTTCGAGATCGACGCCGGGTCGCAGAGTGAGAACATCCCGCTGGCAGCGCGACTGGATGCTTTGGTCATCGCTGTCCGCTACCGCCTGGCCCCGAAGCATCCGTTCCCGGCGGCGGTGGACGATGTGCTCGCGGTCTATCGCGAGGCGCTAAAGATCCATGCGCCCGGTCGCATCGTGGTTTACGGCACCTCCGCCGGGGCGGTCCTGACAACCCAACTGCTGGCGCGGCTGAAGGTCGAGGGCTTGCCGATGCCGGCCGCGGCCGGCGTCTTCTCGGGCGCCGGTGACCTGTCGCAGGACGGCGACTGCGAAGCTTATCTGCCCAGGGTCATCGCAGGCGAAAGCCTGATCGAAAGCGTCGGGGGTTATGTGGGCAAAACCGATCGTAAGGATCCCCTGCTGTCACCGATGTTCGGCGACCTGTCCGGCTTCCCGCCGACCCTGCTGATGACGAGCACGCGCGACCAGTTGCTGAGCAGCACGGCGAACCTCCATCGCGCCCTGAAACGCGCGGGCGTCGGGGCTGAACTCGAGGTCTACGACGGCCTGCCGCACGCCTTCTGGGCCTACCTGGACTGCCCCGAAACGGAGGACGCCTTCGACGCCATGGCCACCTTCTTCGATCGCCACCTTGCCGCTTGAAGTCTAAATGGCGTCTCCGGTCGGAACGGTCCTGAACCAAACATCGGGATATTCCATCAGCGAGATCGCGACGCACCTCGGCGTGACGCAGAGAGCGCTCCGCTACTACGAAGAGGTTGGTCTGGTGAAACCGAGACGCTCTCGTCAGAACATCCGCGTCTACGCGGGCCAGGCCCTGGTCAATCTTGAAACCATCGCCGTGCTTCGGCGCGCCGGCGTCGATATCGAGACGATCACTTGGGTCCTTGGGGCGGAAGGCCACGAAATGCGCGCGGACCGGATGGCCGTCGCTGTCGAACAACGCCTCAAGGCGCTGGAGGCGCAGACACGGGTACTACGTGCCCTGGTCCGGCACTGAGGCAGGCATGCGCAAGAGCCTGCGGCAGATCGGCCAGCTCAAGGTCGAGTTTCGGATGTCCTGCCAACGTCTCCTTCTGGCGCGAAGCAGAACTCAAATCAGAGGTTCCTGACCGCAAGGTAAGTTAGGACTGCAGGCTCTCCTTTAAGCTCGGAACTGGACGCAGACGTTTGCAGCGTCGAGATCATCGCTGACGGCTGAGATGTATCAGTCCGCCTCGACCGATAGGTGCGCCTCAAGGCCGTCGGTCTTGCCGGCCAGGCCAGGCACCTCATCCACTTGGCGGAGACTGTTGAAGCGGCCACGCTCCTCGCGATAACGAACGATCTCGAAGCCATGCCCACGCAAACCTTCGATGCCGTCGAACTCGTCGGCAGTCGCGGTGTTGAGGTCGATCATGTCTAGCGTCGCTCTGGAAAGCCGGTCGGACGATGTGCAAGCGCGAAATCGATGGCCTCGATGTCGACCTTCAGCTTGACCATATCGCGGATGTGTTCGTGGTCACCGGGGGCTGCCGCATCGACCGCCGTCGGCCAGATCTTGGCTTCTAACTCCTCGCGGATCGCCAAGAGTTGGGCGGCGACCGCTGCGTCATCAGTGGTCATGCTATTTCAGATCGGCGATCGCTTCGCCGGCCTCTTCTTCTTCGAGGAGAGCGGCATTATCGGCGTTGGCAGACAAGCGGACTTGATTGCCTTCGACCTCGGCCACCAAACCGCCGGAGAGGTAGTGGTGGTGGTCGCTGTGCGACCCGCTGTCGGCCTTGGTGAGCTTGATTCGATTGCCTTCAACCTTATCAACCGTGCCTAGGTGGACGCCGTCGGCACCGATGACCTCCATATGTTCTTTGATCTGTGAGAGGTCGGTCATGGCGTGTTTCCTTGTGGCTGCAAAAGCTAACGGAAACTGGACCGCGACGTTCCCGAGAGCTGGACGAGCCGCTGCAACGGATAAGGCTGACGAGGCCCTACGCTGTTGATCGTCCTCCAACACCGCAGACTGGAAACTCAGTAGGCTTCTCATATTGAGGGACAGCAGGGCAACGGCCGCGCCAAGTCTGAACATGGCGACGCCTAGTTCGCATTCCCGCCAAAGGTCGAAGGGGTGTTGTCAGCCCAAATGATCGAAGGCGGGCTTCGCCCCCGGCATCTCCATCACTGGAGGCAGCCGTACTCATATTCTGTTCGAGATACAGACCGCGGCACGACCAGGAGACTTCCAAATGTCAGCCATTGGGCCTGCAGAACGCGTTAAAATCGGGCATGAGGAGTTTGGTTTGACAGAACCGTTGTGAGCTCCTCCTAGCGTGGTCGACTATTGCATGGGCGCTTGATGGACGACTGACCCGATCCTACCCTGACGTCCGACGCGTGAACGACAGCCGGGCAGACGCCTAGGTTGCAGTGGAGATGCACTCTGCCCAATGCCGACGATGGGCGGTTTATCTTGTCGGTTCCAACCTTCGTCTCGATTACCCCCGGCCGACCCACCGCCAGGGTGCTCACCAATGTCCCTACTGCAATCACGCGGATTCAGGACGACGAATGACGTCATGATCGTTGAAACCATCGGCATCGGGAGGTGTTCGCTCCTCAGCCGTGGCACGGGTCACGGCACAAGGATGCCCTCGATGCAGACGACGACCCAGAGCCGGCGATCGGGACCAAGCGCGCTTCATGCGATCTTGCTTGGGTTTCCGATCTCACTGTTCAGCGCCAACCTGGCCACCGATATTACCTACCTTCGAACCGAAGAGATTCAGTGGACGAACTTTTCGGCGTGGCTGAACGGCGGGGGCTTAGTGTTCGGTGGGTTGGTTCTGATGTGGGCGCTGGTGTATCTGTTGCTCGGCATCCGGAGCGGCGATCGTTTCAGGCGTCTGGTCTACGCAGCGCTGCTGGCGCTGATGTGCGTCGTCGGCCTGATCAACGCCTTTCAGCACAGCCGTGACGGCTGGAGTTCGGTTGGGACGTTCGGCCTGGTCCTGTCGATCGTGACGGTCGTATTGGCGTTGCTCGCCGGCCTAGTTGCCCACTCCAGCCTGTTCAGCCGGGAGGTCGCACGATGATCCGCTCCCTGATGGGGGCGACTGCCCTGCTGCTGGTGCTGTCCGCCTGCGGCCGTAGCGACCCCAATCTGAACCAGACCGGTCCGCAGCCGGACATCCCGCCCTTGGCCGAGAGCCTCGTTCCGCCGATGAAGATAGCCCAGCCGACCGGCTGGGGCGATCAGGTGCCGACGGTGCCGGCAGGCTTCACCATCACCGCCTTGGCGACCGGCTTCCAGATCGCGCGCCAAATGCTGGTTTTGCCGAATGGCGACATCCTCGTTGCCGAAGGTCGCGGTGGCAACGCGCCCCCCCTGCGGCCCAAGGATGTCATCGCGGGCGTTATCAAGAAGCAGGGCAATACCAAGGTCGAGAGCGGCAATCGCATCACCCTGTTGCGCGATGCCGACGGCGATGGGCGCGCCGAAGTGCGCAGTGTCTTCATCGACAATCTGGATGCGCCCTATGGCCTGGCCTTCGTGGCAGGCACCCTCTACGTCGCCAACCAGGACGCCCTCGTCAGCTTCCCCTATCAGGACGGCCAGACCCGGATCACGGCAGCCGCGACCGAGGTAACCAAGCTCCCGTCGGCCATCAACCACCACTGGACCAAGTCGCTGACCGCGAGCGCGGACGGCCAGACCCTGTATGTCGGGATCGGCTCCAACTCCAATGTCGGCGAACGCGGCATGGCGGTGGAGGAGGAGCGTGCCGTGGTCTGGGCGATCGACCGGACGACCGGGGCGCGCCGGACGGTCGCGCGCGGTATCCGCAATCCCACGGCTCTGTCGATCGAGCCGACAACCGCCGCCCTCTGGGCCGTGGTCAATGAGCGCGACGAAATCGGGCCACAGGCTTCGCCCGACTATCTGACCTCGGTGCGCGAGGGAGCCTTCTACGGCTGGCCCTATACCTATTGGGGCAAGGTCGATCCGCGCGTTCGTCCCGCCAACCCCGAACTGGCGGCGACGGCGGTGATGCCGGACTATGCCCTGGGTTCGCACGTCGCGGCACTTGGCCTTTCGTTCGCGACCGGCGGCGGCTTCGGCGGCAGCTTTGCACAGGGGGCCTTCATCGGCGAGCACGGCAGCTGGAACCGTCAGGATTTGAGCGGCTACAAGGTCGTCTGGGTACCCTTCGTCAATGGTCGCCCCTCGGGGCAGCCGGTTGATTTTGTCACCGGCTTCCTGACAGATGGTGGCCAGGCGCGGGGGCGGCCCGTGGGCGTGACCTTCGATGCCGATCGCCGCATCCTGCTCGTGGCCGACGACCTGTCGAACACGGTCTGGCGCATCGCTCCAGCCCGAGTTGCGCCCGCTGCCGTGGCTCCTGGAACTCCCGCCGTTGCCGCTTCTCCGAGATAGGCCGGACAGGGAATGGGGGCGCGGTCGATTTCGGAGACGACGCAGGGCGGCGATGGCTATGCGGCAGGATTGGCCCGCGCCTTTGGCGGCGCGCTGATCTTCGCCTTCCCGCTGCTGATGACCATGGAGATGTGGGCGCTGGGGTTTCAGATGGCACCCATGCGTCTGGCCTTGTTTCTGGTCCTGGGACTGCCCTTGGTGTTCGGCCTCGCCTACTATGCGGGTTTTCGCAGGGCCAATGGTCGGCTTGACGATCTGCTCGATGCCCTTGCCGCTCTGGCCGTCGGATTTGCGGTTTCCCTGGCCATGCTGTCGCTGTTCGGCTTGATCCACTGGGACGAACCGCTGGAAGCCAATGTCGGCAAAGTGGCGCTCCAGGCCATACCCGCGGCCATGGGGGCCGTGCTGGCACGAAAGCAGCTCAGTGGCGCGGGCGGTGATCGGGGAGACGATGACCATGTTGCCAGCTATCGCGGGGAGCTGTTCCTGATGGTCGCCGGGGCGCTCTTCCTGGCGTTCAACGTGGCCCCGACCGAGGAAATGATTCTGATCGGATACATGATGGGTGCGGGCCACACCGTTGCCCTGGCCGTCGTCAGCCTCGCCCTGTTGCACATGCTGGTCTATCGGCTGGGCTTCGCAGGTCAGGAGGCGCATGAGGGCCACGTGCGTGCCTTTCTGGAGTTCACACTGCCAGGGTTCGCCATCGCCCTGATGGTCAGCCTCTATGTCCTGTGGACGTTCGGGCGAACCGATGGTCTGGCCCCGATGGAGATCATCTCGTCGATGATCGTGCTGGGGCTCCCGGCCAGCCTCGGCGCGGCTCTGGCGCGGCTGGTAGTGTGATGGCGAGGAACAAGACATCGCACACCTTGTCCGGCACCGAACGGGTCTTGCAGACCGGCATTGCAGCGCTGGGCGCCACCCTGCTGCTGGGGTCGCTGGCCGTGGTGGTTCAGAGCGCGATCGGACCGCGAGAACCGGCCATGGTCGAGGTCAGGGAGGTCGATCGCGAGGTTGTCGCCGGGCGCACGCGGGTTCAGATCCAGGCCATCAACCGCGGTGACGTCACGGCCTCTGCGGTGACGATCGATGGACGCAGCCGTGCCGACGACCTTGCCACCGTGACGCTGGACTATGTTCCGGGCCAGAGCCGCAAGTCCGCGACGCTCACCTTCGCAGGCGACATCGGCGATACGCCAGTCGCGCTACAAGCCACGGGGTGGGTGGATCCATGACGATATGGCGACCCTATTGCGGGCAGGGTGCCGTGCCATCGGAACTCTGGAGCCGGTGGAACCTCGATCCCGTGCTGCTCATCGGGCTTGCCGCCTTGGCAGGCGCACTCCTCTGGGCAACCCGCCGAGACCCTCGCGGACGCTGGCTGGCCTTGGCCGCCCTCGTGACGCTCGCGATCGGCTTCGTGTCGCCCCTGTGCGCGCTGAGCTCGGCGCTGTTCACGGCCCGGACCGTGCATCACGTCCTCCTGGTCGCCATCGCGGCACCGCTGCTGGCCTGGGCTCTGGCTCCGGTGCGGCGCGGGCGCGGCGCGGCCCGGATCGTCGGGTTGTTCGGCTTCGCGGTCCTGTTCTGGGGCTGGCATACGCCTGCGGGCTATGAACTGGCCCTGTCGAAGGACCTGGCCTATTGGGCGATGCAGCTCAGTCTGCTGGTCACGGCCACACTGTTCTGGATGTCGGTGCGTGTCTCGTCTGGCCCGGCGGCGGTCGTGGGCCTGCTGATCACCATGGTCCAGACCGGATTGCTTGGTGCCCTGCTGGTCTTCATGCCCCAGGCCATCTATGCGCCCCACCTTTTGACCACGGCCGCCTGGGGTCTGAGCCCGCTAGAGGACCAGCAGCTTGCCGGGCTGATCATGTGGGCTCCGGCAGCGGGCGTTTATCTGGGTGCAGCACTAATGATCCTGGGTCGCTTGATCGGGCCGGACCGGACACAGGCGCAGGCCGCATGATCGTCAAACCGATCGAACGGGTTCTGGAGTGGGCGGCGGGCCATGCCGACGAGGGCCGCTATTCACCCGTCGGGATCGTGTTTCACTGGACCATGGCAGCGCTCGTGCTGTTCCAGCTGTTTTGGGGCTGGTGGATGAACCGGCTGCGCGTAGGTGGTGACATGATCGCGGCCTATGACCTGCACTATGGTACGGGCGTGCTCATGCTGGTGCTGGCCGTCGCGCGCCTGGGCTGGCGTCTCTTGGCTCCGGGCCCCATCAACGATGCCGACAAGCCCGGTTGGCAGAGCACCGTGGCCCATGTCACGGCCTGGGTCTTCTACATCTGCTTGTTGGGTCTGCCTCTCAGCGGCTGGGCCATGATCTCGGCGACCGCTCGGGAGTTTCAACCCAAATTGCTGGGGTTGGTGTCCTGGCCGCTGATGCCGATGCAGGATCTGACCAACAGTCAGCGTTGGGCCATCGAGGCGGCGGCGGAGTGGATGCATTGGGGGCTGATCGTCACACTCCTCCTCCTGATCCCCATGCATGTGGGAGCCGCCCTGAAGCATCATTTCATCGATCGGGACGACGTGGTCCACGGTATGCTTCCGGTTCTGCCGCAGCTGTCGCCGCGGCGGACGCGCTGGCAACGTCGGTTTCTGGCGCTGGAACAGCGGATCGGGTCTCTAGCCAGAGGGCTATGGCTGAAACGTCCGTGGGCCTCAGATCGGCCACGGCCATTGCCATGACGTTGCGCGGGTCATTCCGACGTTCAGCCCGTTTCCAGCGTATGAGCTGGTCGATCGTATAGGCGGCGGGCTGGCCTGATACAGCCGGATTGCCGGGGCCGACTCCCTCACCATCGACGCCGTGGCAGGTCGCGCAGGCAGGGACCCCACGTCGAGGATCGCCTTGCATCCAGACGGCCGGCATCGGTCGCGCGGGGCCCGTGATTTCAGGAGCGGGCAGGGACGCATAGTACAGCGCTACGTCGCGTCGGCTGTCGGCATCCATGCGCCGGGCGATCGTGCTCATGACGTCGTCGTGGCGGATGTCGGCGGCGTAGTCCTCCATCTGCTTCTGGAGATAGCCAGCATCCAGGCCGGCCAGACGGGGCACGCCGACGCCATCGCCCTGGCCCTCGATACCGTGGCAGGTGAAACAGGCATTGGCGGCCCCGCTCGCCCCGCCGCTCAACGCCACCAGTTCACCGGTCTCTGTAAGTGCCGAGTCCGTGTGGCTGGTTGGCATCTGACACCCCGCCAGGAGGACGAGGAAGCCGATCAGCGCGAGTTGAGGGAAGGGATGCACGGTCAGGGAACACAGGCTCACGGCACAGGTTCCGGCCCGATTGGGAACCGCGACGGTTCCGGCGGATTGGTCAGGCCGGAGGGACCATGCATCATGCGGACAGGCGACGGGACGGAGCGTGAGATCGAGCGTGTTCCTTCTCGTGCCAGTGCTCGCCGGCATGGCGGCCTGTGCCGACAAGCGCGAACAACCGCGCGACCTGACCGGTGCGGATGCAGACGCAGGGCTGGCCGTGATCAAGCGCGTCGGCTGTGCGGCCTGTCATCGGATTCCCGGCGTGGACTGGCCGAACGGCACCGTCGGCGGATCGCTGGACGGATTTTCGGACCGGTCGATGATCGCGGGGCGTCTTCCGAACCAACCCCGGACCCTGGCCATCTGGGTGCGAGACGCGCCGTCAATGGCCCCGACGACCGGGATGCCCGCCATGCCCATCACCCCGACCGAGGCCCGCGACGTCGCCGCCTATCTGTATACGCTGGAAGATGACTGAACCGATCGACGGCCTGCAAGGCTGGCCCCCGCCCGCGCTCGATCCGGCCGGTCCTTTCGCGGGGCCAGTCAACACCCTGTCCTGGGCCCTGATCGCCATGGCGGTGGGTGTGTTCCTGGTGGTGATGATCGCCCTGGGGGTTGCCCTGTTCGGACCGCGGTCATGGCGGAGAAAGATCGGCGGCGAGAAGATCCTGTGGACCCTGGGCCTCGGCTTTCCGGTTATCGTGCTTTCGACCCTGCTGGTCTGGGGACTGAGCCTGACGGCGCAACTGAGCGAAGATCCCCGCCCCGGCGAGATGCGCGTGCGCGTGACCGGCGAGATGTGGTGGTGGCGCGTCGCCTATCTGGACGCCGAGGGCCGCGAGACCTTCCAGGACGCCAATGAGGTCCACATCCCGGTCGGCCAGCCCGTGGTGTTCGAGCTGGAGGCCGCCGACGTGATCCACTCCTTCTGGGTGCCCCGGCTGGGCGGCAAGATGGACATGATCCCCGGTCGCCGAAACATCCTGCGGCTCCAGGCCGACGAGCCCGGATCGTATGGCGGTCAATGCGCGGAATACTGCGGCGGACCGCATGCCCTGATGGGCATGATCGTCATCGCCCACACGCCGGAGGATTTCGCGGCCTGGCGCGCGAAACAGGCAGCACCGGCCACGGCGACCGCCCTGCCGGTCGGTGCCGGACGACAGGTGTTCCAGACCTCCGGCTGCGGGGCCTGTCACAGCATCGACGGCACCGAGGCGAACGGCCTGGCCGGTCCGGATCTCAGCCATGTCGGCTCGCGCGCGACCTTGGGCGCAGGCATCCTGCCCAACAATCAGGGCACGATGGCGGGCTGGATCTCCGACAGCCAGGCGATCAAGCCCGGTAACCGCATGCCCGCCTACCCGGTCCTGACCGGCCAGCAGTTGCGTGACGTCTCCGCCTATCTCGAGAGCCTGGAATGACGGCAAGCCCATCCGAGACCGGCTTCGACGTCGAGCTGTACAAGCGGTTCCCGACCAAGGGCGACCGACCCGAGGGCGAAATCGAGGAGCTGGAAAAGATCTGGTGTGGTCCCAAGGGCTGGGAATGGATCACCGTCATCAACAACAACTATGTCGGCGTCTATTACATCGGCGCGGCCATGCTGTTCTTCGTGCTGGCAGGCATCCTGTCGCTGTTGATGCGGACCCAGCTGGCCCTGCCGCTGAACGGTTTCCTCGAACAGGAGACCTACAACCAGCTGTTCACCATGCACGGGACCATCATGATGTTCCTGTTCGCCGTGCCGGCGGTCGAGGCGCTGGGGGTGCTGCTGCTGCCGCAGATGCTCGGGGCGCGTGACCTGCCGTTCCCGCGCCTGTCGGCCTATGCCTTCTGGGCCTATCTGCTGGGCGGGCTGGCCTTTTTCTGCTCGATCTTCTTTGGACTGGCCCCCAATGGCGGCTGGTTCATGTATCCGCCGCTGACGTCGATGACCTATTCGCCGGGCATCAACGCCGATTTCTGGCTACTGGGCATCGGATTCATCGAGATTTCGGCCATCGCCGGGGCCATCGAAATCATCGTCGGAGTGCTCAAGAATCGCGCGCCGGGGATGACGCTGGACAAGATGCCGATCTTCGCCTGGGGCATGCTGATCTTCGCCTGCATGATCATCGTCGCCTTTCCGTCGGTGATCCTGGCCACGACCCTGATGGAGCTGGAGCGGGCGTTCGGCTGGCCCTTCTTCGATGCATTGAAGGGCGGCGATCCGATGCTGTGGCAGCATCTGTTCTGGTTCTTCGGCCACCCGGAGGTCTACATCATCTTCCTGCCCGCCGCCGCCGCCATGTCCACCATGGTCGCAGCGGTCGCGCGCACACCCCTGGTCGGGTACCGGTTGGTGGTGCTGGCCATGCTGGCGACCGGCTTCATCAGTTTCGGGGTCTGGTCTCATCACATGTTCGCCACGGGGATGCCGTCGATCTCGATCGGCTTCTTCTCCTCCGCCTCCATGGCGGTCAGCCTGCCCGCGGGCATCCAGGTCTTCGCCTGGATTGCCACCGTCGCTTCGGGACGGATGCAGTTCACGACGCCGGGGCTGTTTGTGCTGGGGTCCTTGGTGGTCTTCGTCATGGGCGGCCTGACCGGGGTCATGGTGGCCATGGTGCCGTTCGACTGGCAGGCCCACGACAGCTATTTCATCGTCGCCCACCTGCACTACGTCCTGATCGGCGGGATGGTCTTCCCCTTCTTCGCCGCGATCTATTTCTGGACCCCCATGTCCTCCAGCCGCCCCCTGAGCGAGCGGCTCGGGAAATGGGTCTTCTGGCTGATGTTCGCGGGCATGCATGTCGCCTTCCTGCCGATGCATCTGACCGGACTGATGGGGATGCCGAGGCGGGTCTTTACCTATCTGCCGGACCGGGGCTGGGAGATCCCCAACATGATCTCGACGGTCGGGGCCTTCATGTTTGCGGCGGGGGTCCTGATCTGGATCGTGGACATGGTCCGGAATTTCCGTCCGTTTGGTTCCAAAGACGCGGGGAACATCTTCGGCTCGGGCGGTTTGGAGTGGCTGCCCACCGGCCTGTATTCGACGCGCAGCATCCCGATCGTCACCACCCGCTATCCGCTTTGGGAACAGCCGACCCTGGCCAAGGACGTCGAGGCCGGACGCTACTTCCTACCCGATGCGCCGACCGGCGATCGCGAGACCCTGGTCACCAGTCCCCTGACCGCGGAGCCCCAGTACCTACAGCGCATGCCGCGCCCGTCCGGCTGGCACGTCTGGGCGGCGGTATTTACAGCGGCCTTCTTCCTGCTACTCGTGATCCAGGCCTATGTCGTGTCAGCCATCAGTGGTGTCCTGGCCATCTACTGCATCTTCCAGTGGTGCTGGTTCCTGGACCGGCCGCGCGTCCAGCCCGAGGTCGATATCGGCGCGGGGATCAGGGTGCCGACCTATATGAGCGGACCGCGCAGCCACGGCTGGTGGGCCATGGTCATTACCCTGGTGGTCGCCGGGATGATCCTGGTGATGACGGCGTTTTCCTACGTCTTCCTGTGGAGCCGCAATCCGCTGGACTGGGTGCCGCCGCCGGGGACGGGGCTGATCGCGATCGCGATAATGTATGCGCTAGCCCTGATCGGTGTGCGGGCTTCAAACGCGGCCCTGGCACTCGATCGTCCACGCAGTCCGGTCTTCGCGACGGGGCTTATGCTGGGGTCATTGGCCCTGATCGCGGGAGCCTGGGGGATCGATGTCGGCGACTGGATGGCAACCGGTCTGACGCCACAGGTCTCGGGGCAGGGGGCGACGGTTTTCTATTTCCTCTCCTGGCAGGGGTTCTTCGTCTTCACCTCGGCCATCATGGGCTTCTACGCCCTTTTGCGCTGGATCACCGGCCATGTGGAAGCGCAGCGACCCTCGACCTTCCAGCTGATCGGCCTGTTCCTGGGGTACACAGCAGCCCAAGGTCTGATCTCGGTCCTGCTCACCCGCCTGTTTCCCGGCGGCTGACGATGCAACGGTGGTGGTACATGCTGGGCGGCCTGCTCATATGGGCGGTCCATTTCGTCGGCGTCTATGCCATCGCCAGCATCGGCGACGTCGTGGCACAGGCTGACCACCCCAGATGGCGGATGATCGGTCTGGGCTTCAGTGGGGTCTGCGTGATGGTGGGCCTCGGTCTGTTCATCCAGGCCTTGCGGCGAGGTCGAGCCGACGATGATGTATCCGCCTTGGCCAACGTCCTGGCCGTGAGCGGTGCGGGTATCGCCGTTGTGGCGATGATCTTCCAAAGTCTGCCGACGGTGGTCGGTTACTAGCTTGGAACCGCGCGAACTCGATCTGGTCGTCAGATCCCAATCGAAGAGACGCATTAGCGGTCAATTTCGGCAGAAGCCCAAGAATGAGATCACTCGCCAGCAAGCATCGGATTGAGGCGTCTCCGCGCGGACGGGTGATCGGCGTGGGCGAGGCGGCTTTGCGGTCTGTCTAACGGCTGAGCCCATCCAGCAACTGGCTATTCGCCAGATAGGTCAGTCGTGACAGCTGCGGTTCCCATCGCATGCGTGCAGCAATGTATTTCGTGCGCCAGCGCTCAATGCTTTGCTGGTCAGGGGCGATGGCGCAACGACCGTTGTTTTGCCTTTGCTCCCGCCACGGATGCAAAACACGCCGGTATGGACTGAAGCGCGATGAACCCGATGCCCACCCCAATCAACGGCCCAATGCCGGAGTGAGCCAGCAGAATTGGGACTTGCCCAAACATGATCAACGGCCCCCAGCACCAGGCGCGACGGTCAAATGCCCAGCCACATACGACAGCAAGACAAATCGCACCGAGAAACCACACTAGATAGTCAGGGGAGTCCCACGGCTCCTGTGTTGCGAGGATCGCGCTCGCGCAGCACCAAAAGATGATGCCTGCGGCCGACACGGCGGCAAGGCGGATGGCATCATTCCTCATTCGGTAATGACCAACGAGCGTCTAAGCAAGCCAGCCAGCAACATATCGGTTTTGCCCAGCGGGACGCCTTTAGTCCCCGGGATAGCTTAGACCATATGTACAAGAAATTGATGTTGGTCGCCGCGAAGATTGTGAGCCATAGGGCGGCCATAGATGTCTGCACCCCCACCGCCTGCCGAGCGCGAGCATGAGACCAAAGCCTGATCCCGCCATGCCAGGCCAGGAGAGTGTGTGGGACTTTCCGCGCCCTGCGATCGCCCAATCGACGACAGCCCATGTGTCGATCCTCCATGCTGGCGCGATCGTAGCCGATACCCGTGCTGCTGTTCGTACGCTGGAGACCAGCCATCCTCCGAGCTATTACATCCCCGTGTCCGACATTCCGGCAGGACGCCTTCGCCAGGCGGGCGGCGGGTCGTTCTGCGAATGGAAAGGACAGGCCATCTACTGGGACGTGGTGATCGATGACCGGGTCCTGCTGCGTGTGGGTTGGAGCTATCCCAGGCCGACGCCGCTGTTCGAAATCCTGAAGGACCACATTGCTTTCTACGCTAGGCCCTTTGACCAGTGCAGCGTCGATGGAGAGATCGTGGTGCCTCAGGCGGGGGGCTTCTACGGTGGCTGGATCACGTCGGGTTTTGCCGGGCCGTTCAGGGGTGGTCCCGGCACCTCGGGATGGTGACGCCTATAGTCCGGTCGCCGCAGGACGGCGGCCTGAATGTATTTTAGCGCTTGGAAGCCTGCATGATGTCAAGTCCGTTCGACCTGGCCTAAGGCTTGCCGTTTGCCTTCAGGGGCCGGTCTGGCGTCTAAGGACCGCGACCCATCCGCCGTGATCCTCCCATGACATCCAGCCCTGCCAGAACCATCGGAATAGACTTCGGGACCACCAACACCGTCGTCGCCATGGCGGGGCCCGACGGAGAGGTCGAGGTGCTGCGGTTCGCCGCGCCTGATGGCGACCTTACCGCCTTCCGCTCGACACTCGGTTTTCAACTTCACGAGGAACCCGGCCGTTCTCCGGAGCGGATCGTCGAAGCCGGGCCTTGGGCGATTGACGCCTATGTCGAGGATCCGCTCGACACCCGCTTCATTCAGTCGTTCAAGACCTTCGCTGCCAGTCCCGCCTTCACCGAGACCGTCATCGACAATCGGCGCTACGGTTTCGAGGACCTGTTGTCGTCCTTCCTGCTCCGCCTGCGTCATCAAGGCGGCACAGCCATGGAGACCCTGCCTTCGCGGGTCATCGTCGGTCGCCCGGTTACCTTCGCAGGAGGCTCCGACGAACTTCTCGCTCTGGAGCGATACGAGACCGCATTCAAGCGTCTGGGATTTAGCGATATCCGCTATGCCTATGAGCCCGTAGGGGCCGCCTTCTTCTTCGCGCGCCAACTCGAGAGCGCGGCCACAGTCCTGGTCGCCGATTTTGGCGGCGGCACGAGCGACTTCTCGATCGTGCGGTTTGAACCCGGCCCAGACGGCCTGCGCTCGACGCCTCTGGCACGCTCCGGCGTAGGCGTGGCTGGCGACGCCTTCGACTACCGCATAATCGACAGGCTGGTATCGCCGGAGCTTGGCAAGGGCACTGAGTATCGAAGCTTCGACAAAGTCCTGCCGATCCCGCAGCGGTATTACGCCGCCTTCGCGCGTTGGGACCAGTTGGCTCTTCTAAGAGCCTCGCGGGACATGAAGGACATCCGCGACATCGCTAAAACCGCACTGGAGCCGGACAAGCTGGCCAAGCTGATCGAGGTGCTCGATGATCATCACGGCTATAGCCTCTATCAGGCGATCTCTCGCCTGAAGATGGACCTCTCAGTTGCTGCGACGGCAAGCTTCGAATTCTGTGCAGGGTCGATCCGCATCCGGGCCGAGGTGTCCCGATCAGACTTTGAGACATGGATATCTCCCGACCTGGCTGCGATTGAAGGTGCTGTGGATCAAGCGATCGAACGATCAGGTCTGCGGTTGGACGATATTGACCGTATTTTCCTAACCGGCGGCACCTCATTCGTTCCGGCAGTCAGGAAGATTTTCCAACGACGTTTTTATCCCGCGCGGATCGAAACAGGCGGGGAGTTCGAGTCGATCGCGTCGGGCCTGGCCCTGATCGGGCATGAGGCCGATCTCGACCTCTGGACCGAGCGCAAAAGCCTCATTGAGGTCTTGGGAACCTGATCCGGCGGGTTTCGCGCCTCCGGGTCCAAACTGACCGCCAAGCAGCAGGCTGTTATGCTGGCACCATTGTAACGTCTGCTTTTAAGAAGGCGACGAATGTCCGATCCTGGCGCTTCTCAGACCTTCGCCACCTATGCCGCCTCTGATTCAAAGCGGCGGGTTAGAACTTCCGCTATGGGAATATGAGTGCCTTCAGCGACAGCCGAATCGATTTGACGTCAGCCGCGATCGTACAGGCCCGAGGGCTTAAGTTCAGACGGCCTTAAGATCACACGCGGTCGGCGCTCGGTTTAGCTGAACGCAACGCCAGTTCGAGCTCGCTCAGCGAGAATGGCTTCACCAGGGTTGCGTCCGCGCCCAGGCCATCGGCCATATTCAGTAATGGACCCGCGCCCAATCTTCCACCACCGCTGATTGCCACGATTCTCAGATCGGGCCGGGTCCGACGGATTTCCAGGATGAAATTCAGGCCGTCGCGTTCGGGCATCAGAATGTCCACGACGGCGGCGTCGCAATGATGCAGGCTCATCTGCTTGAAAGCCGTGTTCACGTCGGGCGCGGTCACAACTTCGAAACCAAGTCCTGTGAGCATCTCCTCCAGATGCTGCAGCATGAGTGGATCGTCGTCGATGGCGCAGACTTTCACCCGGTCGCCTCCCATGGGTTGTCCTGACAAGAGACAGGTGTCGCGGCCTTGAGCCCGTCCCGTCAAGCGTCGCCGCCCAGATTTCGCTGGCCGATCGTCATCGCGGCGATTTTGGTCCCGCTGCTTCTGGTCGTGGGCGGATTCGAACTGTTCAACGAATTTCGCAGTAACCGGGCCGTGCGGGCCGAGATCGACCGCTCCTACGAGACCCGCTCACAGATCCAGAGCGTCTTCTCGCTTCTGCAGGACGCCGAGACCGGGCAACGCGGCTATGTCATCACCGGGGACGACCGGTTTCTGGAGCCCTACGACAACGCCACCCGCGATCTGGACCGTCAGATGCAGGCACTGGCGGTGCTGTTCCAATCCCATCCCGAGCAGGCGGCGGACTTCGCTCGGCTGAACGCGCTGGCGCGGCGCAAGATCGCGCTGATGGAGGTAGGGATCGACGCCCGCGAAACCCAGGGCGTCGAAGCCGGGATGGCGGTGGTAGCCAGTGGCCAAGGCAAGGTCGCGATGGATCAGGTCCGCGAGGTCGTCACGCGGATGAATGCCGTTGAGGCCGAGGCGCTGGACCTCTATGCCCGCACTGCCCAGACCCGCACCACGCGAACCGAGATTTTGGTCGGAGTGCTGTTCGTGGCGCTGATCGCCGCGATCGGGGGGGCCTCTTTCCTGATTTGGCGCTACATCCGCACGCGCCAGACCATGCTGTCCGATATCGAGGCGACGGCGGCGCGCCAGCGGGCGATCTTCGATAGCGCCATCGACGGCATCGTCACCCTGAACCCCAGCGGAAGCATCGAGACTGTCAATGCCGCCGCCGTGCGCATGTTCGGCTATCACGCATCAGAACTGGATCGCCGTGACGTGTCGTTGCTGATCGACATAGCGCCTGATGGGGACGGCGAGTTCCTCAAGCGTCTGGGCGCGTCACAGGGTGCGCTGGAGGGCGGACTGCTTCGCCAGATGGAGGCGCGGCGCAAGGACGGTGAGACCTTCCCCGTCGATGTGGCGCTGGGGGCCATGTCCCTGCCGACCGGAGTGCATATCGTGGCGATCGTGCGCGACATCTCCGAACGCCGCCGCATGGAGCAGTTGAAGGACGAATTCGTCTCGACCGTCAGCCACGAACTTCGCACCCCCCTGACGTCGATCGCCGGCTCGCTGGGGCTGCTGGCTGGCGGGGTGGCGGGCGCGCTGCCCGAGAAGGCGGCGCGACTGATCCAGATCGCTCAGGCCAACAGCCAGCGATTGGTCCGGCTTATCAACGATATCCTGGACATCGAAAAGATCGAGTCCGGCAAGCTGCGGCTGGACATGACGCCACTGGACCTGCGTGAGATCGCCCAGCGCTCGGTCGAGGGCGTGCTGGGCTATGCCGGTGACCTCGGCGTCACCCTGACCCTGTCGGAGAGCAAGCCGGTCTCGATCCGGGGCGATGCGGATCGCCTGATCCAGGTCATCACCAACTTGCTGTCCAACGCCCTGAAGTTCTCGCCGCGCGGCGGCGAGGTGAAAGTCACGGTCGATCCCGAAACCCGGATCGCGCGGCTCAGCGTGGTCGATCAGGGGCCCGGTATCCCCGATGCTTTCCGTGCCCGCATCTTCTCTAAGTTCGCCCAGGCCGACGGCTCGGACACCCGGGCAAAGGGCGGGACGGGCCTGGGCCTGGCCATAGCGCGCGAGATCGCGGAACGGCACGGCGGGCGGCTGTGGTTCGAATCGGCCGAGGGCCACGGCGCGACTTTCCACCTGGATTTACCGCTGGCCGATGAGGCGCGCGAATCGGTCATCACCGACGGGCCGCGCCTATTGATCGTCGAGGACGACGCCGACGCCGCCGAGATCCTGCGCGAGATGCTGGAGCGCGACGGCTTTGCGGCCGACGTTGCCCCGACCGGACGCGAAGCCTTGTCAGCCGCCCGTACCGGCGTCTATGCGGCCTTGCTGGTCGATCTGCAGCTGCCGGACGCGGACGGGATCGGTCTCATCAGGGCCTTGCGCGCAAAGCCCGAGACGCGCGACCTGCCGGTGGTCGTCGTCTCCGCCGACATCGCGAGGGGTCTGGCACGCGGGCGCTCGCTGGAGGTCGTCGACTGGCTGGAGAAACCGTTCGACCAGGACCGTTTGCGGGCCGCCGTGACGGCGATCTATCAGAAGACCTCGGATCGCAAGCCACGCATCCTGCATGTCGATGACGACCGCGACATTCTGGAAGTCACTGCGTCGGCCCTGGGCACCAGCGCCGAGATCACCCCCGCCGAGAGCCTGGCGGCGGCGCGCTCCGTGCTGGCCCGCATGAAGCCGGATCTGGTGATCCTGGACCTGGGCCTTCCGGATGGTTCGGGGCTGGAGCTGCTGGGTGACCTGGGCGACGACAAGGGGCGAACCATTCCCGTCATCGTGTATTCCGCTCAGGAGATGGATGCGGCCCTGGCCAATCGGGTCGAGGCCGTCCTGACCAAGTCGCGAACATCCCTTGCCGGTCTGGCCCGAACCGTGCGCCGATTGACCGACACGGGTGGAGGAAGCTGAATGCTGAACGTCCTGCACGTCGATGACGAACCCGACATCCGCGAGGTCGCCGCCTTTGCGCTGGAGATGGACTCCGAGATCAAGGTCCGATCGGCACCCTCCGGTCGCGAGGCTCTGGAGGTTCTCCAGTCGGACGCGCAGGTCGATGTGGTGCTGCTGGATGTGATGATGCCGGAACTGGACGGACCCGGCACCCTGGAGCAACTGCGCCTGCTGCCCGGCCATGCCGACACGCCGGTCATCTTCATGACCGCACGTGCGCAGTCGAACGAGCTGGATCGCTTTCTCTCGCTGGGGGCCATAGCGGTGATCATCAAGCCGTTCGATCCCATGACCCTGGGACAGCAGCTTCGAGACCATCTGGCCAGTGCATGACCGATCCGCTCGCCCCCCTCCGCGATCGTTTTCGCGCCCGAGCCCTAGCGGATCGGGCGGATTTGGAGACACTTGCCCACGGCGATCCGTCCAGCGCCGAGTTGCGCCGGCTGGTGCATAATCTGGCAGGGGCCGCCGGCACCTTCGGCTATGGCCCGCTCAGCCAGGCGGCCATCGAGGTTGACGATCAGATGGCGTCTGGCCTTCCGGCCGATCCCGCCAGCCTGGATCGGCTGAAGGAAAAACTGGACGAGGTGGCCCGAGCGTCGGCATGACATGCCGCGAGTGTCCGGTGGCCGACCGAGTGGAGTGAGTGGTGTCGCAACGTGTGTTCGTGGTTGAGGATGACGCTCTGCTCCGGGAAGCGGTCGATCTGATCCTGAGCCATGCGAGCTACACGGTCGCCACCACCGCGGTCGGCAAGGGTGCCGTCGACCTGATTTCGCGCTTTCGCCCGCATCTGGTACTGCTGGACATCCGGCTGCCGGACATAAGCGGGCTCAAGGTCCTTGAGATGCTGCGCAAGGCCGGGCATGCCGCGCCTATCGTCATGATGACCGCCGACAGCCGCCCCGAAACCGTGCGCGACGTGATGGCCATGGGCGGAAACGGCTATCTGCTGAAGCCGTTCGAGCCGGCGGATCTGATCGCCCGGGTCCGCGTGGCCCTGAAGCCGCTGACTGGCAAACCGTTCTATGTCGACGACTGATGCCCGTCCGGCGCGCTGGCATCCATGTCGTTCAGATACGGCCGGATCGCCAGAATGGCCTGGGTGCGGTTGCTGACGTCCAGTTTGCGGAAAATGGCGGACAGATGCTGCTTCACCGTGCCCTCGGTGATGTTCATGTCGGCCGCGATCTGTTTGTTGAGCCGCCCGTCCGCCAGCGCGGTCAGCACCCGCAGCTGACCAGCCGACAGACTGGCGACCTTGCGGGTGAAATCGCGGGCCGCCGGAGCGGGGGCGTCGGTTTCGGGAAACAGGGCTTCGCCTCGCAGGATCGCGCCCACCGCATTGACTAGGGTCGCCACCGGCGCGGACTTGCTCAGATAGGCCGAGACGCCGAAGGCGCGGGCCATGGCCACGGCATGGGAGTCGGCTCGCGCCGACACGATGGCGATCGGCTTTTTCGGCAGCAGTTGCTGCAACCGGATCAGGGCGCTGAACCCCGTCGCATCCGGCAGCATCAGATCGAGCAGCACCAACTGGATGCGGGTGCCATCCTGGCGGACATAGGCCTCGGCTTCGGTCGCCGAGGTGACGCGGCCCACATCGTAATGCGGATAGGCGGCACGAATCGACAGCTCGAACGCTTCACCGACCAACGGATGGTCATCGACGATCAGAACAATCCACCGCATGGAGGTCAGCGTCACCCATTCATACCGATGATGCAACTCCACGGCGCGTCTCCCGCACATATCGATCGTACTTAATGCCAAGTAAATATACTTGGATGATATGGCTGGAGACCTGTGTGCCAAAATAATACACTAAGCTCATTTGACGATTACTTTGGTTCAAACCCTATAACTTTGGTTCTAAAACCGCCTTCTTAGGAGGCCGCCGCGTGGACGTTGCGGAGATCGGGGCGCATCCGGAGATCACCTTATCGCAACCGCCTCACCGGAGACCTCTGATGAACAAGCTGATCTGCACCGCCGCCGCCCTCGCCGCCGTCGCCTTCGCCGCCCCGGCCATGGCCCAGTCCACCGCCCAGACCACGGGCACGGGTTCGATCACCGTGATCCGCCCCCTGACCATTACCAAGAACGCCGACCTGCGCTTCGGCACCATCGTGCGCCCCTCGACGGGTTCGGGCACTGTGGTGGTCAGCGCCGCCGGCGCCCGCTCGGTCACCGGCGGCGTGGTCGGCCTGGCCTCGGGCGACACGCCGCAGGCCTCGCAGTTCACCGTCGATGGCGAGGGCGGCCAGTCGATCTCGGTCACCATCCCGGCCACCTTCACCATGGCCAACGGCACCGACAGCCTGACGGTCACCACCAACAACAGCCTGGCCGGTTCGGCCGCCGCCCAAACCCTGAGCAACAGCCTGGGTTCGGCCGGTTCGCTGGTGTTCCGCGTCGGCGGCACCGTGCCGGTCGCCTCGACCGCCGCCACGGGCACCTACACCGGCACCTTCACCGTCTCGGCCGCCTATAACTGATCCCCGCGATGCCCCCTTGCCGGTCGCCGGTTAACCCCCGTGACAGGCCTTGGCGGTATCGTGCGGACACCGCCCGTGTTGACTGAGAGCGACCGATGTTCAAACCGCTGATCGCCGCTAGCGTCGCCCTGCTGTCCCTGACGGCGGCGGGCTCGGCCATGGCCCAGGTCGGCGCGGATCTGAACATCTCGCCGCGCCGCGTCACCTTCGACGAACGCGAGCGGGCCGCCTCGGTCTATGTCTTCAACCAGGGCGACGCCCCGGCCACCTACACCGTCGAACTGGTCGACCGGGTCATGCAGGCCGACGGCCAGATCGTCGCCGAGGCCGACCTGACCACCCCCAGCCCGCTGGGCACCTCGGCCGCGGACTTCATCCAGTACACCCCGCGCCGCGTGACGCTTCAGCCGCGCGAGAGCCAGGTCATCCGCCTGCGCGTGCGCCCGCCCGCGACCGGCTCGGCCCAGGAATACCGCACCCATCTGACGGTCACCGCCCTGCCGCCCGAGGACAGCGGCTTCACCGCCGCCCAGGCGGCCCAGCCCGGCACCGACGAGGTCGCGCTGCAGGTCGTGGCCCTGTTCAGCGTCAGCATTCCCCTGATCCTGCGCGAGGGCGACACCGACGCCCGCGCCGGTATCGACGCCGTCACCCGTCTGGCCCCGATCGAGGGCGCGCCGAACGGGGCGATCCAGCTGGACCTGATCCGGCTGGGGGCCAACTCCGTTTATGGCGACGTCCAGATCTATGCCGGTCAGGGATCGGCCGAGCGCCTGGTCACCGCCGTGCGGGGCGTGGCTGTCTATCCCGAGATCGATCGGCGCACCGTAATCGCGCCCCTCAACGAGGCCCTGCCCGCGGGCGAGCCCCTGCGTATCGTCTATGTCGATGACGACACCCAGCCCGGCTCCACCCTCGCGACGGCGGCCGTCCCGGGGGCATGAGCGGTGTCCGGTCGCTGGCGGCCGTCGTCGCCGGGCTGGCCGTCATGATCCCCTCCAGCCATGCGGCGGCCCAGCAGCTGCTGAGTGGCCTCGTGCGCGCCGCCGACCCCCAGCCCTTCACCGCCGACGACCTGCTGTTCATGGAGGTCAACGCCGACGGCTACCAGCTGGCCGAGACGATGAACGTCTATGGCTCGCGCGCCGGGGTCTATGTGCCGCTGGGCGAGTTTGCCCGCGTCGTCGATTTCGCTGTCGGCGTCTTTCCCGCCGAGGGGCGCGCCGAGGGCTGGGTCGGATCCCGCGATCGCGAGCTGAGGCTGGACCTGACGGCCCGGCAGGCCATCGTCGGCGATCGCCGGATCAGCTTCGAGCCCGGCCAGGCCGCCCTGTTCGACGGCGACCTCTACGTCCGTCTCGACCTGATGGAGCAGCTTCTGCCCGTGCGTCTGCGCGCCGACGTCAACGCCCAGACCCTGGTCGTCACCCCGACCGAGCCCCTGCCGTTCCAGCAGCGTCTGGCCCGCGAGCAGCGCGCAGCCGGGCTGGGCCGTGGCCCCGCTGCCGTCCGCGCGACGGTCGTGGACACCCCCTACACCCTGTTCACCGCCCCGGCCTTCGACGTCAATCTGGGCGGCCAGATCGCCCGCGACGGCCAGAACCAGACCCGCAGCTACGACCTGCGCGCGGCCGGAGATGTCGGCTACGCCGGGTTTCAGGGCTTCCTCGGTTCGGACCAGGACGGCGAACTGAACGACGCCCGCGTGCTGTTCGAACGCAAGGACCCGGATGGCCGGGCCCTGGGTGCGCTCGGCGGAACCCGGGCGGGCATCGGCGATGTCTTCACCCCTTCGATGGCGCTGGGTGCGGGCAGTTTCGGGGGGCGCGGGGCCTATTACACCTCCGCCCCGCTCGAAGCGCTGGACCTGTCCACGCCGCTGAACCTGCGCGGCGAGCTGCCGCTCGGCGAAGACGTCGAGCTCTATGTCAACGAGGTGTTGCAGGCGACCCAGGCCTCCGCGATCCAGGGGCGCTACGAATTCCTCGACGTGCCGCTGACGTTCGGCCTGAACACCCTGCGCCTGGTCTTCTACGGCCCCCAAGGTCAGATCCGCGAAGAGGTCCGCCGCATCAATTTCGGCACCGGCCAGGTCGCGGCGGGCCAGTTCGTCATGCGGCTCGGCGCGGTCGAGCAGAACCGGCCGGTGTTCGAGCTCGGCGAGCCCCTGGCCGACAGTGCCACCGGCGAGCCGCGCCTGTCGGCCCTGTTCGACTATGGCCTCTCCTCCACCCTGACCCTCAGCGGCGGCGCGGCCCGCTACACGCCCCAGGGGCGCGACGCCCGCAGCCTCGGCCTTCTGGGCCTGCGCACCTCGATCGGCGCGGTCGCAGGCCAGATCGACGTTGCGGTGGACGACCAGGGCGGACGCGGCGCGACCCTGGGTCTGGCCGCCCGCCCGTTCGGCGTCTCGCTGGTCGGGCGGCATTCGGAATATGCGGGCGGCATCATCGACGAGACCCGCCAGTTCGGCCTGGGCGACGCGGTCGGCCTGACCCGCGCCACCGACCTGCGCGCCGACGCCCAGTTGCGTCCCTCGGGCACTCTGTCCATCCCCTTGTCGCTGGACCTGCGCCGGCTGGAGCGGACCGACGACACGGACCTGTTCACCGCCGAGGCCCGCACCTCCCTGCCGCTCGACCGCTACTATCTGTCGTCCAGCCTGGCCTATGAAAACGAAAAGACGATCGAAGGCCGCCGCGATCGCTTGGTCGGCGCCACCGAGGTCGCCACCCTGGTTGCGGCCCGGGCGCAGCTGCGTGGCGGGGTGTCCTATCAGGTGGGGCCCGACGCGGGGATCGACACGGCCTATGCCAATGTCGACATGCAGATCAGCGACCATAGCGCGCTCCGCCTCGGCGTCGTCCGCGCCGTCGGCGATGTTGGGGCCACCACCGTCCAGGCCTCCGGTCTGTACCGCGCGCCGCGTTTTGATGTCTCCCTGAGCGCCGCCTATGAGGCCGATCGCGGCGATTGGCAGGTCGGGCTCCAGTTCGGCTTCGGCCTGACCTTCGACCCATTCGCGCGGCGTTATCGCGTGACCCGACCGGGTGCCTCGTCGGGCGGCTCGGTCGCGGTTCAGGCCTTCGTCGACGACGACGGCGACGGCGTGCGCCAACCGACCGAAGCGGGCGTCGCCAATGTCGTGGTCGAGACGCCCGCCGGCCCCGCCGTGACCGGCACCGATGGCCGCGTTCTGGCTGGGGGCTTGGGCGACGCCGCCGCCGCCCGCCTGCGCGTCAATCTGGAGGGCATCGATGACCCCTTCCTGGTTGGCCCTGCCGAGGCGATCGAGATCGTGCCGCGCCCGGGCCGGACCGCCGTCGTCTCCTATCCCATGCAGATCACTAGCGAGGTCGAACTGACCGCCCGCCTGGCCCGCGACGGTCGCACCCAGACCCTGGCCGCCGTCGATCTGCAGCTGGTCCCGGTCTCGGGGGGCGCGCCGATCCGGACCCGCACCGACCACGCTGGCGTGGCCTTCGTCGAGGGTCTGCGCCCCGGCCGCTACCGCGTCGAACTGGACCCCGACCAAGCCCGCGACCTGGGCCTGACGCTGGAGTCGGCTCCCGACCTGGTCGCACCGGCCGATGGCGGCTTCGTGCGCGGCGGCGATATCACTATCCGCGTCGCGACATCGGGAGCCCCATCATGATCCGCGCCTCCGTCGCCTTCCTGTCGCTGGCCCTCGCCCTGATGCTGGCAACCCCCGCCGCTGCCCAGCTCAGCGTGTCCCGTTCGCCCGGCGGCACCGCGCCGGTCATCGGCACCGTGGTGCGCGGCAGCGCGGCCAGCACCTTCTCGATCACCACCGCTGGCGTCGTCACCCGCACCTCCGGAAACGCCATCCGGCTCAGCACCGCCTCGGTTACCCCGCCGACCATCAGCATCAATTGCGGTCTGAGCCTCGTCAACTGCCCCGGCCGGGATGTCCGCGTCGTCATCACCGCGTCGGGGGCCTCCGACGACGGCAGCATCACGCGCTTCCGCATCGGCGCACTGAGCGGCGGCAACTACCGCACCTCCGCCCCGCCCGAGGGTGCCAGCCTGACCTTCGACCTGCGCCCGATCGGAATGGGCCGGTCGGTGACCTTTCCCCTGGGTATGGACGTGCTGCTCGCCGCCGGTGCCGACAGCGGCACCGACACCTTCACCTACACCGTCACAGCGACCTTCCTATGATCCGGACGCTTCTCTGCGCGCTCGCGCTCGCGACCCTGGCCGGACAGGTCCAGGCCCAGTCGCGCAGCGCCGCCTCCACCCTGACCATCGAGCGCCCGCTGCAGGTCAGCACCGTCCGACCCCTGACCTTCGGCCCATCCCAGGTGGATGGTTCCATCTCAGGGTCTAGCGGCCCCACCGAAGCTGTGATCCAGGTCACCGGCGACCCCGGCCGCATCTACCGCGTCCGCCTGCCCGCCGCGATCGCCACTGGGGTACCGGGCGCGACCATCGACGGGTTCACTATCTGGAGCGACACCTCAGGCGACATCTCCCAGACCCTGACCGCGAAGATGGATAACACCGGTCATGACCGCCTCCGCATCGGCGGTTCACTCCGCCGGTCTGGCACCCTCGTTCTCACCGAGGTTGTCGCCGCGCTCCCGCTAAGTGTCGATTACGAGTGAGACGAGGCTGGCTAATCGCCGAATGTCTTTTGTCCGCCAATGGTTGAATGTCTGCTCCTGGCGCCTTGCAGACATGCCCGACCACCACTGTGAGTGCGTTCAGCTGGCGAGGCGATCGGCGAACGCGTGCAGCGACTCCGGTTTCAGATGGGTGTAACGCCTCAGCATCTTCCAATCCTTATGACCGGTCACCAGAGCGACCTGCGGGATTTGAAAGCCGGCTTCGAAAAGGCGGCTGGTGCCTTCGTGGCGGAGATCGTGGAAGTGTAGATCCACGATCTTCAGAGCCCGACACGCACGGGTAAAGGCCGTTCCGGCCGACTTGTGATGGTAGGGGAATATCCGTTCTTCACCGTCGGATCGAATAGGCCTCTGCGCCTCGATGATGGCGACAGGATCGAACCCCGAAATCTTCAGAAGCGGAATGCTCTGATTGTTGCCGTCTTGTGCCGAGGGTCCTTCCGGTCTCGCACCAGGATCATACGTCGAACCGGATCGTAGTCGGCCCACCTTAACCGGAAGATTTCTTCCTGGCGCATGGCAGTGGCGATCGCGAACGCGATGATTGACCCCATCGGTATGCGCTGGCGCTCGTTGTCACCGAAGTAGCTTGTCAAGCTCTCGAGCTCTGCGCTTGTCGGACGTCGATCGCGCTCTCTGCCCTTGCCGACGAGTCCCAGTCGCTTGAGGGCTTGCCGCGCCTGACTTACCGGATCCGTTGACACGAACATGCCGTGGACCGCAGCTGCGTGAGAGAGCACGAGCGTTATGGCTCCGAGATCGATGCTCAGCGTCATCGGGCCCGCACCCTCGTTGGCGCGCTCACGGCCAAAGTCGATGAAGAGCTGACGATCCAGTTGCACGATCTTCTTATGCCCAAGACGCGACTTCAGCATTCGAAGTGTCGCGTGCTTAGACCGGCGCGGCGCCTTGCCGACCGACTTCATGTCTTCGATATGCAGGTCGATTAGCTCACCAAAAGTCGCGATCCTGGCGATGCGCGACTCGCGAGGCGTCTCGCCTCGGCCTATCTGCCGTTCGGCTTCTATCGCCCACGCCCGAGCATCTTCGAAACGCAAAAAGGTCTCGCTGATCTCGCGTCCTTTGCGGCGCACCTGCGCGCGCCAACGGCCAGACTTTTGCTTTCGTATGGAAGCCATGGTTTGGGTGCAAAACGGGTGCAGTGAGGTGTCGAAAAGGGGCGAAAAACGTCGTGTTACATCGTACGAAAAGGCGCACATTTGTGCGGCGAGCACACTGATTTATAAGGGAAAGTGCGTGAAATATCAAGCACATAGATTCAGTGTCGCCCCCATGATGGACTGGACCGATCGGCATTGCCGAGTGTTCCATCGCGCGCTGACGCAGCGGGCGCTGCTGTATACCGAGATGGTCACGGCTCCGGCGGTGATCCACGGCGACCGCGAGCGGTTGCTGGGGTTCGATGCGGTCGAGCATCCGGTGGCGCTGCAGCTGGGTGGGTCGGATCCCGATCAGCTGGCCCAGGCCGCCCGGATCGGCGCGGCCATGGGCTATGACGAGATCAATCTGAACGTCGGTTGTCCGTCGGACAGGGTCCAGTCGGGACGGTTCGGGGCCTGTCTTATGCGCGAGCCCGAGCTGGTGGCCGAATGCATGGCCGCGATCAAGGGCGCGGTGGATGTGCCCGCGACGGTGAAGTGCCGGATCGGGGTGGACGATCAGGATCCGCAAGTCAGCCTGTTCGCCACGGTCGATGCCTCGGCGGCTGTGGGGATCACGACCTTCATCGTGCATGCGCGCAAGGCCTGGCTGAAAGGCCTGTCGCCCAAGGAGAACCGGGACGTGCCACCGCTGGATTACGGCCTGGTGCGGCGGTTGAAGCTGGAGCGGCCGCATCTGACCGTCGTCATCAATGGCGGCATCGCTTCATTGGACGAGGCCGAGGCGCATCTGGACGATTCCGATGGCGTCGCACTGGACGGCGTCATGCTGGGTCGCGCCGCCTATCATGAGCCCGCGCTTTTGGGTCAGGTCGACCGGCGGCTGTTCGGCGACGATGCCGACGTCGATGCGTTCGAGGCCGTCGAGCGGTACAAACCCTATCTGGCGGCACGGCTGGCCGAGGGCGTCGGCCTGCACGCCATGACGCGACACATGCTGGGCCTGATGCATGGACGGGCCGGGGCGCGGGCGTTCCGGCGCATCCTGACGGTGGAGGCGATCCGGCCGGGCGCCGGTCTGGAGGTCGTTGAGCGTGCGCTGGACGCCGTGCGCGAGGCCGAGGCGCGGCGCGAACGACCCGACCAGGCCGCCTGAGTGTTCGGGCTGCCGATCGCTGAAATCCTCGCCCTGCTGGCTGCGGTTCTCGCGGCGGGGCTAATCGGGGGGCTGATCGCCGGCCTGTTCGGGGTCGGGGGCGGGACGGTGATCGTGCCGGCGCTGTTCTATGCGTTCGAGGTGCTGGGGCTGGGCGGCGAGGCCAATCTGCATGTCGCCATCGGTACGTCGCTGATGACGATCGTGGCGACGTCCTGGCGATCGCTGAGCGCGCATCGCAGCCACGGGGCGGTGGACGAGGTCGTGCTGAAGACCTGGACGCCGTGGGTCGGCATCGGGGCCCTGATCGGCGCGGCGGTGGCGGGGTTCACTTCGATGGAGGGGCTGGCGATCGTCTACGGTGTCTGTCTGGCCCTGATCGCGGCGCAGATGGGGTTGATGCCCGAGCGGTTCACCCTGGCCAGGGATGTCCCGACCGGCTGGACGCGGCGCAGCGTGGGCACCGGCATCGGCCTGTTGTCGGCCATGATGGGGATCGGCGGCGGCAGTTTCGGCGGCATGATGCTGACCCTGTGCGGGCGACCGATCCATCAGGCGGTGGCCACCGCGTCCGGCTTCGGCGTCGCGATCGGGGCGGCGGCGACGGTCGGGTTCGTGGCGTTCGGATGGGATGCGTCGGGCCGTCCGCCGCTGTCGGTCGGATACGTCAATGTGCCTGCTGCGATCGTGATGGGGCTGCTGACCACCCTGGTCGCGCCCTGTGGCGCTCGGCTGGCGCATCGCCTGGACAAGCGGGTGCTGAGGAAGGCGTTTGCCATCTACCTGCTTGCAACCGCCCTGTCGGTGGTTGTGAAGGCGATCTAGGGACGCAAGGTCAGGCCGGCGGGCGTGGCCTCGAAGCGCGACAGACGGCCCAGATAGCTCATGCCCAGTAGGGAATGCGACAGGCCTTCCTCGACCACCAGGGCCTTCACGTCCTCAACTGAGGCCCCGGCGACGGCGACGCGGTCCAGGGTCACCGGCGCGGCGCGGGCGGTGCCGGACGCGGTCTGGACCTCATGGGTGAAATCAGCGGGCGTGAGCCGCAGACCCAGCCGGGCGGCGTCCTCGCGGGTCAGGGCCACGACGCTGGCACCGGTATCGACCAGCACCTTGACGGCGCGACCGTCGATGTCGGCCTGGGCCCAATAGTGGCCGTCGGCGCTGCGCACGATCTGGGTGGCGGAGCCCTTGGCGGGGATGGTGACGGAGGCGTCGATCGAGGCCAGCATCGGCTTAGCCTGGGCCTGGCCGTCGTCGTGCAGATGACCCAGCGCCCAGGCCGCGAGCAGCGACGAGGTGACTGCGGCGAGCATGACGGCGGCGGACTGAAGATCGAAACGCATCGGGCCTCACGCGACTGAAACCGCTTCTGCGGCCCGTGCAATCTGGCACGACAGGGTTGGGATCGCGTGAAAGGGCTTGGCTGACAGAGTCTTAAGAGGGCTATCGCGCTTCGCGCTGCTTGAGCCCGGGCCTGTTAACTTGGCCCCAGCTTGTCCGCATCGATCCGGTCGCGGCGTGCTGGCAGATCGGCCATGATCGCGGCGCGCTGGTCGTCGCTGAACCCGCTCCAGCCGCCGATCTCCGACAGGGTCCGGAAGCAGCCCAAGCACAGGCTGGAGGCCCCATCCACAACACAGACCTGAATACAGGGCGTGGCGATGGCGCGCGGTATAGGGTGCGGCAGCTGTGTCACAGTTTGATGACGTTCATACAAAAAACCATCCGAAGTCGGACCAAAAAACTTGCATCTTTCGTCCATCTGAACGACATAGATCACGACGCGAAACGACTAAGAGGGTGAGAACCCCTGCAAGCACGCCGCGTCTCTTTTCATCGTTCACGAAAGGAGACGCCAGATGAACGACAAGCAGCGCAATCTGCAACACGCCATGATGTCCTTTGCCCTCTGGGGCGGGATGTTGGTGAATACCCGGGCGACGAATTCGGCCAATGACCGCGTGGTCAGCCATCCGTCGAATTTCGTGCCGATCCAGATCCGGAAGCCGCAAGGCTGACGCGATCGCCGACATATCGGCTTGCGCATTTCCACCCCGGTCTCGAAAGAGGCCGGGGTTTTTCTTGTCCGGAGGCCGGGATGGCGGGGTTGATCGAACAGACGCGAACGGGGGGCGTGCTGGTGTTGACCTTCGACCGGGCGGAGCGTCTCAACGCCTTGCCGGACCTGGGCGACGGCGATGAGGTCGCGGCGATCTGCGAGGCAGTGAACGCGGACCTGTCGGTGCGCTGCGTGGTCCTGACCGGGGCGGGCAGGGCTTTCTCGGCGGGGGGCGACCTGAATGCGATGAAGGCGCGATCGGACCTGTTCGAGGGCTCGGGCGCGGCGATCCGCGAGCGGTATAGGCGGGTGGTGCACCGGATCGTGCGCGCCATCTACGGGCTGGAGGTGCCTTTGATCGCGGCGGTGAACGGTCCGGCCATGGGGCTGGGATGCGACATCGCCGGGCTGGGCGATATCCGTATCGCTTCGGACCGGGCCAGTTTCGGCGTGCCGTTTCTGAAGCTGGGGATCATTCCCGGCGACGGCGGCTCGTGGCTGCTGCCCCGGAACGTCGGCTATGCGCGGGCGGCGGAGATGCTGTTCACCGCGCGCTCGATCGATGCGGAGACGGCGCAGGCCTGGGGGTTGGTCAACCGGGTGGTGCCGCACGACCGGCTGATGGAGGAGGCGATGATCACCGCCGAACAGATCGCCGCCCAGCCGCCCCAGGCCCTGCGCATGGCCAAGGCTCTGCTGCGTCAGGGGCGCGACATGAGCTTCGATCAGATGCTGGAGATGTCGGCGGCCATGCAGGCCCTGGCCCATCTGACCGAGGACCATATCGAGGGTGTAACGGCGGTGCTGGAGAAGCGACCGGGCGCGTTCACGGGCCGCTGAGGCCGGTCAGCGGGCGGCCATGGCCTCCAGGACCGCGCGGGCGGCGCGGGCGGTCTCGTTGAGCGACGCATAGGTCCAGGGCGTCAGGTCGCCGTCGAAGGGCCGGGTCGCGCCGTGGGCCTCCAGATCGGCGTGCAGACGCGCGAACTTGCCCGGCGGCTTTCGCGGCACCATCGGCAGGATGTGGACCGGCTTGCCGGTCGAGGCGGCTTCGGTCGCCATATTGGCGCTGTCCTCGGTCACCAGCACATGGTCGGCGAAGTGCAGGAAGGCGAAGAGAGGGTTGTCGCCCGTCTCGTCCCAGATCATGCCGGGCAGGGCTGACAGACGCTCGGTCATGATCCGGCGGGCCTCTGGCGGCGTGCGACGCGAGAAGGTCAGCATCAGCGAACCGCCCGCCCTCGTGATGGCTCTGGCGATGTCGTCGGCGAGCGCGCTGGCGTGGTCGGGCGTCAGGTCGAACGCTGCCGACCGACCGCCGATCAGCACGGCCACGCGCGGATGGGGCAGGGGTGCCAGCCGCTCGGCGAAGGCGGGCGCGGCCTCGGCGATGCGGTCCGGCGTGATCCGGTGCGGCGAGCCGACGATCTCGAAGACATTGTCCCCCGACAGTCTGTCATGGGCCGGGGCCACGACCATGTCGAAGCGCGATGGGGTCAGACGGGGATCCTGCGTCTGGACGACGAAGGTCTTGCCATGCGACCGGCGACGGACGGCGAGGGACAGCGGCAGGGTGGCCCGCCCCGTGGCGATCCACAGATCGGGCCAGGCCTCGCCCGCCTGGGGGAATGGGACATCCGACGCCGCATCCAGCATCCACCGCTGCTTCAGCGCGCTGGGCAGGCGATCGAACAGCTTCTGCCACCGGATGCGTCTGACGACGATTTCAGCAGGCCCTAGACGCTGGATCGCTTCCGCGAGGCCCAGCGCCTGGTTCTCGATTCCGGCACGGCCGTCCGAGACGACCCATATCGAAAGGGGTCGACCTATTTCCACTCGACCTTGAGGATCTCGTAGGCCTTGACGCCGCCGGGCGTATTGACCTCGACCACGTCGCCGACCTCCTTAGAGATCATGGCGCGGGCGATCGGCGAGGAGATGCTGATCTTGCCCTGTTTCACGTCGGCCTCGTGCTCGCCGACGATCTGGTAGCGGCCCTCGTCCTCGGTATCCTCGTCGACCACTGTTACGGTCGCGCCGAACTTGACCTGGCTGCCCGACAGTTTCGACACGTCGATGACCTGGGCGCGGCTGATCTTGTCCTCGATCTCGGCGATCTGGCCCTCGATCCAGCCCTGGCGTTCCTTGGCGGCGTGATATTCGGCGTTCTCGGACAGGTCGCCGTGCTCGCGAGCCTCGGAGATGGCCGCGATGACGCTGGGGCGTTCAACCGACTTCAATTGTTTCAGTTGATCGTCGAGGACGCGATAGCCCTCGCCGGTCATGGGGACTTTTTCCATAGGTGTCGTGAGTTTCTGTTGATCGCCCGAAAGCAGGAAGGACAGGAAAGCGGCACTGGCAACGGTCGCAGGGCGCGCGCGACCGGCCAAGGAAGGTAGGGCACTGCGGCCCCGAACTCAAGCGGTGGTGTTTGATCCTGTCACATCGCGGTGACGCCGGTGCGACAGCCAGCGGCTGGCAATGGTGTAAGCCAGCCACGCCACGGCGAAGGCTCCGATCAGGCCGAAAAGCAGAGACAGCAGTATCGCTCCCGCCGCGATGAAGGCCAGGGTGAAGGCGATGGCGGCGACCAGGGCGGCGACGATCTGAACGGTCTGGATACGCATGGCCCGTGTAACGCCGCCGATCGCCCCCGGTTGCGGAACGCCGGGATGCGAACGCTCAGGCGTAGGCGTAGGGCCCGCCTCGCTCCAGGGCACGCTGGTAGGCCGAGCGGGCGTGGATTGTCTTCAGGAAGCCGGTGATGTTGGGCCTGTCCTGATAGGGGGCGCGGCTGCCCGCAGCCTCAAGCGGGAAGCTCATCATGATGTCGGCAGCGGTGAAAGCGTCGCCCGCGAACCATTTGGTCTTGCCCAGTTCGGTCTCCCAGTAGCCTACGTGGCTGGCGATCTGGGGATCGATGAAACCGGTCTGGGCCTTGTTCGAGATGGCGTTGACGATCGGCTTGACCAGACCTGGCGAGCGTTTCGGCAGCTGTCCGAACACCAGCTTCAGCAACAGCGGCGTCATGGCCGACCCTTCCGCATAGTGCAACCAGTAGGTCATCCGTCGCGCCTCCGCCGTGCCGGGCGCAGGTTTCAGCGGCGTGCCGGGATGGGCCTCCAGCAGATGTTCGATGATCGCGCCGGTCTCCGCGACGCGAACGTCGCCGTCGTCGATGACGGGCGACTTGCCCAGCGGGTGGATGGCACGCAGCTCCGGTGGGGCCAGCATGGTCCGGGCGTCTCGCTCATAGCGTTTCACCTCATAGGGCAGCCCCATCTCTTCCAGCAGCCAGAGCACGCGCTGGGAACGGGAGTTGTTCAGGTGATGGACGGTGATCATGGGGCACTCCGGGCTCGCGGCGTCACACTAGCGGACATGACGCAGCGTCCGGCAAGAGATTAGACCCGCCGCCCGCTCCACCGCTGGCGCGAGGCCGGGCGCGGCTTGGCCTGAGCATGGCCGGGCGTGCGGTTCTGGCGCTGCTGGAACAGTTCCCAGGCCAGGGTGGCCAGGGCCAGCTTGCCCGCATGACGTCCTGCGAACCGACGTCCGCCCTTCGACAGCAGCAGACCGCCGAAGGCGGTGGCGATACGGGACAGGGCCATGGGTCGATTTCCTCGTTGAGCCAGCCCAACGCGCGATCATGCCGATCGGTTCAGAGCGCCACCCGCGGCATAAGGGCCTCTGCCGCCAGGACGCTGGCCTCGATCCCCAGGGTCACCGACGGCTCCGGATCGATCCTGAACAGGGGCGAGTGGTGGCCGGGCGCGTCGGCTAGCTGATCGGCGGGGGTGCCGCCGACGCTGAAATAGACACCCTTAACCCCGCTCTCGGGCGTGACGAAATAGGCGAAATCCTCGGCTCCCATGCCGGTGCGCGGCAGGTCGGCGATCGTTTCGGCTCCCAATGATGACGCCAGCACATCACGCACCCGCTGGGCCGTCGCGGCGTCATTGATGGTCGGGGGCGTGTTCTCGGTCGGCGAGCGCACCACGGTCGGCAGCTTGTCCTCCGGCACCCCCAGGGCCAGGGCCGTGCCCCGCGCCACCCGGTCGATGCCGTCCAGCAGGGCCGTGCGCGTCTGCGGATTGTCGGATCGCACCGTCAGCTGCAGATCGACCCGGTCGGAGATGATGTTGTGTTTGATGCCGCCGTGGAACGACCCGACTGTCACGATCGCCCCCTCCAGCGGATTGATGCTGCGGCTGGGCAGGGTCTGCAGGTTCATTACGATGGCCGAGGCCACGACGATCGGATCGACCCCCAGATGCGGATAGGCCCCGTGGGTGCCGACACCGTGCACGGCGATGTCGACGCTGTCGGAACTGGACGAGGTGATCCCCAATGGCACCTCCAGCGTTCCGGTCGCCAGATCGGCCGACACATGGAAAGCCAGGGCATAGTCCGGCTTGGGAAAGCGCGAATACAGACCGTCCTCGACCATCGCCCGCGCGCCGAAGATGCGCTCCTCCGCTGGTTGGGCGATCAGCACCAGGGTGCCGGACCAGTTGGCCTTCCTCGCCATCATCTGACGCGCCGTGCCGACCAGGGCGGTGATGTGCACGTCGTGGCCACAGGCGTGCATGACCGGTTTCTCGACCCCGTCGCTGTCGACCTGCTTGGCGCTCGAGGCATTGGCCAGCCCCGACTGTTCGTTCAGCGGCAGGCCGTCCATGTCGGCCCGTATCATGACGGTGGGTCCGTCGCCGTTCTTCAGCACCGCCACCACCCCTGTGCCGCCGACGCCGGTGGTGACGTCGTAACCCAGCCCCGACAGCTCCGCCGCCATCCGCTTCGACGTCTCGACTTCCAGTCCGGACAGTTCGGGATTGCGATGGAAATGGTCGAACAGGGCGGCGAGGTTCAGGTCGTAGTCGCCTTTCACCGCCGTTTTCAGGTCGTCCTGAGCGACCGCCGGACTGAACGCCAGGATCGCGGCCATCGCCGTCGTCATAGCCAGAAATCGCATGGTCCATCCCCTGTCCAGAAGCGTGACCATGGCGCGTTTGCGTGGGGCTGTCGATCCGAGGATCAGGCCGAGGCCGCGTCCCAGATCGTTCCCGTCTTGATCGCCCGCCGCAACGCGTCCCGCTCGGCCTTCAGGCGGCTGAAGGCCGGGGCATCGAAGGCCTGATCGGCCCCGGACTTGGCCGAGGCCAGAGCCTGTTCCAGCGATGCGACGCGGGTCAGGGCATCGAACGCCTGGGCCCAGCGCAGGCGCGTCTCGGCGATCGGCAGGGTGCTGTTCAAGAAGGGCGCGCCCGACTTCACCGCCGCCCGCTCCACCTCGCGCAGCAGGGCGTCGTGGCCCGATTCCGACAAGTGCCGCCGCAGGGTCGCGCTGTCCATCGACGCGCCGGAAAATCGCAGCCGCACCAGTTCCTGTGCCAGACCGTCCAAGGCATGATCCCCGAAGCCGTGACTGGAAATGGCCTCCAGATGGTCGTCCAACCGTTCCGGGTCGTCGATCGCACCATGCGCCAGCGCGGCGGCGACCGGCTCGATCGAGCGGTTCAGCGCCTGCATCGCCTGCGCACCCTCCGCCGTCTGGCCGAGTTTCGGCGGTGGACCGGGCTTCCAGCGACCACCGGGCACGAAGGGTGCGCGCGCCGTCTGCGCGGGCCGTGCGGGAAACAGGCCGTCGAACCGCTCGAACAGGTCGCGGCGATACTGTTCGGCCAGGTCCTTGTCCTGGATCGCCTGCGCCGCCTGCCGCAACCGGCCTTTCAGCCCGGCCTTGCGCTCCGGCGTGTCCAGAGGTTCGGCCTCGGCCTCGCGCCGGAACAACATATCGGAGAACGTCCGCGTCTCGGCCATGGCCTGACGCAGCGCCGGGGCCCCCTTGTCGCGCAGAATGTCGTCCGGATCCTGCCCGCCCTCCAGCAGGGCGAACCGGAACGACCGGCCGGGCTTCAACAACGGCAACGCCCGTTCGATCGCCCGAAACGCCGCCCGCTGTCCGGCCCCGTCGCCGTCAAAACACAGCACGGGCTCGGACGACACACGCCACAGCAGGGCCATCTGCTCCTCGGTCAGGGCCGTGCCCATCGGGGACACGGCCGGCAGGCCCGCCCGCTGACAGGCGATCACGTCCATATAGCCTTCGACGACTATGATCGACTGGGTGGATTTCGGCTCCGCCCCCAGGACGCGCCGCGCCTCGGGCAGGCCGTACAGGGTCGCCCCCTTGTGAAACAGCGGGCTCTCCGGCCCGTTCAGATATTTGGCCCGGTCGTCGGGGTTCATGGCCCGCCCGCCGAAGCTGACGATCCTCCCGCGCGCATCCAGGATCGGGAACATCAGCCGGTCGCGGAACCGGTCATACGGACTGCCACCCCCCTCCGGCGCGATCAGCATCCCGGCCTCGACCAGTTCGCCCGGCTTGGCCCCGCGCTGGACCAGCGCGGCCTTCAGCCCCTCGCGATCGTTGGGTGCATAGCCCAGGCCGAACCGCTCCCACTGATCCTCGGGCAGTCCGCGTCGCTCCAGATACTCGCGCACTGCCTTGCCCGCCGACCGACGCAGATTGGCCGCGAACCATTTCTGGGCCAGGTCCATCCAGTCCGACAGGCCCTGACGCTTTTGCTCGCGCTCGGCGGCCTGGGGGTCTTCGGCGGGCAGCTGCATCCCGGCCTCGGCGGCCAGCCGCTCGACCGCCTCCGGGAACGACAGCCGCTCGGTCTCCTGAAGGAAGGAGATGACGTCGCCATGCTTGCCGGAGGAGAAGTCGTGGAAGAAGCCCTTGTCGTCATTGACGAAAAACGACGGCGACTTCTCCTTGGAGAAGGGGCTCAGGCCGACCCATTCCCGCCCCTGACGCTTGAGCTTCACCGACCGCCCGATCACGTCGGACGGGCGAAGGCGGGCCTTCAGTTCTTCCAGGAAACGGTCATCGAAACGCACCCCGCAGCCTTAGCCGCAATCCGCCCCCAAGCGAAGCACGCAGCAGGGCTTGACTCGACAACTTTATGATTGAAAGTAATCGGATCGACTCAGGGGATCCGTCATGACTGAAGCCACCACCCGCGCCGACGCATCCGCCGAGAGCGACCTCGCCTATCTGAAGCGCATGGCCAGCGCCGGTCGCGGTGCGCCTGCGCCCTTCCTGCTGTTGATGGCCGTGTTCGGGGGTGCGTTCGGCCTGTCGTTCCTGGCGATCGGCCTCCTGATCTATTTCGTCGGCACCGAGGCCTTCACGACCCCAAATCAGGCCCTGCCCATCACGATCGCCGCATCGACCCCGCTGGTGGCGCAGGCTGTCTTCGGGGTGGCTCTGTTGTGGACGGCCTGGCGGACATTCGGCCCCAATCGCGTCAAGGTCAGTCGGGCGGCCACGGCAGTTTGGTCAGCCGCCTTCGTCGCGCTGGTCACCGTCGTGGCCGCCTTCCACGTCTATACCCAGTGCGAGCCGCCGACCGATCAGGTCTACACCGCATATATGATGCCGCCGATACTGCTGGTGTTGTGGGGCTGTGCCTGGTGGGTGACGGCGATCCTGAACGACCGGCGCTGGCTGCTGATCGTAGCGGTCGCCAGCTTCGTCGCCGCCGTGGTCATGGCCAGGATCGGCAACACGCCGCCGATCCTTCTGGCGACCGCAGCCTGCCTTCTGCTGCTCGCCTTCCTGCCCGCCGTGCTCTTGATGCGCGAGCGGCGGGCGTGAACCTGTCGCCCGGCGACATCGACCCGCTGGTTTCCAGCCGCGTCCGGGCCGGTGTGCTGGCCTTCCTGTCCGATCGCGGCGCGGGGGATTTCGCCGAACTGGCCACCGCGCTCGACCTGCCCAACAACACCCTGTCCAGCCACCTGCACCGGCTGGAGTCGGCGGGCTATGTCGAACTGCGGCGAGGGTTTCTGGGACGCAAGCCCCGCACCCGGGTGGTGCTGACCCCGACCGGTCGCACGGCCTGGGCCGCGCATCTCGATCGACTCGGCTGAATGCCTTCGCCGACCCGCGTTAACCCTTCCTTAACCAAGAAGGCCAAATCGCGACCGTAACTCTATGATTCGAGACGACATTTTTTGGTCTGAATGCGGAACTATCCACAGGCCCTGTGGTTAATCGCTCGAGACGCAGAAGCGTCAGTTCCCCCATCATTGCCAAGAGATCATCATGTTCATCGCCATCGCCCGTCCGGCGGTGGAACCCACTGGCCCCGACGCCGTCGCCGTCCCCGGTTCCCCCGCCATCCACGACCTGACGCCCCGCGCCCTGCACGCACGTCTGCTCGACAACGCCGCCGCCCGTCGGATGCGCGCCATCGAGCGCCGCCGGGCCATGCGCGAGGACGACGCCGGCTACTGGTTCAGCGCCGCCCCGGTCGCGATCCGCAAGGCCTGCGAACTGCGTTGCGAAAACAAGAGTTTCGCGCCGCTGCCCTGATCTACAAATAGCCCAGCCACCAGTCGCGACGGCGATGACGCACGCCCTCGAACCAGCGCGACAGCGGGTAAAGCAGGACCAGCGTCAAAGCCCACATGGCATAGACCATGGGCAGGCCCACCCCCCACTCCGCCGCCTTCAGACGACTGGGGTCGGCCAAGAAATTGGCGAAGGCCGATGCGGGCACCCCCATCAGGACGCCGACCAGAACGGCCAGTCCATGGGCGATGTAGATGTGCAGCAGATAGGTGAACAGCGGCGTCCGCCCGAAGGTCAGAAGCACGCCGGCGACCGGCCCGCGCAACCGCTCCAGCAGGGGCAGTATCGCCAGCGCCACCCCAAGTGTCACCAGCACATAGTCCGGCGACGGCGGATACTTGCCGACGTTGATGAAGCTCAAGGCCGTCCATAGCGGCTCGGTCTGGACGCTCCATGGACGCGGATCGCCATAGCCGTTGAGCCCGCGGATGACCGCGAATGCCAGCAGCGCCCCGCCCGCCAGCCACAGCAACACCCGCGTCCGAGCTTTGGGTTCGAGCGTGAACAGCCCCCCCAGCCCATACCCCAGCATCATGACCCCGAGCCACGGCACCAGCGGATAGGCCATCAGTCCGCCGGGCGGAAACAGGCCGAACTCCATCGTCGCCCACCACAGCGGGGCCATCGCGCCCAGGTCCGGCGGGTCGATCGGGGCCAGCAACGGATGCCCGGCGACGACCAGCAGGCCCAGCGCCAGCACGATCCGCTCCGGCAGCCAGATCAGGCCCGCCATCACCATCATCGACGCTCCGATCGCCCAGATCACCTGCATGAAGGCGAACCATCCGAAATTGAACCCGACCGTCACGATGGTCAGTTCCAGCACGATCAACCACAGTCCGCGCGTCAGCAGGAACCGCGTCAGGTCCGGTCTCGATTTTCCGCCCGCCCTCTGCAGAAAGATCGAAACCCCCGCCAGAAACACGAAGGTCGGGGCGCACAAATGGGTAATCCAGCGCGTCGCAAACAACGCGGGACTGCCGGAATCCATCGCCAAGGGATCGGCGGTCAGGGCCGTGACATGGAAGAAGTCCCGCACATGGTCCAGCACCATCAGCACGATCACCAGACCGCGCTGCAGGTCGATCCCGTCGATCCGCAAGCCTCCGGACCGGGTCACGCCGCCTGTGATCGGCGAGGCGAGTGGTGCGTCGTGGACGGCAGGCGTGGCGGTCATGGTGGCTCCTGCACTGCGCACGCTAGCGGCTCACCGTCCGGGCGTCAGCGGGAGGCCACGGAAAAACGACCGGTCTTCAGGCCTTCATCGCGTCCGCGAACCGGTCGAACAGATACAGGCTGTCGGTCGGCCCCGGAGACGCCTCGGGGTGGTGCTGGACGCTGAACACCGGACGATCCCGCAAGGCGATGCCGCAGTTGGTGCCGTCGAACAGGCTGACGTGCGTTTCCATCACCGCGTCGGGCAGGCTGTCACGATCGACCGCGAAGCCGTGGTTCATCGACACGATCTCGACCTTGCCGGTGGTCAGATCCTTGACCGGATGGTTGGCCCCGTGGTGGCCCTGATCCATCTTGACCGTCTTGCCGCCCAACGCCAGCGCCAGCATCTGGTGCCCCAGACAGATGCCGAACACCGGCTTGCCCGAGGCCACCAGCTTGACGATCTCCGGCACTGCATAGACCCCCGTCGCCGCCGGATCGCCCGGTCCGTTCGACAGGACCACGCCGTCGGGATTGCGCGCCAGGATGTCCTCGGCTGAAGTCGTCGCAGGCACCACGGTGATCGAACAGCCGGTGGATGCGAGCGCCCGCAGGATGTTGCGCTTCACGCCATAGTCGACGACCACCACCGACTTGTTCGCGGCTTCCACGCGCGGATGCCCCTCGGGCCAGTCCCACAGTCCCTGGTCCCACTGGAACGACTGCAGGGTCGAGGCATCCCTGGCCAGGTCCAGCCCGACCAGCCCGGTCCAGTCCCGCGCCTGGGCTACCAGGGCGTCCAGGTCGAACCGGCCCTCGGGGTCGTGGGCGATCACGGCGTGAGGCGCGCCCTTGTCGCGGATGATCTGGGTCAGGGCGCGGGTATCGACGCCCGCCAGACCGACCACGCCGCGCCGCTGCATCCAGCCGTCGAACGAACTGTCGGACCTCCAGTTGGCCGGATCGGTCGGCAGGTCGCGGAAGATCGCGCCGCGCGCCGAGGTCTCCGACCCGCCGCCCATCTGTTCGATGTCGTCGATATTGGTGCCGGTGTTGCCGACGTGGGGAAAGGTGAATGCCAGGATCTGGCTCATGTAGGACGGGTCGGTCAGGATCTCCTGATACCCGGTCATGGCGGTGTTGAAGACCACCTCGCCCAGGGCCGACCCCGTCGCGCCGCAGCCGAGGCCTTGCAGGATCGTGCCGTCGGCGAGCGCGAGCACGCCGGTGCAGCCGGGAAGAAGTTGAGTGGTCATGGCGCGCTCCTTACCACCGAATCCCGGCAGGCAAACGGCGGCGTTGCTAAAGGGGGAGGGAAGGCGGGTCAACGCGCTCGTGTTCTTCTCTTTCGTCATCCCCCGGTTCCGCTGCGCGGCCCGGAGGATGACGACAGTAAGGGGAAATCAGCGCGCGCTCTTCCGCACCCACACCCACCCCACCGACGCCACGCCAAACAGCACCACCGCCGGCACGATATTCCCCGGTGCCGCCGCCACCACCGCCCCGACTGCGAACACCAGCCCCACCGCCGCCAGCGCCTTCCACCCCGGCGTCCGCGCGAACCGCCACAACGACACGCAGCACAGGGCATACAGACAGATGGTCAGCACCGTGCACGCCCCGATCAGCAGGCCAAACTGCCCCGCCAGCGTCGGCTGCGACGTCATCACGATCAGCCCCGCCATGATCGTCCCGTTGATCAGCGGGTTCGACAGCGGCAGTTGCCCCGGTCGGCTGGCATGGCCGAACACGCGCGGCAGATACCCCGCCTCGCCCGCCGACCGCGCCGTCTCTCCGCCCAGGATGGTCCAGCCCGCGATGGTGCCCAGGGCCTTGATCACCGCACAGGCCGCGACCAGCCCCGCCACCGAGGCCCCGAACACCCGCGCCGCCAGGTCCGCGAATGGGCTGGTCGAGACGGCCAGTTCGCTGGCCGGAATGACCCCGAACACCGCCGCCGACGCCGCCACATAGACCACCAGCGCCAGCCCGACACCGCCCACGCTGGCCCGGCCCACGTCCCGCGCCGGATTCTTGACCAGCCGCGACAGCACCGCCGCGCTCTCTAGCCCCAGGAACGACCAGAAGATCACCACCAGCGACGCCGGAATGACGGCGGTCAGGGGCTCTCCCGACGGGTTCCACGACGCGGCGAAGGTCTCGCCGCTGAACGCCACCGCCCCGGCCACGATCGCCAGCACCAGCGGCAACAGCCCGATCACCAGGGTCACGGCCCCAAGACGTGCCGCGATCCGCGCCCCCGCCGCATAGGCCGCCGTCATCGATCCGATCAGCACCAGGTTGGACACGGCCGCCCAGCCAGGCTGGGCCAGCACGGGAAAAAAGAAGGCCAGATACCCCGTCCCCGCCAGCGCCACCGCGACATTGCCGGTCAGGCACACCCCCCAGTAGGCGATCGCCGTCTGATAGCCGATGAACCGCCCCAGCCCCCGCCGCGTGAAGTCCGACAGCCCGTCCGCATCGGGCTGAAACCGCCCCAGGCCTGCGAACACCGCCGCCAGGATCATCGCCCCGGCCCCGCAGATCAGCCACCCGATCAGGCTGGACGACCCCGTCGACGCCAGCGCCACCGGTGCCAGATACACCCCCGACCCGATCATGTTCCCCGCCACCACCAGGGCCGCGACGCCCCAGCCGATCTTGCGGGCAGGTGTGGGGAGGGTGTCGGTTTGGGTCATGGGACCGGGATAGCGGGGTTTGGGGAGGGTGTCGCGGAAGGATAAGTTCAGAACCTCCTTGATATCCCTCATTGACCGCACAAAATTGGTGTACTAGTAAACCAATACACCTGAGCGGATATTCCCCCCTTGCATTTCTCCTTCAACCCCTCGGACAGCCGTCCGATCTACGTCCAGATCATGGACGAGGTTCGGCGTGGCATGGCTACGGGCGCGCTCGTCAGCGGGGATGCCCTGCCATCCGTTCGCCAGTTGGCCACCGACCTGAAGGTCAACCCCAACACCGTGGCGCAAGCCTATCGCGAACTGGAGCGAGAGGGACTGGTCTATGTCCAGCGCGGACAGGGCACCTACGTCGGATCGTCCCGCCAGATCGACGACGATCGCGCTCGGCTGGCTCATGAACTGGCGCAACGCTCGCTGGTCGAGGCCGCGCGCCTCGGTCTGAACCCGGAAGAATTCATTCAGGCGATCCGCTCTGCCGACCCCTCGAAAGCCTCTCTCAAATGACGACGCCCCAAACCCTCATCGATGCATCCGACCCGCCACACGGCGAACGCGGCCCAGCCATCGCGACCCGCGCCCTGACCCAACGCTATGGACGATCGACCGCCCTGGACGACGTCAATCTCCTGGTTCCCGAGGGGGCCGTCTATATGCTGGCCGGCGAGAACGGAGCCGGGAAATCAACCCTGCTGCGCCTGCTACTCAATCTGGAAAGGGCGACGGGCGGGACGGTCGAGGTCGCGGGCCTGAAGCCACGCCTTCACGGTGCCCGCGTCCGAGCCCGCGTCGGCTATGTGCCCGAGGGCTTCGACATCGGGCCTCGATCGATGACCATCGGACGTTGGTTCGCCGAACGCGCCGTCTACTATCCGAGTTGGGACCACGAGTACGTCGCCGCTCTTTGCCGCCGACTGGACATCGATGTCGCTCGCAAGATCGGTCAGTTGTCCAAGGGCCAGGTTCGCCGCGCACAGATCGTGGCCGCCCTTGCCCATTGCCCGCCCCTGCTTCTGCTGGACGAGCCCACCGACGGGCTGGATCCGGCGGCGCGGGACACGGTTCTGGAGCTTCTCTCGGATCATCTGTCGCGGACCGGCTGCACGATCCTGGCATCAACCCACCTGATCTATGAAATGGACTCGCTGGCCGACCATGTCGGCGTGCTGTCCAAAGGCACTCTGACGGCACAGATGACGCGCGATGACCTGCGCGAAACCGTGAAACGCTACCGAGTTCGCGGGCCAGAGGCCTGGGAGACCACGTCGGACATTCCCGGCGTGCTGCATCGCGGGCAGTTCGGTCGCGAACACAGCTGGGTCATTCGCGGCCCAGAGACCGAGGTCGTCTCGCGGATCGCCCGGTCCGGCGGCGACGTCAGGGACATCGCGCCTCTCAACCTCCACGACGCCGTCGTCCATCTGATGCGCCAGGGAGCGACGTCATGACCACGAAACCCTGCCACGAACCGCCTCGCGCGCTCTCCGTCTTCCGGCTGCAACTCACCCGGATCGGTCGAAGCCTGCGGCCCGAACTGATTGGCCTGGCGGTGGTTCTGAGCCCCATCGTCATCATGGCCCTCGCCTTGCTGATGGACCGCGACGCTGCCCTCGATTACCCGACCGAACTGGATGTCATCATCCCCGTCGGTGCCTTCCTTCTGCCGTTCAGACTGTGGAGCAGCGAGCGGCTATTCGATCTCGGCGGTTTCCAGCAACTGCCCTTCGAGCGTCGGAAACATGTGCTGATCAGGGTCTGCGCCGGCGCGGTCTGGGCCTTGGGTCTGGCCGCAGCCGTCGTCATCCTGTTCGACCTTCTGGCGCGCGCGGCGGGCTCGGCGACGATCGGGGCGATGTGGCAGTGGCTGGTTCCCCTCGGGTCCGTAGCGACAGCCTATCTGTTTGGCAGTGCGGTGGTCCTCGCCCTGCGCCATCCCGTCCGGTGGAGCATCGGCGTGATCCTGGCCGTCGTCATGCTGACCGTGTTCGGCCTCGGCGGCTCTCTGACGGCGATCTCCCAAGCCATCCTCTACAGCGACCTGGGCCTGACGCATGTGCTGACCGGCGGCACGTCCATCACGGGATGGAACGTCGCGCTCCTGTTCTGGTTCGGGCTGGGCCTGACCGCGGTCGCCCTGGCCTCCCTGCGTCACAGTGAAGGCTGAGGATGGAAGGTTTCATCCACGACGCCGGGGCCTTCATATCGCGAAACAGCGCCTGGGCCGGACCCCTGCTGGGCCTCATGACCTTCGGTGAGTCCGTTGTCCTGATCGGCGCGATCGTGCCCGCCACAGCCCTGATGGCGGCGACGGGAGCCCTCGTCGCGACCGGCGTCCTACCGCTGTGGCCCGTGCTGTTCTGGGGATGTGTCGGCGCGATCCTGGGCGAGGCCCTGTCCTATCATCTGGGCCGAAGAGCCGGCCCGGCGATCTGGCGACACAGACACCTGCGGCCTCAGCGGAAGTCCGTCGCCCGCGCCAGGCTCTACTTCCGGCGCTATGGCGCGGCCTCGATTTTCCTGGGTCGCTTCCTCGGCCCCATCCAGGCCATCGTCCCCCTCGCGGCCGGAGCGTCCGGCATGGGCAAAGGCCGCTTCCATATCGTCAACGTGCTTTCGGCCCTGATCTGGACGCCCGCCATGCTGGTGCCGGGGTATGTGGCTGTCGGCGGCCTGGACCTTTTTAATCCCTCGATGCTGGCTGCAAGCCCTCTGCTTGGGCCCGGCATCGTGGCCGTCGGCGTTCTGTTGCTGGGCTGCATGTTGATCTTCGCGGCCCTGTGTCGCGACGAGCCAGGCTGGAGTGGTCACCCGGCATGACACCGCCCAGCTGGTTTTCTGCCGACGTTGTCTGGCTGGTCATGGGCACCTGCGTCTGGCTTCTGACCTTGGCGGCCATTGTGCGGAGCTCCTTATCGCGGCGGTCCAGGGCCTGATGCCCTACTCCGGCACCCGCGCCCCGTCGAAGGCGAACACTCCGCCGCTGTCCGCCGGGGTCAGGCCGTCCAGCACCGCCAGCATCGCCTGTGCCGATCGCTCCGGCGTGAACAATTTCTCCGGCGTCACCCCCTTCTGGAAGGGCACGCTCAGCGCCGTGTCCACCGTGCCGGGATGCAGGCCCGCGACGATTGCGTCGCGGTGCGTCCGCCCCAGTTCGATCGACAGGTTTTTCAGGATCATGTTCAACGCCGCCTTCGACGCTCGATAGCTGTGCCACCCACCCAGCCGGTTGTCCCCGATCGACCCCACCCGCGCGGACAGGGCCGCGAACACGCTGCGCCCCTCGCGCGGCAACAGGGGCACGAAATGTTTGGCGACCAGCGCCGGTCCGACCGTGTTGATGCGGTAATCCCGCAGCAGATGCTCGGCCGTCATGGCTCTGTACGACCGTTCCGGCTCCTGGCCGTGATGCAGCACCCCGGTGGCCACGAAGATCAGGCCCGGCACAGGCCCCTCGGCGACGCGGTCGGCGGCGGCGGCGATCGTCGTCTCGTCCTCCAGATCGAACCCGGTGCCGGATCGCGACAGGGTATGGACGACCGCGAACCGACCCGAAGCTCGGAGCTGGTCCACGACCGCAGCGCCGATCCCGCCCGACGCCCCGATCACGACGGCGGATCTGTCTGTCATGGTCTTCTCCGGGTCCGACCCAACGCAGTCTTGCTCGAATGACCCGTAACGGGCCTGGCGGCAACGCGACCGGTTGACCCCTGTCGGTCGCGCCGCCAGACGGACGCCATCAGAGCGCCGGAGAACCCCGCCATGCCCATCACCACCGTCGGTCTCGATGCGGACGACACGCTGTGGCACAACGAGACCATCTTCCGCCTGACCCAGGCGCGGTTCCTGGACCTGCTGGGCGAGCATGAGACCGCCGCCGTCGAGGCCCGGCTGGCCGAGGTCGAGCGGCGAAACCTGCGGCTCTACGGCTACGGCATCAAGGGGTTCACCCTGTCGATGATCGAGACGGCGATGGAGCTCTGTGACGGCGAGGCCCCCGCCCGCGTCATCCGGGAAATCCTGGCCGCAGGACGCGAGATGATCGGCCATCCGGTCGAGACCCTGTCCGGTGTGGACGAGGCCCTGGCGGCCTTGTCGGAACGGTACCGACTCGTCCTGATCACCAAGGGCGACCTGCTGGATCAGGAGCGCAAACTGGCCGCGTCGGGGCTGGGCGACCTGTTCGCCGCCGTGGAGATCGTGTCGGAGAAGGTCCGGGGCACCTATGATCGCGTCTTTGCCCGCCACGGGACCGGGGCGGGGGAGGCGGTGATGGCCGGCAATTCGATGAAGTCCGACGTCCTGCCTGCGCTGGAGGCCGGGTCGTGGGCCGTCCATATTCCCTATCACGTCACCTGGGCGCACGAACTGGCGGACGCGCCCGAGGATCATCCTCAGTATGGCGCGCTAAAACAGATTTCGGACCTTCCTAAGTGGATCGACGAGCGGGCCGCCTGAGAGAGCCAACAAACGACATGAATAATCGTTCATATAATGCCCATTAAATGCCTTAATTGAGAAAACGGCGATTTGTTCCATGTGTAGCGGCGTTTTTCTTGAGTATCGCCTTGTGAACACACCTGCGGCCCGAAAGCGACAAAAGCATCTCTGTTTGGTCACAAATAGGTTGACCTGCGAAATCTTCGAGCGTTTGTACCGGCCATCTGCCCATCGGACCGGGCGCCAAATTGTTCACTAGGATTTGTAGCGTTTCATGAGCACTGTTCGTAACCAACTGCTAGCCACCTCGATGCTGGCAGGCCTTGTCGCGATTTCTTCCCCCGTTCTGGCCCAGACCGCGCCGACCAGTCCCGCGGTTCAAGATCCCGCGACGACCCTGCAGGATGAAGCCACGGTCGATGAGATCGTCGTCACCGGCTCGCGCATCCGTCGCAGCCCGACCAACGCCCCGACCCCGCTCATCCAGGTTACCCAGGAGCAGTTGCTGACGACCGGTCAGACGACCGTCATCGACTATCTGGCCACCATCCCCGCCCTGTCCAACTCGGTCGTCCCGTCCGACACCACGGGCTCGGGCCTCGGAGATGGCGGTCTGTCATTGCCGAACCTGCGCTCGCTCGGGTCCAACCGGACCCTGACCCTGGTCGATGGGCGCCGTCATGTTGGTTCTTCGGGTGGTTCGCTGTCGGTCGACGTCGATACAATTCCGCGTCTACTGATCGAGAACATTGAGATCGTGACCGGCGGTGCCGCTTCGGTCTACGGCGCGGACGCCGTTTCGGGCGTGCTGAACTTCATCCTGCGCGACGACTTCGAGGGCGTGGAGATCGATGCCAACTACGGCATGATCAACCAGGACGGCCAAGCCAACAAGCGCATCTCGGCGCTGGCCGGGATCAACCTGTTCGACGACCGGCTGAACCTATACGCCCATGCCGAGTATGAAGAAGTCGACGAAGTCACCTCCAAGGACATCGACTGGATCAACGACGCACCGATCCGCTTGAACATCGATGCCGATCCGACCAATGCCCGCTTCGACGGCATTCTGGACAATCGTCTGTTCACGGGCGTCAACCGCCTGGACATCCAGCGTTGGGGCACCACGACCCTGGCCAACAGCCAACGCGCCTCGGCGCTCAACAACCCCAATATCCCGTACGAGGATTGCGGTGGTGGCGGCAGCTTCACCTATGCGGCGGTCTGTTTTGCCGTGAACCCCGGCAAGACCTTTGTCTATGACGGTGCAACTGCGCGTCCGGCGAATTTCGGGGAGCGGGTCGGCAACGTCGGCCTGAACCGCCCTTACAACATCGGTGGCGACGGTGAGAACATCGCCGACTTCTCGACCGGTTCGCGCGTGCCGCACTCGGAGTCGCAGCGCTACCAGGTTGGCGGCACCTTCGACATCACGTCGAACATCGAGGCCTATGCCGAGGCGAAATACGTCACCGAGGATACGTTCGACCTTTCGCAGCCGACCTTCTACGACGTCGATCTGGTCAACTCCTACGGAGCCGGCGAGAACAACCCGATCTATTCGACGAACAATTTTGACATCCGCTACACGGACAACGCCTTCCTGCCCCAACTGGTGAAGGATGCGATCACCGCTAACCGGATCGATCGCTACGCACCGCCGACAGCAAACGGTGAAAGCGTCCTGCTCGGCACGACGGCGACGCCGATCGCACGCCATAGCCTGTTCGGCCCCGACCGGACGCAGGACAATACCCGCGAACTGCAGCGTTACGTCGTCGGTCTGCGCGGCACCTATGACCGGGTCGGGTTCGTCAAGGATTTCGGCTGGGACATCGGCTATACCTATGGCCAGGTTGAGATCGAGAACCTGGAGCGCGGCACCGACAGCCAGCGTTTCGCCTTGGCCACCGATGCCGTGTTCGACACGGCCGGTCTCGTCAACGGCCGTCCGGGCGAGATTGTCTGCCGCGCCAGTCTGCTGGCGGCACAGAACGTGCCAAACGGTACGTTGTTCGACTATCAGCGTGGTGGCGATCTGCGTGATACCGAATACGGTCGCAATGCCCTGGCCCAGTGCGCCCCGCTGAATGTGTTCGGCAAGGGCAACCAGAGCGCCGAGGCCCTCAACTACGTGGACGCCTTTGTCCGCGTGACCGAGCGCAACGAACAGGAACAGGCGATTGCCAGCGTCAGTGGCAATCTGTGGGACTTCTGGGGTGCCGGCTCGATCGGCGTCGCCCTCGGTGTCGAGTATCGTCGTGAAGCGACCGAGGCCACCGGCCGCGACCGTGATGCCGATGGTCGTCTGCTGTTCCTGAACGGTAGCCCTGACTTCCCGGAGGTCGAATACGATTCGACCGAATATTTCGCCGAAGTGGCCGTGCCCCTGTTCCGCGACAGCTTCCTCGGCGAGTTTGCGGAACTGAGCGGCTCATACCGGTTTGCCGAATACTCCACCGTGGGTGACGTCGACGTCTATGGCGTGAACCTGGTCTATCGTCCGATCCAGGACATCACCTTCAAGACCAGCTTCAACACCTCGGTGCGCGTGCCGGACCTGGCCGAGAACTTCTCGCCGCTGGGCGAGACGTTCCTGAACGGCTTTGCCGATCCCTGCGCGACCTTGAATATCGCCGCGGTGACCGACACGGAGACCCGGAACAACCGGATCGCCAACTGCACCACCCTGGCCGGCCAGCAGGGTCTGACGTTCGACTTTGCCGGTGCGACTGCGACCAACGTCGATGACTTCCGTCCGAACTACACCTCTGGCGTGTCGGGCTCGTTCGGCGGCAACCCCTTCCTGGAGCCCGAAGAGTCGGAAAGCTTCACCTTCTCGACGGTGCTGCAGCCACGCTTCATCCCGAACTTCTCGCTGGTGCTGGATTACTACGAGATCGAGATCAATCAGGTGATCTCGGCCGTCTCGGCGGCAACGGCGGCGGCGAACTGCGTCAGCGGGGCAGCCCTTAACGACGCGGCCTGCGCTTCCATCTTCCGCAACAACCCGGACATTCCGTTCGGCGTGGGTGCGCCGGCCAACGACGCGATCGGCGGCTTCATCGAGCGGTCGTTCAACTACGCCAAGCTTGAAACCCGGGGCCTGGACTTCACGGCCCGCTACGGCTTCGACATCGGCGAAATGACGGGCCGCGAATGGGGTCGTCTGGACTATTCGCTGTCGGGTTCGTGGCTGATCGACCAGAAGCAGTTCCTGAACGAGTCCGATCCGGGCGACTTCGACGAACTGGCTTCGACGCTGTTCTACCCACGGGTACGCTTCACGTCGTCGCTGACCTATGCGCCCAACGACATCTGGAGCGTCAACTGGACGGCAGACTGGCAAACCGCTCAGGACATCGTTCAGCCGCGTGATTTCATCACCAACGCCGACCAGCGCCTGACCAGCGAACTGGATACCGGGAACTTCGCCCGTCACGACTTCACCGTCCGGTGGAACGTGCGCGATGACCTGTCCCTGCGCGCTGGCGTCGTGAACGCCTTCGATGCCGAGCAGCCGAACTATCTGGGGACGACGCTCTATTCGAACTTCGACCCCTACGGCACGCGCTTCTTCATCGGCCTGAACTTCAAGCCGTTCTAAGAAACGCCATAGCGATGTGGAGAAGGGGCGGCTCGCAGGGGCCGCCCCTTTTTCGTTGCGGGCACAGACGATGCTTGCCCGGATCGTCCACCCTCTCTAAACGGACCGCTTAACCGACAACCCGAACACCCCCGGCTCGCGACGCCTCGCGCCGCCGGTCGTTCGTGCGCGAGACAGGGCCTTTGACCGAGCAGGACGACAAGGATTCCGCCGTACGCGCCGCCCTCGCGGCGCAGGGTGATTCCGGCGTCACGCCGCGTCATACCCTGTTCTATTTCTACGGCGACGGAGACCACGACGATCTGAACGAGGTCGCGCGGCGGGCCGGGTTCGTCACGCGCGGTCAGGACGACATGACCGTGCTCGAAACAACAGTTCCGGTGGACGAGGCCAGCTTCGCGCCGGTGTCCGCCATGATGCAATCCTGGGCCGCGGCCTTCCAGCTGGACTACGACGGCTGGGAGTGCGCGGTCGTGACCCACTAACGAACAGACCCAAACATGCCCAAACGCACGGACATCCAGTCGATCCTGATCATCGGGGCCGGGCCGATCGTGATCGGCCAGGCCTGCGAGTTCGATTATTCGGGGGTCCAGGCCTGCAAGGCGCTGAAGGCCGAGGGGTATCGGGTCATCCTGGTCAACTCCAACCCCGCCACGATCATGACCGATCCGGAGCTGGCCGACGCGACCTATATCGAGCCCATCACGCCCGAGATGGTCGAGAAGATCATCGACAAGGAACGCCCCGACGCCCTGCTGCCGACCATGGGCGGCCAGACGGCGCTGAACACGGCCCTGGCGCTGGATGCGTCGGGGGTGCTGGCCAAGTACGGCGTCGAGATGATCGGGGCCAAGGCGGACGTCATCGACAAGGCCGAGGACCGCCAGAAATTCCGCGACGCCATGGACAAGCTGGGTCTGGAATCGCCGAAGTCCAAGGCGGCCCATTCGATGGAGGAGGCTCTTGAAGGGCTGGAGTTCGTCGGCCTGCCCGCCATCGTGCGGCCCTCGTTCACGCTCGCCGGGACCGGCGGTGGCATCGCCTATAACCGCGAGGAGTTCGAGGAGATCGTGCTGCGCGGACTGGACCTGTCGCCCACGACCGAGGTGCTGATCGAGGAATCTGTGCTGGGCTGGAAGGAGTATGAGATGGAGGTCGTCCGCGACACGGCGGACAACTGCATCATCATCTGCTCCATCGAGAACATCGATCCGATGGGGGTGCATACGGGCGACTCGATCACCGTCGCCCCCGCCCTGACGCTGACCGACAAGGAATATCAGCGGATGCGGACCGGCTCGATCAACGTCCTGCGCGAGATCGGGGTCGAGACGGGCGGGTCCAACGTGCAGTGGGCGATCAACCCCGCGGACGGCCGCATGGTGGTCATCGAGATGAACCCGCGGGTTTCGCGGTCCTCGGCCCTGGCTTCCAAGGCCACCGGCTTCCCCATCGCCAAGGTCGCGGCGCGTCTGGCGGTCGGCTATACGCTCGATGAGCTGACCAACGACATCACCATGGTGACGCCGGCGTCGTTCGAGCCGTCGATCGACTATGTCGTGACCAAAATCCCGCGCTTCGCCTTCGAGAAATATCCCGGCGCCGAGGCGACGCTGTCGACCTCGATGAAGTCAGTGGGAGAGGTCATGGCCATCGGTCGGACCTTTCAGGAATCGATGCAGAAGGCCCTGCGCGGGCTGGAAACGGGCCTGTCGGGCTTTGACGAGATCGAGATCGACGGCACGATCAACGCCGAGGACGACGCCTCCGCCCGCGCGGCGGTCGTGCGAGCACTGGGCATGCCGACGCCGGACCGGATTCGGGTGATCGCCCAGGCGTTCCGGCATGGACTGTCGGTCGAGGAGGTCAATGCCGCCTGTTCCTACGAGCCGTGGTTCCTGCGCCAGATCGCTGACATCGTGCGAGAGGAGGGTCACCTGAGGGTGAAGGGGTTGCCCGGTCTTCCTTCTCCCCTTGTGGGAGAAGGTGGCACGCGGAGCGTGACGGATGAGGGGTATGCCGGACACGAAACGGCTGGCAGCCGGTCTGATGACACAGACCCCTCATCCGAGCGGCTCCGCCGCCCACCTTCTCCCACAAGGGGAGAAGGAAGTGCTCAGGAATTCCGTCGCCTGAAGGCCAAGGGGTTTTCGGATGCGCGACTGGCGCAACTGACCGGAACGACGGAAAAACAGGTCCGCGACCTGCGTCGGTCCCTCGACGTCCGCCCGGTCTTCAAGCGCATCGACACCTGCGCCGCCGAGTTCGCCTCGGCCACAGCCTATATGTATTCGACCTATGAGACGGGTGCGCTCGGCCAGGTTCCGCAGTGCGAGTCCGAGCCGACGGACAGAAAAAAGGCCATCATCCTGGGCGGCGGGCCGAACCGGATCGGGCAGGGCATCGAGTTCGATTACTGCTGCTGCCACGCGGCCTTCGCGTTCGCGGACATCGGTGTCGAAAGCATCATGGTCAACTGCAACCCGGAGACGGTCTCGACCGACTACGACACCTCCGACCGCCTCTATTTCGAGCCCCTGACGGCCGAGGACGTGCTGGAGCTGATCGAGGTCGAGCGGTCGAACGGCGACCTGATCGGCGTCGTCGTCCAGTTCGGCGGGCAGACGCCGCTAAAGCTGGCCCATGCCCTGCACGAGGATGGCATTCCAATTCTGGGGACTTCGCTGGACTCCATCGACCTGGCCGAGGACCGCGAGCGGTTCCAGGTCATGCTGAACGACATCGGCCTGATGCAGCCGCCCAACGGCCTGGCGCGCTCCGCCGAAGAGGCCGCGCAGAAGGCGGAGGAAGTCGGCTATCCCGTCGTGCTGCGGCCGTCCTACGTGTTGGGCGGGCGCGGCATGATGATCGTCCACGATCGCGAACAGCTGGACCGTTATGTCGGCGAGGCCATGCGGGTATCGGGCGACGATCCCGTCCTGATCGACCACTATCTGAACCGCGCCACTGAGGTCGACGTCGACGCCCTGTGCGACGACGAGACGGTGTTCGTGGCGGGTGTTCTGGAACATATCGAAGAAGCGGGCGTGCATTCGGGCGACAGCGCCTGTTCGATGCCGCCGTTCTCCCTGTCGGCCGAAATCGTGGCCGAGCTGAAGCGCCAGACCGAGGCCATGGCGCGGGCGCTGAAGGTGCGCGGCCTGATGAACGTGCAGTTCGCGATCGAGGAACCGCATTCCGAAGCGCCGCGCATCTTCGTGCTGGAGGTCAATCCGCGCGCATCCCGCACCGCGCCCTTCGTGGCCAAGACCATCGGCCAGCCGGTCGCCGCCATCGCCGCCAAGGTCATGGCCGGGGTACCGCTGGCGTCGTTCAATCTGGCCGACAAGCCCTACGACCATATCGCGGTCAAGGAGGCGGTCTTCCCGTTCGCGCGGTTCGCGGGCGTGGACACGATATTGGGCCCCGAGATGCGCTCGACCGGCGAGGTCATGGGCCTGGACTGGAAGCGGGACGACGAGACCGACATGGCACCCGCCTTCGCCCGCGCCTTCGCCAAGTCGCAGATCGGCGGCGGGACCACCCTGCCCATCGCAGGCTGCGCCTTCGTCTCGGTCAAGGACGACGACAAGCCGTTCATCGTCGAGGCCGTGGCCCTGCTGCTGAAACAGGGATTCTCGGTCATCGCCACCGGCGGGACGCACACATTCCTGGTCCAGCAGGGGCTGCCGGTCGGCCATGTGAAGAAGGTGCTGGAGGGGCGTCCGAACATCGTCGACGCGATGAAGAACGGCGAGGTCCAGCTGGTCTTCAACACCACCGAGGGCAAGCAGTCGTTGCAGGATAGCTTCAGCCTGCGCCGGACGGCCCTGATGATGAAGATCCCCTATTACACGACGTCGGCGGGGGCGCTGGCGGCGTCGCAGGCGATCGGGGCGATCCAGGCGGATGCGCTGGAGGTCCGGCCGTTGCAGGGGTATGCATAGACAAATTTTCAGGAGACCCAGATGCTCAAGGCCTCAGCCGCCGCCGCCCTGCTGTCGGTGATCTTGCCAGACTTGGCGTCGGCCCAGACACCGTCGTCCCTGCCGCCCATCACCGCGTCCGGCGCACGTGAGGTCGAAGCGCTCATGGCTCCCTTCTTCGACACCTTGGAGGACGATGTCGCCAAAGCCTACACGGGCCTTTTCGCTGGCACCTTGCTCGAGACGAAGACGGTCGAGATCAGCCAGCTTACGGCGCAGACCAATGTCGTGCTCCAGACCTATGGACCGATTACCGAGCGCGAGTTGGCGCGCTCGGAGTGCGCCACAGCGAGCATTTGCAAGCTGATCTACGTGCTGAATACCGACAAGGGGCCGATCGGATTCTGGGCCTATGTTCACCGGCGATCGACGGGGGACTGGAAGCCAATTTACGTCCTGATGGGTGACACGCCGCAGTTCTTTTTCCCGGACTGACGAATGTGTCTGCGGATCGAACGGCTCGCGTCGTTCGTCATGCAATCGCCCGCCAGTTCGAAAACTCGCGCCTAAGCGTGGCCGATGGAAATGGTCGCCGACTAGGAGGGCAGCAGGGCGGGCGCTGATCTCGCGTCCCCCTCACCCGCCCTTGCCGCCGTCCTTGCGACCCGCCGGACAGACGCGGCGCGAGCCGGTCTGGCGGAACGGGGACAGCCGGAGCTTGGAGTCGTGGTCGACGGGGCCGGGATGCCCCTCCGGGTGCAGGCCGCGATAGTAGAGCTTCTGCCACTGGTCGGCGGGGGCCTTGGGCTTGGCCTTGACGACCCATTCCTGGAACGCGCGCCGGGCCGCGCTCCAGGCGTCGTAGGATTTCAGCAGTTCGGGCTGATCCTCCATCGGACGCAATTCCGGCTTGACCCGGTCCAAGACGCCGCGCGGGGTCGGGAAGAAGAAGCAGAAGGGCTCGTCCTTCTCGAACCGGATCCAGACGTCGGGTCGGGTGAAGCGCCAGTTCATGGTGAAGCTGTAGGGCGACCAGTCGGTCTCGATGACACCGGACAGGGGGGCGATACCGTCCTTGATCGCATTGGGTGGGCCGCCGACCCACAGGTTCCAGCCCTCGGACGTGCGCATAATGCCATCCACATGAAACGTCAGGGTGCCGCCGCCGAAGAAGGAGACCGGGGCCTTCTTGGGGTCCGCGCCCGGATCGAGCACGATCTCGATCGACCTGACGTCCGTCCCGCCATTCCAGCGGGCCTTGAAGCCGCAGGGGCTGAGGATCTCCCAGCCGTGGGTATTGGCGATGGCCAGCGGCAGGCAGCGGTAGGCGAACCGTTCCTGGGAATCGTCCATCCAGTTCCGCCGGGGCGCGGCAGGGACGACGTTCAATGACCAGCCCTCGCGGACATAGCAGACCAGATCGGTCTCGGGCGCACGAGCGGGTTCCGCCGTTTTGCGCACCGGCACCGATCCCTTCAGCTTCTTCATTCGCCTAAGTCCTCGCAAACTGCCGCGTTCCGCTTATGGCATGGGCACAAAGGCCGCGTCAGCCGGTCTTCGTCGGCCTCAGATGGCCGCTCCCGCGTCCGGGTCCGCCGTCGCGTCGCGCCCCTCGACGATCCGGGCGGCGGCCAGATCGGCGGTGACGTTGCCGACCGTGCGGAAGATGTCGGGCACCACCTCGACCGCCAGCAGCAGCGGCAGGACCTGGACCGGCACCCCCATGGCCACGCAGATCGGGGCGATGGAGACGAAGAAGGAGATCTGGCCCGGCAGGCCGACCGAGCCGATGCTGATGGCGATGGCGGTCAGGCCGCCCGCGATCATGGTCGGGACGGTGATCTCGACCCCGAAAAGCATGGCGCAATAGACCACCACGGCCAGGTTTGCGACAGGCGAGGTGATGCGGAACACCGCCACGGCTAGGGGCAGGACCAGACCGGCGGTGGCGGGGGATACGCCCAGACGACCGACGGCCCGCTCGACCATGATCGGCAAGCTGGCCAGCGACGATTGGGTCGAGAAGGCCACGACCTGGGCCGGGGCGACGGCGCGCGAGAAGCGTCTGAGGTCGATCCGCCCGAAGGCGATGGCCACGACATAGATCAGCAGGATCAGCCCGACGCAGGCCAGCACGACCAGGGCGATATAGTGGAGCAGCACACCCGCCGCCCCCAGACCGGCCCGCAGGCCCACCCCCAACGCCAGGGCGAAGACCCCCACCGGCGCGGCCCACAGCACCCACTGCACGATGACGATCATGGCCTGGGCCACGGCCTCGAAGAAGATGGCGACCGGCTGGCGCAAGCGGCCGGGCAGTTTGGTGGTGGCGAACCCGAACGCGATGGCGAAGACCACGATCCCCAGGATGGCGTCGTCGGCGGCGGCCTTGATCGGGTTGGAAGGGGCGAGGCCGGCGACGAAGGCCCCGAACCCGGCCCCCTTGGCGCTTTCCGCGACAGCGGCGGCATCGGAGGGGGCTCCGGCGATCAGGGCCTGAGCCTCGGCCAGGTTGATCGGCCAGACCGCGTGCAGACCGATCGAGGCGGCGAAGGCATAGACGGTGGCCCCGACCAGCAGCAGGGCGAAGACGGCGAGAGCCTTGATCGCCAGCCGCCCGGTCGCCGTCGCATCCGCGATCGAGGCGATGCCGGTGACCAGCAGGGCGAAGACCAGCGGAATGATCGTCATGCGCAGCGCGTTGAGCCAGAGCTGGCCCAAGGCATCGATCCCGCTGACCGTGGCCGTGCCGCCGGGAATCCCCCAGGCCTGGACCGCCGCCCCCGCTGCCAGACCGGCGATCAGGGCCAGCAGTACGCGGATGCTGAGGGACGACATCACGGCAGCGGTGCGGGATCGGGTGCTCATGCGGTGACGCTAGCGGGGGAAGCGCCGGTCGAACAGGCAAAATCAGGCTCCCTGTCCCGTCGGGACGGGGTCGTCCTCAGAGTTTCGCCAGCAATCCGACCACGGCATCAGCGGCTCGGGCCAGTTCGGTCGCCGATACATCGTCCATCGCCACTACGCCCAGCGAGGTCCGGTCCCGCGTCTCGGCCGCCTTGCGATAGGCGGGGTCGTAGTGGTGGGCGATCAGTTCGCAGACCAGCCGGGCGATGTCGCCAGACGCGGCCAGGGCGCGCCATTCGGCGATCGTGGTCTTCGCGTGATGACGGGGCAGCCGCGACAGGGCTGTATCGAGGGCCACCGGGTCGGCTGCGATGTCGGCATAGACCTCGGTGATGTGGGCGGCGCGGGCGGCGGGCGGCACGCTCAAGTCGATGACGGGGGCGACGGCCATGGCGGCCCACAGCATGGGCGGGAGGGTGCGGGTGCCGATCCTGGCGCTCTCGGCCTCGATCACGATGGGGCGGGTGGGGTCGAGGGTCTCGATCGCGGCGAACAGGCGGCTCTCGAACAGCTTCTGCGACGGCTGACCGCCCGGCATGGCCCCGAACAGGGAGCCGCGATGCGCGGCCAGAGCTTCCAGATCCAGCGTCTGGACACCGCGCTGGGCCAGGCGAGCCAGCAGCGGCGTCTTGCCTGACCCCGTGGGCCCATCCAGCAGGACGACGCGCCAGGGCAGGGGGGTGTCGTAGAGGGTCGCGACCACGGCGCGACGCCACGTCTGATAGCCGCCTTCCAGCACGGCGACCGGCCAGCCGACCTGGTCCATCACCGTGGCCATGGCCCCTGATCGCTGCCCGCCGCGCCAGCAGTGGACCAAGGGCCGGAACGATCCGTCGCGGTCGCCCAGCGGGCCCTCCAGATGCGCGGCGATGTTCCTGGCCACCATGGCCGCGCCCTGACGCCGGGCCAGGAATTTGGATCGCTTGACGTATTCGGTGCCGACCGCGACCCGCTGGGCGTCCTCCAGCACCGGCAGGTTGATCGCCCCGGGAATGTGGTCGAGGGCGAACTCGGACGGGCTGCGCACGTCGATGATGGCGTCGTACCCGGCGCGCGCGCTGGCCGACAGATCGGAGGTGCGCCGGATCATCGGCCGCTAGCCGATGACGCGGACGCGGGCCGCGCCTTCGACGACACGCCCGATAACGGCCGCCTGATCGAACCCACCGCCGTTGGCGAGGGACAGTACGGCCTCGACCCGCTCCGCCGCGACCGAGATCAGCAAACCGCCCGAAGTCTGGGGGTCGGTCAGGATGTCCGTCCGAAATCCTTCGTATCCATGCGGGATGTCCAGGAATTCTCCATAACTCTCCATGTTGCGCGACGAGGCACCGGTCCGAACGCCGACCTTGGCCAACGCCTCCACCCCGGCCAGCAGAGGCAGCGATCCGCTGTCGATATCGATCCCCAGCCCCGAGCCGCGCGCCATCTCCAGCGCATGACCCGCCAGGCCGAAGCCCGTGACGTCGGTGACCGCATTAACCCCCGCCATCCCCGACAGCGATGCTCCGATGGTATTGAGCCGCGTCGTCGAGGCGATCAGGGCCGCATAGCCCGCCTCATCCAGCCGCCCCTGCTTCAGCGCCGCGCTGAGGATGCCGACGCCGAGACCCTTGGTCAGGATGAGGACGTCGCCCGCCCGGGCTCCGCGATTGGTGAGCACGGCGTCCGGATGTACGAGACCCAACGCCACCAGCCCATAGATCGGCTCGACGCTGTCGATCGAATGGCCACCGGCAACGGGAATACCCGCCGCCGCACAGACCGCCGCCCCGCCCTCAAGAATCCGCCCGATGGTCGCCGTCGACAGTTGCCCCACCGGCATCCCGACCAGGGCCAGGGCGAAGATCGGCGTCGCACCCATGGCATAGACGTCGGACAGGGCATTGGTCGCGGCGATGCGCCCGAAGTCGAACGGGTCGTCGACCACCGGCATGAAGAAATCCGTCGTGGCCACCAGGGCCTGCTGATCGTTCAGCCGCCAGACCGCCGCGTCGTCGGATGTCTCGGTCCCGACCATGAGGTCGGCGAACGGCCCGGCCAGCGGCATGCCGGCCAGGATCTCGCGCAGGACCGCAGGTGACAGTTTACAGCCGCAACCCCCGCCATGGGCCAGCGACGTCAGTCGGGGTTCGGTCATCGCATCGCCCTCACGCATCGCCAGACTGCCGCCATACGCCGCATTGCCCGGCCGGTTCAACGGCATCGGCCGGGCGGGCCTTGACTCTGTCCACACCCGACGCCATTTCGGCCCATCGGATCACGATGCTCGATGCGTGAGGTATAGGCGGCGGCGGCAATGCCCGGCGCGCCGTTCCTGGCCGCGAATGCGCCCCTCGCCAAGCAGATCCGGGACCTGCGGCCCGTGCCGCCTCCGTTTCCGCTCGTCGGATGCGGGAGCAACGCATTGGGACAGGGTCGGGCGAACGACACAGATTCGAGACGACGCGGCGGGTTCGTAACAAACGCAGCCTGTGAGCGTTGTCTTTTTGGAAGACGTTGCATTTTTGCCGAAGGGCTCGATCGCCCCGCCGGCATGGAGACGAGACTGAATGAGTGCGCAAACCGAGACGCAGGATACCGAGGTACAGTCCGATGGGCCGCTGCTCGACCTGACCGATGCCGGAGTCAAGAAGTTCATCAAGCAGGCCAAGGCACGCGGCTATGTGACGATGGAGGAGCTGAACAAGGTTCTGCCGTCCGAAGAGGTCACGCCCGACGCGATCGAGGACACGCTGGCGATGCTGTCCGAGATGGGCGTCAACGTGGTGGAGGCGGAAGAGGACGCGGCCGAAGGCGGGGAGGTCACGACCCGCGCCGAGACCGAGATCTCCGCCGAGAACGCCAAGCCGACGTACGACCGCACCGATGATCCGGTGCGGATGTATCTGCGCGAGATGGGCTCGGTGGAGCTGCTGAGCCGCGAGGGCGAGATCGCCATCGCCAAGCGGATCGAGGCCGGTCGCGACGCGATGATCAGCGGCCTGTGCGAGAGCGCCCTGACGTTCGAGGCCATCATGGTGTGGCGCGACGAACTGGCCAACAACCGCATCCTGCTGCGCGAGATCATCGATCTGGACGCCACCTACGGCGTGATCAATCCGGCATCCCTGCCGCACAACCAGCCCCCGGCGGCCGAGCCGGGTCCAGCCCCGTCTTCGCCCGAAGCCCTGGCCGAGAAGCCGGACGGCGAGGACGACGAGGACGAGGATTTCGACGACGGCGGCGGGATGTCGATCTCGGCGCTGGAAGCCGAACTGCGCGACGGGGTCATGGAAATCCTGGACGCCATCGCCGGCGACTTCGACGCGTTCCGGAAGCTGCAGGAGAAGCTGGTCGAGACGCGACTGAGGGGCGAGGAACTGTCGGCCAAGGACCGAAAGGCCTACGAGACCCTGTCGGCGGGGATTTCCGGGCGGCTGAAGACGGTCAAGCTCAACAACAACCGGATCGAGGCGCTGGTCGAGCAGCTGTACGCAATCAACAAGCGTCTGATCGGGCTGGAAGGGCGGCTGCTGCGTCTGGCCGACAGCTATGGCATTTCGCGGCCCGAGTTCCTGAAGGCCTATTTCTCCAAGGAACTGGACCCGAACTGGTCCGAGAACGTCAAGGAAATGGGCGTGCGCTGGACCAAGTTCAGCGAAAACGAAGCCAGCCAGATCTATGCCATCCGTTCGGACGTCGCCGCCGTGGCGGTCGAGGCCGGCCTGCCGATCGACGACTATCGCCGCATCGTCCAGACGGTCCAGAAGGGCGAGCGCGAGGCGCGTCAGGCCAAGAAGGAAATGGTCGAGGCGAACCTGCGCCTGGTCATCTCCATCGCCAAGAAATACACGAACCGCGGCCTGCAGTTCCTTGATCTCATTCAGGAAGGCAACATCGGTCTGATGAAGGCGGTCGACAAGTTCGAGTACCGCCGCGGCTATAAATTCAGCACCTATGCGACCTGGTGGATCCGTCAGGCGATCACCCGCTCGATCGCCGATCAGGCGCGGACCATCCGCATCCCGGTCCACATGATCGAGACGATCAACAAGATCGTGCGGACCAGCCGCCAGATGCTGCACGAGATCGGGCGCGAGCCGACGCCGGAGGAACTGGCCGAGAAGCTGGCCATGCCGCTGGAGAAGGTGCGCAAGGTCCTGAAGATCGCCAAAGAGCCGATCAGCCTGGAAACGCCGATCGGCGACGAGGAAGATTCGCATCTGGGCGACTTCATCGAGGACAAGAACGCGATCCTGCCGATCGACGCGGCCATCCAGTCGAACCTGCGCGAGACCACGACCCGCGTGCTGGCGTCGCTGACGCCGCGCGAGGAGCGGGTCCTGCGCATGCGCTTCGGCATCGGCATGAACACCGACCACACCCTGGAAGAGGTCGGGCAACAGTTCAGCGTGACCCGCGAACGCATTCGCCAGATCGAGGCCAAGGCGCTGCGGAAGCTGAAGCATCCGAGCCGGTCGCGGAAGCTGCGGTCGTTCCTGGATAGCTAGAAGACCCTTTCCCGGCGGGAGAGGGCGATCAAAGGCGTGACCAAACCGACCAAGGCCGATCGCCAAGTCGACCAAGATCGGCAACGGCAGTGGTGCGACCGATTTTGTCGTTTCGGCGTGCCAGGCTGTCGTCATGACAGCGCGTCGAGACATCAAACAGCGATCCCCCGCCGTCTGGGCGCGGGTCAGGGCGGCCTATCTGGCGGGCGAACCGGCCGCCTCGGTCGCCGCCCGGTTCGATGTGGGTCTGGGCAATCTGAGATTTCGGGCCGTCAATGAAGGCTGGACCCGCAAGGCGGCGATGGCGCGGGCCGAGGCCGAGGCGGACGCAGAGGATCTGCGACTGGCCGGACAGGCGGACGCGATGCCGCGAACGCCCGTGGATGACGATACGTCCCGTATGGACCCCGAGCCCGACCTCGACCCGCACGAGGCCCTGACGCGGGCGACGCGGCATGCAGCGCGGCTGCTGGCGCAGGGGCGGGGGGCCGAGGCGGCGGCCCTGGTCAAGGCGGCGCAGGGGCTGACGGCCCTGATCGAGGCCGATCCGACGCTGGCCGCCGAACCGCAAACGCCGGAGATCACCGAAGACAAGGCCCGGACCTGGCGCGAGGGCATGCTGAAGACGATCATGGCCGAGGCCGAACGCCTGGCCGCCGACATGCTGCAGGACGAGACCCGATCGGCCCAGGCCATGGGGGCCTTCGCCTATCACTGGCGGGCGCGAAACCTGGGGCCGGAGTGCGCGGCGGCGGACTATGCCCGCGCGGCCTCGCACCACTGGGTCGCACGCTACTGGGATGCCGAGGGCAGGCTTCTGCCGCTGGATGTGGCCTTCACCCGTCAGTGGCGCGAGGAGCGCCACGATTTCGGTTTCACCGGGTATGACGAGGACGATCCGGACCGGATGATCTGAGGGCCGATATTGGTGGTATTAGGCGGCCTGCTTTAGTCGCTCGATCTCGCGTTGAAATTCGAAACGAAGCTGCGCCGCTTCGTCTTCCGGCAACCAGTTGGACATCTGGGGAAAGACAGTCTGCCACATGCGGGCGTCGCGCTCGGACCAGGGCATGGTGCGGGCGGCGCGGGCGGTGGCCAGGACGGCAGTCAGTTTGGCGCGGGCGCGGGTCGGGTGATCGACCGCAGAACGGGCGGGGGCCTGAAGCCGGTCGGCCCCCTCGCCGAACAGGTTGAACTGATCCGGTCCCGTGGGCTGGCCGAACAGATCGACGGGTTCAGGACTCGGGTGCGGCATGATCGGAAACGGACTCCATCGGCGTGTCCGGAGCGAGGCCGAGAGTCGCGCGACTCAGCGGATCGTCCAGGGTGCGGACCAACAGGCTATCGGCCGAGACGAACAGGTCAATCAGTTCGGCGATACGGCCCACAAGATCGCGCAGGTCCGGAATGAACTTGTCGTCGAGGGCAATCCCCTCGCGAGCCGCCAGCCAGCGCCGCAGGACGTAGTAGCCGCTGACCGAAAAATCCCAGACCGGCTGTGGAATGCCGGTGATCTTGCCCGAGCCGTCGGCGCAGAGAGCGATCGTGCCTTCGTCATAGGAGATGGGGCCGAGGTCGCCGGTCGGGGCGGTCTGGGCCAGGGCGCGGTCTTTGAGAAAAGCGGGGCTGGGCGGTCGGGCGAAGGTCTCGACTGCGCGGATTTCGGCCCCCACCCTGACGGCTTGATCGAACACGGCACGGTCGGCGGGGAAGGGGATATGGGGGAAGACATCCTCCAGGTCTTCGGCGAAACGAGTGGTGTAGGAGGTCGCCGACAACAGGCAAAGGATCACGTCGAACACCGCCTCGGGCGTCACCTCAGCACCGTAAGCGTCGGCCATTGCGGCAATAAGTTCGGGTTTGAGGTTGGACGGGCCATGGCCGGGACGACGGTCGTGGAGGGGGAAGGCGTAGCCGCCGTAACTGCCGCGGAAGGCGTGGCGATCTGGATAACTGCCATGCGCCCAGACGGAAGGGCCGAAGTTGGTCCCTGAGGGCATGGCGAACAGTGCGACGTTCTCTTGGCCCCAGGCTGCGGCCAGTAATGGCCTGGGGCGATCATTCCACGCTGCACTGTTGTAGTGTCGGCGGCGATCTAGGGGACGGTAGCCTGCAAGTCGGACTAGATTCGCGTCATAGCCGTTCGATTTTGCGACGTGAGCGGGGTTCATCCCTGTTGAATTAAAGGCCGCATCGATCTTGTCGTCCGGCTCAGCCAACACGCGGTCGATGCGTTGTTTGAGGTCTTCATTGGAGAAGCCGTAAGCGACGTGGTCGCGCTTGGATTCAAGACCCGACGAACGGACTAAGAAGCAATCCGCCAAGGATATGAGCACGCCATTGAAGAAGGGCGTTGGGCGGAGGTCATCCAAGACATCGCGTTCAACCGCCAGGCTTCCTGCCAGAGTTCCGTGCTCCTCCCCCTCCAGCATCCAGCCCAGCTTGGCCTTCCTCGACATCTGGTTATGCATCCAAGCGTCATTGTAGGACACCTCGGCCAACGCCCCTTCGGCCTTGGAACCATCGGCGATGGCCAGGGTGATGCAGGTGCCGACCTGGATGTTGAACACGCCCTGGTCCGCCCCGACCCCGGCGCGCTCCCCCCGCCGCGCATCCCCGCGCAGGTCGATGATCTCGATCCGGTCGAACCGTTCGCGCATCATCTTGCGCAAGCCCGCATAGGGCCAGCCGGTCAGGAATTTGCGGTTGGTGATGAAGGCGATGACGCCGCGTTTCGGCGCGTTCTCCGCCTCGAACAACTTCCACATCGACCAGCGCCAGAAGGCGACGGACAGTTCGGGAAAGGTATTCAGCTGATTGCCTTTGCCCACGTCGCGGACGGGCTTTTTCAGATCGTCCCAGACCCCGTCCATCCATCGGCCGACCAGGGTTTCGTTCTCGCCGACTTCGAGGCGCCGGTAGGGCGGGTTGCCGATGATGGCCAGGATTTCCTGTTCGGCCTTCACATGGTCCGACAGCTTGCGCTCGTCGCGGATGCCCTCCGACACGAAGCCAAGACTGCCCAAGGCGCTGGCGGCCCCAGGTTGAGCAGGGTGTCGGTCAGATAGACCCCCAGGCGCGGCAGTTTCATCGCCGTGTCTTCAGTGCCGTCGGGTTTGCGCGACAAGGCATGGTGCAGGCGGTAGTGGGCCACGGCATAGGGGCCGATCAGCAGCTCGAAGCCGTACATGCGTTTCGCCAGTCCCCGGAGCGCGGCGGGAACCTGGCCCGGCCCGTGGGTGTCGGTCACGTCGCGGCGCAGGCGGTCGGCGACGCCCAGCAGAAAGGTGCCGGTGCCGGTGGCGGGGTCCAGGATGTGGACCTTGTCGTCGGCGATGCCGTCGGTCTTCAGATGATCCTTCAGCGCCCGGTCCAGCGCGCCGACCATGAAGCGGACCACCTCGGTCGGGGTGTAGTAGACGCCATATCGCTCGCGCGCCGCCGGATCGAAGGTGGAGAGGAATTCTTCGTAGAAATACAGGATGGGGTCTGAGCCGTCCTTGCGGATCGCGAGGATCGAGGGCGAGAAGCCATTGACGGTCTGGAGCATGACCTGGAACCCGGCCCCGACCTCTTCGGCGACTTCCGGCAGGCTGAGGACCCGCAAGGCCGTCTTCATCAGCGGATGCTCGTCGGGCATGTGTTCATAGGCGTGGGTCGTGACCTCGGCCCCGTCGGTGGCTTCGCGCACAAGCAGGAGACCGAAGGCCAGGGTCTGGGCGAAGGCGGCCGAGAACAGGTCGTCGAAATCGTCGGACGAATAGCCCCCCGCCTCCGGGTGGGAATACAGCACGTCGCGGAACTCGGCGCGCACGGCCTGGAGCGGGGTGCCGGTCGCACCCGCCGCCGCCAGTTCTGCCAGTCGGTCCCGAATGATGCCGCGCACCAGCCGCGCCGAATGGGCCAGAAGTTCCGCCAGATGTTCGGCGTCCTTGGCCTGGGGCGGGTCGGATTGGGCGAGACGCTCGATCAGACGCAAGGCGGGGGCGTGATCGTGGGCATCGATCAGGGCGTCGGCGGCGGCATCGGTCTGGTTGGGATCGAGAGCCGCTTCGGGAAGCAGGTCGGCGTGGCCCTTGTCCTGATCGCGTTCGTACAGCCGAACCTGATGAAAGTTGCTGGTGGCCCAGTGCGGGAACTCGCCGAAGCGGATGAACTGACTCTTGTCGTGGGCAAGGGTCCAGCGGCGTCCGTCCGTGGGTTTGTCGAGAGACTTGAGTTCAATGAAGGCACGGGCCTGCTCGCCTGCGCGCTTCATGGCGATGTCAGGGCGTCCGACGCCCGCGTTGATGAACTCGGCCAGCGGGACGAGATCATGCGGCGCGGCCGGAAGATGCGGCAGGATTTCGATGAGGAACTGGTGGAAGGCGGGGGCCAATCCCGGTTCGGTGACCTTGGGGTGGGCGCGACGCTCATCGCGTACCCGGCGAGCATAGGCCTTGATGACGGCGATCTGCGGCACGGTGGTCATCCCTTGTCATGGCCCGGTTCGCCGGGGCGACGCAAGGTCGAAGCACGGTCCGCGTGTGGGGAGGGCGCGTGAGCGGCCTCAGGCGTCCGGAGACTGAGGAATCTGCTGGGCTTCCTGGGCGTTGTCGGGCGGGGTGGAGACCGATGGGGCCGCGGCGGGGTTGCCGGAGGCGGCGCCGGGGACGCCGCCGCCCTCGTTGACTACGGCACCCATGCCGGGCTCGATCACGGTGCCGCCGGAGTTGGCGCCCTCGGGCAGGGTGGCGGCGGTGTCGATCTCGGTCTGTTCGGAGGGCGAACAGGCAGCCAGCGCCAGGGTGGCGCAGGCCAGGGTCAGGATCAGGGTCGGCTTCATCGGGGGGCTCCAGGGACGGACGACGGTTGCCACGGGACAACCGCCGTTCGCCGCAAGCGTTCCTTGGGCCTCAGGACGCGCTGTCGAAGACGGGCTGGAAGCCGCCCCACATCATCCGCCTGCCGTCGAAGGGCATGTCCATGTCGGCGAAGGCGGGGTCGGACTGCATCTGGGCCCAGCAGGCGTCGGCGGTCGCGCGGTCGGGCCATTTGATCCAGGAGAAGACCACGACCTCGCCGGGCTCCAGCTTGACCGCCAGGTCGAAGCCGGTGACCTTGCCGGGCGGGATGTCCTCGCCCCAGGTCTCGACCTGTTCCAGGGCACCGTATTTCTGGAACTGGGGCCAGGATTTGACGGCGGAGGCGATGTAGCGGTCCTTGTCCTCTGATTTGACGGGGGTGAGGAAGCCGGTGACGTAGGGCATGATGGTTCTCCTTTGGAAGGGGGCTATCGCTCGGCTCGCGGTCCCCGCCTTCGCGGGGATGACGAACTCGCTGCTTGAGCCCCGGGTGGTGGCTCGCTTTGAGCCGGGGTGGGTCAGGCGGCGGCGTCGGCCGCGGCCTCGATCTTTGCGATGTCGATCTTGCGCATCGTCGTCATGGCGTCGAAGGCGGCCTTGGTGCGGGCCGGGTTCGGGTCGGCGTAGGCTGCCATCAGCTGGCGCGGTGTGATCTGCCAGTTGACGCCCCAGCGGTCCTTGCACCAGCCGCAGTCGCTCTCCTGGCCGCCGTTGCCGACGATGGCGGCCCACAGCCGGTCGGTCTCGGCCTGATCCTCGGTGAAGATCATGAAGGACACCGCCTCGGTGTGCGGGAACTGTGGGCCACCGTTCAGGCCGAGGAAGGACTGACCCGCCAGGGTGAACCGGACCATCAGCTCGTCGCCCGTTTTGTGGCCGCTGTGGGGGTTGTCCGATGGGCTGGCGTGGACGGCGTCGATGCGACTGTCAGGCAGGCCCAGCGACATGTAGAATTCGGCGGCCAGCTTCGCCTGCCCGAGGTCGTACCAGAGGCAGGGGGTGATTTTGCTGGTCATCGGCCTTGCTCCGCCAGTTCGGCCAGCTGGTCGGCGGCGGCGGCCCAGCCCTGTTCGAAGCCCATGTCGCGGTGGGTGGCGGCGGCCTTTTCGTCCCAGTGACGGGCGGTGGCGGTGTAGCGGGTGCCGTCGCCCTCAGGCTCGAAGGTATCGATGCGGACGAAATTCATGTCGCCGGCCTGGGGTACCCAGCCTTCGGTCATGGCACCGGTCGAGACGAGCTTGCGGTTCGGAACGACCTCCAGGAAGACGCCCCGATAGCTGTGGGTCTCACCCTCGGGCGAGGCCATGGTGATGTCGGCGCGACCGCCGGGACGCAGGTCGAAATCGACCTTTGGCGTCGTCCAGGGGCGCGGGGTGAACCATTCGGTGCCGCGTTCGACATAGACCTGCCAGACCGTCTCGGCCGGCGCGGCGATGAAGCGGGTGATGCTGAGTTCGGTGGTCATGATCAGGCCGCCTGGTCTGCGGGTGGGCCTTCGACGGCTGCGGGGTCCATCCACATGATCTCCCAGATATGGCCGTCCGGGTCTTCGTAGCTGCGGCCATACATGAAGCCGTGGTCCTGTTCGGGGGTCGGGTCGGGGATGCCGCCGGCCTTCACCGCCGCGTCGAGCTGGGCCAGGACGGCGTCCTTCGTTTCGCACGACAGGCAGAGCAGGGCGTGGACCGATGACCGGTCGCCGATCGGCCGGCTGGTAAAGGAGGCGAATTTCGGATGCGTCAGCAGCATCACGTAGATGGTGTCCGAAACCACCATACAGGCGGCGGTGTCGTCGCTGAACTGCGGGTTCCGGGTCGCGCCGACGGCTTCGTAGAAGGCGACCGATTTCGCCAGGTCGGCGACCGGCAGGTTGATGAAGATCATGCGGCTCATGGTGTCTCTCTCCCTTGTTGTTGCCAGAGAAGCCCACATCGGTTAGTAATGTCAACTATGAAGTTAGAAAAAATAACTGCAATGCGGCGCTGGTACGACGACGCGTGCGGCACGGCCCATGCGCTGGAACTGGTCGGCGAGCGATGGTCGCTGATGATCGTGCGCGAGATGATGTACGGCCCGCGGCGGTTCGGCGACATTCGGGCCGCCCTGCCGGGGCTTTCCGCCAATGTGCTGACGCAACGGCTGGAGACGCTGGAGGCGCATGGGATTGTACAGCGGTCGAAACTGCCTCCTCCGGCCTCGGTGCAGGTCTATGGGCTGACGCCGTGGGGGTATGAGGCGGATCAGCTGCTGATGGTCATGGGCAATTGGGCGGCGCGGTCGCCGGGGCATGACCCGACCCTGCCGCTGTCGAAGACATCGCTGATGCTGTCGTTCCGGACCATGTTCCAGGCCGATGTGGCCGGGGACACGGCGATGACGGTCGGTTTCCGGCTGGGCGAGGAGACGTTCCAAATCCTGATCATGGACGGGGTACTAACGCCACGCCGGGCCGGGGTGGAGGGCAGTACGGTCGTCTTCACCACGACGCCCGAGGCCATGGCCGGATTCGTCTATGGCAAGGTACCGCTGGAGGCGATGGAGGCCACAGGGGCCATCGCGATCCAGGGCGACCGGAAAGCGGCGATGGCGTTCCAGACCTTCTTCGTCCTGCCGCCCAAGGCGGAACGGCCCGGCTAGACCAGCATGTCCAGCAGGGTGCCGGTGGTGTCGGAGGCCGAGCGGAGCACCGCTGCGTTGGCCTTGACCGCCACCTCGGCCTGGATGCGTTCCACGGCCTCGGCGGCCAGGTTGTCGAGTGGGGCGACGGCGGTGCGGCGCGCGCTGGCTTCGAAGCGGGCGGTGGCGTCGGCGAGGCCGACGGCGGCGATGGACATGGACGACATGGTGCGTCTCCGGTGAAGGTCTTCAGCATCCGCCGACGCGGCTAATGTCGCGTGCACCGATGTGGTGAACGGTCCGCTTGTAAGGCGCGAGGGTTTGGGTCCTTAATCTCCGCATGACCCAGACCACACCCGACGGCGGCCGGTTCCAGAGCTTTTCGGCCTTCTACCCCTATTACATCCACGAACACTCCAACCGGACATGCCGACGGATCCATGTGGTGGGGTCGGCGCTGGTCATCGTGGCGGCGCTGCTGGGCGTATTCGTCAATGCCTGGTGGTTCCTGGCCATGCCGCTGGTGGGGTATGGTTTTGCCTGGGTCGGGCATTTCTTCTTCGAGAAGAACCGGCCCGCGACGTTCCAGTATCCCCTGTGGAGCCTGATGGGTGACTGGCGGATGTTCTTCGAGACAGTCAGCGGCAAGCGGAGGTTCTGAGATGCGCGGCCTTGTCGTCCTGGCCATGATGGCCGTCCTCGCCGGACCGGTGGCGGCCCAGGACGCACCGTCCGCGACGGCATTGCGCGCGGGACTGGCCGGGTCGTGGACCGGGGCCCTGGGCTACCGCGACTACCAGTCCAACGAGCTGTTCGAGATCCCGGTCACGACCACGATCGAGGTCGTGCCCGATGGCCTGACGTCGATCCGCCGGTCTCTGTTCGACGACGGGCCGGACAAGCCGGTGTGGATCACGACGGTCAGCCTGGACGATCCCGCCGCTAGCACGGTGACGTCGGCCTCCTATCGTGCAGGGCGGCCGGTCGAGCTTTCGACGGAGACGGTCAGCGTGGCGAGTTACGTCGATCCCACCCACTGGTCGATCATCTATGCGCGCACGGGGCAGGATAGCGATGCGGACGCGGAAATCCGCGTCACCGAAACTCGCGATGGCGGTGAACTGCTGGAGATCAAGGAGGTCCGACCGGTTGGGTCGAACGCGGCCTGGGCCTATCGCAACCAGACCCGGCTGACGCGCAGCGCCGACTGAAAGCCTCAGTTCGAGGCGTTTTGCCAGGCGGGGGGGCAGCCGTCGAAGCGACCGGCATTGGCGATGCTGAGGGTGCGCATGTTCAGGCGCATGGCGGGCTGCATCGAGCCGCGGCCGTGGCCGGTATAGAGGTCGACCTTGTTGCCCTTGATCGCGCCGCCGGTGTCCGACGCGTACCAATAGCCGTCGTGGGTCGAGCCATCGGCCATGCGCAGGCCGACCGTCTCGCGAATGAACAGGCGGGTGCGGCGGGGAATGACGCGGGGGTCGGTGGCCACGGTGCGCATGGCGACCGGGCGGCAACCCAGGGAATCGTTGCCGGTCGCGCCGCCACCGCCTGCGTGATAGAGGCGGGCCGAGGCGCGCCAGGCGGGGTCGCCGCTCATCAGGGCGGCGCGTTCTGCGTCGAGTTCGGTGACTTCGGCATCGGTGCCGCTGGAACCATTCGCTGCGACGGCGGTTTCCGAAGCAGCCCGCTCTATGGCGACGACCGTTTCGTAAGCGACCGGTTCACCCATGGCCGGATAGGCGAGGGTGAAGATTGCGGCGAAGGCAGCGGCTGCGATGCGCATGAGTGTGCTCGTGGCGACACTGGCCACGAACGCTGCCAGCAACCTGCGTGTCGTTCAACATTGTGGCAAAAAGGTGTCGAACGCGGTCTTGCTCACAGGCGGGACGGTTTCGTGAGCGATGCCGCCAGTTACATTTGTAAACATGATGGCATCGTTCGTGAGTCCGAAAGCTGTATTCACAGTCGTCGGTTACGTTTCTTGGCGACGATGCTGGACGGGCTATACGATAATCGTCGCAGCGGTGTCTTGGGGCTCAAGAATAGTCATATCTTTCGCCTGATGGATTGAAGCGTCGGGTACGGATGCCGGTGATGTGGCTTTCTGGCGTTCGGCGACGTAGAGGGTTCACGACAAACGGAAAAACCGGACCGACCCATGCAGGATCACCCCGCGACGCCGCTGACCGGCTGTGTCGATCGTTCCGACGAAGACTTGATCGCGCGGGCCGAGGCTTTCCGGGCCCATATGTCGCAGCGCCGCACGGTGCGTGAGTTCGATCCTCGCCCGGTGCCGCGCGCCGTGGTCGAGGCGGCCCTGATGACCGCTGCCTCGGCCCCGTCCGGTGCGAATCATCAACCGTGGTTCTTCGTGGTGATCGAAAGTGCGGCGGCGCGATCCCGCATCCGCCCCGCCGCCGAGGCCGAGGAGCGGGAATTCTATGCCACCAAGGCTCCGCAGGAGTGGCTGGATGCCCTGGCTCCGCTGGGCACCGATCCGGACAAGGCCTTCCTGGATGTCGCGCCGATTCTGATCGCGGTCTTCGCCCAGAAGCGGGGCGGGCCCCGACCCGGCGACGACCGGAAGAACTACTATGTGCCCGAAAGCGTCGGCATCGCCACGGGCCTGCTGATCGCGGCCCTGCATGACGCGGGCCTGGCGACCCTGACCCACACGCCCGCGCCGATGAGTTTTCTGAACGAGATCTGTGGGCGGCCCGCCAACGAGAAGCCCTTCATGCTGCTGGTGGCCGGGCATCCCGCGAAAGATGCGACCGTGCCGATCGCGGCCCTGGACAAGAAGCCGCTCGACGCGGTGGCCGCGTGGATTTAACCGGGAGCCGTCGTCCGGTCTCCTGAAGGTTCCCGTCCCATGAAGCGTCTCGCCGCCGTCGCCGTTCTCGCCCTCGGCATCGCCGCGGGGTCCAGCGCCCAGGTCACGGCCTGGGGCAATACGGGGCACCGGATGATCGGGGTCGCGGCCATGCGGGCCCTGCCCGATCACCTGCCCGCCTTCCTGCGCACACCCGCCGCCGCCGCCGAGGTGGGGGAGCTGTCGCGCGAGCCCGACCGCTGGAAAGGGGCGGGGCAGCCTCACGACCGCGAGCGCGACACGGCCCATTTCGTGGACATGCTGGACGACGGCTCGGTGATGGTAGCGGGCGGACCCAAGATCGACGCCCTGCCGGAATTGAAATGGCAGTACGACGCCGCGCTTCTGGCTGCCGGGTCGGACGTCAATGCGGCGGGATATCTGCCCTACGCGATCATGGATGGGTACCAGCAGCTTGTGCGCGACTTCGCCTACTGGCGGGTGCTGAATGCGGCCTCGGCGCGCGAGACCGATCCCGGCAAGCGCGCCTGGTATGCCGAGGACATGAAGCGGCGCGAGGCTCTGCTACTGCGCGACCTCGGGGTGCTGAGCCACTATGTCGGCGATGCCGCCCAACCGCATCACACGACGATCCACTACAACGGCTGGGACCGCGACACGCCCAATCCGGAGGGGTTCACCACCTCGCGCCAGACGCACGGCGCGTTCGAGGGAGCCTTCGTCGCGCGGACCGTGCGGCTGGATGCGGTGGAGGTAGAGATGGCCGCGCCGTCGCTTGACGGGTTCGACTTGCGGGCGCGGACGGCGGCCTATCTGAAGACGACGCTGGCGACGGTGACGCCCTTCTATGTGCTGGAGAAGGCGGGCGGGTTCCGCGACGCCGATCCGCGCGGCGCGGCCTTTGCGACCCGGAGGATCGCGGCGGGGGCGTCCGAGCTACGCGACCTGACAACCTTGGCCTGGCGGGCCTCGGCCGACGTGTCGATCGGCTGGCCGGCGGTCAAGGTCGCGGAGGTCGAGGCCGGGACGACCGATCCGTGGCTGGCCATGGTCGGCGAGGACTGATCGCGTCACGAAGGTCGCGTAACGCCGTCTGTGTCTTGCCGCGCACAGTTTCGCGCATGTAATCGTCATGCCTTGGAACGGCCTCATGCCCTGCCCATTTGGACACTGCTGGATGGGGCCGGTGACCGTAGAAGTCACCGCATCTGGAAGTGAAAGAAACAATGCGTAACATTATTCTGACGACCGCCGCTCTATCTTTGCTGGCGGTTCCGGCGATGGCACAGTCGGTGCAGTCGCCCAACTATTACGGAACTTTGGGCTACAGCCAACTTGACGCGTCGGATGGCGATCTGGGTGCGATCACGGGCCGGCTGGGTGCCAGGCTGCATCCGAATTTCGGCGCCGAGGGCGAAGTCTCGGTCGGCGTGCGCGACGACGAATTCGACGTCGCGGGCGTGCCGGTCAAGGTCGAGCATGAATACGACGTCGCCGCCTATGCCGTCGGCTATCTGCCGATCAGCGAGCAGTTCGAACTGTTCGGCCGCGTCGGCTATGGCACGACCGAACTGAAGGCCTCGGCCGCGGGCGTCTCGACGACGGAAGACGGCGAGAGCGTCAACTACGGCGCGGGCGCCAACTATTTCTTCGACGCCCAGAACGGCGTGCGCGGCGACTGGACCCGTCGCGACTTCACCGACGACAACGGTGGTGAAGTGGATGTCTATTCGCTGAACTACATCCGCCGCTTCTAGGACCGGTCGGATCGACAAACGGAAACGGCGCGCTCCGCAAGGGGCGCGCCGTTTTTGCGTTTGGGGTTGGGGTGGGCGTCAGGCCGCGCCGGGTGCCAGGGCCCACCGCTGAGAGCCTTCGCCGAAGGGGCGAAAGAACAGGTCGCGATAATGTTCGAACACCTCGACGATCCTGGCGGCCAAGTCGCCGGCGACGTTCTCGCCTCGCTGGCGCTTCATCGCCGCGACGCAATCGACGACGACGGCCTGATGGGCGGATCCGCCCATGCTTTTTAGAACGGTGGCGATGTCGTCCACCAACTGCTCCAAGGGGTCGGGCTTGCGGGCCTGTGCCCAGGGGTTTCGAGTCTGAGCCATACTGGCGCTCCCTCGTTCTCAACTGCGACAGGGGTGACAAAGATGGAGGCGAAATGCAAGCGTCGCCTTGGGCGCGGTTGCCGCGGCGGTTCGTGAACCCGGGTTGTTCCTCGCCGAAGATTGATGCTAGCGGCTTGGGCTGAAGGCGATCATTTCCTTCGTTCCGGGACCAGACCTATGCAGCAGCGCGGCGATCTCATTCAGCTTGTTACCGACCTGTTCCGGGAATCCGAAGGTAGCCGACGCGAAGAGATCGCTGGAAAGATTGCCGCCATCGCGCGTCTCGCTGCAGCCACCCCCATTCCGCCCACCTCGCCTCACGTTTTGAGACCGGCAGAATCGGCATTTCTTATCACGCGCAAGCCTGTTGATTTGCCACTCGCGACCTTGGAGGAGCCGCAGTTGCAGGCCTTTAACAGCATGCTGCCATGGGGGGCGATGACGGGCGACGGGAACGGTCGGATCGTGGGGGCGAGCTGGAGCGACACCAAGCGCTCCGGCGTGAATGACCTGATCGACCGTCGGATTATTGAACTGAACGAGGTCTACCCGCTGGCCGGGAAGCACGTTCTGGAAGTCGGCTGCTTCGAAGGGATACATACCATCGGGTGTCTGTCGCATGGCGCGCGCGTCACGGCGGTCGATATTCGGATGGAGAATATCCTCAAGACCCTGGCCCGGGTCTGGGTCTACGGTTTCAAGACCGACGTACGGGTGTGGGATCTGGAGAAGGGCGAGCCGCCCGCCTCGGTCCCGGCCCGTTGGGACATGCTGCACCACGTCGGCGTCCTGTATCACCTGGCCAATCCGGCCGAGCATCTGGCCCTGGCGCTGGACCGCACCGATGAGGCCCTGATGCTGGACACCCACGTGGCGAACGATGCCGACGATGCCGATGAATCCTACTCGGCTCTGGGCCGGACCTTCGCCTATTCGCGCAAGGCCGAGAAGCCGATCTCGCCCTTCGCCGGCGTGCTGGATCACGCCAAATGGCTGCTGATCGAGGATCTGGAATGGATCTGTCGTAGCAAGGGCTTCACCGACGTCGAGGTCCGCAACGTCCGCGACGAGCGGAACGGCAAGCGCGTCCTGATGTGGGCGTTCAAGCCCGGCGTGCGGTGAGGCTAGCTACCGCTTCCTGACGAACACCGTCCCCGCCGAATAGCCCGCGCCGAAGCTGCAGATCAGCCCGACGTCGCCCGCAACCAGGTCCTGCTGGTTCAGGTGGAAGGCGATGATCGATCCGGCGGACGAGGTGTTGGCGTATTCGTCCAGGATGATGACGTTCTCGGTCTCGGTCGGGTCGCGGCCCAGCACCTTGCGCCCGATCATGGCGTTCATGTTGATATTGGCCTGATGCAGCCACAGCCGCTTCAGTTCGGTGGCGTCCAGGCCCAGATCGGTGGCGTGATCGACGATCATGTCCGACACCAGCGGCACCACGTCCTTGAACACCTTGCGGCCCTGCTGGATGAACAGCTTGTCATTCTGGAGGCCTACCGCTTCGCTATTTGAGGCCGCCTGCACCGATGCCCCGGTTTGTCGCGCGGCGTTGTTCAGGAAGCCGAAATTGTTGCGGATATTGTTGGAGAAGACCGTCTTCAGCCGCGTGCCCAGAACGTCCCAGCCGCCCGGACCAGCCGTATCCGAGCTCTCGACGATCACGGCGGTTGCGACGTCGCCGAAGATGAAATGGCTGTCGCGATCCTTGAAGTTGAGGTGGGCGGAGCAGACTTCGGGGTTGACCATCAGAACGGCCTTGACCGAGCCGCCGGTGACGAAATCGGCCGCCGTCTTGATGCCGAAAGTGGCCGAGGAACAGGCCACGTTCATGTCGAAGGCGAAACCTTCGATCCCCAGGGCCTGCTGGACCTCGATGGCCAGGGCCGGATAGGGGCGGGGCATGTTGGAGGCGGCGCACAGGACGGCCCCGATCTCGGACACGTCCTTGCCCCAGGCGGCGATGGCCTGACGGGCGGCGGCGACGGCCATCTCGGCCATGGTCGAGAGTTCTTCGTTCCCGCGCTCCGGGATATTGGGAGCCATGCGGGCGGGGTCGAGGATTCCGGCCTTGTCCAGCACGAACCGGCTCTTGATGCCCGAGGCCTTCTCGATGAACTCGACCGAGGATGGGGTCAGGGCCTGGACGTCGCCCTCGGCGATCTGGCCGGCGTGGTCGGCGTTCCACTGCTCGGCCCAGGCGTTGTAGGCCTCGACCAGCTCGGCGTTGGAGATCGACTGTTCGGGGGTGAACAGGCCGGTGGCGGCGATGACGGGATGGGGCACGAAGACGTCCGTTGCGACTAAGGACGAACCTAATAGGCCGGTGGAGGCGTGCGGTCGAGACTGGCGATGATGCCACGCGCCCACCGATTGATCCGGCCGCGCGGGGCGGGCGGGAGCGGCGTGTCGCGGGCCGCGATCAGGGCCTCGACCAGATCCTCGGCCTCGCAGGGCCAGCCGTTCGGCAGGACATAGATCGGATAGTCGATCAGGGCGGCGTGGATCAGGGCGTCCAGATCGGCCCGGCGCGTGCGGCGCGGATAGGGGCCGGTCCGATCGTCGGTCAGACCCCATCCGGCATAGAAGGGGCGGCCATAGGTGGTCACGGCCTTTTTCCGCATCAGGGCCTCGAACCCCGACAGGGACGTCAGGGTGGCCAGACGGTCGCAAGCATTCAGGCAGTCGATGATGTCGAGGTCGTCGGCGACGGCGTTCACGGCCTGGATCGCGCCCGCGTCCAGAAGGCCGGGCCGATTGCCCGCCATGACATCGGGGTGATTGCGGTAGATCAGGAAGGCGTTGGGGAAGTCCCTCCGCGCGGCCTCGACCAGGCCGGAGTTGGTGCGGATGTCGGTGCAACCGAGCGCGATGGACTTGTCGTTCTCGACCTGGCCGACGACCAGCAGGCGTTCGCGATCTGTGGGCCAGCCGGTCGGGGCCGCGCCTTTCAGATTGTATTTGGACAGGCCGGCCTCGACGATCCGGGTCCGCAGACGGGCGGCGCGGGCGAGGGCGTCGGGCGACACCGGACCTGTCTCAATAAGGGTCTCAAGCCGACTGGATCGGGTCGCGTCATAGTAGACTCCCTGGTCGTCCAGTGCGACGGACAGGGCTCCGAAAAAGTCCGAGCCCAGCCCGCGCGAGCGTATGAAGCCATCCTCCATCCGCACCGTGGGCCCGTGGAAGTCGGCTGCGGCGGCGCGTACAGGTTCGCTTTCCTTGCCTGCCCACCAGATCAGATAACCTGCGTTGGATGTAGCGGCACGGGCGGCGTTCCGGGCGAACCAAAAATAGCGCACCTGACTCTTGGGGCTGTTCAGCAGGCGGCGGATCGGGGGGCGTTTGGCCGGGGCGAACCCGGCGGCACCCCAGAAGCCACTCAGACGATCGGCCCGGTCGCGCAAGGCGATCAGCCGCTCCAGCGCCGCCTCGGCCTTGCACGGCTGGCTGGTGACGGGATCGACATAGCGGCTATAGGCGATCAGGCCGGCGGCGGCGACCTGTTCGATCGTGCGCGGCTGGCCCCGGCGCTCGACCGCGACGGCATCGGCGGTCAGGCCCCATCCCGAATAGAAAGGTGCCCCGAAACAACGGACGGGCAGGCCGCGCAGCAGGGCCTCGAACCCGAGTGCCGAGGTGACGACATAGACCGCATCGACGACGGCCAGCAGGTCGGCAGGACGGACATCGGTATCGACTAGGGTGACGCCCGTCAGGTCGGTGATACAGCCCCTCTTCCTGCCTGCCGCGACGGCGGGGTGGCGTTTGACGATCAGCTGGGCGTCCGGTTCGTCGCGACGCGCGGCGGCGATCATGGCGTCGAAACTGTCCTGGGTCGCCAGGCCATGAGCGATCGAGGCGTCGCCGAACGTCTGATCCACGATCAGGACGCGCCGACCGGGCCGCAGCACCGCCGCATCCAGCGGCCCGCCCATATTGGTCTTCGACACCCCCGCCGCGACGATCCGATTGATCAGGCCGCGCGCCCGGGCGGTGGTTGCGGCATCGCACCAGTCCGGGGCGGTGGCGATCAGCTGTTCCAGCCGCGAGGGACGGGTAGCGTCGTAATAGATGCCGACATCGTCCACCACGACGCTGATCGAGGTCGCGCCCGTCTCGCCCAGACCTACCGATCGCAGAAACCCGTCCTCCAGCGCGACATAGGGTTTGCCGTGTTTCTCGGCCCAGCGCCGACCATGGGCGGCGGTCGGCTTCATGCCCCATCCGATCACCGCGTCGGTGTCCGGCCCGGGAAGGCTGCGCAGATCATGATCCGGCAGGAAGACCTTCAGGTTCGGCACCTTGCGTACGCCCGGCGCACAGACCCAGGACCGGATCACGACGCCCCCTGTTCGATCGCATACCGGGCTAGAACCGCTCTGGCCGCCTCCAGATGCAGCCGCTCGACCATGGCCCCGTTCAGCCGGATCGCGCCGCGACCTTCTGCGTCGGGATGGGCGAAAGCATCGACGATGTCGCGTGCCCGTTCGGCGGCGTCCTCCGACACGCCGAACGCACCGTGCGCCGCCTCGATCTGGGACGGATGGATCAGCGACTTGCCATCGAAACCGTACAGGCGTCCCTGGGCGCATTGGGCGTGCAGGCCGACAGTATCGTCGATGCGGTTGTAGACCCCGTCGATGGCCAGAAGCCCATGCGCGCGCGCCACCGCCACCGTCGCCGCCAGCCAGGGCTTCAGTGGCTCGCGATCGTCGGACGGGCCGGTGCCGAGCCCTGTCGCCAGGTCGTTGACCCCCAGCATCAGACCCTTGAGCCGCCCTCCGGCCCCGGCGATGGCGTCCAGATGAACGACGGCGAGCGGCGTCTCGATCATGGCCCACAGGTCGGTGCCGCCCCGCAACCGCGCCGCGATGGCGTGAACGGTGGTGGGGTTGTCGACCTTCGGCGCGACGATCAGGGATGCGCCGGTGTCGCCCAGCGCGGCCAGGTCCGTTGCCCCCCAATCCGTGTCCAGCCCATTGATCCGCACCCCCAGTCGGGGACCGAAGCCGCCCTCCTGAACGGCGGCGATGGCGGCGGCGCGGGCGTAGGCTTTCATCTCCGGCGCCACCGCGTCTTCCAAATCCAGCACCGCCACGTCGCAGTTCAGCCCGCGCGCCTTCTCGATCGCCCGGGCATTGGAGGCGGGCAGATAAAGGACGCTGCGGACCGGGCGGATCAAGCGCCGAACACCCTGCCCAGCAACCGCTCCAGCGCCTCGGCATCCACGGCGTCGAAGGCGGCGGGGGTGGTGGCATCGACGTCGAACACGGCGATCAGCCTGCCCGACCCATCCAGCACCGGCACGACGATCTCGCTGGCCGAACGGCTATCGCAGGCGATGTGGCCGGGAAAGGCATGGACGTCCTCGACGATCTGGGTCTGGCGCGTGGCCGCAGCGGTGCCACAGACGCCGCGTCCGAAGGGAATGCGCAGGCAGCCCAGGGTGCCCTGGTACGGCCCGACGACCAGTTCATCGGGTTTGTCCGCATCGACGACATAGAA
>CALROO020000014.1:0-90561 GCA_943369795.1 Rhizobium sp. Q54 | reverse complement strand
TGGCCTTTTTCCTGTTCCGCAACATCGCCTTTCGGGTCTGGAACCCCTTTGCGGCCCGCAACATGGAGGAGATCACCAACGACGCCTTCCGGCGCGTTCAGCAGTTCTCCTCGGACTGGCACGCCAACACCTTCGCCGGCTCGACGGTGCGCAAGATCAGCCGCGCCATGTGGGGCTATGACAGTGCGTCCGACGTGCTGGTGCTGTGGCTGGGATCGTCGCTCCTGGTTCTGATCGGCCTGTCGGCGACCATGCTGTTTCGCTGGGTCGAGGTCGGGGCCTTCGCCCTGGTCACCGTCGCCCTGTATATCGCCGTCACGGTCATCGGCACCGAGCGGTTCGTGAGGCCCAAGAACCTGATTTCCAACGCCCGAGACAGCGAGATCAGCGCGGGCCTGGCCGACGCCCTGGGGGCCAATGCCGTGGTCAAGAGCTTCGGGGCGGAGGATCGCGAAGAGGCGCGCCTGTTCGAGCGTACGGGGGCGTGGCGCGACGCCGGGATCGTCGCCTGGGGCCGATGGGTCGATCTGTGGGCCATTCAGAACGGCCTGCTGGTCGTGCTCCAGGCCGGGCTGACCGGGCTTCTGCTGATGCTGTGGGGGCGGGGACAGGCCGGGCCGGGCGATGTGACCTTCGGGATCGCCGCCTTCCTGATGATGTCCGGCTATCTGCGAAACATCGGGGAAAACCTTCAGATGCTGCAGCGCGGCCTGGACGACGTGGAGGACGTCGCCGCCTATATGCGCCAGGAGCCGCAGGTCGCCGATCGTGCCGAGGCGCAGGCCCTGGCCGTCCCGCGCGGCGAGATCGTGTTCGATGCCGTACGGTTCGCCTATGGCGGCCAGGATCGGCCTCTGTATCACGATCTATCGCTGACCATCCGGCCGGGCGAACGGGTGGCCCTGGTCGGGCCGACGGGATCTGGAAAGTCGACCTTCGTGAAACTGATCCAGCGGCTCTATGACATCGAGGCGGGCCAGATTCGCATCGACGGTCAGGACATCGCGGGCGTGACCCAGGGGTCGCTGCGCCGCGCCATCGCCCTGGTACCGCAGGATCCGGCCCTGTTCCACCGAACGATCGCCGAGAACATCGGCTATGGTCGACCGGACGCGGACCGAAGCGAGATCGAGCGCGCGGCGCGGCTGGCCCGGGCCCACGATTTCATCATGGCCTTGCCGAAAGCCTATGACACCCTGGTGGGCGAACGGGGCGTCAAGCTGTCGGGCGGGGAGCGGCAGCGGGTGGCGATCGCGCGGGCCCTGCTGATCGACGCCCCGATCCTTGTGCTGGACGAGGCGACCAGTTCGCTGGACCTGGAAACCGAACGCGAGGTCCAGGCCGCGACCGAGGTCCTGCTGGAAGGCCGCACCTCGATCGTCATCGCCCATCGCCTGTCGACCATTCGCGGGGCCGATCGCATCCTGGTGTTCGACCAGGGCCGGATCGTCGAGGAGGGCGACCACCGCGACCTGATCGCGGCTGAGGGAACCTATGCCCGGCTGGCGGCGCTGGCTTCGGCATGAAGCGCGATTTCGCCGATTTCTGGAACCTGTTGTGGGAGGCGACGCTGGGCGTCTGCGCCCTGTTCGCGCTGATGAACCTGTTCGCGCCGGCACAGGATCTGCCGTGGAAGCCGCTGGACCTGAACCGGCCGATCGGGGCGGCCACCGGTAACAAGGTCGCGGCCTTCGACATCGCGCGCACGGCACCACCGGACCGGATCGAGGCGACGACACAGGCCTGTATCGCCGCCCTTCGCGACGCAGGCGTCACCGTCGAACGGGCGGAGAATACCGACGACGGCGGCTTCTGCCAGGTGCGGGGGGCGGTGCGGATCACCGGAGGGGACGTGACGCCGCTCAGCCCCTCGGTGGTCATGACCTGTCCGCTGGCGGTGCGTTATGTCCTGTGGGACCGGCAGGTGCTGCGGCCCGCCGCGCGCGAGATCCTAGGGTCGGAGGTGGCGCGGGTGGACAATGTCGGCACCTATTCCTGTCGCCGGATCTACAACTCCCAGGTCGCGTCGGATCGTCCCAGCGAACATGCCCGCGCCAATGCTCTGGACGTCGCCGGACTGACGCTGGAGGACGGGCGGCGTGTGACGGTTCTGGGCGACTGGGACGGGTCCGGACCGGCGGGCAGCGAGGGGTCGGTGTTCCTGCAACGGCTGCGCGACGGGGCCTGCCGGGTGTTCTCGACCGTACTGACCCCCGATTATAATGATGCGCACAGGGATCATTTCCACTTCGACGGCGCGCCCTACAGCCTGTGCGCGACCGGACCGTCGCGGGCGCGGCGAGCGGCCGCTGATTCGGAATCGGGTTGACCGTCGTGGATTGTCGATGGAAAACGTCGTCGCAGTCCGGATTTCGCGTGGGGTCCACACCCGCGTTTCGCTCCTTCGCCTGAACGAGCTGTCCAGATGGGCTGACGGGCTCCTCTTCGCGAGAGCCTGCCTGGAAAAGCGCGTTTATGGAGAGCGCAGTATGGCGACCGGCACGGTCAAGTGGTTCAACCCCACAAAAGGCTTCGGCTTCATTCAGCCGGAAAGCGGCGGCGCGGACGTCTTCGTCCACATCACCGCCGTTCAGAAAGCAGGCCTGCAAGGCCTCGATGAAAACGCCAAGGTCGAGTACGAGCTGGAATCCCAGCGCGGCAAGACCTCGGCCGTGAACCTCAAGGTACTTTGATCCTCGGCTGCGGTCATAAAGCTCCGCTTTCTCGACCCGACGCAGCCTGGGTGATTTGACTAAACGACGGGCGCTGGGTCTTCGGACGCAGCGCCTGTTTTCGTCTGTGATCCATCTCGGGGCTTTCGGCTGGACCATTGCGCCAGGACAATCGCGGCCAGCACGAGGGCCCCGCCCAGGGCCTGGATCGGCGTCAGGGTTTCGCCGAAAATCCACCAGCTCAATAGACTGGCCACGATCGGCTGGATCAGGATGGTCACCGCCGTGACCGAGGCGGGCAGCTTGCCTAGCGCCCAGGCCACCCCGCCCTGACCCACCACATGCATGACGCCCAGACCGACGCAGGCCGCCCAACCGGCTGACGACGCCGGTATCATGTCCTCGCCCAGCAACAGCGCCACCGCCCCCAGCAAGGGCACGCCGACGGCCGTGGCCCACAGGGTGATCCGCATCGCGCCCGCGCTGGACCGCGCCGCCTTCACCGCCAGGAAATAGCCGGAATACCAGAGTGACACCGACAGCGAGAACAGGTCGCCCAGCAGGGGGTTGGTGCCCTGTTGCCCATTGGCCGCAGCCGCCATGGCGAAGGCCCCGCCCATGGCAAGGACCAGGGCCAGGAGGAACAGCCGGGCCGGCCGTTCCCGGAATGCGATCCAGCCGAACAGGGTGACCACCACCGGCGTCAGGTTGCACAGCACCGTCGCATTGGCGACCGAGGTCATGACGATGCCGTAGTGCCAGAAGCTGAGGTCCAGGGCGAAGAACAGACCCGCCAGCATCATCCATTTCGAAGGCCGTCCTATGCCCTCACCTCCCGGCCGCGCGGTGATCGCCAGCAGCAGGGGCAGGGCGAACAGAAACCGCCAGAACCCCGCCGCCGCCGGACCCGTCTCGGTCAGCCGCACCAGGATCGGGGCCAGGCCCAGCACGCAGGCGGCGGCCAGCAGGATCAGCAGGGCGAAAAGGCGGGGAGACATGGGCCGGTCCTGTACGGGCAAGCGGGCGGGCGCACCAGTGACGACCGATTATCGGCTAGACCAAAGCCCAACGCCGGTAGCGCGACCAGAAATCCCCGCCTATAAGCGCCGCGACCTTTCCTCCCAGCGTCGGCGAGACCTCCCCATGAACATCCACGAATACCAGGCCAAACAGGTTCTGAAGGGCTTTGGCGCGCCGGTTGCGCAGGGCGTCGCCGTCACCTCCGTCGATCAGGTCGAGGCCGCAGCCAAATCCCTGCCCGGCCCGCTGTATGTCGTGAAGTCCCAGATCCACGCCGGTGGGCGCGGCAAGGGCAAGTTCAAGGAATTGGGCCCCGATGCCAAGGGCGGCGTCCGCCTGGCCTTCTCGGTCGAGGAAGCGGTGGCTCACGCCCGTGACATGCTCGGCAACACCCTGGTCACCGCCCAGACCGGCGACGCCGGCAAACAGGTCAATCGCCTCTATATCGAGGACGGGGCCGACATCGAGCGCGAGCTGTATTGCTCGCTGCTGGTCGATCGCGAGCATGGCCGCATCGCCTTCGTCGTCTCGACCGAGGGCGGCATGGACATCGAGGCCGTCGCCCACGACACCCCCGAGAAGATCCAGACCATCGTCATCGACCCCGAGACCGGCGTCACCGAGGCCGATGTCGCTACGATCAATGCCGCCTTTGAGCTGACCGGCGACGCGGCCGAGGACGGCAAGGGCCTGTTCCCGATCCTGTACAAGGCCTTCGTCGAGACCGACATGGCCATGCTGGAGGTGAACCCGCTGATCGTGATGAAGGACGGCCATCTGCGCGTGCTGGACGCCAAGGTCAGCTTCGACGGCAACGCCCTGTTCCGCCATGCCGACATCAAGGCCCTGCGCGACGAGACGGAAGAAGACGCCAAGGAGATCGAGGCCTCGGAATGGGACCTCGCCTATGTCGCACTGGACGGCAACATCGGCTGCATGGTCAACGGCGCGGGCCTGGCCATGGCGACGATGGACATCATCAAACTGTACGGCAAGGAGCCGGCCAACTTCTGCGACGTCGGAGGCGGCGCGGGCAAGGACAAGGTCGCGGCGGCCTTCAAGATCATCACCGCCGACCCCGCCGTCCAGGGCATCCTGGTCAACATCTTCGGCGGCATCATGAAGTGCGACGTGATCGCCGAGGGCGTGGTCGCGGCGGTGAAGGAAGTTGGGCTGAAGGTTCCTCTGGTCGTTCGCCTGGAAGGCACCAATGCCGAGCTGGGCAAGAAGATTCTCAACGAGTCGGGCCTGACCATCCAGGCCGCCGACGACCTCGACGACGCCGCCCAGAAGATCGTCGCGGCGGTCGGCTAAATGAGCCTCGCGCTCGCATTAGCGATCGTCCTTGGCGGCTCGGGACTTCCGCTTCCAGCTGTTCAGGACGAGTCCTTGTCGGGACTCGTGCGGCAAGCATGCGTCGATACTGGAATGCGTCGCGATGCGTTCGAAGCCCTCGGCCAAGCCAGACGCTGGACCTCTTCCACACCAAGACATGTTAGTGGCGAGACTGCCCAGTGGTCCTCGGCCTTCCGATCAGGTCGCGCTGTGATTTTTATGTCGGGCACGACCGGCGAGGGCGTTTCAGATCCATCGTTGGCGGCGAGTTGTACCGTGTCGGTCACCCGTCCCGACCGTGATTGGCAAGCTGATATTGTCGCTCTGGCTTCCGAGCTTGAGCTTCAAGCCGAGCCCGACCCGGAAATTCCCGGCACCGAAATGCAAACCTGGGCCAAGCCCATGGGCCATAGGCTGACCTCTGTTTATCAGTCCGCCAATCGAACCGCATCGGTTACGCTTTCGCGACCGATCGTCATCCGCACTCAATGATCCTCTCCCTCGGGAACTCCTGACATGTCCATCCTCGTCGACAAGAACACCAAGATCATCGTCCAGGGCCTGACCGGCAAGACCGGCGGGTTCCATACCGAGCAGGCGCTGGCCTATCACGGCACCCAGATGGTCGGCGGCGTGCACCCGACCAAGGGCGGCCAGACCTGGACCGGGTCGAACGGCGAGAGCCTGCCGATCTACGCCTCCGTCGCCGATGCCAAGGACGCGACCGGGGCCGATGCCTCGGTCATCTATGTGCCGCCTGCGGGTGCCGCCGACGCCATCATCGAGGCCATCGAGGCCGAGATCCCCTTCATCACCTGCATCACCGAAGGCATTCCGGTGATGGACATGGTCAAGGTCAAGCGTCGCCTGGAAGGCTCCAAGTCGCGTCTGCTGGGCCCCAACTGCCCCGGCGTGCTGACGCCGGACGAATGCAAGATCGGCATCATGCCGGGCTCCATCTTCAAGAAGGGCAATGTCGGCATCGTCTCGCGCTCCGGCACCCTGACCTACGAGGCGGTGTTCCAGACGACCAACGAGGGCCTGGGCCAGACCACGGCGGTCGGCATCGGCGGCGACCCGGTCAAGGGCACCGAATTCATCGACATGCTGGAGATGTTCCTGGCCGACCCGGAAACCCACTCCATCATCATGATCGGCGAAATCGGCGGCGGGGCCGAGGAAGACGCCGCCCAGTTCCTGATCGACGAGGCCAAGAAGGGCCGCAAGAAGCCGATGGCCGGCTTCATCGCGGGCCGCACCGCGCCCAAGGGCCGGACGATGGGCCACGCGGGCGCGGTCGTCAGCGGCGGCAAGGGCGATGCGGAATCCAAGATCGAGGCGATGGAGCGGGCCGGCATCACCGTGTCGCCGTCGCCTGCACGCCTGGGTTCGACCCTGGTCGAGGTGCTGAAGGGCTAGTCGGCACGAAAAACACCGTCCGGACCGTCCGAACCGTTCGGACCGTCCGGGCTGTCGTCGTGGAGGCTGTGCCAGATCGCGGCCTCCTGGGCCTCGCCCAGCCGCTCCAGTTCGGCCTCTTCGGCGTCCATGACCACGCGCACCCTTTGCCAGCGCAGCGCCTCGGCGGCGTCACCGCGCATCACCGCCCGCATCATCCGGCGATAGGCGACATAGGCCAGTTCCCGCAGCTCGACCCTGTCCAGATCGCCGCCGACCTGGGCTTCCAGCGCGACGCCTTCGTCCCATGGATCCAGTCGGGTGGGCGGGGTCCAGGGCTGGTCCGCCCGCCTCCAGCCCTCGCGCGCCGCCCGCCCACGCAGGGCGGTCAACCCGACACCATGAACCCGACAGGCCTCCGGCGCCGACATTCCGGCCAGATAGTCTTCGCGCACGGCGGCCCAGACGGCGTCCGGGGCCGAGCGATGGCCCGACGTCGGGGCGGTCGTGGCCGATGAGGGGTGGTCGCGGTCGGGTTTCAGTGTGCGGGCTTCGGGGTCCATCGCGGGCCTCTCGTTCATGACGGTCGCCCGCCAGCATAAGGCGGTCCCGGCCCGTGACGGCTCGAAGGCCTCTCAAACAGGCCAATGCCAAGGATTGACCGGTATTGCAGGGGTCAGGTTGTCAGGATTGGTCGCGCTATCCCCCCGACGATCGGGATCGCGTCCGGAGTATCAGCGGCACCCTAGAGATCGAACAGCGACGGGGTCTCGCCCGATGTGGGGCGCGGGGCGGCGGTCGCGATCAGGGTGCCCTCGAGCGGCGGGACCAGCAGGTCGGTCGCGGGCACCCGGTCGAACAGCCAGTCGGCCCAGGCGGCGGGCGGCAGGGGGATGACCCCGCGCGAATGGTAGGGGGCGATGTCGGGGCCGGGCTCGCCGGTCAAGAGGGCAAAGGCGTCGCCGCCCGGACCCACCCGCCAGACGCAGGCCAGCATCAGCACCGCCCCGCCCGCGTCCGACAGCCGCCACCGGGTCTTGGGATAGGTGTCGCCCGTGAACTCGTAGAAGCCAGAGACCGGCAGGAGGCCGCGCCCGCCCCGGTCGCCGTTGGTGAACGTCCGGCCCTCGGAGCGCAGGTTGATGACCGGCGGGCGTTTGGGGGCAGACGGCTCCAGCCCGAACCGCATGGGGGCCAGAACCGCCGTGGCGCCGCTGCCCGCGCGGACCAGCCGGTCGGGGTCGGTGGGGCGGACCTCCTCGCGCGGCTCCAGGTTCGGCAGACCCCCGCCGTCCATGCCGATCTCGATCCCCGCATGGGCGAAGGCATCGACCAGCTGGCGGATGCTGAACTTGCTCTCATAGGAGGCGCACATGGGTTCAGGTTAGGATCGCTGGCGCGCCGACGCCAGCGCGCGCATCGCCCCGGAGACCGCCATGCCCGACCCCCGCTATCTCGCCGTCTTCACCTCCGACAAGACCGGGCCGAAATGGGCGGTCTGGCGGGCGATGACGAAGTCGCAGCAGGACGAGACCGCCGCGCGGGGCGTCGCCGCCGTCAAGGCCTGGGAGGCGGCGCACCGCGACGCCATCCTGTACGTCGGCGGGCCGCTGGGGCCGACCCTGCGGATCGAGGCCGACGGCGCGGTCGGGGACGTGATCAACCGGCTGACCGTCTTCATGGTGGTGACGGCGCCCTCGCACGAGGCGGCGGTCCGGCTGTTCGACGACCACCCGCACATGTCGATCTTCGTCTGCGACGGGGTGGAGGTGATGCCGGTGCTGGGGGATTGATCGATCATGCCCAGAGCCGTCGCGCTCGTACTCTGGACCTTTGACTGGACGGTTCGGCCCGGGCCTTGATCGCGGTGCTGCAAAAACCAACCAAATCAATCACGGGTAGACGAACTCCACCGTTCACTACAAAGATACGTCTACGAACGAACTTCGGGAGGGACGTATGGACTTGGCATCACGGCTGGCGGAGTTGCAGCAGCGAACCTTGCAGCACAGGGAGGTCTTGCTGACTGAAGAGGCGGCGAAGAACGCCTTGGTCATGCCGTTCATTCAAGCCATCGGCTATGACGTCTTCAATCCTGCCGAGGTCATTCCGGAATTCTGCGCCGACGTCGGCACCAAGAAGGGGGAGAAGGTCGACTATGCCATTTGCAAGGATGGCAAGGTCAGCATTCTGGTCGAATGCAAGCCAGCCTCTGTGGAACTCAGCATCAACCACGCCGGACAGCTCTTTCGCTATTTCAGTGTGACGGAAGCTCGGCTGGCGATCCTGACCAACGGCGTCATCTACCAGTTCTATTCAGATGTCGAACGCCCCAACAAGATGGACGACAAGCCGTTCTTCACCTTCTCGATGGCCGCCTTGAAGGCAGGCGACGTGAAGACCATCGAGGCTTTTTCGAAAGCGACGTTCGACATCGAACGAATCGTCAAGGAAGCCGGGAATCTCAAGCTTCAGTCGCTGATCCGCAAGGAGCTGGAACACGAATTCGCCGAACCCTCGGACGAGTTCGTCAGCATGCTGGCCAAGCGAGTGCACGAGGGCCGAGTCACTTCGGCAGTAAAGGACAATTTCGCCAAACTGGTAGTGGCGTCGATCGCGTCACTGGTCCGCGACCTCGTCAACGACCGCCTGTCGTCGGCCCTCAACGCCTCGTCGCCGAAGACCGATGACAATGCAGTTGGTCCCGCCGATGTGGTGGATATCGGCATCTCGACAACCGCCGAGGAAATCTCCGGCTTCCACATTGTCCAGGCCATCGCGTCACGCCATGTCGACCCGAAGCGGATCATCATGCGCGACGCCAAATCCTATTGTGCGATCCTGCTGGATGACAACAATCGGCGGACGCTGGCGCGGCTGCATTTCAACGGCCTTACGACCAAATATCTCGGCACGTTCAAGGGCAAGGACGAGGAGCGGCATCTGCTCAGCGACCTGACGGACATTTACAAGTTCGAGAAGCAGATCGGCGCGCGGATCGCCGAGCTAGAGAGCGGTAAAGGCGAAAACTAGCGCCGTGACTCCGCAAATATCTGAGTTTTCATATGGTTTTGCGCTCACCAACGAAATCGTTGGGTGGTTACCCGTCAATGCCGCGCCAATCTTTCCAAGTCTGATAGAGGAGGGTCGAGCAGGAGGCGGATATGACGTGAAGCTTCAAGCTCCGGGCGTTCCTCTATTTCTGCAGTTTAAGCGCGCAGACTGCATGCTAACGCGAAGGGCTAGGGAGATAAGCACTTACGGTCTTGATCTAGTCCCGCCTTTCTACAGATTTCCAGTGACACCAAAAAATAGATCTGATCAGCACGATCTGTTGCTCGCACTTGACGATGACGTTAACATGGTTTTCTACGCCGCTCCGAGATTTCACCTCATAAGTGAGATAGATTCTGCCTATAGCGGCAGTTCAGTCGCAGCAAAATCTATCTTCATATCGCCGTCCGAAATTGGGGAGCTTGATGATGACAGCCATCATGTTTCTTACGACGACTGGGACACGTACCTATGTTCTGAGCCCAGAAAAATACGTTCTCTTTCCGCGCCGGACTTGGCAGCGAAACTGAAGTCCCGACTCGACACGGATGACCGACCTGTTGCCGACGTTGTGCAAGAATCCCTCAGGATAGCTGTGGAGGCACCTGGCCGCGCAGCAATCCGTCGAGAAACTCGGAGACGTGAGAGAGGTGTTAGTCGCTTACCTTCGTTCGAGTACCTTGAGGCAGCGAAGGCGATCGCAGAGCGCACGCAGCCGGACGTGGTGCCGACGAGGCGGCCACGTCCTCTCCAAGAAGATGTGTCTGCTTTACGTAGACTAGCCGACTTGGCCGCTTCTGAGTTCCACAGTCAATTAGTTATCGTGCAACGCAGGGAGGATGGGTAGGCACACCGGTCCCAGCTAGTGAACCCGCGCCTTCCCGATCTCCAGCCCCTCCGTCCCCGCTGACACCGCGATCACCGCCCCGTCCTCGAACTCACCCGCGAGCAGTTTCCGTGCGATCGGGTCGACCAGATCCTTCTGGATCACCCGCTTCAGCGGCCGTGCCCCGAACACCGGGTCGTAGCCGCGCTCGGCGAGCCAGGCGAGGGCCGTTTCGTCGACGTCGAGGGTCAGTCTCCGGTCGGCCATCAAGGTGTCCAGACGGCCCAACTGAATCCGCACGATCCCCGCCATCTGGTCGCGGCCCAGGCGTTTGAACAGGATGATCTCGTCGATCCGGTTCAGGAATTCCGGCCGGAAACCCTCCATCTGCAGGGCCGTCGTGACCCGGCCGCGCGCGTCCTCGGCCGATTCGTCGGGGGCCAGGTCGATCTGGCCGGCGGCGGCGTTGGAGGTCATGACGATCAATGTGTTGCGGAAATCGACCGTGCGGGCCTGGCTGTCGGTCAGGCGGCCGTCGTCCAGCACCTGGAGCAGGACGTTGAACACGTCGGGGTGGGCCTTCTCCACCTCGTCGAACAGGACGACCTGATAGGGGCGGCGGCGCACCGCCTCGGTCAGGGCCCCGCCTTCGTCATAGCCGACATAGCCGGGCGGGGCACCGATCAGGCGGCTGACCGAATGTTTCTCCATATATTCCGACATGTCGATGCGGGTGATGGCCGCGTCGTCGTCGAACAGGAAGGCGGCGAGCGCCTTGGTCAGCTCGGTCTTGCCCACGCCGGTGGGGCCGAGGAACAGGAAGCTGCCCAGCGGGCGGTTGGGGTCGTTCAGGCCGGCGCGGGCACGGCGGACGGCATCGGCGACGGCCTCCAGCGCCTCGTCCTGACCGACCACGCGGGCGCGAAGGGCGTCCTCCATGGCCAGCAGTTTCTCGCGCTCGCCCTCCAGCATCTTTTCCACCGGCACCCCGGTCCAGCGCGAGACGACGGCGGCGATCTGGGCGGCGTCGACGACCTCGGGGGCCAGGGCGGTGGAGCCGTCGGTCTCGGCGGATTCGGCCTCGGCGAGGGATTTCTCGATGCCGGGGATCTGGCCATAGGCGATCTCGGAGGCGCGGGCGAGGTCGCCTTCGCGCTGGGCGGCGGCCAGTTCGGCGCGCAGCCGGTCCAGGGTCTCGCGCAGCTGGGCACCCTGGCCGACCTTGTCCTTTTCCGCCTTCCAGCGGGCGGTCAGGTCGGCGGATTCGGTCTCCAGATCGGCGATCTCGCCCTCCAGCTTGTCGAGTCGGCCCTGCGACGCGGCGTCGGTCTCCTTGACCAGGGCCTCGCGTTCGATCTTTAGCTGGACCAGGCGGCGGTCGATCTCGTCCAGGGATTCCGGCTTGGAATCGACGGCCATGCGGACGCGCGACCCGGCCTCGTCGATCAGGTCGATCGCCTTGTCGGGCAGGAAGCGGTCGGTGATGTAGCGGTTCGACAATGTGGCGGCGGCGACGATGGCGCTGTCGGAGATGCGGACGCCGTGGTGGACCTCGTATTTTTCCTTCAGGCCACGCAGGATCGAGACCGTGTCCTCGACCGAGGGTTCGTCGACGAAGACCGGCTGGAACCGGCGGGCGAGGGCGGCGTCCTTTTCGACGTGTTTCCTGTACTCATCCAGGGTCGTCGCCCCGACGCAGTGCAGTTCGCCGCGCGCCAGGGCGGGCTTCAGCAGGTTTGAGGCGTCCATCGCCCCGTCGCCCTTCCCAGCGCCGACCAATGTGTGCATCTCGTCGATGAACAGGATGATGCCGCCCTCCGCCGCCATGACCTCGTTCAGCACGGATTTCAGCCGCTCCTCGAACTCGCCCCGGTATTTGGCACCAGCGATCAGGGAGCCCATGTCCAGCGACATGACCTTCTTTTCGCGCAGGCTCTCGGGCACGTCGCCGTTGACGATGCGAAGCGCCAGGCCCTCGACGATGGCGGTCTTGCCGACGCCGGGTTCGCCGATCAGGACGGGGTTGTTCTTGGTGCGGCGGGCCAGGACCTGGATGGTGCGGCGGATCTCCTCGTCGCGGCCGATGACGGGGTCGATCTTGCCGTCGCGGGCGGCCTGGGTCAGGTCGCGGGCATAGCGTTTCAAGGCGTCGTAGCCGTCCTCGGCTCCGGCGGAGTCGGCGGTCTTGCCCTTGCGGATCTCGGTGACGGCGGCGTCCAGCTTGTCGGCGGTGACGCCGACGGATTTCAGGACCTCGGCGGCGGTGCCGCCCTCGCGAGCCAGCGCCGACAGCAGGCGTTCGGTGGTGACGAAGGCGTCGCCGGCGGTCTTGGCGGCGGCCTCGGCGGCGGCGAAGACGCGGGCGGTGTCGCCCTCCAGATACAGCTGGCCATTGCCGCCGCTGATCTGGGCACGTTTCTTCAGCGCGGTCTCGACCAGGGTCTCGGCGCGGGCGGGGTCGCCGCCGGCGGCGGTTATCAGATTGCGGGCCAGGCCGTCGCGTTCCTCCAGCAGGACCTTGAGGATGTGTTCGGGGGCGAACTGCTGGTGACGGCGGGCCAGGGCCAGGGTCTGGGCGGACTGGACCGCCTGTTTGGCGCGGTCGGAATAGAGGTCGAGGTTCAAGGCATATCCCCATGAGCGGCGGATGGATGAGGCGTCCTGAGGCCAGCGACGCCGTGGGATCTGAAGTGGGGGCGGGCAGGGAGGGGTGCAAGATTGGTGAGGCCGCGTCCGGCCTCCTGTCGTCCGTGCCGCGATTGCGGCTTGCCGAAGCATGACGAAAGCAGGATGAGACTGGTTGCATCACAGGGCCCTGTTCCCATGTCATGCCGGGAAATCGACGTCGCGCATCGGCCATAGAGGCGAGCGTGGCTCACGAGGGATAGAGGATGAATTCGCCCCATGGCGCGTGACTATTACGAGGTTCTACAGGTCGAGCGGACCATCGATGCTGCCGGGCTGAAGGTCGCCTATCGCAAGCTGGCGATGGAGCACCACCCCGACCGCAACGGCGGCTCGGACGAGTCGATGGCGCGGTTCAAGGAGATCTCCGAAGCCTACAGCGTCCTGTCCGACGACCAGAAGCGCGCGGCCTATGACCGGTTCGGCCATGCTGGCGTCAATGGCGGCGGGGGCGGGGGCCAGCAGGGCTTTCACGACATCAACGACATCTTCTCCCAGGTGTTCGGCGATGCGTTCGGCGACGTGTTCGGCGGTCGCGGCGGTGGGCGTCAGCCCAACGGGCCGCGTCGGGGCTCGGACCTGCGATATGACCTGGAGATCAGCCTGGAGCAGGCCTATCAGGGCGCGCAGATGGACATCTCGGTGCCGTCCACCGCCACCTGCGACACCTGCGAAGGGTCGGGTGCCAAGCCGGGGACCAAGCCCAAAGGCTGCGGCACCTGCGGCGGGGCCGGACGCGTGCGTCAGGCCAATGGCTTCTTCCAGGTCGAGCGCACCTGCCCGACCTGCGGCGGCTCGGGCCAGATCGTCGATCCCTGCACCGCCTGTCACGGCCACGGCCAGGTCAGGAAGACCCGCAAGCTGAACCTGAAGGTCCCCGCCGGCGTCGACGACGGGTCGCGCATCCGCCTGACCGGCGAGGGCGATGCCGGGACGCGCGGCGGGCCGCGCGGCGACCTGTATGTCTTCCTGTCGGTCCAGACCCACGAACTGTTCGAGCGGGACAATCTGGACCTGCTGGTCACCGTGCCGGTGCCGATGACGGTCGCGGCCCTGGGCGGCGAAATCGATGCCCCCTGCCTGGTGTCCGAGGCCTGCGACGGTCAGTGCAAGGCCCCCGTCTCCGTGCCCGCAGGGGCCCAGACCGGCAAGACCGTGCGCATCAAGGGCAAGGGCATGCCGCATCTGAACGGCAAGCATCGCGGCGATCTGGTGGTCGAACTGTTCGTCGAGACCCCGACCGACCTGACGCCGCGTCAGAAGGAGCTGATGCAGGAACTGGCCCTGTCGTTCGGCGACGGCCAGAACCCCCGCAACTCCAGCTTCGCGGGCAAGGCCAAACGGTTCTGGGCCGACATCCTGGGGGCCGAGGCTGACAGCGGCAAAGAAAACGTGCAGTAGGCTCGGCCATGAGCGCACTGTTTCACGCTGGAATCTCCGGCGCACGCGGACGAATGGGCCGTGCCGTCGACCAGGCCCTGGATGCACGCGAGGATGTGGTCGTCGCCGTCCGCTTCGACTGGGGGGAGACGCCGGACCTTTCGCTGTGCGACGTGGTCATCGACTTCTCGACCGCCGAGGCCTCCGCCGCCCTGGCGACCCGTGCGGTTGAGCGGGGCGGTCCGGCGCTCGTGATCGGTTCGACCGGCTTCACCGACGATCAGGACGCGGCCATCCGTGCCGCCGCCGAGAAGATCGCCATCGTGCGCAGCGGCAATTATTCGCTGGGTCTCAATATCCTGATCGGTCTGGTCGAACATGCGGCCCAGCGGCTGGATGCGCGGGACTGGGACATCGAGGTGATCGAGGCGCACCACCGGCTCAAGGTGGATGCCCCCTCCGGCACGGCCCTGATGCTGGGCGAGGCCGCTGCCAACGGCCGCAATTCAGAGCTGGCCGACGTTCGCTCCAGGCCCCATGACGGGATCACCGGAGAACGCCAGACCGGCACGATCGGGTTCTCCTCGATCCGCGCGGGCGGCATCGTGGGCGACCACACGGTCCTGTTCGGATCGCAGGACGAGACCCTGACCCTGTCCCATTCCGCCATCGACCGGTCGCTGTTCGCCAAGGGGGCAGTGGCGGCGGCGGCCTGGGTGCGGACGCGACGGCCCGGCCTTTACGACATGCAGGACGTTCTGGGCTTCCGGCAGGCCTGACCGGGCGTCAGGCGGCGGGCGCGGGGCGGAACAGCAGGACGGCGATCTTGTTCTGGGGATTCAGGCCGACGATCCACTGGGTCACGGCCTTGTCGAAGGTGACCAGGAACAGTTCGGCCCCGTTCTCGCGACCGCGATGCTCGACCGATTTCAGCGCGCCGAAGCCCTGGATGATGGGGGTCAGGGTGGCGGCGCGGGGACGGACCTGGGTGGCCAGGTCGTCGGTCATGTCGGCATAGTTCAGCGCGCCGGACTGGCCGGCCGCGATGGTGGTCTTAAGCGCGGCCTCGGTGGCGGCGACGACTTCGGGGCTGGACGGCGCGCTCTGGGCGGAATCGACGGGGGCGGGCAGGGGCGCGGCACGGACGGGGGCAGCGGCCGGACCGTCGAAGGTGTTGGGCAGGGTGCCCGCCGAGACGCCGCTGTTCAGATTGCGCACGGGAGCCGGGGCGGCGGTCTGGGCCAAGGCGGGTGCGGCCAGCAGAAGGGCGACCGTAGTCGTGGCGAGAAGGATTTTCATCAGGCAGGCTCCGGGAAAGCGGATCGTCAGCCCGTCATGATCGGCCAAAGCGACAGAACAAGGGCGGCCAGAGAGGCCACCGTGGCGACGACGACACCCGTAGCGAGCCATACCGGCGTCTTGTTCCGTTCGACGATCACCGTCTGGGTGGCGGGCGGCGGGTCCTGCACCAGCCGCGACAGGGCGCGGGCCCCGGTGATCAGCTCCATCACCCCGTCGCGGACCTTGGCCCGGGGGCCGAGCTCACGCGCGATCCAGCTTTCGACCACGGGACGGGCGGCCTCCCACAGGTCGTGGTCGGGGTTCAGACGGCGGGCCACGCCTTCGACCGAGACCATGGTCTTCTGCAGCAGGATCAGCTCGGGGCGCAGATGCATGTCGAACAGGGCGGTGATCTCGAACAGCTGACCCAGCAGCCGACCCATCGATACCTGCGACGCCGCGCGGCCGATCACCGGCTCGCCGACGGCACGCAGCGCCTGGGCGAAGGCCTCTACCGAATGGTGGGGCGGGACATATCCGGCCTCGAAATGGACCTGGGCGATGCGCGGATAGTCTCGGGTCAGGAAACCCCACAGGATCTCGGCCAGGTATCGCCGCTCGCCCGGTCCCAGCCGCCCGACGATGCCGAAATCGACCGCCATGACCTCGGCGGGGGCGCTGGCGAACAGATTGCCCTCGTGCAGGTCGGCATGGAAGGTGCCGTGGTCCAGCGCCTGGATCAGGAAGGCCCGCACGACATTGTCGGCCAGGGCATTCTTGTCGAGGCCCGGCTGTTCGGCGGCCATCGGGTCGGTCATGGGCATGCCGGTGGCCCATTCCAAAGTCAGCACCCGCTTGCCGACCCCATCCCAGATCACGGCGGGCGCCGACATATGGCCGGACTTGGCCATGATGTCCTTCAGCTCGGAAGCCGCCGCCGCCTCCAGCCGCATGTCCAGTTCCAGCTCCATCGAGCGAGCGATGGTTTCTACGAAGGCCTTGGGTTCAAGCCGACGTGACAGGGGCACGAACCTGTGGGCCAGTCGCGCGCCAAGCCGCATGGCATCCAGCCCGGAGGCCACGCGCCGCTCCACGCCAGGACGCAGCACCTTGACCGCAACCTTGCGTCCGTCCGCCAGTCGTGCCGGATGCGCCTGGGCCAGGGACGCGGCACCGATCGGGTCGCCGAACTCGGTGAACAACTGGTCCACCGTGCGGCCGATCGAGCGTTCGATCTCGCGCCGGGCCTGTTCGGTCGGGAACGGCGGCAGCTTGTCCTTCAGCCGCCCCAGATCCTTGGCGAACTGGATGCCGAAGATGTCGGCGCGGGTGGCCAGAACCTGACCCAGTTTGATGGCCACCGGCCCCAGATGTTCGAATGCCTTGCCCAGCCGTTCGCCGGGACGGCCCTCGCGCCCCTCGCGACGCGCGAACAGGTGAACGAAGCCCGTGATCGGCCGGGTCCAGCCGGGCAGGATCGGCGTCAGTTCGCGCGGCACCAGGGCATCGTATTTGGCCAGCACCCCCATCCAGCCGATCAGCCGCCAGGCCGCGCCGATGGGATCGCGCACCGGCAGGGCGACGGGGGCGGTCGGGGCGGTGCGATAGCGCGTCGGATAGGTCAGATCGCCCACCCGTGATGGATCGCCGCCACCCCACCCGCCAGGTTGGTGACGGTCACGCGGCTGAAGCCCGCGCCCTCGATCATCCGCTTGAAGGTGGTCTGGTCCGGAAAGCGGCGGATGCTCTCGACCAGATATTGATAGCTGTCGCGGTCTTTCGCCACCCACTGGCCGATGGCCGGAATGGCGTTGAAGGACCAGGCGTCATAGGCCCGCCGGATCGGCTCGGTCGTCGGACGCGAGAACTCCAGGCACAGGAACCGCCCGCCGGGTTTCACCACCCGCCGCGCCTCCGACAGGGCCACGGCGATGTCGGCGACGTTCCTGATGCCGAAGCTGATCGAATAGGCATCGACACTGGCGTCCGGCAGCGGCAGGGCCATGGCGTCGCCCACGCTCCACGACATCTCCGGCTCGCCGCCCTTGTCGACGCCGGCCAGGATCATCTCGGCATTGTAGTCCAGCACGATGACCGAGGCGTCCGCGCCGCCCCGCCGTTCCTGCGCCCGCCGCGCCATCTTCGAATAGCGCCGCGCCATGTCGCCGGTGCCGCCCGCGACGTCCAGGATCACCTCGCCCGGACGCGGGTTCAGCTTCGCCGCCGCCGCGTCCTTCCACAGCCGGTGCACGCCCGCGCTCATCAGGTCGTTCATCAGGTCGTAGTTGGAGGCGACGCTGTCGAACACGCCGCGCACCATCCGGACCTTCTCCTTCGCATCGACGTCGCGAAAGCCGAAGGAGGAGGTGTCGCCGGAAGAATGGGGGCGGGTCGTGCTGTCGCTCATCGTTGCGGTGTAGCGGGTGGGAGTGTCGCCGTCACCGGGCCGTTTCGTCGCTGAAGGAGAGGGGTCAGGCGTCCTCCAATACACGGGCATGCGGGACCGGCACGTCCAGTTCCTCCATTACGTTGCGCATGGCCCCGTAACAGCCGCAGGCGTGGTTTTCGAGGGCCTTGCGGTCCAGCACCTCGACCCAACCGCGACCGCGGTGGATCAGGCCTTTTTCCTCCAGCGTCGTGCCCACCTCGCTGACCGTGGCGCGGCGGACGCCCAGCATGCCGGCGATGTCGGCCTGGGTGAGGTCGAAGCGGTTGCCCTCGGCCCGGTCGTGGATGGCAAGCAGCCAGCGCGCCAGCCGCTCGTCCAGCCGGTGCTGGGCGTTGCAGGCGGCGGTCTGCTGCACTTGAGCGAACAGGCTTTCGGTGAATCGGGCCAGGGCCATCCGCATTGGCTCGGAGTTCTCCAGCGCCTCGGCGAAGACGTCGGCGGGACAGCAGGCCGCAACGCCGCCGATCTGGCTGATGGCGCGGCTGGCGGCGCGGGCGTTGAGGGGGCCACAGGTGACGCCGATGATGCCCTCGCGGCCCACGGCACCGGTCTCGACCATCCGGTCGTCGGGCAGGAGCGTCATCAGAGAGACCACGCCGCGCAGGGGGAACCAGACCTCGTCCACGTCCTCGCCCGCGTCGTAGAGCATTTGCCCGCGTTCGAATGCCTTCTCATGAAGATGGGGCTTCAACTTCGCCTGGTCGGCCTTGGGCAAGGCAGCGATCCACAGATTATCCATTTTCCTACTCTCCCCGGTTCCGATTGTGACGGTCGATCAACGGACAAGCGTGGCCATACGTTCCATTCTTGCCACTGCGCTTGTCGAGGGCGGATGCGCGGGTTACGCCCGAGCCAACGCAGGAGAAACGCCCATGGCCAACGCGCCGCTCGATGTCACCCAGGCCCTGTCGGGCCTGCCCCAATGGCGCGCGCATGAGGGAGACCGACCCGCGATCGCGCGATCGCTGCGGTTCGCCGATTTCAACGCCGCTTTCGGCTTCATGACCCGCGTGGCCCTTATGGCGGACAGGATGGATCATCATCCGGAATGGTCGAACGTCTATGATCGGGTCGAGGTGGTCCTGACCACCCACGATGCGGGCGGGGTGACGGCGCTGGACGTGAAACTGGCGGGCTTCATCGACGAAGTCGCCGCATCGATGGGAGCAAAATCATGAGCGGCGGACATGCGGGACGGGTCGAGGGCAAGAAGGCCCTGATCACCGGGGCCGCCGGGGGGCTGGGCCAGGCCATGGGCTGGATGCTGGCGCGTCAGGGGGCCAGGGTCGCCCTGACCGACGTCGATCTGGCGGGCGTGCAGGCCCTGGCCGCCGCGATCAATGCGGAGGTGCCGGGGTCGGCCTTCGCCTATGCCCACGATGTCGCCGACGAGGATGCCTGGGCCTATGTGGTCGAGGCGGCGGTGGCCGACATGGGCGGGCTGTCGATCCTGATCAACAATGCCGGCATCGGCGGCGAGCTGAAATTCGTCGAGACCGACACGATCGAGAACTGGCGCCGGGTCCAGGCGATCAACATCGAAAGCATCATGCTGGGCTGCAAGCATGCCATGAAGCATCTGCGCGCGTCTGCTCCGGCGTCCATCGTCAACATCTCGTCGGTGGCCGGGCTGGCGGCGGCGCCGGGAATGGGGGCCTATAACGCCACCAAGGCGGCGGTGTGGATGTACACCAAGACCATCGCCCTGGAGGCCGCCAAGATGGACTGGAATGTACGCTGCAACTCGGTCCATCCGGTCTTCATCAAGACGCCGATCCTCGACCCGTTCATCGCCCTGGCCGGTGGCGACGAAGCCAAGGCCCACGAGCGGCTGACGCGCGGCATCCCGATGAAGCGGATCGGGGAACCGGACGATGTGGCCTACTGCGTCCTGTATCTGGCGTCTGACGAGTCGAAATTCGTCACAGGGTCGGAGTTCAAGATCGACGGCGGCATGCTGGCGCAGTAGGCCTCACGCGCGTTGTTACTTGACGTTGACGTAAACGTAGGGTTTGTGGCGACCAACCTCGAATCCGTCCTTTCGCCCTCAAGCAGCGAGCCTGAAAGGCGAGCGGTAGGGCTACCGACAATGGAGACTGACTCCCATGGCCGAAGCGTACATCTACGACGCCGTCCGAACCCCGCGTGGCAAGGGCAAGAAGGACGGATCGCTGCACGAGATCACGGCGCTGAGCCTGGCCTCCCAGGTTCTGGAATCGCTGCGGGACCGAAACGATCTGGACACGTCCAAGGTCGACGACGTGATCCTGGGCTGCGTCTCGCCGATCGGGGAACAGGGTGCCGACATCGCGCGGACCGCCGTCCTGGCCGCGGGCTGGTCGCAGATGACGGCGGGGGTTCAGGTGAACCGCTTCTGCGCCTCGGGCCTGGAAGCCGTGAACATGGCGGCGGCCAAGGTGAAGTCCGGCGAGGCCGATTTCGCCGTCGGCGGCGGCGTCGAGGCCATGAGCCGGGTGCCGATGGGGTCTGACGGCGGGGCCTGGCCGGTCGATCCGTCCAGCGCCTTCCCGACCTATTTCGTGCCGCAAGGCGTGTCGGCGGACATGATCGCCTCGAAATACGGATTCTCACGCGACGACGTCGATGCCTATTCGGTCGAAAGCCACAAACGCTCGGCCCGGTCGTGGGCCGAGGGCCGGTTCAACGGTTCGGTCGTGCCGGTCAAGGATCAACTGGGCCTGACCCGTCTGGACCGCGACGAGACCATTCGTCCGAATACGGACATGCAGACCCTGGGTGCGCTGAACCCGTCCTTCGCCATGATGGGCGAGATGGCCTTCGACGCCGTGATCAGCCAGCGCTACCCCGAGGTCGAGCGGGTCAACCACGTCCATACGCCGGGCAACTCGTCCGGCATCGTCGACGGTTCGGCGGGCGTGCTGATCGGATCGCTGGAGGCCGGTCAGGCGGCGGGGCTGAAACCCCGCGCCCGCATCCTGGGAGCCGCCTCGATCGGGTCGGAGCCGTCGATCATGCTGACGGGGCCCGAGTTCGTGGCCAACAAGCTCTTGGCCCGTCTGGGCATGAACGCCGCCGACATCGACCTGTACGAGCTGAACGAGGCCTTCGCCGCCGTCGTGCTGCGCTTCATGCAGGCGCTCGACATCGACCACGACAAGATGAACGTCTGCGGCGGGGCCATCGCCATGGGCCACCCCCTGGGGGCCACCGGTGCCATGATCACCGGCACCGTGCTGGACGAGCTGGAGCGGTCGGGCAAGTCCACCGCACTGATCACCCTGTGCATCGGCGGCGGCATGGGCACCGCCACCGTCATCGAACGCGTCTGAGGATCACGACCATGGAAAACTTCAAGATCGACGTCGACGCCGACGGCATCGCCCTGATCACCTTCGACGTCCCCGGACGGTCGATGAACACCCTGACCTCGGGCGTGATGGCCGAGATCCCGCAACTGGTCGAACGCATCCAGAGCGACGACGCCATCAAGGGGGCGGTCCTGACTAGCGGCAAGGCGTCGGGATTCTGCGCAGGCGCGGACCTGGGCGACATGGCCGGTGGCATGATCGGCGGCGGCGATCTGCAGGCCGCCTACGACAGTGGCTGGAAGCTGAACGGGGCGCTGAGGGCGCTGGAGACCTGTGGCAAGCCGGTGGCCGCCGCGATCAACGGCCTGGCGCTGGGCGGCGGGTTGGAGCTGACGCTGGCCTGTCACTACCGCGTCGTCGGCGACAGCCCGAGGATCCAGCTGGGCCTGCCGGAGATCAAGGTCGGCCTGTTCCCCGGCGGCGGCGGCACCCAGCGTCTGTCGCGGTTGATCGGCGTGCAGGCGGCGATGATGGCGATGACCGAGGGCAAGTCCTTCCGGCCCAATGACGCCAAGGGCGCGGGCTTCGTCCACGAGGTCGTGCCTGCCGGCACCGAGGTCGAAGCGGCCAAGGCCTGGATCAAGGGCGGCGGCAAGGCCGTCCAGCCGTGGGACGACAAGTCCTTCAAACTGCCCGGCGGCGGCCCCTATCATCCGGCGGGCATCCAGAATTTCCTGGTCGGCAATGCGATGATCCGCAAACAGACCTATGGAAACTATCCGGCCGCGACCAATCTGATGAAGGCGGTCTATGAGGGCGTGCAGGTGCCGATGGACGCGGCCCTGCGGATCGAGACCCGCTATTTCATCAAGACCCTGATGACGCCCCAGGCCCAGGGCATGATCCGCTCGCTGTTCCTGTCGAAGCAGGAACTCGACAAGGGCGCCGTCCGCCCCGCCGGCGTGCCCAAGTCCGATCCCAAGAAGGTCACGGTCATCGGCGCGGGCATGATGGGCGCGGGCATCGCCTATGTGCAGGCGCTTGCCGGCATCGAGACCATCCTGATCGACCGTGACCAGGACGCCGCCGACAAGGGCAAGGCCCATGTCGAGGAACTGCTGAAGAAACGCCTGTCGCGCGGCCAGATCGACCAGGCCAAATATGACGCCCTACTGGCCTCGGTCACCGCCACTACCGACTACGACCTGATCAAGGGCTCGGACCTGGTTATCGAGGCGGTGTTCGAGAACCGCGAGATCAAGGCCGATGTCACCAAACGCGCCGAGGCCCAGCTGGCTCCCGGTGCAGTGTTCGGCTCCAACACCTCGACCCTGCCGATCACCGGTCTGGCCGAGGCCAGCGTCCGGCCCGAGGACTTCATCGGCATCCATTTCTTCTCGCCCGTCGACAAGATGATGCTGGTCGAGATCATCATCGGCGAGAAGACGGGGCAGGCGGCGATCGCCAAGAGCCTCGACTATGTGATGAAGATCAAAAAGACGCCGATCGTCGTCAACGACGGCCGCGGCTTCTACACCTCGCGCTGCTTCGGCACCTATGTGGCCGAAGGGTTGGCCATGCTGGAGGAGGGTTACGCCCCTGCCCTGATCGACAACATCGGCCGGATGACTGGCATGCCGCGCGGCCCGCTGGAGATGCACGACGACGTCGCGCTGGACCTGTCGGTCAAGATTGCCAAACAGACCGCCGAGGATCTGGGCGACGCCTATGTGCCGATCGAGGGTGCCGAGATCGTCAGGAAGATGGTCGAAGACCTGGGCCGGTATGGCAGGAAGAACGGCAAGGGCTTCTACGACTATGACGTCAAACCCAAGAAGCTGTGGTCCGGCCTGTCCGACCTGGCCCCGGTGACGATCGCCGACTCGACGCCCGAACTGGTCGAGGACCAGAAGCGTCGCCTCTTGTTCCGTCAGGCGGTCGAGGTCGCCAAATGCTGGGAAGAGGGTGTCATCGACGACCCGCGCGAGGCGGACGTCGGCGCCATCCTGGCCTGGGGTTTCGCCCCCTGGACTGGCGGCCCGATCACCTACATCGACCAGATGGGTGCCAAGGCCTTCGTCGAACAGGCCGACGCCTATGCCGCCAAATACGGCCCCCGCTTCACCCCGCCGCAGCTGCTGCGCGACATGGCGACCAAGGGCGAGACCTTCTACGGTCGGTTCGCCGGTCAGAAGGTGGCGGCCTGATCGATCAGGCCGCCATACGGGCTAGGCCGTCACGGATTGCTTGAGGCGATGATCGAGGAAGGTGATGAGCTTGCCCTTCTCGGTCGCCGCCTCCTGCCACTTGCCGAACTTTTCCAGCTTCTGGATCTTGAGCATCAACTCGCCGGACGTGCGCGGCTCGACGACAAGAGAAGACAACGGCGCATTCAGCAGGCGTGCGTAGCGCTTCCACAAATCATGCAACCACGGATCAGACCAAGTCATCCAGGGTTTGACCGATCCGCAGCCGTGAAAGATCGCCGACCGGTCCATGGACTCCATGATCGGCTGCAACGCGAGATCCTGGTACATCGTGACCTGCACGTTCCAGCGACTGTCAATCAGCCGCTTGCGGCCATCCAGCACCTTGTTGAGGATGCACTGGTCGGCATATCGGATATGGGCGCTGTAGAGGTCATACGCGTTCTTGAACGATCGTTCGAAATTCATCGACCTCATCGCTGACAGATCGAGGAGAGCGATGCCCGTATTGAAGTAAAGACCGTCGGTTATGAAATGAGCCATCGGCGACGTCTTTGACGCATGCGGGTCTATGCAGCCACCGAACGCAGCCCCTTGCAGATCGAGCTCCATCAGGGGGCGCAGATCGCATGTGACGATGGTGTCACAGTCCAGATAGATGCATCTCTCGACCCGCACCTGTTCCGGGAGCGTCGTCCGATAGTAGGTGGCCGGCGACAGATAGCCCAGTTGCCCAAACGCGAGATCGGCGAAACGACCGTCGTCCACACGGTAAATGGCATACTCGCCACGCAGACCCGTTACGGTCGAACACACAAGGTCCAGGGACGCATCGTCAAGATTTCCCACGAGGAAGTGGAACTGGACCGGGCCCGAAGTGTGAACCATCGCGGACAGGGCTGCGACGGCGGCATAGGGCGCATAGGCCTCGTCGAAGGACATGGCGACATGGGTCACCGCAGACTGGTTTTGCAATGACCTGACAACCCTTGAAGTGCGGATTTTTAGCGCGGTTCACATCTACCGACCGTGCAGGCGGCTGTCCATTTGAACGACGGGCACCCGCCCCGTCGCCTCGCCGACTTCATCCCGGCCCGTCGCTTAACCCAAACACAATACCACCGCGCGATAGTGCCGCCAGCAATCGTGAGGGGCCCCTTGGCGACGATCCAGGAATCCGATCTGTTCGAGGAGGCCCTGGCGACGCGGCAGGGCCGGATCGCCTATCGGCTGGGCTTCGCGGCCCTGCTGGCCTGTCCGTTCAGTATCGCCGTCGGGCCGGTCTGGGCCGCGGGATGGTTCGTCGTCTACGCTGCGCTCCAGATTCTGGATCAGCGAATGCTGCGCTGGCGGGCATCCCTTCCCGAGGCTCGGCGGCTTCGGATCGTTGTCCTGCCCTGTATCAGCCTCGCCGTGTCCAACGTGACCTTCAGCGGCCTGGCCCTGCCGGCTCCGGCCCACGACGGCCCCTGGGGCGTCTTGGCGTTCGGGTTCCTGGTCATGGGAATCGGCCTGTATTCGATCATGGCGGTGAGGGCGTCCAAGTGGGCGTTCCTGTCCATCTTCATTCCCCTGGTACTGGGCCTGCTGGCTCTGCCGGCACTGGCCTGGATGCAGGGCGGCGGCATCACGGCCGTGGCCATCACCCTGTCCGGTTCCTTCCTGACCCTGTACGCGGCCCTGCTGCACTGGCGAGGCAGCGCGGCGGTCCGGACGGCGGAACTGATGGCCCGCCAGCGTGCCGAGGCCGGGGACGCGGCCAAGACCCGCTTCCTGGCCATGGTCAGCCACGATCTGCGGACACCGCTTATGGCGATCCGGGCCGGGGCCGAACGGCTGTCGCGCGACAAGGATGGTCCGTCGGCGGACGATGCGCGTCTGATCGAGGACGCGGCGGTGATGATGCGGCGACTGCTCGACGACCTGCTCGACATGTTCAAGACCGAGGCGGGCCAGATGGCGATCGCGTCGGAGCCGACCGATCTGCGAACCCTGTGCGGGGATCTGATCCGGTTCTGGCAGCCGACGGCGATCCAGAAGGGCCTGACCCTGCAACTGGACGACGACGCGAACGCGCCCGATTGGGCGCTTTCCGATACCACGCGGCTGCGCCAGATTCTGAACAACCTGTTGTCCAACGCCTTGAAGTTCACGCCCTCGGGCCATGTGACCCTCAGCCTGCGGCAAACCGGCGATCTGCTGAAACTGATTGTCTCCGACACCGGTCGCGGCCTGAGCCCACAGGACCAGGCCGCCCTGTTCCAGCCCTATGTGCAGGGGGCGGAGGGCACAGCCCAAGGCGAGGGCACGGGACTGGGCCTGGTCATCAGTCGCGAGCTGGCGCGGGCCATGGGCGGCGACCTGACGCTGAGCAGCACACCGGGCCAGGGCGCGGCCTTCACCCTGAGCGTCGCCTGCGTGCCGTGCGCCAGACCGGAGGTGTCGGACGTCGCGACCCTGTCGGCCGACCTGTCCATTCTGATCGTCGACGACCATCCGATCAATCGCAAGGCCCTGGCGCTGATGCTGGAAGGCGTGGCCCGCGATCCCGTCTTTGCGGGTTCCGGCGAAGAGGCGTTGACGCTGCTGGCGCAACAGCCGTTCGATCTGGTGCTGATGGACGTCAACATGCCCGGACTGGATGGATGGGCGACCACGCGACGCCTGCGGGCAACGGTCGGCCCGAACGCCGCCGTCCCCGTTATCGCCGTGACCGGATCGACGTCGGACGCCGACGTCGCCCACTGTCGCGTCGCCGGAATGGACGGCTGGGTCGCCAAGCCGATCGGCGCGGCTGATCTGTTCGCAGAGATCGACCGGGTACTGACGGTCGCCGAAAAGGCCTGCGCCGACGCCGCCTAAATGATGTCCAGCGGCTGTTCGCCGGTCGGGGGCGGGAAGGCCTTGTCCAGGGCCGCATGATCCTCGGCGTCGAACCGGACCTCCAGCGCCTCGGCGTTGGCTTCGACATGTTCGACCGACGACGCCTTGGGGATGGCGATCACCCCGTCGTGCCGCAGGATGGCGGCCAGGGCGATCTGGGCGGGCGACGCGTCGTGCCGGTCGGCGATGGCGGCGATGACCGGGTGCTCCAGCAGCCCGCCACGCCCCAGGGGCGAATAGGCCATCATCGGCATGTCGCGCGACTGCATCCAGGGCAGCAGGTCGAACTCGATTCCGCGCGAACCGAGATGGTACAGCAGCTGGTTGGCTGCGCAGTGCTCGCCGCCGTCGATGGCCTCCAGTTGCCGCATGGCCTTCAGGTCGAGATTCGACACCCCCCAGCGGACGATCATGCCTTCGTCGACCAGCTCGTCGAAGGCCGCGATCGTCTCCTCCAGCGGCACCCGGCCCTCCCAATGCAGCAGGTACAGGTCCAGCCGGTCGGTGCCGAGCCGCTCCAGCGACTTCTCGCACGACAGCATCATCTTCATCTCGGATGCGTTCTCGGGCCGGACCTTGGAGACCAGGAACACCTCGTCTCTGCGTCCGGCGATGACTTCGCCCACCAGCCGTTCGGATGCGCCATTGCCATACAGTTCCGCCGTGTCGATCAGCGTCAGCCCCAGATCGATGCCGCGCGACAGGGCGGCCATCTCGGCGTCGCGGGTGCGGGGATCGTCGCCGATCTCCCAGGTCCCTTGGCCGAGCACAGGAACGGACGTACCGTCCGCGAAGGTCGTGATGCGTGTCATGACCGGACCAATGCACGAGGCAGGCGTTGGTGCCAGCCCTTCCGCCCGGAGCCGCCATGCAGACCCGCCTGATCCAGACCGACGGCCTGAAGCAGCAGGTGCTGGAGGCCGGGCCGGACGACGGGCCGCTGGTGCTGCTGATCCACGGCTTTCCGGAACTGGGCATCAGCTGGCGGGCGCAGGTCCAGGCCCTGGCCGAGGCAGGCTATTGCGCCGTGGCACCCGACATGCGCGGCTATGGCGGCACCGACAAGCCCGCCGAAACCGAGGCCTATTCGATCCTCAAACTGGTCGGCGACATGGTCGATCTGGTCCGGGCGCTGGGCCAAGAGACAGGAAGGGGGCGCGAATGCGTCGTCGTCGGTCACGACTGGGGCGCGCCAGTGGCCTGGCACTGCGCCCTTTTGCGGCCTGATCTGTTCAAGGCGGTGTTCGGCCTGTCCGTCCCGTTCCAGCCGCGCCGCCCAAAGGGTCCGCCGACCCCGGCCATGGCCGCGATCTCGAAACGGCTGGGTCGGGGCGAGCTGTATATGAGCCAATTCCAGGCTCAGGACGCCCACGCCATCTTCGAGACCGACGTGGCGACGGCATTGCGCAAAGGTTTCTACGCCTATGACGGGGCGACGCCGGACGCGAACCAGTCGACCGGCTTCGTCGCGCCGGGCCACGACTTCATTTCAGAGGTTTCCGACGCCGCGACCATCCCTCCGTGGATGAGTGCCGACCATTTCGCGGAGTATGTCGCGGCCTTTTCGCAGGGCGGCTTCAAGGGGCCGATGAACTGGTACCGTTGCCTTGATCTGAACTGGTCTTTGACGGCCTTCCTGCAGGACCAGCGCATCCGCCAGCCGTCGTTCTTCATGGTCGGCGAGCGCGATCCGGTCCGCCACTATGCGGGCCAGCACGAGGCGGGACTGAAGGACTGGGCCCCGGACCTGCGCGGGTCGGTCGTCGTGCCCGGTGCGGGACACTGGCTTCAGCAAGAGAGGCCCACCGAGGTCAATGCCGCGCTGCTGGGCTTCCTCGCCGAGGTCAATCCGCAGCATCCCTAGGCTGCGTTCCTAGGTCGCGGCCCGGAACTCCCGGCTCGCCTCGCGCTTGTTCTTGCCTGGATCATCAGGAGAAAAGCCATGGAAGACAACCGCGTCTGGGAGTTCGAGAAAAGCCTGTGGACGGGCGACGCCGACCACTATCGGGCTTCAATCGACGACGAATGCCTGATGGTTCTGCCCGCAGAGCCTTTTGTCATGAACGGTGAGGCTGCCATCGCGGCGGTTTCCGCCACGCCTCGCTGGACCGACGTGCAGATGAGCGAGACCCGGGTGGTGCGGCCCCAAGAAGGCCTGATCGTCGTGGCCTACAGGGTCGAGGCCAGCCGCGGTGACAGTGCCGCCTATGTCGCGCATTGCACCTCGACCTATCGCAGGCTGTCTCATGACGAATGGCGGGTGGTGCAGCATCAACAGACGCCGCCGCTGGCCGTCGGATCCCGCAGCTAGCCCATTCGGCTCTAGACCGGGTCGGTCGGTTTCGGCTCCACCGGGCCGGTCGTCGTCGCATTGATCGACGGTTCGTCCGGCAACGGAATGAACTCCAGGTCATCCTCGGTCGGCAGCCTCATCCGCCCCGCCTGCCAGTCGGCCTTGGCGGCGTCGATCCGGGCTTGGGACGAGGCGACGAAATTCCACCAGATCAGCCGTTCCCCGACCGGTTCGCCCCCCAGAGCCATGACGGTGGATGGGGTCAAGGCCTTGACCGTCGGCTCGGCGTTCGGGTCCAGCACGATCATCTGACCGGCGTGAAACTCCCGGTCGTCGACCTCGATCGTGCCCTTGGCGACGAACAGCGCGCGTTCGGAATAGCCCCCGGCTCCCTTGCCCGGCGGCGGGGCGGTGCGCACCCCGGTCTGCAGGTCCCAGTGAACATAGAACAGCGGCGAATCGCCCTGGACAGAGGCGGCCGCGCCGTAAGCCTCGCCCGCCACCAGCCGCGCGAACAGGCCGCCGTGGTCATAGGCGGGCAGATCGTCCTCGCCATAGTGGAAGAAGCCGGGGTCGCAGTCCTCGGTGTGATCGGGCAGGGCGATCCAGGCCTGCATCCCGTGCATCGGCCCGCCGGTCGCCTTCTTAAGCGGATCGGTGCGCTCGGAATGGACGATGCCCTTGCCTGCCGTCATCCAGTTGACCTCACCCGGTCGGATGGCCTGGGTCGCGCCGGTATTGTCCCGGTGCATGATCTCGCCCTCGAACAGATAGGTCAGGGTCGACAGGCCGATATGCGGATGCGGGCGGACGTTGATCGCCTCGGACCCTGCCGCAAACTCCGCCGGTCCCATCTGGTCCAGGAAGATGAAGGGCCCGACCATTCGACGCCGGGCAAAGGGCAAGATCCGCCCAACCTCGAACCCACCCAGATCCTTGCGCCGCGCGTCGATCACCATCTCGATCATGTCGAATCCTCATTGGGGCCTGTTCGCCCCGACTGTCGTCCCGATGCAACGAAGGCGCAATCGCGGGCATTGGATCGAACGGCCAAGGAGGACGCCATGATCCGAAAAACTGCCCTGCTTGCCTGCGCCCTTGCCGTGATGGCTCCGGGCACCGCCTCGGCCCAGGTCGCCGACCGCCCACCGCCCTTCGTGTCGTCGGCACCCCACGCCTACGCCGCGCCGGAAGAGGCCTATGTCGCAATCCGGCCGATGATCGCCGACATGCAGCGTGTGGTCACGCCGAACGGCATCCAGACGCTGGAGCGCGTCGAACTGGGCGGGATCGAACAATGGATCGCCGTTCGTGGCACGGACGTCGACAACCCGATCCTGATCTATGTGCACGGCGGGCCCGGCGCGATCGAGCTGGGCCGAAGCTGGCCGTGGCAACGGGCGGTCGAGGACTATTTCACCGTCGTTCAATGGGACCAGCGCGGGGCGGGCAAGACGGCGCGGACGAACGGCGTCGATGCGATCCGCCCGACCCTGTCTCGCGCGCGGATGGCCGAGGATCTGGTCGAGCTGATTGACTTGATCCAGGCGCGGTATGGAGGTCGCAAGGTCGTCCTGCTGGGGCACTCCTGGGGCAATGTCATCGCGCTGGATGCGGCGATGAAGCGACCCGATGCCATTGCCGCCTATGTCGGCCTGTCGCCCCTGCTGGTCTGGGAGGCGAACGAGCGCGCGGGGTACGAGCGGCTGCTGGCGATCGCGCGCGAACGCAATGATACGACGGCGCTGGCGGAACTGGAGGCCCTGGCCCCCTATCCCGGCGGCGGTGCCCTGACGCCGGAGCGGTTGGGGGCACAACGTGCCTGGGTGCAACGCTATGGCGGTCTGGCGGCCTATCGCGACAACGGCGACTTCTTCCTCAAGGCGGCGCGTCTTTCGCCCGATTACGACCTGGCCGACCGCCAGGCCATCGATGCGGGCGGCCTGGCCTCGGTGGAGACCCTGCTGCCCGAGCTTAGCCGCGTCGATTTCAGCCCGCTGAAACGCACGCCGTTTCCCGTCCTGATGTTCGTCGGTCGTCACGACATCACCACGCCGCCCGACGTGACGGAAGCCTGGCTCGAGGCGCTGGAGGCCCCGTCGAAACGGCTGGTCTGGTTCGAGCATTCCGCCCACCTGGCACCACACGAGGAGCCGGGTCGGTTCCTCATGGCCCTCGTCGAACATGTCCGACCGCTGACCGAGCCCGTGAAATAGACCTCAGTTCGCGACGTGCGGGGTGATGATGCCCAGCGGCAAGGCCGTCACGTTCTTGACCCCGCGCGTAACGATATGGCTCTCGCAGTCCGAGACGATGCCGAGCGTCAGCAGTTTCTCGCGCAGGAATTTGTCGAAGGCATGCATGTCAGACGTGATGATCCGCAGCACATAGTCCTCTCGCCCCGTGATGGTCGCGCACTGGACCACTTCCGGCCATTTGGCGACGGCGGCCTCGAAGATGTCAAGGTTCTCGGATGACGGCAGGCTCAGCTTGACGATGGCATAGACCTCGAAGTCCAGACCCAGCAGGGCGGCGTCCAGCAGCGTCACCCGCTTGCGGATCAGGCCGGAATCCTCCAGTCTCTTGATGCGACGCCAGCAGGGCGAGGCCGACAGGCCCACCCGGTCGGCGACCTCCGCGACCGACAGCCCCGCGTCCTGTTGCAGGATATCCAGGATGCGGGCGTCGATGGGGTCGAGGTCGTCAGCCAAAGCGTTTCTCCGTTTATTGTTATGGCGCAATAAAATACCCTAAAACCGCCTATTGCAAGGTCGGATTTGGAAGAGCCTCGGAACCCATGCCATGCTAAGGGGCTTGGCATACGAGGAAGCACGGTCGGATCAACCGGACGGCAAGGAAGCATGACGAAGAACAGCCAACCGCTCAGCCTGCGCGTGCCGGAGCCTTCGGGCCGTCCCGGCGACGCCCCCGACTTTTCGCACCTGATCCTGGATGCGGCCGGAGCCGTGGATCGGCCCGAGGTCGGGACGAAACCGTTCGACATGCGCGATCACGCCTTCCGGCTGGTCCGGGTTCTGGATGACGATGGTGCTGCGGTCGGTCCGTGGAACCCGCGTCTGGACGCCGAGACCCTGCGTCGGGGGCTGAAGGCCATGATCCTGACCCGTGCCTTCGACGACCGAATGCATCGCGCCCACCGTCAGGGCAAGACCAGCTTCTACATGAAATGCACGGGCGAAGAGGCCATCGCGGTCGCGCAAGGGATGATCCTGTCGCGCGAGGACATGGGCTTTCCCACCTATCGCCAGCAGGGCCTGCTGATCGCGCGCGGCTATCCGCTGGCGACCATGATGAACCAGATCTATTCCAACGCCGAAGACCCCATCAAGGGTCGCCAACTGCCGATCATGTATTCGGCCAAGGACCATGGCTTCTTCACCATCTCCGGCAACCTAGGCACCCAGGTCCCTCAGGCCGTCGGCTGGGCCATGGCCAGCGCCTACAAGGGCGACGACAAGATCGCCATCACCTGGATCGGCGACGGGGCGACGGCGGAAGGCGATTTCCACAACGCCCTGACCTTCGCATCCGTCTATCGCGCGCCGGTGATCCTCAACATCGTCAACAACCAGTGGGCCATCTCGTCCTTCCAGGGCATCGCCGGCGGGCTGGAGACCACCTTCGCCTCCAAGGCCATCGGTTATGGACTGCCCGCACTGCGGGTCGACGGCAACGACTTCCTGGCCGTCTGGGCCGCGACCCAGTGGGCCGAGGAACGCGCTCGCTCCAACCAGGGTGCGACGGTGATCGAGCTGTTCACCTATCGCGGCGCGCCGCACTCGACCTCGGACGACCCCAGCCGGTATCGCCCCGGCGACGAGCACGAGAAATGGCCACTGGGCGATCCGATCGCGCGCCTGAAACAGCATCTGATCGCGATCGGCGAATGGTCGGACGATCAGCAGACCGAGGCCGAGGCCGATGCGGTGGCCCAGGTCCGCGCGGCGGGCAAGGAGTCCGAGGCCATCGGTACCCTGGGCCAGTCACGCCCGTCGGTGAAGACCATGTTTGAGGAGGTCTATGCCACCGACGACTGGCGCCTGACCGAACAGCGTCGCGAGGTGGGGGTGTGATGATCTCTCATGCTCAAACCCCGTCACCCTCGGGCTTGACCCGAGGGCCGGACGTTCCTCCGCTCAGACAGAAGGCGTTTGGCGCAGCCATCTGGCCGTCTGATCGCCTGTCTTGTCTCGCCCAACGTCCGATCCCCGGGTCAAGCCCGAGGATGACGGTGAATGGTGTTGGGGGTGTTGCCTGATGACCGAAGCCGCCTTTACCGAGTCCGACCGCACCGACGGCATCGAGCCGGACATGGTCACCGCCAACAACGCACCGGCCTCGCAAGCCCCGACCGACGGCGTGGTGCCCATGAACATGATTCAGGCCCTCAACTCGGCTCTGCACGTCAAGATGGCCGAGGACCCCAATGTCCTGTCGTTCGGCGAGGACGCGGGCTTCTTCGGCGGCGTGTTCCGGGTTACCGACCAGTTGCAGCAGAAGCACGGCCTGACCCGCAGCTTCGACGCCCCTATCAGCGAATGCGGCATCGTCGCCGCCGCCATCGGCATGGGTGCCTATGGCCTGCGACCGGTGGTGGAGATCCAGTTCGCCGACTACATCTATCCCGCCTACGACCAGATCGTCAGTGAAGCGGCCAAGATGCGCTATCGCTCGGGGGGCCAGTTCACATCGCCGATCGTGGTGCGCTCGCCTTACGGCGGCGGCATCTTCGGCGGTCAGACCCACTCGCAGAGCCCTGAGAGCCTGTTCACCCACATCGCCGGTCTGAAGGTCGTCATCCCGTCAAACCCCTATGACGCCAAGGGTCTGCTGACCGCCGCGATCGAGGACGACGACCCGGTGATCTTCCTGGAGCCCAAGCGGCTCTACAACGGCCCGTTCGACGGCTGGCACCAGAAGCCGGTCTCGCCGTGGAAGGCTCAAGCGTCGGCCCAGGTCCCGACCGGCAAATATACCGTGCCGCTGGGCAAGGCGGCGGTGGTCCGCGAGGGCAGCGACGTCACCATCCTGTGCTACGGCACCATGGTCTGGGTCAGCCTGGCCGGGGCCGAACACGCGGGAGTCGATGCCGAGGTCATCGACCTGCGCACCCTGGTCCCGCTGGACATCGAGACCATCGAGGCCAGCGTGAAGAAGACCGGGCGCTGCGTCATCGTGCACGAGGCGCCGAAAACGTCCGGATACGGAGGAGAATTGTCCGCCCTGGTCCAGGAACGCTGCTTCTACCATCTTGAGGCCCCCATCGCTCGCGTCACCGGCTGGGACACCCCTTATCCGCACGCCTTCGAGTGGGAATATTTCCCCGGCCCCGAGCGCGTCGCCACCGCCCTGAAATCCGTCATGTCGGGAGGACCCCGCTGATGGGCCGTTACGTCTTCAAACTGCCCGACGTCGGCGAAGGCACCGCCGAGGCCGAACTGGTCGCCTGGCACGTGAAGGTCGGTGACGCGGTCGAGGAAGATCAGATCCTCGCCGACATCATGACCGACAAGGCGACGGTGGAACTGACCTCGCCGGTCGCAGGCACAGTCACCGCCCTGCACGGCGAGCCCGGCGTGATGTCGCCGGTGGGGTCGGCTTTGGTGGAGTTCGAGGTCGAAGGGGCGGGGAACAGTGAACCAGCGGGAAGCAGCCCCACCGTCATCGCGCAAGCGCGCGACGCCACCGCCCCATCGCTGCGCGATGGGGAGGATAAAACGGAGTCCTCCCCACGCAGTGGGGAGGGGGACCACGGAGTGGTGGAGGGGCTGCCAGCCCCAGAACAGGCCTCCACCGGCAACTACGTCTTCAAACTCCCCGACGTCGGCGAGGGCACGGCAGAGGCCGAACTGGTCGCCTGGCACGTCAAGGTCGGCGACGTGGTCGAGGAAGACCAGTTGCTGGCCGAGGTCATGACTGACAAGGCCACCGTCGAACTGACCTCGCCCGTCTCCGGCAAAGTCACCGCCCTGCACGGCGACGCGGGCCAGCAGGTTCCCGTCGGCGGCCCGCTGGTCAGTTTTGATGTCGAGGGCAGGGGCAATGTCGCGGCGCCCGTGGCTGCCGCCGCCAGCAGCTTCACCGCTTCGCGGTCCCCCTCCCCATCGCTGCGTGACGGAGAGGAAAAGAAAGCCGTCGCCTCTCCTCCCCGTCCGAAGGATGGGGAGGGGGACCGCCCGAAGGGGGGTAGAGGGGCTGTATCCGCACCACCAGCCCGCACCGCCCAGACCCCCGGCCTGCGCCCGCTCGCCTCCCCCGCCGTCCGCAACCGCGCCCGCGACCTGGGCATCGAGCTGCAGTTCGTGCCCGGTTCCGGCCCGGCCGGCCGCATCGACCATGCCGACCTGGACGCCTTCCTCGCCACCGGAGGCCAGCAACCGTCCGTCCCCGGATCATCCCCTGCTTCGACCTATGCCAAGGCCGACGGCACCACCGAGGTCCGCATCATCGGCCTGCGCCGCAAGATCGCGGAGAGGATGGCCGAGAGCGTCCGGCGCATCCCCCACATCACCTATGTGGAGGAGATCGACGTCACCGCGCTGGAGGATCTGCGCGCCCATTTGAACGCCCAGGCGAAACAGACGGGCAAGGCCAAGCTGAACGTCCTGCCCTTCATCGCCCGGGCGATCGTCGTGGCCTTGCGCGACCAGCCCCAGATCAACGCCACCTATGACGACGAGGCGGGCGTCCTGACCCAGCACGCCGCCGTCCACCTGGGCATCGCCGCCCAGACCCCGAACGGCCTGATGGTCCCGGTCGTCCGCCACGCCGAGGCGCTCGATCCCTATGCCACCGCCGCCGAGATCGCCCGTGTCTCCGGCGCGGCCAAGGACGGCTCGGCCAAGCGCGACGAACTCAGCGGCTCGACCATCACCATCACCTCGCTGGGCACCCTGGGTGGCATCACCCACACCCCCATCATCAACCACCCCGAGGTCGCCATCGTCGGCCCCAACAAGATCGCCGAACGGGTGGTGGTCAAGGACGGCCAGATGGTCGTGCGCAAGATGATGAACCTGTCCTCCAGCTTCGACCACCGCATCGTCGACGGCCACGACGCGGCGGTCTTCGTCCAGCGGATCAAGGGGTTGCTGGAACACCCCGCGACCTTATGGATGGGGTGAGGGGTGATCATCCAGAACTACGGCCTCCACTGGCGCCGTGATGGTGTGAACTGGGGAAAGAAGGGACTAGGCAATCAAGGCGACCTGCTGGGCCGGCTTGCCACCAAGGTCAAATCGCCCGTCATTAATTTCCGCGAACAATCCGGCATTTACATCCTTCAAGACGGCTTCCGGCCTGTCTACATTGGCCAGACCGGTCGAGGCGAACAGCGTCTGTTTGCTCGCCTGAAAGCTCATCAGAAGAACCACCTTGCTGAGAGATGGGACCGTTTTTCGTGGTTCGAAATCTACCCTGTGAAGGGCGAAACGCTCGATCTCAAGGCTAATGTCGCCAAGATTTCGACGGGCATCGAGAGTGTTCTCGATCACGTTGAAGGCGTCCTCATTCTTGTGACTGAGCCGCCTTTGAATAAACAGGGCGCGCGGATGGGCGATGCGCATCAGTACCGCCAGATTGCATCATCAGGATCGCGCGCTGCGACTGAAAATCTGGTCGATGACGAGGACGAAGAATGACCCAGACCCTCAAAACCAAAGTCCTCATCATCGGTGCGGGCACTGGCGGCTATGTCGCGGGCATCCGCTGCGGCCAGCTGGGGCTCGATACCGTGCTGGTGGACGGCGGCGACGGGCTGGGCGGGACGTGTCTGAACGTCGGCTGTATTCCGTCCAAGGCCATCATCCACGCGGCCTCCAAATTCGACACCGTGGCCAAGGCGGCGGGCGGGGGCACATTGGGCATTACGGCCAGCGCGCCCGCGATCGACCTGTCCCAGACCGTGGCCTGGAAGGACGGCATCGTCCGTAAACTGAACGCCGGGGTCGCGGCCCTGCTCAAGAAGGCCAAGGTCAAGGTCATCAAGGGTTGGGCCACCTTCTCCGACGCCAAGACCTGCCGCGTCGAGACCGCCGACGGCCCCGTCACCATCACTGCCGAACACGTCATCCTGGCCACCGGGTCGGAGCCGGTCGAACTGCCCTTCCTGCCGTTCGGCGGCGACGTCATCTCCTCGACCGAGGCCCTGTCGCTGGACGCGGTGCCTTCGAGGCTGGTCGTTGTCGGCGGCGGTTATATCGGGCTGGAACTGGGTATCGCCTTCAGAAAGCTGGGGGCCCAGGTCGCGATCGTCGAAATGGCCGAGCGCATCCTGCCGCTTTACGACAAGGCCCTGACCGATCCGGTCGCCAAATGGCTTGAAAAGCACGGCGTCGACCTTCACCTCGGTGCCCGCGCCGGAGGGTTCGGGGACGGGAAGCTGTCGATCACGACCAAGGACGGCGAGCCGATGTCGCTGGACGCCGACAAGGTGCTGGTCACGGTCGGGCGTCGTCCGCGCACCGCCGGTTGGGGTCTGGAAAACATGGGCGTGGCCATGGCCGGCCCGTTCGTGAAGATCGACGACCGCTGCGCGACCAGCATGAAGAACGTCTGGGCCGTCGGCGACCTGACCGGCGAGCCGATGCTGGCGCACAAGGGCTCGGCCCAGGGCGAGGTGGTCGCCGAGATCATCGCGGGCCATGACCGCAGGTTCGACCCCGTCACCATCGCCGCCGTCTGTTTCACCGAGCCGGAAATCGTTTCCGCAGGCCTCGGCCCGCTCGACATCGAGGGCCGCGACGACGTGATCACCTCGGTCTTCCCCCTGGCCGCCATCGGCCGGGCCCTGGCCATCGAAGCGGGCGAGGACGGGGGCTTCGTGCGGGTGCTGGCGTCGAAAACCGACCACCGCCTGCTGGGCATCCAGGCCGTCGGCCAGCATGTCGCCGAACTCAGCAACAGCTTCGCCCAGATGCTGGAAATGGGCGCGGTGCTGGAGGATGTCGCCGGGGTCATCCACGTTCACCCGACCCTCGGCGAGGCCTTCCACGAGGCGTCCTTGCGCGCCCTGGGCCACGCCATTCACATCTAGGCATCGGCGGCCAGGCCGCATGGCGGGCTTGAAAAGCGGCCACGCTTTCTCCGACGGCCGTTTTCCGTCTATGGTCTCGTGCCGCTTGTGGTTGCGGTGCTTCGCGTGCGTGACTGACCATGGGGCTTTCCCTCAAACCGATCGTGACCCTTTCCCTGCTTCTGGCGGCCGGGCCTGTTCTCGCCCAGGACAGTCCCCTCGCCGATTGGGACGTGGTGCGGGATCCCGCCAAGAAGACGCTGATGGCCTATACGGTTTTCGACGTCGGTATCGGCATCGCCGTTCGCTGCGTCGACAGGGGGCTGGAGGCGCTGATCTCGGGTCTTCCGGCCGACAGCGCCGATCTGCGGGTGATCGGGACCGCCTTTGCGGACGATGAGCGCATCGCCGACCAGCAATGGAACGTCGCGGTGGACAATACCGTCGCCGTAAGCCGATTGCCCGCTCCCTTCGCAAGGAAACTGCGTGAGGGTGGCCAGTTGCAGCTGCGTATCGCGGGGGGTGGCGAGGGCGGGCGGAACCTGCGCTACGTTCTTGACCTGCCCGCTTCAAACGCCGCGATCGACGAAACCCTGGCGGCCTGCGACCGTCCGTTGGTTGACCCTCGCGACGCCCTGCTGGCCGCCGTCGGCGATGACGGATTGCCCACGAATCTGACTTGGCTCAAACGTCCCCGCCCGGACTATCCGGGCGTGCCGAAGTACGAGAGAGGCTTTGCCGTCGTCAGCTGCATATCGGATCCACAGGGCCGTCCGCAGGATTGCGTCGTCGAGACCGAACATCCCCGCGACGCGGGCTTTGGGCAAGCCACGCTCCGAGCGGCGAGAGAAGCCCGCCTGACCAACAGCCTGAACCCGGATGCCGAGATCACACCGTCCCGGTTCGTGTTCACGGCCAACTACAATGTGGTGGACGCCCCGCCGGGGCCCACGACCCCCTCCAGAATTCGGCGACCGGACTAGCCAGTGACGGAGTTGGGCCGGATGACCTGTTCCGAGAACCGCGCCATCTCCTCCTCCTGAGGCGACATCTGCAGCAGGACCAGATCGAGGCCTGCGGCCTCGAATTCTTCGATCCGTTCACGGACGGTCTCTGGGGTGCCGACGAAGCCGGGGCGCAGACCGCGGTTGGAGACGCTGTATTCGCGGATCTTGAGCTCTCGTTCCAGTTCGGTTCCCGACAGCCACTGATCGAAATTGGCGAAGCCGGCGGGCGGTGTGCCGTCGGCCAGGCCGGGAATGGTCGTGATCCGGTCCAACTCTCGCTCGGCCTCGGCCTGTGTGTCGCGGACGATGGCATAGCCCGCCATGCCGTAGGCCATGGGCGGCAGGCCGAAGGCCTCGCGCCGGGCCTTCATGTCGGCGACCTTGGCGGCGATATGTTCGGGCTCGTCGCCGTGCATGACATAGGCGTCGCAGTGACGCGCGATCAGGGTCTTGGCGGCTTCGGACTCGCCCCCGGCATAGACCACCGGACGCGGACGATCCGGCACGGACGTCGGCTTCGGCTCCACGATCGCGTCCTTCAGCGTGTAGAACCGACCCTCGAAATCGACCCGCGGCTCGCTCCACAGCCGCGACAGCACCGTCAGCCATTCCTCCGTCCGGCCATAGCGATCATCATGCTGGTCGAACTGCAGGCCATAGCTTTCCGCCTCCTTGGCCCACCAGGACGAGACGACGTTCAGCGCCAGACGCCCGCCTGAGATCCGGTCGATATTGGCCGCCGACTTGGCGAACAGGGCGGGCTGGTGAAAGTTCGGTCGCACCGCCACCATCAGTTCGATCGTTTCCGTGATCGCCGCCAGGGCCGCCGCCGTGGACCAGGCATCCAGGGCTGGGGCCTCGATGCCCTTGATGTCGTTCAGGTTCAGTTCGGCGATCAGGGTCAGGTCGTACCCTTGCGCCTCAGACGCCTTGACCAGCCGCGCCATGTTTTCCCAGGACGCCTCGCGCTCGTCCGGCACGTTCCTCAGCCAGCCGCCGAAGACGGGGGCCCAGTATCCGTATCTCATGCCTGCTTCGCCTTTTCCTCGGCCACGATGCCCTTGAGCCATTCGACCAGGTCGTCGTGCGGGTCGAACCCCAGCACCTCGACCGGTTTTGCCACGAAATTCGACAGGCCGTTGATGTCGTAAAACAGCACCGTGCCATCCCGGTCGTCGATCAGATATTCGACGCCCCCCACTTCAAGCTCGCCTGCCACCGCCAGGCGCTCGACCGCATCGACGATTCCGGGCGGCGGCGTGGCTTTCGTCATGGTCAGGGTCGGCGCACCGGGTCGCACCAGACAGGCATCGGCCGGACAAAGGTCGAATGCGTCGCCGGGGCTCTCGATGTCGATGGCGTACAGATATTTGCCGTTCAGGGTCTCGACCCGGGTGATCTTGCCGCCCCGGCGCGGCGCGTACTCCTGGATCAGGGAGATGCCGTTGACCCCGACCGGACACCATTTTTCGCCCGCCGCCTCGGCCAGGCTTTCCGGCGTCTCGTAGCGGGTGATGCCGGCCCCGGCCCCGCCGATGTCGGCCTTGACCAGCACCGGGAACCGCAGGCCCTCGGCGGCGGCGGGGATATCGGCCTGCCGGTGCGCCACCCGCGTCGCCGGACCCATCAGCCCCAGCCGGGCGATCAACGACATCTGCCGCGCCTTGGACGTATCGATCTTCAGGGCCGAGGCATTGACCACCCGTGTCCCCAGCCCCTGCCAATGGTCGAACAGGCTCTGGGCATAGAAGATCGGGTGTTCCGGATCTCTCAGGAAAGATGACATGGCCACCCGGCTGAACACCACGGTGGCGGGCGCGGGCGACGCGGCCGGATCGAACGTGCTGCCCGCCAGAGGCACCTTCACATAGCTGACCCCATGCCGGTCCAGGGCCGCGAACAGCGGCTCGAACCATTCGGGATGCTCATAGACGATGGCGAGATCAGGCAAGGACGCGTCGGACATGAAGGGCCATGTGCGTTACACCTCGATGAAACGCAAGGGGGCCACGCCTAAACACCCGCGCCACATTGACCCCGCCACGCCCGCCACGCTACTGAGCGCCCCTGCCTGATACGAGACCTCAGCCTGTGCGGGCGTGGTGGAACTGGTAGACGCGCCGGACTCAAAATCCGGTTCCGAAAGGAGTGTCGGTTCGATTCCGACCGCCCGCACCAATCTCTCGAAACCGGATCCTGACGGTCGTCACGCGGCCGCGTATTGCGCGGGCACCCCGTCCTTCATCGTCGCCCGCTGATGCGCCGGGCGGGCGGTGATCCGGGCCAGATACTCATCCAGCATGGCGCTCGGCGGCGTGTGTTCTCGGCCCCAGCCCAGGGACGCCCCGACCATGATGTCCACCGCCGTGAACCGCTCACCCATCAGATAGGGTCCGCGTTCCAGCGCCGAAAAGATGCGGCCGACCGCGTCATCGTAACGGGCTTTCGCGCGGGGGTCCGTCTCCGTCGCGCCGTTGATCTTGCCCCAGTAGGCCGGTTCCAGCTCGCCCGCCGTCCAGGCCATCCAGGTCAGATAGGCTCCGCGATCGGCGTCGCCGGGACGCGGGGCCAGCCCTGCCCCCTGGAACAGGTCGGTCAGATACAGGGCCACCGCCGCCGATTCCGTGATCAGGTCGTCACCGTCGTTCAGGGCGGGGACCTTGCCGTCGGGGTGCGGATTGCCGGGATCGCGCGCGCCGGTGCCGTCCATCCGTGGAATGTCGGTGTAGCAGATGTCGTAGTTGGCTCCGAGCTCTTCCAGCAGCCAGACGATGCGGGTCGATCGCGACCAGGGGGCGTGGTGAAGGGTCAGCATGGCTGCTTCTCTCCCGTTTCGCCGCGTGACGGAAATGTCGGCGGCCAGCCCGACTTGACTACTGCCACCCTGCTGCCAGCATGCTGTCAGCAGTGATGATCTAGCGTGGCTCAAGCAGCGAACGACCGCGTCGTGAGCGGTAGCCGAGAACAAACATGAGACGCGCCGACCGACTGTTTCAGATCATCCAGGTGCTGCGGCGCAGCACGCGTCCCCTGACGGCCGAGGCCATCGCGGCGGAGCTGGAGACCTCCAAGCGCACGGTCTATCGCGACATCGCCGACCTGATGGCCCAGCGGGTGCCCATCCGGGGCGAGGCGGGCATCGGCTATGTCCTGGACGGCGGGTTCGACATGCCGCCGTTGATGCTGACCACCGACGAGATCGAGGCGGCGGTGCTGGGTGCCCAGTGGGTGGCAGGCTGGGGCGATCCGGCCCTGGCCCGCGCGGCCCAGGATCTGGTGGCCAAGATCGCCGCGACCGTGCCGGCTGGTCTGCGCCCCTTCGTGCTGGAACCGGTGGTCGGCACCGGTCCGGCCTGGGGCAATCGGGTGGACGCCATCGACGTCGCTCGGCTTCGGTCCTGGTGTCAGGCGGGGCGCAAGATCGACCTGACCTATCGCGACGAACAGGATCGCGAGACGCGGCGTGTCGTCTGGCCCTTCCTGGTCGGCTATCGCGAGACGGCCCGAATGATGGTCGCCTGGTGCGAGATGCGTGCCGACTTCCGCATGTTCGGCACGGATCGCGTGGTGGAGGCGCTGTTTCTGGACGAACGTTATGCCAGTCGGCCCGGCGTCCTGCGGGCGCGATGGCATGCGGCGATGGCGGAACATACGCGGTCCGAGACGGGCTCACCCACGACCTGACCCGCCTTCAACTTATGTTGCAACGCAGCATTTCCGGGTCGCGCCGGTTGCGACTGTCATCGCCTGCGACCATCTGACCCCGATGACAGCGACCACCAAACCTTCCGCGATCAAGGGCCCCGGCTTTCCGGAGTTCGTCTGTCTGATCGCGGCGATGATGGCGCTGAACGCCCTGGCCATCGATTCCATGCTCCCTGCTCTGCCAGCGATCGGCGAGGCCCTGGGCGTGGCGTCAGAGAACAGCCGACAGTGGGTGATCACATCCTATCTGCTCGGGTTCGGCGTGGCCCAGCTGGTCTATGGGCCGCTGACCGACCGCTACGGGCGAAAGCCCATCCTGCTGCTGGGCCTGGGCCTCTACATCGCCTTCAGCGCGGCGGCGGCGTTGGCCCCGACCTTCGAGACCCTGATCCTGGCCCGTGTGGGCGCGGGCCTGGGGGCGGCGGCCTTGCGGGTGCTGGCCGTTTCGATCGTGCGCGACCGCTATTCGGGTCGACAGATGGCGCGGGTGATGTCGCTCAGCTTCCTGGTTTTCCTGGGCGTGCCGATCGTCGCCCCGGCCATGGGCCAGCTGATCCTGACGGTGGCACCCTGGCCGTGGATCTTCGGCGTTCTGGGTCTGGCCGCCACGGCCTATCTGGTCTGGGCCTACTTGCGCCTGCCCGAGACCCTGGCCGAGGCCGACCGGATGCCGATCCGGTTCGGGCGGATCAGCGCGGCCTTCCAGGAGGCAGTCACCAACCGCATCTCCATCGGCTACACCCTGGCCATGACGGCGATCACCGGGGCCCTGTTCGCCTTCATCAACTCGTCGCAGCAGATCTTCTTCGACGTGTTCCAGGCCCCGCAACTGTTCACCACCGTCTTCGCCTGTATCGCCGGCGGCATCGCGGTCGCATCCCTGCTGAACGCCCGGCTGGTCGAGGCCCTGGGGTCGCGATTGATCTCGCACGTGGCCCTGCTGGGCTTCATCGCCATGGGTGGGGTCCATGCCCTCGTGACGCTCAGCGGTCATGAGACGATCTGGACCTTCGCCATCCTGCAAGGCCTGACCATGTTCTGTTTCGGCCTGATCGCGGGCAATTTCGGCTCGATGGCGATGGAGCCGATGGGCCATATCGCGGGGACCGCCTCGTCCGCCCAGGGCTTCATCCAGACGGTGTTCGGCTCGCTGATCGGCTTCTTCATCGGCCAGCAGTTCGACGGCACGGTCGTGCCGATGACGGTCGGCATCACGACCTGTGGCGTGCTGGCGTTGGCCTTCGTCCTGCTGGCCGAGCGTGGACGGCTCTTCGTCGCGAAGAACCCGCGTCTGGTCCCCGCCGAATAGGCCGTCTGCGGACTTGATCTTTGAGGCCCGGCTGTGCGTTGTCCCCGCGACAGTTCAGACCGGAGCGTTCGATGACCCGCCCAGCCACCCTGATGGTTTCCGCCCTCGCCCTTTTCGCCGCCCTGGGAGGGTGTTCGACCATGTCCGCGTCCGGTTCCGACATGCCCGCCCTGCCTGCCTCTGCGACCGCGCCGATCGACTATGTGCGCGACATCCACTCCCATGCCCGGCCCGAGATCGCGCGGGTCAAACATGTCGATCTGGACCTGACCGCCGACTTCGCGGCCAAGACCCTGTCGGGCACCGCGACCCTGGACGTCACCGCCCAGCCGGGGGCCAACGAGATCATCCTGGACGTCCGCAATCTGGATATCCGCGACATCACCGACGCGACCGGCCAGCCCTTGCAATATGTGGTCGGTGACGACGATCCGATCCTGGGGCGGCCGCTGACCATCCGCTTCCCCGCCTTCGCGCCTGGCGAGACGCGCAAGATCGCCATCCGCTATGCCACCCGCCCCGACGCAGCCGCCCTGCAATGGCTGACCCCGGCCCAGACGGCGGGCGGGTCATCGCCCTATCTGTTCAGCCAGGGCCAGGCCATTCTGACCCGCACCTGGGTGCCGACCCAGGACAGCCCCGGCATCCGCCAGACCTATTCCGCCCGCATCACCGCCCCCGCCGACCTGAAGGTCGTCATGAGCGCCGAGGCCCTGAACCGCGACGGCGAACCGGCCCAGGCAGGCTACCGCACTTGGCGGTTCACGATGACCAATCCGGTGCCGCCCTATCTGATCGCGCTCGGCATCGGCGATCTGGCCTTCGCCCCGCTGGACGAGCGGACCGGCGTCTGGACCGAGCCCAGCCGTCTGGCCGCCGCAGCCGACGAGCTGGAGCCCACCGCCGCCATGGTCGATGCGGCCGAGGCCCTGTACGGCCCCTATCGCTGGGGTCGGTACGACCTGCTGGTCCTGCCGCCCTCCTTCCCGTTCGGCGGGATGGAGAACCCGCGCCTGACCTTCGCCACCCCGACCATCATCGCCGGCGACAAGTCGCTGGTCAGCCTGGTGGCGCACGAACTGGCGCATAGCTGGTCCGGCAATCTGGTGACCAATGCCACCTGGTCGGATTTCTGGCTCAACGAGGGCTTCACCGTCTATTTCGAGAACCGGATCATGGAGGCCGTCTACGGCCCCGACCGGGCCATGCAGGAACAGGTGCTGGGCTGGCAGGGCCTGCAGGAGACATTGGCCGACCTGCCCGCCGCTGACACCAAGCTGAAGATCGACCTGGCCGGCCGCGATCCCGACGACGGCCTGACCGATGTCGCCTACGAGAAGGGAGCCTTCTTCCTGCGCACGATCGAGCGCGAGGTCGGGCGCCCGGCCTTCGACGCCTGGCTGCGCGGCTATTTCGAGAGGAACGCCTTTCGCCCCATGACCACCGAACTGTTCCTGGCCGACATCCGCCAGCATCTGGTGGGCGGCGACGCCGCACTGGAGGCCGAGTTGCAGATGGACGCCTGGATCTATCAGCCCGGCCTGCCATCCAATGCCGTTGGGCCGGTCTCGCCGGCCTTCGAGCCCGTCGATGCCGCCGCCCGTGCCTTCTATGTGACCCAGGGTCCGGCCTCGGCCATCCCGTGGGCGGACTGGAACACCCAGCAGCGCCAGCGTTTTCTCGGCTGGCGCCCGACCGGCGGGCGCGCCGGGGCCGACTGGCTGACGGCGGCGCAACTGGCCGATCTGCAATCGACGCTGAACCTGTCGAACGAGGGCAATGCGGAACTCACCTTCGCCTGGCTCCAGATCGCCGTCGCCCACCGTTACCAGCCCGCCGTGCCAACGCTGGAGCGGTTCCTGCTGGGTCAGGGACGGCGCAAATTCGTCCTGCCCCTGTTCACGGCCCTGTGGGCCGAGGGCGATTGGGGCCGCCCCATCGCCACCCGCCTCTATACCCAGGCGCGACCCGGCTATCACCCCGTCACGACCGGCAGCGTCGATGCGGTGGTCGGCGTGCCGCGTGGCTGAATCGACCTCTCCCGAGGGCCAGCTCGTCGGCCGCGTCATCGCCATGCCCGCCGACACCAACCCCGAAGGCGACATCTTCGGCGGTTGGCTGCTGGCCCAGATGGACGTCGCCGGGGCCACGCCGGCCTTCGCCCTGGCCCACGGCCGCTGCGCCACCGTGGCGGTCGACGCCATGGTCTTTCACCAGCCGGTCTCGGTCGGGGACGAGGTCTCGATCTATGCCCGGGTGATCCACACGGGCCGCACCTCGATCCGCGTGCATGTCGAGGCCTGGAAGCGCCCCCGCGCCGCCGAGGCCGTCATCCGCGTGACCGAAGGCGTCTTCACCTATGTCGCCATCGGTCCGGACCGGAAGCCGCGTCCGCTGCCGGATTCGCCGCTCGCCTGACGGACCGCCCCAAGTGTTGCGCACCCCCTTCCCCTGCGTCAAAAGGCCCGCAGCGACCGTGAACAAGGTCGATCTCCGGGAGCCCCAATGACCGTCACCTTCGCCGACATCCAGGCCGCCCAGGCGCGGATCGCCGGACAGGTCGACCGGACCCCCGTCCGCTATTCCCGGCGCCTGTCGCAGCTGACGGGGGCAGAGGTCTGGGTCAAATACGACAACCTGCATTTCACCGGCTCGTTCAAGGAACGCGGGGCCCTGAACCGGCTCAGCCAGCTGACTCCCGACGAGATGAAGCGCGGCGTGGTGGCGGCATCCGCCGGCAACCACGCCCAGGCCCTGGCCTATCACGGGGGGCGACTGGGCATCCCCGTGACCATCGTCATGCCCGAGGGCACGCCCTTCACCAAGGCGGACGGCACGCGCGGCCACGGGGCGACCGTGGTCATCAAGGGGGCCGATTTCACCGCCTCGACCCAGGAAGCCCACCGGCTGCGCGACGAACACGGCTTTGTCTTCATCTCGGCCTTCGACGACGCGGGCATCGTCACCGGCCAAGGCGTCTGCGCGATCGAATTCCTGGAGGACGCGCCGGATCTGGACGCCCTGATCATCCCGATCGGCGGCGGCGGGCTGATCGCGGGCTGCGCCATCGCGGCCAAGGCGATGAAGCCGGACATCCGCATCTTCGGCGTCGAGGCGGCCATGTATCCCTCGTTCAGCGCCCGTCGCGCGGGCCGTCCGCCCAGCTGTGGCGGCGCCACCATCGCCGAGGGCATCGCCATCAAGGCCGTCGGCGACATCCCCTTCGCCCTGGCCGATCCGCTGGTCGAGGACGTGCTGGTCTGTCAGGAGGCCGATTTCGAAAAGGCCGTGGCCTTCTATGCGACGCTGGAAAAGACGGTGGCGGAGGGGGCAGGCGCGGGCGGCCTGGCGGCCCTGCTGGCCTACCCCGACCGGTTCAGGGGGATGAAGGTCGGTCTGGTCCTGTGCGGCGGCAATATCGACGCGCGGATGCTGGCGGTGGTGCTGAACCGCGAGATGGTCCGTGAACGGAGATTGATCGTCTATCGCATCCTGGGCGACGATCGGCCGGGCATGCTGTCGGCCATGGCGGCGGTGATCGGCGGGCTGGGCGGCAACATCATCGACGTCGTCCACAACCGCCTGGCGCTGGATGTCCCCGCCAAGGGGGCGGAGTTCGACATCATGGTCGAAACACGCGATAGCGCCCACGCCGACGAGATCGGTCAGGCGTTGAAGGATCAGGGTTATGCGCTTCGGATGGGCTAGGGCGACGATCGTCGTGGCGATGATGGCCATGCTGGCCGCCTGCGGTCGGGGCGACGCGGCGACGAGTGGCGATGCCGTCGCCAATCTTGAGGCCGCCAACGCCTTCATGGCGAAGAACGCAACGGCGGACGGCGTCCAGACCCTGCCGTCCGGGGTCCAGTACAAGGTGTTGAAATCAGGCCCGGCGGGCGGCGTCATGCCCGACGCCAACGACCTGGTCAGCGTCAACTACGAAGGGTCCCTGACCGACGGGTCGGTGTTCGACAGCTCGTTCGAGCGCGGCGTCCCCTATGCCACCCATCTGGACGAGGTTGTCCCCGGCTGGACCGTGGCCCTCAGCCAGATGCGGGTCGGCGACGAATGGCTGCTCTATATCCCGCCTGCGCTAGGTTACGGTGAACGCGGGGGCGGGGCGAAGATTCCGGCCAATTCCGTGCTAGTGTTCCGGGTCCAGCTCCTGGACGTCGCCCCCGTCCCCGGCTCGCCCCGGGTCAGTGCCAACGTGGGGCAGGGGTGATCTGCTATACCCTCTCCCTTTATGGGAGAGGGCTTGAGCGCAGGACGCCGTCTTCGGCGTCGTCCTTGCGCGAAAGGGTGAGGGTGAAAGCGCCAGGAGCAGCGTCCACCGCCTCACCCCTCACCCGCCCGCGCCAGAACGATCGCTTCGCTCTCGTGCGCGGCCTCCCTCTCCCACAAGGGGAGAGGGCAGACGTGACACCGCCCACCGCGCGGCGTCGGCAACGACCGGGTTCGGATCGCTCGCCAGCCGTTCGGCCGTTGGGATTAGGCCCGCGTCCCCGGAATTCCCGATCGCATACAAGACGTTCCGCACGAACCGGTCCCGCCCGACCCGCTTGATCGGGCTCTTGGAAAACAGCGCCCGGAACCCTGCATCGTCCAGCGCCGCCAGTTCCGCCAGCCGGGGCCGCTCCAGCGCCGCCCGCGCCTTGACCCGGCCCTCCCTGGCCTCGGCGGCGAACTTGTTCCACGGACAGACCGCCAGACAGTCGTCGCAGCCATAGATGCGATTGCCTGTCGCCACCCGGAATTCCTCCGGCCACGCCCCGGCGAACTCGATGGTCAGATAGGACAGGCACCGCCGCGCATCCAGCTGGAACGGGGCCGGAAACGCCTGGGTCGGACAGGCGTCCAGACAGGCGGTGCAGGATCCGCAGTGTTCGCTCTCGGCCGCGTCCGGCGCGATCTCGGCGGCGGACAGGATCACCCCCAGGAACAGCCAGTTGCCGTGCTCCCGGCTCAGCAGATTGGTATGTTTCCCCTGCCACCCTAACCCAGCCCGCTGCGCCAGCGGCTTCTCCATCAAGGGCGCGGTGTCGACGAAAACCTTGACGTCCTGCCCCGTCTTCGCCGCCACCTGACCGGCCAGGGTCTTGAGCCGCCCCTTGATCACCTCGTGATAATCGTCGCCGCGCGCATAGACCGAGACATAGCCCGCGCTCCGGTCCGCCATCTCGGGCAGGGGATCACCGTCCGGACCATAGTTCAGCCCCAGCACGATCGCCGTCCGCGCGCCGTCCCACATGGCGGTGGGGTGGCTGCGGCGCGCCTGGGTCGTCTCCATCCAGCCCATCTCGCCGTGCCGCCCCGCCTCGACGAAATGCGCCAGACGCTCGCCCGCGCTCCACGGCTCGGCGGCCGAGGCGAAGCGACAGGCATCGAACCCCAGCAGGGCCGCCTGATCCCGGATGGCTTGGCGGAAATCGCGCGACATGGGTGGACCTGTGGCGGTACCAGGCAATCGAGTAAACCCCGTCCTGAAAGGGTACTTGCAGCCGTTTCCGACAGGCCGACGGACTATCGCATCCCCCATTCAGTCGATGGGGGATGAGGAGGTTCACCACAGAGAGCACCAAGGAGACACAAAGAACACGGAGGGGCCGCATGTCTCAACATCTCATGTCTGTTCCCGTCGGGAGCCAGAACGGCGGCAAAGCCGCCCCTCAGCCTGTTACGCCTTCAGCCGCAAGATCAATGACGGCGGCAAGCGCGCGGTCCCGTTGTGCTCTTTGTGTTTCCTCTGTGCTCTCCGTGATGAACCTCTCGCCCCGTCCAAGCGGACGCTCAGACCCGCGTCAGTCGCAGATCCTGATAATCGTAGCTGAAGTCGATGTCCGGGCTGACCCCCTTCATCGTCGCCGTCACCGGGCGGCCGTCGGCGATCGTGAAGGTGATGAAGGCGTCCTCCTCGCGCTTGTCCGGGAATTGGGTCCGCAGGGTCTCGCCGTCATAGGGCTCCAGCGGGCCTTGCAGGGCAGGCGTCCGGCTGAAGGCCAGGTGCAGACCATCGCCCCGCGCCTCGATCTCGATGTCGCCGTACCAGGGGTCGCGCCATGTCCCGACGTAGGCGTCCAGCGGCAGGGACGGGGGAGAGCCCGCCGCCTGTTTGGCGTCGATCTCGATGGCGGCCTTCAGCGATGCTTCGTTGCCGCTGGCCTCCAGCCGCCTGGAGTCGGCGATCCAGTCGAATCCGACCTTGCCCATCACGATGTCGGTGATGCCGCTGCGCAGGGTCCGCAGCAGGAAGCTCTCCTCGGCATTCGAGAACACCGCGAACCCGACGTTGCGACCGGGAATCAGCACCGTCGCCGAGATTCCGCCGGGCGATCCGCCGCCGTGGCTGATCAGCCGCTCGCCGCGATAGTCCTGCACCTGGAACCCCATGGCATAGGTCGAGGCGATGGCCCGACCGGGCAGCTCCGCCGTCGGGCCCGGCGACGAGCCGACGATGATGTTGGGCCGCCACATCTCGCGCGCCGTGGCCTCGGAGAACAGCCGCGTCCCGTCCGGCAGCGCCCCCATGGCCAGCCGAACCGCTATCCATTTGGCCCAGTCGGTGGCGGTCGTGCAGAACCCGCCCGCCGCGCCGGCCGCATCCCAGTTCCAGATGTCGGCGATCGTGTCGGCCAGCACCGTCATCGCTCCCTGGTAACGCAGCGGCGGCCCGATCCGCCCATGCGGCAGGGCGGACTTGGCCGGATCGGCCATGGAGGTGAAAGGCACGGTCTCGGTCATGCCGACCCGGTCCAGGATGCGGGTCTGGACGAAGGTCTCCCACGGCATGCCCGAGACCTTGGCGATCACCTCGCCCGCCACCACAAACATCAGGTTGCAGTAGTGGTAGTTGGCCCGGAACCCATCCTCGATCGGCACATGCGGGACCGCCGCCATGATCTCGGCCCGCGTCCGAGGGCTATTGGGCCAGAACAGCAGGTCCCCCGCGCCCAGCCCGAACCCGGCCCGGTGGCTCAATGTATCGCGCACGGTGATCCGCGCTCCGATCACCGGGTCCGACAGGGTGAAGCCGGGGATGTAGGTCGCGACCGGCTCGTCCCACTTCACCTTGCCCTCGTCGACCAGGATGGCCAGGGCGGCGGCGGTGACGTTCTTGGTGTTGGAGGCGATGGCGAACAATGTGTGCTCGTCGGCCCGTGCCGCCTCGCCTTGTTTTTTCACCCCATAGCCGCGCGTCAGGACCGGCTGGCCGTCCTTGACCAGGACGATGCCGAGCGCCGGTTGGTCCGGCCACGCCGCCATGGCCGTCTTCACGAAGGCGTCCACCGCCTGGGCCAGCGACGCGTCGTCGTTGGCGGGGGTCTGGGCCCAGCTCACCGAAGGCAGGGTCGCCGCCCCGGCGGAGGCGAACAGGGCGGAACGGCGGGTCAGGGCCTGGGTCAAACGCGTGCTCCAAAAGGACTGTGCGAAGACGCTAGCTCGCCCGTCTCGGCCCGTCACCCCCGCGCCTTGCCATCCTTTCGCACCATGGATGAACCAGGTTTAATCAAGTGACAGCGATGTAACTTCCGGTCATGCCCCGGCACCTGATAGCCAGACCCTCATGACGGACGCGATGTCGGCGACCGCCAGTTTTCGGGGGTTCCAATCGTGACATCGTTCAAACTCGCGCTTTTGCTCGGCGTCGCCCTGACGGCCCCTGCCAGTGCCGTGCTGGCCCAGACCACGCCGCCGCCGCGCGCCACGCCCGCGCCGACCCAGAGCCCTCCGGCACAAACCCCGCCGCCGACCTCGGCCCAGGCGCCGGCTCAGACACCCGCCCAGACCCCCGCTCCCGCTGATGACACGGCGGATGCCGAAACCGAGGAGGAGGCGACGGTCGATGAGGTCGTGGTCGTCGCCCAGCCGGCCGAGATCCGCAGCTCGATCGACTCCATGAGCTACAGCCTGGCCAACGATCTCCAGGCCACCACCGGCACCCTGGCCGACGCCTTGCGCAACGTGCCTTCGGTCGACGTCGATCCGTCCGGCAACGTGTCGCTGCGCGGCGATTCCAACGTCACGATCCTGGTCGACGGGCGCCCTTCGGCCATCCTGTCGGGGCCGAACCGGGGCGACGTCATCCTGCAGCTACCGGCCGATCGCTATTCGCGCATCGAGGTCATGACCAACCCGTCGGCCGCCTACAGCCCCGAAGGGTCGGGCGGCGTCATCAACCTGATCACCAAGCCGGTCCCGCGCCCCGCGCCGGGCCAGGCGGCCGTGCCCGGCGCACCGGGGTCTCCGGGCACGGTTACCCGGACGGCCTCCCTGCGCGCCAACGTCGGCGACAACGGGCGCTACAATGTCGGGGCGGGCGGCACCTGGCAGCGCGACAAGCTGACCCTGACCGGCGACGCCAACTACCGCTACGACGTCCAGCCCTTCGAGCTGACCCGCCTGCGCGAGCAGCTGGACGCAACGGGTGCGGTGACCTCGACCTCGACGACCGATCTCGATTCGGACTCCGAATCCAGTGGCATCTTCAGCCGCCTGGCCGCCGAATACGCCCTGACCGACAAGACCCAGCTGACCGGAGAGCTTCGCTACAACAGCTTTTCCTCCGACAACGAGACCGACAGCCTCTTCCGGACGCGCAACGCCGCGGGCGTCGTGACCAGCGAGTACCAGCGCGACGGCGACGGCGGCTTCTCCTTCTCGGGCTGGGGCGCGACCGCGCGGGTCCTGCACCGGTTCGATGCCTCGGGCCACGAATGGTCGAACGAGCTGCGCTTCGACCGCAATGACAACGACTTCAGCTCGCGCACGCTGAGCCAGTTCGCCGTGCCCGTCGCGCCGTCCTTCTTCGAGGAACAGGCCCAGGAGGGCGGCCAGGACCAGATCGGCTTCACCAGCGCCTACACGCGTCCCTGGGAGAGTGGCGCGCGGTTGCGGGCGGGCTATGAGCTGACCATCCTGCGTCCGGAACAGGACAACATCCTGCTTCGCGGCGCGACCGAGGCGTTGCTGGCCCCGGTGCAGGGCCTCAACAATACCTTCGAGGCCGAGCAGACGGTCCACGCCCTCTACGCCACCTATGAACGGCCCTTCGGCGAGAAATTCTCGGGCCAGCTGGGTCTGCGCCTCGAGCAGGCCGAGATCGACGTCGAGGACGTGACCAATGCCGTCTCGGCGTCCCAGGACTATTTCCGCGCCTATCCGACGGCCCACCTCCAGTACAAGCTGACCGACACCCAGACCCTGCGCGCCAGCTATTCCAAGCGCATCCAGCGGCCCCAGCCGACGCAGCTCAATCCCTTCGTGGCCTATGGCGATCCGCAGAATCTGCGCTCGGGCAATCCCGATCTGGAGCCGCAGGAGACCGACAGCTTCGAGGCCATGTGGCAGCTGCGCCGGGGTCAGAGCTTCTATCAGGTGACCGGCTACTATCGCGACACCACCGGGGCCTTCACCGATGTGGCGACGGATCTGGGCAACGGCATCTTCCTGACCCGGCCCGAGAATCTGGGCGGACGCACCGATCTGGGGGTCGAGGTCACCGCCAGCGGGCGTCTGCACTCGACGCTCCGCTACAACGCCAGCGTCAATGCCTTCCATCAGGAGATCGACGCGCGCGGTATCCCCGGCGGTCGCACCCGCGAAGGCGACCTCCTGACCGGTCGTCTCAGCCTGAACTGGCAGCCGACCGCCAAGGACTTCGTCCAGGTCTCGGGCTTCTGGCAGGGCGATCAGCTGCTGGCCCAGGGCGTCCGAGAAAGCGGCGGCATGCTGAATCTCGGCTATCGCCGCAAGCTGACGGACACCGTGTCGCTGAACATCACGGGCCGGGACATCCTGAACTCCTTCGGCGGGGCCACGGTCTATGACACGCCGCAGTTCCGCGAGCGGACCGAGCAGGACATCAAGCTGCGGGCCTTCTATATCGGGTTGACCTGGAGCCTGGGTTCGGGCCCGCGTCGCCAGCCGGAACAGTTCGACTTCTCGACCGGCCCCACCGGCGGCTAACCCCGACGGGGGAGTTCGTTGTGGCGCCAGCCGCCTCCCCCTGGGCTACGCCAGGGGGAGGATATCAGCCTTAAGCGCTCTTCTTCTGGTCGTCCTCGTCCGAGACGTCCTCGAACTCGGCGTCGACCACGCCGTCGTCCTTGGTGGCGGTGACGTCTTCGGGGTCACCGGCGGCCGCGGCCTGGGCGTACATGGCCTCGCCCAGCTTCATCGAGGCTTGAGCCAGGGCGTTGGTCTTGGTCCGGATGTCTTCCGGATCCGTGCCGTCCTTGGCGGTCTTGAGCTCGGCGATGGCGGTCTCGATCGCCGTCTTCTCTTCTTCGCCCAGCTTGTCGCCGTGTTCGGCCATGGCCTTCTCGGTCGAGTGGATCAGGCTTTCGGCGCCGTTGGTGGCCTCGACCATGTCCTTCTTGGCCTTGTCCGCCGTGGCATTGGCCTCGGCTTCCTTGACCATCTTCTCGATGTCGGCATCGGAAAGACCGCCGTTGGCCTGGATGCGGATCGACTGTTCCTTGTTGGTCGCCTTGTCCTTGGCGGTGACGTGGACGATGCCGTTGGCGTCGATGTCGAAGGCGACCTCGATCTGCGGCAGGCCGCGCGGCGCGGGCGGAATGCCCATCAGGTCGAACTGACCCAGCACCTTGTTGTCCGAGGCCATCGGACGCTCGCCCTGGAATACCCGGATGGTCACGGCCGACTGGTTGTCGTCGGCGGTGGAGAACACCTGGCTCTTCTTGGTCGGGATCGTCGTGTTGCGCTCGATCAGCGGAGTGAACACGCCACCCAGGGTCTCGATGCCCAGGGTCAGCGGCGTCACGTCCAGCAGCAGCACGTCCTTGACGTCGCCTTGCAGCACGCCGGCCTGAACGGCGGCACCCAGGGCCACGACCTCATCGGGGTTCACGCCGGTGTGCGGCTCGCGACCGAAGAAGGCCTTCACGGCCTCCACGACCTTGGGCATCCGGGTCATGCCGCCGACCAGCACGACTTCGTCGATGTCGGAGGCCTTGAGGCCCGCGTCCTTCAGCGCCTTGGCGCAGGGCTCGATCGTGCGCTGGATCAGGTCGTCGACCAGGGCTTCCAGCTTGGCGCGGGACAGCTTGACGTTCAGGTGCAGCGGACCCGAGGCGTTCATCGTGATGAAGGGCAGGTTCACCTCGTACGACGGGGTGAAGGACAGTTCCTTCTTGGCCTTCTCGGCCTCTTCCTTCAGGCGCTGCAGGGCCAGTTTGTCGCTCCGCAGATCGACGCCCTGTTCCTTCTTGAACTCGTCGGCCAGGTAGTCGACCAGACGCAGATCGAAATCCTCGCCGCCCAGGAAGGTGTCGCCGTTGGTGGATTTGACCTCGAACACGCCGTCGCCGATCTCCAGCACCGACACGTCGAAGGTGCCGCCGCCCAGGTCATAGACGGCGATCTTCTGGCCTTCGTTCTTGTCCAGGCCATAGGCGAGCGCCGCAGCGGTGGGCTCGTTGATGATGCGCAGAACCTCAAGTCCGGCGATCTTGCCGGCGTCCTTGGTGGCCTGACGCTGGGCGTCGTTGAAATAGGCCGGCACGGTGATGACGGCCTGGGTGACCTTCTCGCCCAGATAGGCCTCGGCGGCCTCCTTCATCTTGATCAGGGTGAAGGCGCTGATCTGCTGGGGCGAATAGTCCTTGCCATTGGCGCGCACCCAGGCGTCGCCGGTCGGGCCCTTGACGATCTCATAGGGGACCATCCCCTTGTCCTTGGCCACCACCGGATCGTCGAACGAGCGGCCGATCAGGCGCTTGATCGCGAAGAAGGTGTTGGACGGATTGGTCACGGCCTGGCGCTTGGCCGGCTGACCGACCAGGGTCTCTCCGCCGTCCTGGATCGCGACGACCGATGGCGTCGTGCGGTTGCCCTCGGCGTTCTCGATGACCTTGGGGTTCTTGCCGTCCATGACGGCGACACACGAGTTGGTGGTGCCCAGGTCGATACCGATGATCTTGGCCATAGACGTTCTTTTCACTCCATTCGGCGGGCGATGCGGCGGCCTTTTCAAGCGAAGCGCCGCGCGTGACCGCCCCCATGTTTTCAGTATGTCCGGTCACCGGCGGGGCGCCGATGGCGAACGGTTAAGTACGGTTTCCGGCAAAACCCCAGACTTTGAGGGGTTTCTCCGGCTGATGCGGATATGGGAAGGGCGTCCGGCCCCGCAAGGCCTTGAACCCACCCCCGTGAGCCCCGTCCGGACAGCCTGTCCGCGCGGGTCGGCCCAGATGGGGCAAGGTGACAGGCGATGCAAGACGAACCGGTGTCCGCCCGCGCCGATCGCGCGGCCGGTGTGGCACGGATGCGCGGCTACTCGGCCTTGAACACCACGCCGCCGCGCATGACGAAATCGACGTCCTTCAGCACCGTCACGTCGTTCAGCGGATCGCCCTCGACGGCGATGATGTCGGCGCGCTTGCCGACCTCCAGACTGCCGAGCTCCGCCGAAAGGCCCAGCAGGTCCGCCGCATTGATCGTCGCCGCCTGGATCGCGGTGGTGGGCGTCATGCCGTGCTGGACCATCAGCTCGAACTCGTCGGCGTTGCGGCCGTGCTTGGACACCCCCGCATCGGTGCCGAAGGCGATCTTGACGCCCGCCGGGACCGCCCGCTCCAGCGACTGGCCGGTGATGGAGATGCGCCACAGGATCTTGGGCAGGACCTCGGGCGGATAGGCATTGGGATTGGCGGCCAGCCTCTCGCGATAGCCATTCACGGTCGAAAGCGTCGGCACATAATAGGCCCCCGAGCGGCGGAACAGGCCGATGGTCTCGTCATCGAAGATGGTGCCGTGCTCGATCGAGTCCGCACCCAACCGTAGCGCCAGATCAATGCCGTCGGCCCCATGGGCATGAACGGCGACCTTCTTGCCATACAGGTGGGCGGTGTCGATCAGGGCCCTGGCCTCGTCCTCGAACATTTGGGCACCCAGACCGGCGCCGATCCGGCTGTTGACCCCGCCGGTCGTGGCGATCTTGATCACGTCGGCCCCCCGGCTGATCTGCAGCCGCACCGCCTCGCGGCAGGAGCCGACGTCGTCGCAGACATTGTCGTGCGGCGTGTGCTCGCGCAGTTCGTCGTTCAGCCCGTTGCGGCCGTCCATATGCCCGGAGGTGGTCGAGATACTGGTCCCGGCGTCCAGGATGCGCGGCCCCGGCACGGCCCCGCGCGCCACCGCGTCCCGTAGCGCCAGGGTCACGCCCCCGCCATCGCCCAGATTCCGCACCGTCGTGAACCCGGCCATCAGCGTCTTGCGCGCATTCTCCGCCGCCTCGAACGCCCGGGCGGGCAGGCTGTCGGTGAATTCGGCCAGCAGGCCTTCCTGACCGGCGCGGTCGGAGACCAGATGCACATGGCTGTCGATCAGGCCGGGCAGGACGAACCGGCTCTGAAGGTCGATAACTCGCGCGCCGGGCAGGACGTCGGCTCCAACGAAGCCGTCACGGACCTCGACGATCACGCCGTCGCGGATCACGATCGTGGATGGGCCGCGTGGGGCCTGTCCGGGACGATCCAGCAGACGCCCCGCCTGGACCAGCACGGTCTCGCCGGTCGCGGTCTGCGCCATGACCGGCGCGGCCATCATCAGGGTCGCGGCCGAGGCCGTCGCCAGGATCGTGAAATTCATGAGCATCCCCAAATTCAGAGAAGATTTTAGGCACGCGATAACCCAAAGCGCCACCCTCTCCCGGCGGGAGAGGGCTTGAGGCTCGCAGTGCGAAGCGATGCGCCAGCCGAAGGGGTGAGGGGCTGGTGATGCCCACGTCCCACGATCTGCCCCTCACCCTTTCGCGCAAGTCCGATCGCCTGACGGCTCCCGGGCGCTCAAGCCCTCTCCCGCCGGGAGAGGGATATATAAGGACATCCTTATACGTTTCTTGCTCCAGGAGGCCGACCCGTTTATAGCCCTGCCCAAACTCGCCCCGCGCTCAAGGAACCGCCCCCATGACCGACTATATCGTCCGCGACATCTCGCTCGCCCCGTTCGGCAACAAGGAAATCGCCATCGCCGAGACCGAGATGCCCGGTCTGATGGCGCTGCGCGAAGAGTTCGGCGCGGCCCAGCCGCTGAAGGGCGCCCGCATCGCCGGTTCGCTCCACATGACCATCCAGACCGCCGTCCTGATCCAGACGCTGGAAGCTCTGGGTGCCGACGTCCGCTGGGCCTCGTGCAACATCTTCTCGACCCAGGACCACGCCGCCGCCGCCATCGCCGCCGCGGGTACGCCCGTGTTCGCCACCAAGGGCGAGACGCTGGAGGAATACTGGGACTATGCCCACAAGATCTTCGAATGGGCCGACGGCGGCTATCCGAACCTGATCCTGGACGACGGCGGTGACGCCACCCTGCTGTGCGTGCTCGGGCCCAAGGCCGAGGCCGACATTTCCGTTCTGAACGATCCCCAGAACGAGGAGGAAGAGGCCCTCTACAAGGTGATGAAACGCTACATCGCCGAGAAGCCCGGCTTCTATTCGGCCATCCGCGACGCCATCGGCGGCGTGTCGGAAGAAACCACCACCGGCGTCCACCGCCTGTACCAGATGGCCGAGCGCGGCGAGCTGCCGTTCCCCGCGATCAACGTCAACGACAGCGTCACCAAGTCCAAATTCGACAACCTGTACGGTTGCCGTGAATCGCTGGTCGACGCGATCCGTCGCGGTACCGATGTCATGCTGTCGGGCAAGGTCGCGGTGGTCTGCGGCTATGGGGACGTCGGCAAGGGCTCGGCGGCGTCGCTGCGCCAGGGCGGCGCCCGCGTGATCGTGACTGAGATCGATCCGATCTGCGCCCTGCAGGCCGCGATGGAAGGCTATGAGGTCCAGACGCTGGACGATTCGGTCGGTCGCGCCGACATCTTCGTCACCGCCACCGGCAACAAGGACGTCATCACCGTCGATCACATGCGGGCGATGAAGAACAACGCCATCGTCTGCAACATCGGCCACTTTGATTCCGAGATTCAGGTCGCCGGCCTGAAGAATTTCAAATGGGACGAGATCAAGCCCCAGGTGCACCACGTCGAATTCCCCGGCGGCAACAAGATCATCCTGCTGTCGGAAGGCCGTCTGGTGAACCTGGGCAATGCGACGGGCCACCCCTCGTTCGTGATGTCGGCCTCCTTCACCAACCAGACCCTCGCCCAGATCGAACTGTGGACCAACAAGTCGGCCTATCAGAACCAGGTCTATGTCCTGCCCAAGCACTTGGACGAGAAGGTCGCCACGCTCCACCTGGCCAAGCTGGGCGCCAAGCTGACGACCCTGTCCAAGGAACAGGCCGACTATATCTCGGTCCCGACGGAAGGCCCGTTCAAGCCGGATCACTACCGCTACTAGGGCGCTACCGCTCGCCGCGCGGCGGCTCGCTGCTTGAGCGCGAACACGCGGTAGCCCGAGAAATCCGGGCTCAAGTCGCGCGAACGCGCGATAGCCCCTCATCAAGAAGGCCCGGCGGAGCGATCCGCCGGGCCTTTTCTATGCGGCGAGGGCGATGCCGTGGTCGTCGTCGCGACCGGCCAGGCTGGCCTCGAAATCCCCCAGCAGGTCCAGCAGTTCGGCCGCGTCCGGCCGTGTCTTGCGCGGCCCGAACCGGTATTTCCAGAAGCTGACAATGTGTTGCAGGGCAGCAATCTGTTCGCCCAGCCGCGCGAACAGCAGGGGTGCGTCCAGCAGGAATTCGCGGAAGACCGTCGGGTCTTTGTCGTGGCTCAGCGAACGGAAGGCGTCGTCATAGACCCGCAGCATCCCCGCGGTGGCCTCGCAGGTGTCGACGATGCGACGACGCAGGGACTGGCGTAGGCGATCGATCTCGACCGTCTGCTCGTGGTCAGCGCGTCCGTGCGGACGGACAAGCCGGATGGCCTCAGACACCGACCCGACGTCGCCGATGACCGAGCGCAGCGCCCATTTGTAGTAGAGGAAGCCCTTCCAGCAGAAGATACCCTCTTCGTACTCCTCGGGCTTTAGGTTCAGGGTCTTGCCCAGTATCGACAGATCGCCCTCGGCGGAGCTGGACAGGATCTTGCCGGCCAGACGCGCCACCGGATTGCCAACCGACACCAGGGCCTCCTGGCCCAGGCTGAGGCGGACCAGTGGCAGGATTTCCTCCTGCACGAACAGGTCCATCGCCGCCATATCGGCCAGGCTGACGTTGAAATAGCAGGGTGCGGGCTCGATCTCGTGACGCCGCAACTGTTCGCGCAGCAGAAAGGGATCGAACCCCGGCAGGGCGGCGATCAGGTCCAGCGTCCGGCGGTCGGGATGATCCGCACCGATCCCCAATGCCTGCTCCAGCGCCTGGTCGAAGCCGATCTGATCGACGAAAAGGAACCGGCCTCCGGCCCTCAGATCATTGTCGTCGATCGGCAGGACGATCTTGGTCGCCACCGGTCGCCGCACCCGGAACAAGTCGATCTCGTCACGCCGCAACCGATGCCGGATGAAGAGCGCCCGGTTCAACATCCGGTGCCGGAACAGAGGGGCCGCGCTCCAGGCTTCGGTATGGCGGTTGTCCTCCCATACCCGCAGCAGGTTGAGCACACGTGCGGTCGAGGCCGAGGCCTTCAGATTGGTAAGGCTGCGGACGGAACGGTCGCTCATGCCTCGTCGTCCCGACCGCGCAGACTGACCTCGAAGTCCATGAAGATGTCGATGAGTTCCTCGACGCCCGGCGGGGGGGCCTTGTACCCGAACCTGAAATTCCAGAAGCTGACGATGTGCTGGATCGCGCCCAGCTGATCGCCCAGCCGCGCGAACAGGGCCGGGGCCTCCAGCAGGAAGTCCCGGAACCCCACGGGATTGCCGTCCTGGGTCAGGCCGGCATAGGCCTCGTCATAGATCTTCAGCGTGCGACGCACCTCGACGCAGGTGCGCATGATCTGGCCCTTCAGAACCTCGCGACCGCGCGCGATATACTCCTTGGCCGCCTGGTCCATCGGCCCGACCGGCTTGATGGTGGCGACCTTGTCGGCGACCGAGGCGATGTCGCCGGTCATGCTGCCCAGGCTCCATTTGTAGTAGAGGAAGCCCTTCCAGCAGAAGACGCCCTCGGCGTACTGCTCCGGATCCAGCCGCAGCGTCTGGCCAAGCGCGTCCATCCGGTCGCCCGGCGCGTTCGACAAAATCTTCGCCGCCATCCGCTCGATCGAGCTGGAACCGGTTACAGCCCCGCCCAGGCTAAGCTGAACCAGCGGGGTGATCTCGCCCTTGACGAAGTTGAGCATCTTCTGGAGGTCGGCCTCGCTGAGCGCGAAATAGCACGGCGCGGGGTCGATGCCGGAGCGGCTCAGCTGTTCGCGCAGCAGGAAGGGGTCCAGCGACGGCAACTTGTCGATCAGCCGCAGGGTCTCGATGTCCGAATGGTCTGCGGGGACGCCGAACACCTCCATCAGGGTGCGCTCGAAATGCATCTGATCGACGAAGACATAGCGACCGCCCGTCTTCAGATCGCGCCCGTCGATAGGGATGATGATCTTGGTCGCCACCTGACGGCGCCCCCGGAACATGTCGGATTCGTTGCGCCGCAGCCGATGTTTGATCACCAGGGCGGTGTTCAGTTCGGGGGTCCGAAACAATGGCCTTTCGCGCCAGATCGCGGTCTTGCCGTGGACCTTGGAAATCTGGAGCAGGTTCAGCACGCGGGCCGTCGATGCCGATTTCTCGAGATTCTCCAGGCTGCGAACAGCGCGATCGGACATGATTGGCTTTCGAAACGGACCCTGACAACCGTCGATATCCGACCGAGCTTTACCATAACGATAACGGGTCACACGCCCCGATGTCGCACCGGGCCTGCGCGCCTCTGTCGCTTGGCGCGACCGCGTGTCCGGCGTAGGGATCGCCGCCATGGACACCGTCTTCACCATCCTGATCCTGCTGGCCATACTGGCGGTGACCGTCACGCTTGGCTTTGGCATCTATTCGCTGTTTCGGGGCGGGGCCTATGCGCGCTCGAACTCCAACCGGCTGATGCGCCTGCGGGTGCTGTTGCAGGCGGTGGCGATCGTGCTTCTGATGGTGGGTCTGTGGTGGAAGACCACGCACGGAGCCTGAGCCCATGGTCGTCCTGAACAAGATCTATACCCGCACCGGCGACGCCGGAGACACCGGTCTGGCGTCCGGACAGCGGGTGTCCAAGAGCGATTCGCGGGTCGAAGCCTATGGTGCCGTGGACGAGCTGAATGCCGTCATTGGTATCGCCCGGCTGCATTCAGGCCAGAACGACCGCATCGACGCCATGCTGGGCCGGATCCAGAACGAGCTGTTCGATCTTGGGGCCGATCTGGCCACGCCACACGACCCGGCCCCGAAATGGGAGGCGCTGCGCATCGTCCAGTCGCAGGTCGACCGGCTGGAGGCCGAGATCGACTGGATGAACGAGAGCCTGAAATCGCTGGACAGTTTCATCCTGCCGGGCGGATCGCCTCTGTCGGCGCATCTGCATCTGGCGCGGACGGTGGCCAGGCGAGCCGAGCGCGAGGCGATCCGGCTGGTCGAGACCGGGGCCACGGTGACGCCAGAAGCGCTCCGCTATCTGAACCGGCTGTCGGACCATCTGTTCGTGGCGGGACGTCGGGCCAATGCCAACGGGGCCGACGACGTGAAGTGGAAGCCGGGCGGGACGCGCTAGGTCTTGAAACGACGCTGCTAAGGTCTACTGCCAGAACAGATCAAAAATCACATGGCCGCGATGCTGAGGCCCATAAGAACGACAAGCGCGAGCCACATCAACACACTCACAGTCGCGAAACCGATGAGGCAGGTTCCCAAGAACTTCAAAACTTCCCATGCGGCTTTGCCCCGCGACAGTTTGATGGGCTGCGATGTGTCGGCCATTCAAGGATAATGCGCCCTTCTAAGGCCCATCCCAACGACGGCGAAGATCAGCCAGCGCGGATGAACCCTACGATCGCTTGCCCTTGAACCATGCGTAGATCGACATGGCGTGGCCGTGGCCCAGGTCGAACTCGGACTTGAGCCAGTCGGTGACCTGGGTCGCCTTGACGCCAGGAGCCAGGTCGTCGCCGACGACCAGCCCTTGGGCCTCGGCCAGTGACTTCAGTTCGGCGGGCGACTTGCCGGTCTTGGCCTGCACATTGTCGATGTAGGCTTGGAAGGACATTATTCGAACGTTCCGGCCACGAATTTCTCGCGTTGTTCCTCGATCTGGGCGTTGACGGCGCGTCGTTCGTTGGCGACTTCGCGTTCCAGACCCAGCAGTTCTCGGTTCTTCTCTGCCGAGGCCTCGGCCCGGGTCACGCCCGCGGGCCGTCCAGTGATGTCGGGAATATAGATGGGCACGGCGCAGGTGCGGCTCTCGACGTCGTACCAGTGACCGTCCTTCACGCAGCGTTCGCCGGGATCCAGCCAGACGGACTGGAACACCACCGTGCCCGCGATCAGCACCGCGAAGACGCTGAAGAACAGGATGGTCAGCCGCTTCATGCTCAGGAAACGATGCATCGGTCTCTCTCCCACCGCACCGACCTCGCGATCGGGGCGCGTCGTTAGTTCACGTCGCGTTACGTTGACAGCCGTCGTATCGCGTTCCATTCCCTGCGCCAACATTCCGGCACTTGTGTGGATCGTATCATGAAGGTTCTCGTCCCCGTCAAACGGGTCATCGACTATAACGTCAAGGCCCGCGTCAAGGCGGACCAGACCGGCGTCGACCTGGCCAACGTCAAGATGAGCATGAACCCCTTCGACGAGATCGCCGTCGAGGAGGCCGTCCGCCTCAAGGACGGCAAGGACCACCACGCGGCGGGCACAGTGACCGAGATCGTCGTCGTCTCGATCGGCGTACAGCAGGCGCAAGAAACCATCCGTACCGCGCTCGCCATGGGGGCCGATCGCGGCATCCTGATCCAGTCCGACACCGACCTGGAGCCCCTGGCCGTGGCCAAGCTGCTGAAGGCCGTGGTTGAGGAAGAGAAGCCGGATCTGGTCCTGATGGGCAAGCAGTCGATCGACGGCGACAACAACGCCGTGGGCCAGATGCTGGCCGCCATCCTGGACTGGCCCCAGGCGACTTTCGCGTCGAAGATCCAGATCGGCGAGGGCAAGGCCACGGTCACGCGCGAAATCGATGGAGGCCTGCAAACCATCGCCGCCCAGCTGCCCGCCGTGGTGACGGTGGACCTGCGTCTGAACACGCCGCGCTATGCGTCCCTGCCCAACATCATGAAGGCCAAGAAGAAGGAGATCGCCATGAAGGCGGTCGCCGACTATGGCGTCGATGTCGCGCCCCGCCTCAGCGTGCTGAAGGTCACCGCCCCGCCGGTCCGCTCCGCCGGGATCAAGGTCGCCGACGCCGCCGAACTCGTCGCCAAACTCAAGACCGTGGGAGCCCTGTAAGATGGCCGTTCTCGTCATCGCCGATCACGACGGCGCAAACCTGCGTGACACCACGAACAAGACCGTGACCGCCGCGTCCAAACTGGGCGGCGATGTCGATATCCTGGTCGTCGGCCAGAGCGCGCAAGGCGTCGCCGATGCGGCCAGCAAGATCGCCGGCGTGCGCAAGGTGCTGCTGGCCGAGAGCGCCGAGCTCGCCAAGACCCTGGCCGAGGCGGTGGAAGCCGTTGTCGTGCCCCTGGCCGCCGGTTACGACGCCGTGCTGTCGCCTGCGACCATGGACGGCAAGAATTTCATGCCGCGCATCGCCGCCAAGCTGGATGTCGCGCCGATTTCCGACATCATCGAGGTCGTGTCCGCCGACACCTTCGTGCGCCCGATCTATGCAGGCAATGCGCTCGAGACCGTCCAGTCGTCCGACGCCAAGAAGATCATCACCGTCCGCCCCACCGCCTTCGACGCGGCTGGAGAAGGCGGCTCGGCCACGGTCGAGACCATCGCCGGGGCCGATGCGGCCAGGACCGATTTCGTCGGCGAGGAACTGGTCAAGTCCGACCGGCCCGAACTGGGTGCGGCCAAGATCATCGTCTCCGGTGGGCGGGCGCTGGGCTCGTCGGAAGAGTTTCACGCGGTCATGGACCCCCTGGCCGACAAGCTGGGTGCCGCCGTCGGAGCCTCGCGCGCGGCGGTGGACGCGGGCTACGCGCCCAACGACTATCAGGTCGGCCAGACCGGCAAGGTCGTGGCACCGGGCCTGTATATCGCCATCGGCATCTCCGGCGCGATCCAGCACCTGGCGGGGATGAAGGATTCGAAAGTCATCGTCGCCATCAACAAGGACGCCGACGCCCCGATCTTCCAGGTCGCGGACTACGGCATCGTCGGCGACTACAAGACGATCGTGCCGGAGCTGATGACCGCCCTGGGGTGAGCCTTTCCGGGCATCAGCCTGGCGGTTCGATGCCCGGTGCCGCGACACTCTTTCCGCAGACTGATTTTTGGCCTTGCGGGAACCGGAAGCCGTCGTTTCTATGGCCCTCGTTCAGACAGCCCGCGCGGATGCGGGCGCGAGGGGTTTCATCCATGATCTTCGACCGCCTGCGGGGGCCCAGCCTCGCCGTCATCGCCTGTGCGCTCGCGGGGGCGCTGTCGCTCTCGGCCTGCGCCACGACACCCGACACGCCCGACGCCGCGGATGGCGCATCGTCCGACCGTGAGCCCAAGGCCATGGCGGCCGGGCTGGACCCCGCCACGACGCTGAATCCCTTCCCGTCCACCTATCAGCCCCTGCCGCGGCAGAATTCGGCGATCGTGGGCGCGACGGTGTTCACGGCGACGGGCCGAAAGATCGAGAACGGCGTGGTCGTTGTGACCGACGGGCGGATCGCGGGGGTCGGGGATGCCTCGACGCCGGTGCCGACGGGCCACACGGTCGTGGACGGTCGCGGGCGGTTCGTCACCCCGGGCATCATCGACGTCCATTCGCACCTCGGCGTCTATCCGTCGCCGGGCGTCAGCGGCATGAGTGACGGCAATGAGGCGACCAGCCCGAACACCGCCCAGGTCTGGGCCGAGCATTCGATCTGGCCTCAGGATCCGGGCTTCAACACGGCGCGCGCTGGCGGCATCACGACCATGCACATCCTGCCCGGATCGGCCAATCTGTTCGGCGGGCGCGGCGTGACGATCCGCAACGTCCCGTCGATCACCATGCAGGGCCTGAAATTCCCCGACGCGCCGTATACGGTGAAGATGGCCTGCGGCGAGAACCCCAGCCGGGTCTACGGCGGACGCAACCAGTCCCCGGCCACCGGCATGGGCAATGTCGCCGGATACCGCGCGGCCTTCATCGCCGCCCGGGACTACAAGGCCAAATGGGACAAGTGGCGTGAGGACGGCGAGGGTTCGCCCCCGACCCGCAACCTGCAGAACGAGACGCTGGCCGGTGTTCTGGACGGGTCGATCCTGATCCAGAACCACTGCTACCGTGCCGACGAGATGGCGGTGATGATCGATATCGCCAAGGAATTCGGCTACAAGATCAGCACCTTCCACCATGCTGTCGAGGCCTACAAACTGGCGCCCACCCTGGGTCGCGAAGGCATCTGCGCCGCTATCTGGACCGGCTGGTGGGGCTTCAAGATGGAGAGCCTGGACGGGATCGAGGAGAACGCGGCCTTGGTCGATGCGGCCGAGGGCGGCTGCACGGTCATCCATTCCGACGACCCCGAACTGACCCAGCGCCTGAACCAGGAGGCCGCCGCCGGGATCGCCGCCGGGCGTCGCCTGGGCCTGACGATCACCGAGGAGCATGCGATCGACTGGATCACCATCAATGCGGCCAAGGCCCTGGGGATCGAGGACGAGACCGGGTCGCTGGAGCCGGGCAAACGGGCCGATATCGTGATCTGGAGCGCCGATCCTTTCAGCGTCTATGCCCGCGCCGATCAGGTCTTCGTCGATGGCGCTCTCGCCTATGACCGGATGAACCCGGCCTATCAGCCCAAGACCGATTTCGAACTGGGCCAGCCGGGGTACGGCCTGGCTCCCGTCACCGCTGCCAGCACGGGAGCCCGCTGATGCGTCGCCTGATCATCACCGCCGCCCTCGCGGCCCTGACCATCGCGGCCCCTGCCGTGGCACAGGATACAGTCGCCATCACGGGCGGCCGCGTCCTGACCGGGACGTCGATCATCGAGAACGGCACTGTCGTCCTTCGCGGCGGCCGGATCGTCTCGGTCGGCGCAGGCGGAGCGCCTGCCGGGGCCCGGATCATCGATGCGACCGGCAAGACGGTCTCGCCCGGCTTCGTCGCCGTGGATTCCGGCCTGGGGGCATCCGAAGTGTCGTCCGTGAACGGATCGGACGACCTGTCCAACAGCGCAAACACCATCAGCGCCTCGTTCGACGTCAGCTATGGGCTGGACCCCTGGTCCTTCACCCTGCCGGTCGCACGGACCGGGGGCGTGACGCGGGCCATCGTCGTGCCATCGCATCCCGGTGGCTCGGGCGGTCACAACCATGCCGACGACAGCGACTTCGCCGGAGCAGGCGAGGGCGGGTTCCAGACGCCGGGCCTGTTCGCGGGCCAGGCCTCGATCATCCATCTGGGTCAGGGTACCGACATCCTCGTCAAGCCCCGCGTGGCCATGGTCGCACCGTTCGGCGAGGCCGGAGCGGGCGTCGCCGGTGGGGCGCGCGGGGCGACATTCACCCTGTTCAAGGAGAGCCTGGCCGAGGTCCGTCTCTATGCGCGGAACAAGGGGGCCTATGACCGGGCCGGTCTGCGTGACCTCAGCCTGTCCCGCGCCGATCTGGAGGCCCTGATCCCGGTCGCCGAGGACCGGATGCCGCTGATCGTCACCGTCGATCGCGCCGCCGACATCCTGCAGGTCCTGCGTCTGGGCCAGGAGGAGGGTGTCAGACTGATCCTGGACGGGGCGGCCGAAGGCTGGCTGGTCGCGGATCAGATTGCGGCAGCCAATGTGCCGGTGCTGCTGAATCCGATCATGAATCTGCCCGGTTCCTTCGAGGCCCGCGCCGCGCGGATGGAGAATGCCGCCGGTCTCGACGCCGCCGGGGTCGTCATCGCCATCAAGGGCAACGAGGGCTCGATCCACCGCGCCAAGGAGATGCGCTACAACGCCGGGAATGCCGTGTCGCATGGCCTGCCATACGCCTCGGCCATCGCCGCCATCACGACCAATCCGGCGCGGATCTTCGGCAGTGCCGGTGATTTCGGGGCCTTGGTTCCCGGTGCGGCGGGCGATGTGGTGATCTGGTCCGGCGATCCGCTGGAGCCGTTGTCGATCGCGACCAACGTCTTCGTCAACGGGGTAGAACAGTCGATGGAAACCCGCCAGACCCTGCTGGCCCGCCGCTACATGACCGGCGGCACCCAGGCCAGCGGTCTGCCGGTCGCCTACGGCAACTGAGCCGTGATATGGGGCCGGGCATGACGCCCGGCCCCATTCTCTACATCGATGCCGACGCCTGTCCGGTGAAGGACGAGGTCTATCGCGTGGCCGACCGCTATGGGCTGAAGGTGTTCGTGGTGTCGAATGCCTGGATCAACACCCCGCGCGCCAGTTTCATCGAACAGGTGGTGGTTGATGCCGGGCCGGACGTGGCTGACGACTGGATCGCCGAGCGGGCCGGGCCGGGCGATGTGGTGATCACCGCCGACATCCCTCTGGCGGACCGGTGCCTGAAGGCCGGGGCCCAAGCGCTCAAGTCCAACGGTCAGCCCTTCACGGCGGACTCGATCGGCTCAGCCCTGGCCGGGCGGATGGTGGGCGAGCATCTGCGGTCCATGGGGGTGGCGACCTCGGGGCCGCCGCCGTTCGGGCCGCGCGACCGGTCCAATTTTTTGCAGGCTCTGGATCAGGCCGTCGTGCGGGCGAAGAAGGTCGCGCGATGACCGTCATCCCCGAGGACGAACTGGAGTTCCGCTTCTATCGCGCGGGCGGGCCGGGCGGGCAGAACGTCAACAAGGTCTCGACCGCGGTGCAGATGCGGTTCGACGCGCTGAACTCGCCTAGCCTGACCGAGCCGGTACGGCAGCGGCTGATGAAACTGGCGGGCAGTCGGCTGACGCTGGACGGGGTGATCCTGATCACCGCCGTCCGGCACCGGACCCAGGAACGCAACCGCGCGGACGCCATCGAACGATTGCAGGGACTGGTCGATCAGGCCTCGGTCGCGCCGGTCTATCGCGTGCCGACCCGGCCGACGCGGGCGTCCAAGGAACGACGGCTGGTGGCCAAGACGCACCGGTCGAGCATCAAGAGCGGGCGCGGCAAGCCGGGCTCCGACGACTGAGGTCGGTGCCCTCCCGCCCGAAGGAAGAAGGGCACCGTTCCATAACTCAGGCCAGCGAGGGCTCGATGTCCTTGCAGGCCTGGATCAGGCCCTGGACCGACGCGACCGATTTCTCGAACATCGCCTTTTCCTCGTCGTTGGTGGTGAACTCGATGACCTTTTCCGCGCCGCCCGCACCGATCAGGGCGGGCACCCCGACATAGAGGTCCGACAGGCCGTATTCGCCCGACAGCCAGACCGCGCAGGGCAAGACGCGCTTCTGGTCCAGCAGATAGGATTTGGCCATGGCGATGGCCGATTCAGCGGGCGCATAGAAGGCCGAGCCGGTCTTCAGCAGGGCCACGATCTCGCCGCCGCCCTTGCGGGTGCGGTCGACGATGGCGTCCAGGTCGGCTTGGCTCAGCAAACCCGCTGCAACCGCGTCCGGCAGCGGCAGGCCGCCGATGGTCGAATGCCGCACCATCGGCACCATGTCGTCGCCGTGACCGCCCAGGGTCCAGGCGTGTATGTCCTGCACCGACACCCCGGTCTTCTCAGCCAGGAAATAGGCGAAACGCGCCGAATCCAGCACGCCGGCCATGCCGACCACCTTCTCCTTGGGCAGCCCTGAGAACTTCTGCAGCGCCCACACCATCGCATCCAGCGGATTGGTGATGCAGATGACGAAGGCGTTCGGGGCATGCGCCTTGATGCCCTCGCCCACGGCCTTCATGACCTTCAGGTTGATGCCGATCAGGTCGTCGCGGCTCATGCCGGGCTTCCTGGGCACGCCCGCCGTGACGATGCAGACGTCCGCGCCCGCGATGTCGGCGTATTCATTCGCACCCTTCAGCGACACGTCCGAGCCGAACACGGCGGTGGCCTCGCCGATGTCCAGCGCCTTGCCCTGGGGCGTGCCCTCGGCGATGTCGAACAGGATCACGTCGCCCAGCGCCTCGCGCGCCGCGACATGGGCCAGGGTGCCGCCGATCATTCCGGCGCCGATGAGGGCGATCTTCGCGCGAGCCATGAAAGTCTCCAGTGGCCTATCGCGCCGAGGCGCTGCTTGAGGCCGGTTGATGAGGGCCTATCGCGCTTGCGCGCTGCGTGAGGCCGTTCTGTTTTTGGGGTGGATGGGAGGAAAAACCGTGGCGGCGGTCTAGACCCGCAGGCGAACCCCTGCAAGCGTCCGACGTTACGGCCTTGGTCGCCTTGACGGCCCGTGGAGTTGCGATGACCGAAACCCTGACCGACCCCGGCCTCGACGCCCGCTACGAAGCCACGGCCCGCGACGAGATGGAGGCCTGGAAACGTCATGTCCTGCGCGGTCCCGGCGTCTGGGACCGGGCCACGCGCGGGGTGCAGGACCGGATCAACCGGCGATCCCGGAAAAGGTCCATGCGGTGGTCACCAAGGCGATCGAACAGATGACGCAAGGGATCCTGACCGGCTCGGGCTGGACCTCGGCCCGTCCGCTGACCTTCGCGACCTTGCAGGAGCGCGAGGCCAGGGTCCGCGACCAGATCGGCTTCTATCGCACGACGGCCAGCGTCGAAGGCGGAGTCGCGGGCGCAGGGGGCTTTCTGCTGGCGGCGGCGGATTTTCCGGTCCTGATGGGGCTGAAGGTCAAGATGCTGTTCGAGATCGCGGCCCTTTACGGCCACACCGGTACGGACTGGCGCGAGCGGCTATTCATCCTGCACGTCTTCCAGCTGGCCTTTTCCAGCGCCCGGCACCGGCCCGAGGTTCTGCAAAAGCTGGAGGACTGGATCGCAGGCGTGAACCAGCCTGCGTCGCTCGACGATTTCGACTGGCGGCGGTTTCAGCTCGAGTACCGGGACTACATCGACCTGGCCAAGCTGGCCCAGCTGATCCCGGTGATCGGTGCGCCAGTCGGGGCCGTGGTCAACTATCGGCTGGTGGATCATCTGGGGCGGACGGCGATGAACGCCTATCGCATGCGGGCGCTGGAGCCGGTGGCGTGAGCGATTTCGCCGTCGATCCCGCTTTCGAGTCCGGGTCGGCGTTCGCTGCTGATTGGCCGCTGTGTCAGGTCCGGCTTCAGGACGACGCGCGCTTCCCCTGGCTGATCCTGATCCCGCGCGTGGTCGGGGCCGTCGAGATTGATGACCTGTCCACATCGGACCGTGCTGTTCTGGTGGAGGAGATCGTTAGGGCCGGGGCCGTGGTGCGCGATCTCGGCGAGGCGGCGGCACGCCCGGTCGACAAGCTGAACGTCGCCGCCCTCGGCAATGTCACGGCCCAGCTTCACGTCCATGTGGTGGGTCGCCGCCACGACGACGGCCTGTGGCCCGATCCTGTCTGGGGGAGGGGTGGTGGTCTGCAATATGCCGGTGAGGCGTTGGCTGAGGCGCTTGATCGCGTGCGAGGCTATTCGTCTGTCTGATCAGGTAGGCCTGCGGACGAACACCGGATCGGCTTCGTCGCCATGCCGCAGAACGCCGAGCCATTCGCCGGCGTCTTGGTGACTGAGAATCAGCGAACCGGCATCGCCCATCCAGACCGAGACCCGACCGATGACGTCGCGACGCACCGCCTCGACAGGCTCCAAATCGCCCGCGACCCCCGGCATCGCAGGTCGCATCCAGGCCCCCTCGATCATCCGGTCGTCGCCCGGATCGACCAGCGCAAGACGGGCGACTTCCCGGCCCTGGGCATCAATCACGACCCAAGGCCCGTCCAGCGGCCCCATCCGGGCGTCATAGTCGATCTCCGCCTGGGTCACGCCCTGGTCATAGGCCACATCGGCATCACCGCGCGTCACCTCATAGCTGTGGCGATAGGCATCGACCGAAACCGGTGCGGTGAGGGCTTTGCGAAAGACCGGCGATTCGTCGTCGCCCTGCGCCCGCTCGCGTCCAAAGTCAGATGGCGGCTCATACGGGCGGACCGCCGGGCGTTCGTAGAGCCGCTCCGATGACGGCGGTGCCGCGTCGGGATTCTGAGCCACCAGCACTGAGAGCAGGGCGAGCCACATCATGCCCGCACAGTGACTTATGCGGAATCCACCTGGCTATAGTTTTGCGGCAACACTCGAAAACGTGATCGGTTCCTGCCGCATTGCACAATTTGGTGAGGTGGCGGCGCAATGGCCGCGTTGACACCCGTGGTCGCGGTTCCCTAAAGCCTGTGCGCGCGCTCCCAACGCCTGAAATCCTTGAAGATTTGAGAACGATTCGCATGTCGAATACCAAAGACCCCCCTTCTGTCAGCGTGGGGGCGGTGACCACCGGTCACGTCATCCAGCCGAACGGTCGCCCCCGTCCCATGTCGCCCCATCTCCAGGTCTGGCGCTGGCACGTCACCATGCTGGCTTCGATCCTGACCCGGGTCACGGGCGGGGCGCTCTATGTCGGAGCGCTGCTGGTGGTCGGGTGGGTCGCGGCCCTCGCCAGCGGACCGGATGCCTATGACGCCTTCGTCGGCGTCGCTGGTTCGCCGCTGGGCCTACTGGTCTGGTTCGGCTTCACCGTGGCCCTGCTTTATCATTTCGCGGCGGGCGTTCGCCACCTGATCTGGGATGCGGGTGCAGCCCTGACGCCCAAGGCCGCCGATGCCCTGTCCTGGGGCTCGATCGCGTTCGGCGTGATCGCCTCCATCGCTTTCTGGGCCTACCTCTTTGCCGCCGGGAGGGTCGCGCTGTGAGCCGGACCGCCAAACAATACCGCAATGGCGTCAAGGTCTCGGAGAACCACGGCGCAGGCGAATGGAAGGCCGAGCGGCTGTCGTCGCTGATCCTGGTGCCGCTGACGGCCTGGGGTCTGTGGGCCGCTGCGAGCCTGTCGGGCGGCGGTTACGACGGTGCCCTGGCCTGGTTCGCCAGTCCGGTGAACGCGGGCCTGCTCGCACTCACGCTGCTTGCGACCCTGTGGCACATGCAGATGGGCGTCAAAGTCATCGTCGAGGACTATATTCACAAGGCAGGCACGCTGAGGCTGCTGCTCGGCCTTAACACCCTGATCTGTCTGCTGCTGGCCGCTGCCAGCGTCTTCTTCATCGCCCGACTGGCGCTGGGTTCGGCCCCGCTGCCCGCCGGTCTCGGAGTCTGATCCTTGGCCACCTACGATTTTGTCGATCACGAGTATGATGTCGTCGTCGTCGGCGCGGGCGGTTCAGGCCTGCGCGCAGCTCTCGGTGCCGCGCAGCAGGGGCTGAAGGTCGCCTGCGTCACCAAGGTGTTCCCGACCCGGTCGCACACCGTGGCGGCCCAGGGCGGCATCTCCGCCTCGCTCGGCAACATGGGCGAGGACAGCTGGAAATGGCACATGTACGACACCGTCAAGGGGTCGGACTGGCTGGGCGACCAGGACGCGATCGAATATCTGGTCCGCGAGGCCCCCAAGGCGGTCTATGAGCTGGAACACTGGGGCGTGCCCTTTTCCCGCACCGACGACGGCAAGATCTATCAGCGCGCCTTCGGCGGCATGACCAAGAACTACGGCGAGGGCCCGGTGCAGCGCACCTGCGCCGCCGCCGACCGCACCGGCCACGCCATCCTGCACACCCTGTACGGCCAGTCCGTGCGCCGCGAGGTCGAGTTCTTCATCGAGTATTTCGCGCTCGACCTGATCATGCAGGACGGAGCCTGCACCGGCGTCACCGCGTGGAAGCTGGACGACGGCACCATGCACCGGTTCCGCGCCAAGCTGGTGATCCTGGCCACCGGCGGATACGGTCGCGCCTATTTCAGCGCCACCTCGGCCCACACCTGCACCGGCGACGGCAATGCCATGGTGCTGCGCGCCGGCCTGCCGCTGCAGGACATGGAGTTCGTCCAGTTCCATCCCACCGGCATCTATGGCGCGGGCTGCCTGATCACCGAGGGCGCGCGCGGCGAGGGCGGTTACCTGACCAACTCCGAGGGCGAGCGGTTCATGGAACGCTACGCCCCGTCGGCCAAGGATTTGGCGTCGCGCGACGTGGTCAGCCGGTCGATGACGATCGAGATCCGCGAGGGTCGCGGCGTCGGTCCGAACAAGGACCACATCTTCCTGCACCTCGACCATCTGGACCCGAAAGTGCTGCACCAACGTCTTCCCGGCATCTCGGAATCGGCCAAGATCTTCGCCGGGGTCGACGTGACCAAGGCTCCGATCCCGGTCCTGCCGACGGTGCACTACAACATGGGTGGCATCCCGACCAACTATCATGGCGAGGTCCTGACCAAGGTCGGCGACAATGCCGACAGCGTCGTGCCCGGCCTGATGGCGGTGGGCGAGGCGGCCTGCGTCTCGGTGCACGGCGCCAACCGTCTGGGGTCGAACAGCCTGACCGATCTGGTCGTGTTCGGCCGCGCCGCCGGTCTGCGGGCCGGTGAAGTCGTGGACAAGGCGTCCAAGGTGCCAGACGCCCCAGCCTATGCCACCGACAAGCACATGGCCCGGTTCGACCGCTTCCGGAACGCCAATGGCGCGACCCCGACCGCCAAGCTGCGCCTTGAAATGCAGCGTGCCATGCAGTCGGACGCGGCCGTGTTCCGCACAGGCGAGACCCTGGACCAGGGCGTGGCCAAGCTGCGCGACATCCATGCGCGCGGTCACGACATCAAGACGACCGATCGCGGCCTGATCTGGAACACCGACCTGGTCGAGACCCTGGAATACGACAATCTGATCGACCAGGCCCTGGTCACGATCGAGAGCGCCGCCAACCGCCAGGAAAGCCGGGGGGCGCACGCCCGCGAGGACTTCCCCGACCGCGACGACGAAAACTGGATGAAACACACCCTGGCCTGGAAGACGCAAGGCGACGGCGTGACGATCGATTACCGCCCGGTGCACGAGTACACGATGTCCACCGACATCGAATACATCAAGCCCAAGGCACGGGTTTACTGAGGTCCGACGATGGTTGAACTCACCCTCCCCCGCCAGTCCAAGCCGACCAAGGGCAAGGTCCACAAGGCCGCCCCCGGTTCCAAGGACGTCAAGACCTACAAGGTCTATCGCTATGACCCCGAGGTGGATGCCAATCCGCGCTGGGACACCTTCGAGGTGCCGACGGCCGATCACGGCCCAATGCTGCTGGACGCCCTGATCCATATCAAGAACGAGATCGATCCGACGCTGGCGTTCCGCCGGTCCTGCCGCGAGGGCATCTGCGGGTCCTGTTCGATGAACATCGACGGTCGCAACACCCTGGCCTGCACCAAGGGCTGGGACGAATGTTCGGGCGACAGCATCTCGATCGCGCCCCTGCCGCACCAGGCTGTGGTCAAGGATCTGGTGACGGACCTGACGCTGTTCTACGCCCAGTACGACTCGATCAAGCCGTATCTTCAGTCCGACGACGTCGATCCAACGACCGAGCGTCTGCAGTCGCCGGAAGACCGGGCCAAGCTGGACGGGCTGTACGAATGCATCCTGTGCGCCTGCTGCTCGACATCCTGCCCCAGTTACTGGTGGAACCAGACGGAATATCTGGGCCCGGCGGCCTTGCTGCAGTCCTACCGCTGGATCGCCGACAGCCGCGACGACAAGACCAACGACCGGCTCGACGACCTGGAAGACCCCTTCAAGCTCTATCGTTGTCACACGATCATGAACTGCGCCCAGGTCTGCCCCAAGGGTCTGAACCCGGCCAAGGCGATCGCGGAGACGAAGAAGCTGATGGTCAACCGGCCCGCAGACCGCGTGAAGCAGCCCGCCTGATCAAGCCGCCAGCCTCAGCCCACAATGGGCGGCGAAATGGCGGAAATCGGGATCGTGCGCGATCAGTGTGACGTCAGAATCGATGCAACACTGGGCGACCAACGCATCGGCGAGGCGCGCCTTTAGACCGAGCGACAAAATCCGCCGAAGACCCGAGCCGACCCGCGCCCAATAGCCGTCCAGCAGTGGCAGGATGGCCGTGTTCGAAAGCAGCGGTTCCAGCATTGGGCGCGGTCTGGGATAGGACAGCAACTCGGCCATGGCTGCCGGCGTCAAACGAAAGATGTCTTTCTCGAAGGCTGCGTCGATCTGATCGATATCGGGGCCGTCGCGGCCCTCGAGATAGCGGACCAGACTGCTCGTGTCGGCCGAGACGAAATTCATCAGACCGGTTTGTCCCAGCCATAATCCTTGTCCAGTCTGAGCTCATCCAGAGACAGATCGCCAAAATCAACCTTTCCCCGCAAGGCCTTCATTTGACGATAGAATTCCTCTCGCCTGAGCTTTTCAAGGCCTTGTCGTACCGTCTCGGTCAACCCTGCGCCGGTCGCGGCTTGCGCCCCATCGACAAGATCGTGCGGCAGATGGACGGTGATTTTTCGAAGCGCGGACATGACTGGCAGATTGCCATATCTTGAAGCCGGCATCAACTTACGGCCTTGCTCTGACGCGATCGCTCGCTAAAACGCTCCATGGCCAAGATCACCTACATCGAACACGACGGTCGTGAGCACACGGTGGACGTCAAGCCTGGCCTGTCGGTCATGGAAGGCGCCATTCGCAACAACGTCCCGGGCATCGACGCGGATTGCGGCGGGGCCTGCGCCTGCGCCACCTGCCACGTCTATGTCGATCCGGACTGGATCGCCGCCGCAGGCAAACAGTCGGCGATGGAGGAATCCATGCTGGACTTCGCCGAACAGGTCGAACCGAACTCGCGCCTGTCGTGTCAGATCCGGGTGTCTGACGCCTTGGACGGCCTGATAGTCCGGCTGCCGCAAAGCCAGCACTGACATCAGGCCCGGCTACGGCCTCGATCAGATATCCAGGACCGACGTTCGACGTCGGCGCGCAGCAGGTCCGCCGCCTGTTCGTCGCCGACACCGGCCTGGGCCAGACGTTCCATGGCGCGGTACATCCGCTCGCCGGAGCCGATCGGGTTGATGTCGAAGGGCAGGGCCTGGTCCTCGCGTGCCAGATCGTGATCCAGGGCATCGAGAAAACGGGCGAGGGCGCGATCGTTCATGTCTTGTCTCTCCATCGGGCCGCCGATGAAGCGTCACGATAGTCGACCAGAACGAAAAGGGAACGTTCCTTCTGCCGCGACCTGTGGACAGGTCTCACGCGTGCCGCTGCCTGGCAGGCGACCGCTACAATGGAAGGAAGGAATGGTGGACGCGACAGGGATTGAACCTGTGACCCCCTCGATGTCAACGAGGTGCTCTCCCGCTGAGCTACGCATCCGCCAAGACGGTTCCGGGGAAGCCCCGGAACGGGAAGGAGCGGTCTATACCCCGCACGCCGGGCCGATCGCAAGGCCCTTTTCCGACGAAGTTGGGGCAATGGGTTGCTGCCAGACAAAGCGGGCTCAAGCAGCGATACGCCGCGCGTCGAGCGGTAGCCCATTTAAAAAACAGGGCTCAAGCAGCGGAGCCCCGCGGGCGAAGCGATAGCCCACCTAAAAAATCAGGCCGCGATCATCCGGTCGACCTCGTTGACCAGGTCGCGGAGGTGGACGGGCTTGGACAGGACCTTGGCCTGGGGACTGGCCTGGGCGGCGCTGAGGGCGACGGCGGCGAAGCCGGTGATGAACATGATGCGCAGGCCCGGCTGTCGGGCGGCGGCGACGCGGGCGACCTCGATCCCGTCGGCACCCGGCATGACGATGTCGGTCAGCAACAGGTCGTAGGGACCATGTTCCAGGGCGTCGATGGCGTCGTCGCCGTTCTCGCAATCGACCACCTGATGGCCGGCGCGTTCCAGCGCCCGGGTCAGGAAACCGCGCAGCGATGCGTCGTCTTCGGCCAGAAGTATGCGTGCCATGCGTCGGTCGTCCCCGTAATCAGACGTGACGCTAGGGCCGGAACGGTAAACCGGCCATGAAAATCACCGTCCGGGCGAGCCCGTAGCTGTGGATGCCGGGGCGAAATACGCTATGGCCGAGCCCATGACGTCGCCCCCCTCCGATCCGGTCGCGCCCTTCGTGCTTACGCTGCCTCGTGGCGAGGCGGGGGCGATGGTGTTCGCCTCGCCGCATTCGGGGGGGCTGGTCCCCGCCGACTTCGGGCCCGTGGCAGGTCTGGCGGCGGCCAGTCTACGCAGCGCGGAGGACGCCATGGTCGATCGGCTGATCGGCTCGGCGCCCGAGGTAGGGATCCCGTTGATCGCGGGACGGATATCGCGGGCCTATCTGGACCTGAACCGGGCCCCGGACGAACTCGATCCTGAGCTGATCGACGGAGGCCCTGTTGTCGACCCAGGTAGCGCCAAGGTCCAGGCGGGGTTCGGCGTCATCGCGCGCCGCGCCGGGGACGGGGCGGCGCTGTACGACCGGCGGCTGGGCTGGGACGAGGCCAAGGGGCGGCTGGCGCGGGTGCATACGCCCTATCACGCCGCCCTGGCCGAGCGGATGCAGGTGGCACGGGCGGCGCGGGGCGTGGCGATCCTGGTGGACTGGCATTCGATGCCGTCACGGGCTGCTGGGGGACGCGGAAGAGCTGTGCGTGGAGCTGACGTCATCCTGGGGGACAGGCATGGGTCGTCGTGTGCGGGGCGGGTGACGCGGAGGCTGCGGGCGCTGTTCGAGGGGGTCGGCTGGACCGTCGGGCTGAACCAGCCCTATGCGGGCGGCTATTCGACCCAGGTCTGGGGCCGTCCGGACGAAGGATTTCAGGCGGTGCAGGTCGAGCTGAACCGCGCCCTGTATTTCGACGAGGCCCGGCTGGAGCCATCCGTCGATTTCGACCGATGCCGAGCGACCCTGTCCAGGATCATCGCCGCCCTTGGGGCTGAAGACTGGCGCGACTGAGGTCATCCTCAATCAGCCGTTCGGGCAAAAAAAGAGCCGCGCCCGAGGGCGCGGCTTTTAAAGTCTATAGGGAGGAAACGCCCAGGAAGGGCAAGACGCCCGAAAGCGTCGCGGAATAGTTAGGTTGCGATGCACAATGCGTCAAGACGCTATTTCACATTCCCGATCACGCCAGGTTACGATTTTTCACACCGCCCTGCCTGCATGTAACCGCTTTCAGCGCACGATCTTGCCGCAATTCTCTACATCAGGAAATATTGCAGCAGCGAGATGGCCGTTTCAGCGACCGGCATTTGCGTCGAGCAGTCGTTTCGCGGTCCGGATCGCCCGCGCCGCCGGCGATCCGGCCTGACGCCATACCAGCAACGAAAACGCCGAGGCGACACCGATCGCCAGCCACACTGGCCCGAACAACCAGGCGGCGGCGGCGAGGGCGAAATAATAGCCTCGAACCCCCTGGCTGAAGGCGCTGAGCGCCGGGTTCAGCACCCGCGCCGTCGCATCGCCGAACGCCTCTTTGTCATGTTCCGAATGGACTTCGGGCGCGGCCCCGATCAGGGCCAGGGCATAGTTCATCTGGCGGATCGACCAGATGAAATCCAGCAGGCCGCGCGCCAGACAGACCAGGACCAAGGCCAGCTTTGCCTCCAGCACCTTGATCGGCACATTCTCGGCCCCGACGGCTGCGACGCCTTCCAGCAGGCCCTGACCTCCGAACAATATGCCCCCGACCGCCGCGATCAGCAGCAGGTTGGACGAGGCGAAGAAGGAGCCGGAGTTGATCGAATGGCCCAGTAGCTGGCTGTCGATCAGCCGGATCTCGCGCTGGGTCATGGCGGTCATCCAGGCATGCCGGATGGTCAGCATGTCGTCGTTCAGCGAGCCGGAGCCACGCGCCAGGGCCTTCAGCAGCGGATCGTAACCCAGCCAGCAGACGAAGAAGAGCGCCAGCGCCACCCAATCCAGCCAGGTCATCGTCGGTCTCGCCTCCCTCGGTTCATCTCGCAGTCGCACACGATTATGACGCTGGAGCAGCGGATGCGACAGCCCCGGCGCTTCCCCTTCGTGCGGCTTGCGCTATGTGTCCCTGCATGGCCGCGACCGACACCCCCGCCGAAATCTTCAAGCGCGCCCTGGCCCATGCCGCGCGGGCCCTTGCCGAGCAGTCCGAGCTCGAGGTCGTCTTCGGTTCGGACGGGCCGAAACTGTCTAACCATCTGCTGACCCTGCCGCATCCGCCGCGCGATCCCTCGGGGCCAGAGAGCGCGGCCTTGCGGGGGCAGGCGGATCGGCTGGCGCTGAAACTGGCCAATCACGACGCGGGCCTGCATGCCAGGCTGCGCCCCGCCGACAGCCGCGCAGCCGATGTGTTCGAGGCCGTCGAACAGGCCCGGGTCGAGGCCCATGGCTCGCAGTCGCTGGCGGGCGTGCGGGCCAATATGAACGCGGCCCTGGTCAACCGGCTGGACAAGATGGGCGCCTTGCGCGCCGATGCCGAGCGGGTGCCGGTGGCCGAGGCGGTGGCCCTGCTGCTGCGCGAACGGGTCACGGGCGAACCTTCGCCCGAGGGACCGCGCGCCATGCTGGACCTGGTCCGGGCGGGGCTGGAAGGGCGTGCCGGGGCCGAGCTGGATCGATTGGCACAGGCGGCGGGCGATCAGGCGGCATTCGGGCAGGCCATGAAGGATGTCCTGGTCGCCCTGGACATGGATCCCGGCGACGGGCGCGGCGAGGAGTCCTCCGACGACGCGGGCGAGGACGAGCCCGATCCGCAACAGCCCGAACCCTCCGACGATCAGGACGAGGATGAGGACGACGACGGCGGCGGTGAAGGTGGCCAGTCGATGGACGGCTCCTCAGAAGACCCCGACGCCGATCAGGAGCGCGACAGCCGCTCCGACGGCAACCCCACCGAGATGGACGGCGACGCCTCCGACGACGGGCCGGAGATGAACGAGGGGGCCCTGCCGAATCGTCAGGAGAACGCCGACGACGGACGGTCCACCGACGCCTATCGCGTCTTCACCACCGTCCATGATGAGGTCATCGACGCCGCCGATCTGTGCGATCCGAACGAGCTGGACCGATTGCGGTCTCTGCTGGATCAGCAGCTGACGATTCTGTCGTCTGTGGTGGCCCGGCTGGCCAACAAGCTGCAACGGCGGTTGATGGCACAGCAGAACCGGTCCTGGGCCTTCGATCTGGAGGAAGGCGTGCTGGACACCGCCCGCCTGACCCGGGTCATCACCGACCCGACCAGCCCCCTCAGCTTCAAGGCCGAGAGCGAGAGCCCGTTCCGCGATACGGTCGTGACCCTGTTGCTCGACAACTCCGGCTCGATGCGGGGACGGCCGATCATGGTGGCGGCGGTCTGTGCCGACATCCTGGCGCGGACGCTGGAGCGGTGCGGGGTCAAGGTCGAGATCCTGGGCTTCACGACCCGCGCCTGGAAGGGCGGACAGGCGCGCGAGGCCTGGATCAGCGCGGGCAAGCCGTCGATGCCCGGTCGCCTCAATGACCTACGCCACATCATCTACAAGGCCGCCGACGCGCCATGGCGGCGGGCCAAGAAGAACCTCGGCCTGATGATGCGCGAAGGTCTGCTGAAGGAGAACATCGACGGCGAGGCCCTGACCTGGGCGCATGACCGGCTGACGGCCCGGCCCGAGGCGCGCAAGATCCTGATGGTCATCTCGGACGGCTCCCCGGTCGACGATTCGACCCAGTCGGCCAATGCGGCCCTGTATCTCGACAAACATCTGCGTCAGGTGATCGAGCGGATCGAGACACAGAGCCCGGTCGAACTGATCGCCATCGGCATCGGCCACGACGTCACCCGCTGGTACCGCCGCGCCGTCACCATCGTCGATGTCGAACAGCTGGGCGGGGTGATGATCGAGAACCTGGCCGAACTGTTCGAGGCCGCCCCCAAGACCGTCGCCAAGGGCAAGGCGCGTCCGGGCGGGCGGATGCGCAGGGCCGCGTGATGCGGGCGATTGTACGATCCGGCCTGGTCGCGGCCCTCCTGGCGGCCGCCGCCTGCGCCGGGGTGGGCACCAGCCGCCCGATGGTCTCAACCGCAGGCGACCGTCCCGTCCGGATCGAGGCAAACGCGACCCCGCTGGGGCCCGCCGGGGCGATGCTGGCGGACGGCGTGACCTTTGCCGGCGGCCTGACCCTGCGCGGAGCCGACCTGCACGGCCTGTCGGACCTCAAGATCGTCGGCGACACCGCCTGGACCGTCAGCGATTTCGGAGCCCTGATCCGGTTCCGGATGGTTATGGATCGCGGGCGTCGGCTGACGGGGGCCGAGGCGGCGACGTCGCGCCCGCTGGTCGGACCGGATGGCGAGCCCCTGACACCAAAGGAACGGGCGGATGCCGAAGGACTGGCCCTTCTCGACGACGGCGAGGTCCTGATCAGTTTCGAACGGGACCACCGCATCTGGTCCTACGGACGAGACGGAGCCTCACGCCCCACCCCGGTGCTGCATCCCGACGCGACCTTTCCCGCCAATGGCGGCATGGAGGGTCTGGCGGCATCCGGTCCTGACGGCTGGCTGGTGCTCGGTGAGGAGGAAGGTGGTTGGAGGTGTCGGAAGACCGGTTGCACGGCGCTGCCCGCCTATCCCCCCATCGGTGCGGACGGGTTTCGGATCACGGGCGCGGATCGCGATCCCGCCGGTGGCTGGTTCGTCGTCCAGCGGTTCTTTTCCGCACCGCTGGACATGCGGGCGCGGGTCCGCCGCCTCGGCCCGGACGGGACGATGGGGCCGACGCTGATCGAGCTGCGGCCGCCGGCCTCGGTCGACAATATGGAGGGGATCGCTGCGGTGGCGACGCCGACGGGGACGCGGCTCTATCTGCTCAGCGACGACAACGACAATCCGTTGCAGCGAACGCTGCTGATGGCGTTCGATATCGCCAACTGACGCCCGCTTCTATTCCGGCCTGCGCAGGCCCTGCATGCGTTCCAGCGCCTGACGGGCCTCGTCGCGTTCGGCCTGGGTCTGGCTGGCATTCCGGCAAACCTGGCGTCCAAAGCGCGAGCCGGTGACCGGCTCGGTCCGGCAGACGCGCTTGGGCTCTGCCGTCTGGGATTGCGAGGACGCCCGGACGTCCACGCCGGGCAGGGTCGTTTCCGAAGACGCGGACGGCGGCGTGGGGGTCGGCGACACCGTGGCACTGGCGGCGGCGGGGGGCGTCTGAAGGGCGACAAACAGCAGGCTGAACAGGGGGAGGATCATGGGGGTACGCTCCACTGGAGGTTGGGCGTCTACATTACGCGGCTTTCGCTTTCCTGCAAAACCTGCCGGCTCGCGTCGGGTCAGATCCGTTCAGAAACCTTGATCGCCACCCGGCATCCCGCCTTGATAACAGCGCTCAGCAGCCGATAGGCCGGGGCCTCGCGGCTGCCGTGTTCGATGGCGTGGTCGTGGTGAGCCAGTTCCTCGTCGCGGAATTTCGAGAGCTCGGCGGACAGGGCGGGTTCGCGGTTGGCCAGTTCCACGATCTGGTCGGCATAGTGTTTCTCGATTACGCTTTCGACCGCTTCGGTGCAGGCATGGGCCGCCTTCTCGCCCATCAGGGCCGTGCCCACCCCCAGGCCGACCGCCGCCATATGCCACAGCGGCAGCAGGGCGGTCGGGCGCACCCGGTGTTCGTTCAGCAGTGCGTCGAACCGTTCCTTGTGCACCGCCTCATGGCTCTGCATCTCGGTCAGGTCGCGGGTCAGGGCTTCCTTGCCGCGTACGCCCTCGAACACCGCCCGCTGGGCCTTATAAATCTGGACCGCGCCATACTCGCCCGCGTGATCGACGCGCAGGATTTCCGCCAGCCGCGCCCGTCCGGCACCGCGTCCGGGGCGGGGCAGGGGGATGTGGCGGGGCGGGCTTTCTGGGTTGTTCATGTCAATGGCCCGGTGCCCGAGCGTCCTTTGGCCGTTTGGCGGCGAACAGGCTGAACCCGGCCAGGGATGCCGCGATCAACGTGTTCCATCCTGCCATGGACAGGCCGAGGAAGGACCACGTCACCGCGTCGCAGCCGACGAACGTCACCGCAGGCCCCGTGCCCATTGCTAAGGCGGTGAGCGAATCCAGACTGGCCGATCCCCCCGCCGCCGAACAGGTCGCGGGCAGGTCCCACCATTTCAGCTCGCCCCCGGCATGGAAGCCCGCCGTGATGGCGCCGGTGGTGAAGACCGCGAACAGCAGGAAGGATGCGATCCGGGGGGTGCCGCGACTAGCGCGGCTGATCACGGCCCAGGCCGTGGCGATTGCCGCCACCGCCACCGCCGCCCAGTAGGTCTCGCGCTGCTTGAGGCAGAGGTTGCAGGGATCCAGACCCGCGAACCGCTCGAACGCATGGGCCGCGCCGAGCATGGCGAGCGAGGCAGCCAAGGCGAAAGCCGTCCACCAGCGGGTCAGGAGCGCGAAGGCTGATCTCATATCGGATTGTTTAGACGGGACCGGGCGCGCCGTCGATTGCGCCCGACGCCTCATCGTCTATGACCCCGCCCATGACCGAGACGTCCCACGACCTGCATCGCGACGACGACCGCCACGACCTGGCACGGTTGCTGCGGCGTCTGGCCGACGACGGGGCGGGCAACGGCCTGACCATCGCCGAGGTTCGCGACCGGCTGGACGAGCGCGCCTATGGCCTGCTGGTGCTGATCCTGGCCATACCGTGCCTGGTACCGGGCCTGTATGGCGTGCCGCAGGTGGTCGGTGTCGCCATCCTGATCCTCGCGGTGCAACTGCTGTGCGGGCGTGAGGAGCCGTGGCTGCCGCGCTGGTTCCTGAAGCTGCGGGCCAAGGCGGCGTGGCTGGAGGGCATGGCCGACTTCACCGAGAAACGCCTCGGTTGGCTGGAGCGGCTCTCGCGACCCCGGCTGAAGGCCTTTTCCGTCGGGCCGGGCGAGCGGTTCGCGGCGGTCTTCATGATCCTCGCCACGGTGACCATCGTCCTGCCGATGACCAACACCATCCCGTCGGTCGCGCTGTCGTTGCTGGCGGTCGGCCTGATCCAGCGCGACGGCTTGTTCGTGCTCGGCGGGGCCGCTGTCGCGACCGCCTGGGTCGGACTGCTCAGCGCCGTGGGTGTCGGCCTGCTGATGGGAGCGGACTGGGCGCTGCGGCTGATGCCGGGGAGTTGAGCGGGCTGCGCCTTGGCTTCGCGGACCTGGGCCACTAGGTTCCGCCGCAATCGGGCCAGACAGCCCACCCTCATCAGGAGACGCCCGCATGACGGACGCGACCACGCACGAAAACCCGATCCATGAGAATCCTCTGGGCGTCGACGGCTTCGAGTTCGTCGAATTCACCGGACCGGACACCCCGGCCATGATCGCCCAGCTGGAAACGATGGGCTTCGTCCAGACCCACCGGAACCCGGCCAACGGCGTCGTCCGCCTCAAACAGGGCGACATCTCCTTCCTCGTCCACACCGCGCCGACCGGCCATGCGGGTGAGTTTGCCAAAGACCACGGTCCTTCGGCCAACGGCATGGCCTTCCGCGTCGCCAGCGCCAAGGCCGCCTATGAAAACGCCATCGCGCGCGGCGCCCACTCGGCCGAAATGCATGATGGTGGTGCATTGGGGCAGGGGGCCTATGTCCTGCGCGGCATCGGCGGTTCGTTGCTCTATCTGATCGACGCCTACGGCGAGGCCGGCTCGCTCTACGACGGCTGGGACGAGATCGAGGGCTGGGAGGAGGCGGAGCGCAAGGCCAATGTCGGCCTGCATATGCTCGACCACCTGACCCATAACGTCCGGCGCGGCCAGATGCGCACCTGGTCCGGCTTCTACGGCGACGTCTTCGCCTTCGAGGAGCAGAAATATTTCGACATCAAGGGCAAGGCCACCGGCCTGTTCTCCCAGGCCATGATCGCGCCCGATCGCGCGATCCGCATCCCCCTGAACGAAAGCCAGGACGAGAACTCCCAGATCGAGGAGTTCCTGCGCCGCTACAATGGCGAGGGCATCCAGCATATCGCGCTGGCGACCGACAACATCTTCGAGACCGTCGAGGAGCTGAAGCGGCGCGGCGTGCCCTTCCAGGACACGATCGAGACCTATTTCGAACTGATCGACAAACGCCTGCCCGGCCATGGCGAGGACACCGCGCGGATGCGCAAGAACCGCATCCTGATCGACGGGTCCGACGAAGACGGGCTGCTGCTGCAAATCTTCACCCAGGACATGTTCGGCCCGATCTTCTTCGAGATCATCCAGAGAAAAGGCAACCAGGCCTTCGGCGAGGGCAATTTCCAGGCCCTGTTCGATTCCATCGAGCTGGACCAGATCCGTCGCGGGGTGATCAAGGTCGATGCTTGACCGCGTCCTGCATCACCTGCCCTGGCTCGGGCCGCTGCTGGCGGCCGGGGTCGGGGCGGGGGTCGGACGCTATGGTCTGGGCGGCGGGTTCTGGACGGTGCTGATCGCGGCCCTGATCGGCGGTTTCCTGCCTGTCATCGGCGTAGCACTGTGGCGCCGCTTCGGACGGCAGTAGGGTTAGTTGCGGATCAAGCCGCGATCTTCATCGATTGTGCGGCGCGTTGCTCCGCCCACGGGATCAGGGTCGCGCGCGGCCAGGCCACCAGCCAGGACCGGGGCGTGTATTCTCCGCTTTCGATCATCGCCCGCCGTGTCGGCGACGTGGCACCGCAGCGTTCCGAATGGATCGCCGCCGGTCCCTGGTGGATGATGAAGGCCCCTCCCTTGAGCGGGTTCAGCCTCAGATAGGCCAGGCGCGGGCTGATGGTCTCCAGCGGCGGATCGTAGAACCAGCTCGATCCGATCATGCCCGCCAGCTCGGGCCGGGTCTTGCAGATCGCCGCCGCCGTGGCCCAGGCCCGGTCCCAACCGGCCTCGGTGAAGTCCTCGGTGTGGCGGCTCTCGGTGTGGACCTCCAGCCAGGGGCGCTTCCAGCCTCCGGCCTTCATATAGGCCACCGCCTGGCTCCAGCCATGGCCGTCACGCCCGCTCCGCAGCACCTGTCCCGGACCCATGGGCGAGGACAGGTCGATGGTCTGCGTCTTGGCACCCGGCACCGACAGGACCAGCGAGAACCGCACGTCCTTGGCCCAGTGGTCGCGGTCATAGGGGCCGTCGGCGGCAGTCAGGAACTCGGCCAAACGGTCCAGCCAGTACGGATGAAGCTCGGTCACCGCGACCGGCAAGTTCGCCGCCGCGATCCGATCCGGCATCTCCAGCGCCCAGGTGGCGATCAGGGCGCGGCGCATGTCGTCGGTCGCGTCCGAACCCAGGGCCGCGTCGGCGGCGTGGGCGGGGAGGTCAAAATTCCAGTGGCTGGCGGCGGCGCAGGCCGGATCGACGGCTTCGACCGAGACGGTGTCGACGCGAAGACGGTCGGCGGGGCTGAGACGGTCGCGGACGGCCTTGAAGGCCTCGACATGGGCGGGGGTCAGGATGCTCATGTCCGTCACCCTGGCACATCGGGGTTGGCGGACCGTTAAGCCGCGGCTTCGGCGGATGACGCCGCCGCTCACCCGCGCTAAGACCGCCCGAAATCCACGGAGTTTCCGACCATGAGCGCCAACGCCCGCCTCGCCGACCTCGGCATCACGCTTCCCGAGCCCGCCAAGGCGGTGGCCAACTACGTCGGCTTTGTCCGCACCAGCAACCTGCTGCACATCTCGGGTCAGCTGTCGAACGATACCTCGGGCGGCCTCAAGGGCACGGTCGGCGTGGACGTGACCCAGGACCAGGCGGTCGAGGGCGCGCGGCTGTGCGGCATCAATCTGCTGGCCCAGATGTCGGCGGCGCTGGACGGGGATCTGGACCGGGTGGTGCGGGTCGTGAAACTGGGCGGCTTCGTTCAGGTCGGGCCTGATTTCACGGCCGTGCCAGCCGTCATCAACGGCTGTTCGGACCTGATGGTCGAGGTGTTCGGCGACGCCGGTCGTCACGCCCGTGCCGCCGTCGGAGTCTACAAACTGCCGCTCGGCTTCGCCGTCGAGGTGGATGCCGTCGTCGAGGTGAAGTGACGGACCAGGCCGAGTTCGAGATCCGTGTCCACGACCGGATCGCCGCGATCGGAGCGCCGGCCTGGGACGCCTGCGCGGCCCCGACCGGCGATCCGTTCGTCGCCTATGACTTCCTTCACGCCTGCGAGGCCTCAGGCAGTGCGACGCCGCGTGAAGGCTGGGGACCGCGTCATCTCAGCCTGCACGATCCCGACGGGACCGTGATCGGGGTCATGCCCCTGTATCTGAAGGGCCATAGCCAGGGCGAGTATGTCTTCGACCATTCCTGGGCCGATGCCTATCAGCGCGCGGGCGGGCGGTACTATCCGAAACTGCTGGGGGCCGTGCCCTTCACGCCTGCCACGGGGCCGCGCTTCCTCAGCCACCCGGCAGCGGATGCCGGGACCGTCCGGCAGGCGCTGATCCAGGGCGCTCTGCAACTGTGCGAGACCAACGGCGTCTCGTCCCTCCACGTCAATTTCCCGACCGAGCCGGAGTGGCGCGACATGACCGCCGCCGGGATGCTGCCGCGCCGGGACATGCAGTTCATCTGGCCCAACCGGGGCTACCGGACCTTCGACGAGTTCCTGGCCGCCCTGTCGTCCAACCGCCGCAAGACCATCCGGCGCGAGCGTCGCGATGCGCAAGCAGGGCTCGATATCCGCGTCCTGACCGGCGGCGATATCGAGGAGGCCCACTGGGACGCCTTCTTCGCCTTCTACATCGACACCGGCAGCCGCAAATGGGGACGGCCCTATCTGACGCGCGACTTCTTCAGCCGCATCGGCGAGACCATGGCCGACCGCATCGCCCTGGTCATGGCGTTCCGGGACGGGACGCCGATCGCAGGCGCGCTGAACCTGATCGGCCGCGACGCCCTGTATGGCCGCCAGTGGGGCACGCTGGACGACGTGCCCTTCCTGCATTTCGAGCTCTGCTACTATCAGGCCATCGAATTCGCCATCGCGCGCGGCCTGTCGCGGGTCGAGGCGGGGGCGCAGGGCGAACACAAGATCGCGCGCAAATACCTGCCCACCGCCGTCTATTCCGCCCACCACATTGCCGACCGGGCCCTGCGCGACCCCGTGGCCCGATACCTGGCCCAGGAGAGGGCGGGGGTGGAGGCCGAGATCGCGGCCATGACCGCCGAATACAGTCCCTATCGCGACCTGGGCTGATGGCCGAATCTCGATTTGACTTCGCTCGAAGCGCGTCGTTCGGGCGCGTCGGCCCAAGACGATCAGGATCGGCGAGACGATGCATGGCACTGCCGTCGCGTGTGCCGCGCCGTTGCGAAATTACCCGAGCCGCCGTATTCAGGGCTGTCCGGGATACCTGATGACTTCGCTGGTTCGCACCTTCTGCGTGATGCTCGCCGTCGCCTTCATGGCGTCGATGCTGCTTCACGCGCCGTCGCAAGCGCGAGATCAGGCCGAACACATGGCCGACGAGATCGCCGAACAGCATGGCGTGGAGGTCCACGGCCACGCCCACCCGGACTGTTCCGAAAGGGCCGGCGAGACCGTGCCGGGCCATCATCACCACTCCGGCGGCGACACCCCCTCCTTCGCCGTGCCTGACAAGGCCGGACTGGTGCTTGCCATCGCCGGGTCGCGAACGACGCCGCAGTGGCCGCAAGGCACGATGCCGAACGGCCTGTCCGGCTCCGGCCCCGACCAACCCCCGAAACGGATGCGCACGATCGTCTGATCCGGCGCGACCGCCCGGTCGCGCGCGCCCTCGTTTTTCGGAGACATCCCTTGAAAATCCCCGCGTCCGGCCCGGCCGGATCGTGGGCGCGATGGACGACCGTGTCGGTCGTCGCGCTCGCCCTGGCGGCAACCTTGCCGCCGACCCGCGCCCTTGCCCAGGCGGCCATGGCGCAGACATCCGCGCCGCCGCTGTCGCTGCGTGAAGCCTTGTCGCGCGCGTCCGGCATGGACCCGGCGCTGGCGGGAGCTGCCGCTCGTGCCCAGGCGGCAGAGGCCTCGGTGCGTCAGGCGGATGTGCGACCCAATCCGACGCTGGGGCTGGAGGTCGAGAATTTTCCGGCCATCGGCGGCGGCGACCTGTTCGAACGCTCCGAGACCACGCTCAGCTATGAGCAGCGGGTCGAGCGCGGCGGCGACCGTCCCGCTCGTGTGTCTCTGGCCCGCAGCGAGGGGGCTCTGGTCGCGGCGACGGCGCGGGTGCGTCGGCTGGATCGGCTGGAACAGGTGCAGCGCGCCTGGGCCGAAGCCCTGGCCGCCGAGGCCGAGGTAAGCATCGCCCGCGAACGCCTCGACCTGGCCGAGCGCTTCCAGACCGAGGTCCAACGCAGGGTCGACATGGCGCGCGATCCCCTGTTCGCGGGCGCGCGTGCCGAGGCCGAACTGGCCCAGGCCCAGATCGATTTCGACCAGGCCGAGATCGCGGCACGGATCGCGAAGATCGCTCTGGCCAAATTCTGGGACGGCATGGCCGACTTCACCCTCGGCAGCGCGGCGTTCGAGGATACCGGCGCGGCGCGGATCGCGGTGGAGGGTGCGGCCCAGGCTGATATCGACATCTTCCTGGCCCAGCGCGACATCGCCCTGGCCCAGGTCACGGTCGAACAGGCGCGGCGGACGGCGGATGCCACCGTCCGGGTCGGCGTGCGCCATTTCGGCGACGGCAACGATCTGGGCCTCGTCGTCGGCGGATCGATCCCCCTGGGTCGCTACGACCAGAACGCCGGGGCCATCGAGCGCGCCCGCGCCGAGGGTCTGGCGGCCGAGGGCGACCTGACCGCCGCCCGCATCGAGCGGGAACGCGAGATCGCGCGGTTGCAGGTCCAGCTTTCCGCCCGGGCCAGCGAGGCGCGCCGGATCGCGGAAGAGACCCTGCCCCAGGCCGAGAGGGCGGTGATCCTGGTGCGGGCCGGGTTCA
>CALROO020000013.1:0-90753 GCA_943369795.1 Rhizobium sp. Q54 | reverse complement strand
GAGCGCCTTTACGGGGTCGGCCGCGACGTCACCGACGAACGCAATCAAGCCGTACAGCTGGCGAAGGCCCAGGAGGCCTTGCGCCAGTCCCAGAAGATGGAGGCCGTTGGCCAACTGACCGGCGGCATTGCGCACGATTTCAACAATCTGCTCGCAGGGATTTCCGGTTCTCTGGAGCTGCTCTCCAAGCGGCTAAGGGAAGGCCGGCTGAACGGCATGGACCGCTACATTGACGCGGCCCAGGGCTCCGCCCAGCGCGCCGCGTCACTCACCCAACGCCTTCTGGCATTCTCGCGCCGGCAGACGCTGGATCCAAAGCCGACGGATGTAAACCGGCTGATCAGCGGCATGGAAGATCTGATCCGACGCAGCGTGGGGCCGGACGTGGAGGTCGAGGTCGTCGGAGCTGGCGGCCTCTGGGCCACCAGGATTGACCAGTCGCAGCTTGAGAACGCCCTGCTGAACCTGTGCATCAACGCGCGCGACGCCATGGTACCGGACGGCGGGCGGTTGACCATCGAGACCTCGAACAAGTGGCTGGACGACCGCGCAGCAAAGGCACGCGACCTGCCGCCCGGTCAGTACGTCTCCCTATGCGTCACCGATACGGGCACCGGCATGCCGCCTGACGTCCAGGCCCAGGCCTTCGACCCCTTCTTCACCACCAAACCTATGGGCGAGGGCACCGGGCTGGGCCTATCCATGATCCACGGCTTCGTGCGCCAGTCGGGCGGCCAGGTGCGATTATATTCCGAGATGGGCAAGGGCACGACCATGTGTCTGTACCTGCCGCGCTATCAGGGAGACGTGCCAAACGAAGACGCGGTGGGTGCCACACCGGTTTCGGAAGGCGGTCACGGCGAGACCGTACTGGTCATCGACGACGAGGAAACGGTGCGGATGCTGGTGGCCGAGGTTCTGGGAGACGCGGGCTATAATGTGATCGAAGCGCCGGACGGTCCCTCGGGTCTGGCCATCCTGTCTTCGAACCGCCGCATCGACCTCCTCATCTCGGACGTCGGCCTGCCCGGCGGGCTCAACGGTCGCCAGGTGGCTGATGCAGCACGTGTGTCACGACCGGGCCTGAAGGTGCTCTTTATCACCGGCTATGCAGAGAATGCAGCGGTCGGAAACGGCCTGCTGGCCTCTGGTATGGAAGTCCTGACCAAGCCGTTCGTCATGGGCGACCTGGCCGCCAAGGTTCATGACATGATCGAAAGCTGAACGTTGCGTCAGGTTTTTCGCCGAGGTGGGCCGTAGATATTGGCTGCCTACTGTCAGGGATTCTGGATCCGCCGCTTCTCGTCGAGCAGCACGCGTTCCTTCACAGAGGTGCGCCCACTAGGGCAAGGCCGACATAGGCATTTCCGACCTTCCCCAACGCACATTCGGCTGTCCCCTCGCCAGCCGCCTGGACAAGATCTGCCGGCGCGATCTCACTGAAAACGCCTCGCTGGCGACCCTCGTCTGGCCTTAACCGGCGGCAACCATCGACGAGGCTCAGTCCGCTTCGGATGCCGCGCCGGCCATGGACCGGATCAGTTCCAGGGCAAGCTTCTGATCCTGCCTGGTGAGGCGCGGAGCCAGCCGCGCGATCTCGATGGACTGGCGGGTCGGCGCTGCGACTTTGGCCGCCGGATCATTGTCATCGACCGCGAAATCACCAAGCCCTTCGAAGAAATAGTTGATTTCCACGCTCAGGAAGGCCGCCGTGTCCCAAAGTTTGGAGGCTGAAATCCGGTTCGTACCCTTCTCGTACTTCTGAATCTGCTGAAACGTCAGCCCGAGCGCCCGGCCCAGATCACTCTGGTTAAAGCCCAAGCTGATGCGGCGCTCGGCAACGCGTCGGCCAACGTGACGGTCGACGGGGTGAGGTCCATTTTCGACAGAGGTTCTGGCCATAGCAATCCACACTCATAGGACGTGACGTTCGAGAGCCTCGCTGGCAGCTCGGATGCGACGAGCAAGGCGGCAGGCCGACAGGCTATCATGCATGTCCAGCGGTTACACACATCTCCGCCCGCTGAACGATCCGACCGTGCTTCAACCCGATTGGGCGCACGCCGACGTGTCTCGGGAAGCAGGCCTTCGGTCCAGGCGTTATACCCAGGCCGCCATCACCAGAACCGCCTGGTCGATGACGCTGACCGTGAAGACGATCGCGTTCGGAAGGAGAATAGGCACCACAGCAATCCGAATGCATGCGAAAGCGACACCAGGGATCAGAACAGATTAATCTCCTCGGTCCGCACCGCCGGGTAATCGGCGGAGCCTGCGGCGCGCGCGACGCATGGTCGAGGTTCAGCCAGATCGCGGTGGCCCTCCATGGAAAGGAAACCCAACAGCGCGTTGTCGCACAGGGAACGCCATGATCACGCCCGGCCCCGAAGACATCGAGCTGGATCGGCTCAGCGTGAGATGTTCGATCAACCTTGGCCATGCTGGGGCCGGGGATGGCGCTTGAGTCCGTCTGGCGAAATATTTGGCCAATGCCGCCTGACCTTGACCCGACAGGACCCATTGCCCTCGAAGGATGCTACAGACCCGACGCCAGCTTTATTGCGGCAGTCGATCGTTGCTAGCCGCGCGCGGCCTACGAAGCTACGGATGGCGAGATGGCAGGACGGCGTTCGTTGCGGAGGATCGGGTTGCTCGCCGCAGGACTGGTGGTGCTGGAGTCGCTGATCCTTGCGGCTCGGCTCTACACCGCTGACAGGCAACGTCCGGCGCTCGAGACGGCCTATCCAGGAGAGTTTCACGTGGTGGACCAGGTCCGGTTTCGGCTCCGGGACACCGGGCCTCGCCAAGGGCCGACGATCATTATGCTCCACGGGTTCGGCGCCAGCCTGGACACCTGGGAGCCCTGGGCCCAAACTCTTGCGCTTCGATATCGCGTGATCCGTGTCGATCTTCCCGGCTTCGGCCTGACCGGTCCCGACCCGACCGGAGACTATTCAGATGGCCGCACTGTCGCGCTGCTGGTCGGGCTGATGGAAAAGTTCAATATCGAGCGCACCCATCTGATCGGCAATTCCCTCGGCGGGCGGATCGCCTGGTCTTTCGCAGCGGCCCATCCCGACCGGATGGATCGCCTGGTTCTGGTCTCGCCGGACGGCTTCGCCAGTCCCGGGTTCGACTATGGCGCGCCGCCGGACATACCACCGGTGATGCATGCCCTCCCCTGGGCGGCGCCGCGCAGCCTGCTGAAGGCGAATCTCGCCGCAGCCTACGCCCAGCCCGAAGCCCTGACCGATGCGACCTTGACGCGATACAGCGACTTGTTACGGGCTCCGGGCGAACGCCTGGCGATCCTGGAGCGGATGCGCCAGACGGTGCTGCACGAACCTCGCCCCATCCTGGCCCGCATCGAGGCCCCTACCCTTCTGCTCTGGGGTGAAAAGGACGCGATGATCCCGATCAGCAACGCCGCCGACTACCAGCGCCATATTCCCCGCGTCAGACTAGTCCGCCTGCCGGGTCTGGGTCACTTGCCGTTCGAGGAGGACCCCGCCAGATCGCTGTCGCCAGTCGAACGGTTTCTGTCGACCGATACCGACTGAAGCATGGCGACGAACGCCGCACTCCGGGTCCCCCTCCAACCATCGAGCGATGGCGTTCAGACAAGGGGCGTGCTGGTCCAGACGATAGGCGGAGAGGTGAGGCTCCATCCCTTGAGTGGGAATGAACCAGCTTCACAGTATTAGGTGGACAGTTTCGCTCTCAGAGCGCTCATGGCTTTCGAGCCCACCGCTCCGAAAGCCGCATTTTGCCCAAAACCCTGGAACGCGTCGTCTATCGCAGTCGCTCGACCTTGCATCCCGATAATCTGGAAGAGCTCGACAAAATCTTTCGCAGGTCGATCAAAAACAACCATCGCGACCGATTGACGGGTTGTCTCGCACACCCTGACGGTCATTTTGTTCAGGTGATCGAGGGTCGACGCGCTGAAGTAGGATCTCTGATGGAGCGACTGTCAGCCGACACGCGCCACGCGGATGTTGTGGTGCTGGGGCGCTGGACCACATCGTCTCGGATATTTTCTGCCTGGGCTATGGCCCGCCCCGACCTTCGCCCTTTGGCAGATCAGTCCTTCAAACTGATCAACGAGACGGGCAGCGGCGCCCAGATCACGGCATTGCTTTTGGGTCTGGTCGCCGAAACATCGCTGCTCTACCCGCTCCTATGATCATGGGTGCGATCGCCTCCTAGATACGCCAATCAGCTTCCAACCTATTACCGCTTCACGCCCATCTGAGACATTTGCAGCGTCCGCTTTCTGACCGGTTGGCCGCGTCCAGTCAGAGACCTGCCCACCTGACTGTTCCGACACCTGCCAGCAGCAGTCCGAAGATCAGCAGCCCCCATGCGTTGATCTGGTCCGACCTGCTGCGCCAGCCCAGGCGTCTTGATCGGGCGATACCGCCCAGAGCGAACCCGACACCGATCAACCCGACTCCGACCTCAAGCCATGCCGGGATGCCCAGCAGGTCGGTCATTCGCCCAGGGCTACGAGCCTGTCCTCGCACTCCCAGTCATGGTCGTCGTCGAGCGCGACCATGCAGACGTCGTAGATGCGATCATGCCACCAGGCCGCCTCTCCGTTGGGCACCGCCCAGAAGGCCAGGATGAGAAGCGCCCGCTTCATCCGGCGGGCCTGTCAATGACGGAGAGAGCGCCGTCGGAGAGCGGCCGCTGAAGCTGTTTTGCCTCCGACCAGGGTGCGCGCATCCAGGTCTCACGTTCCTCGAAGGTGATCAGGATCACCGGCATGGCTTTCGGGTGGACCGCTCCGACCTCGGCGTTGGGCTCGGTCGTGAGGAAACCGAACAGGTCTATGGTCTCAACGCCTGTCTTGATCTTCCGCACGCCCGTCCAGGCGGAGTGGTGCAAACCAGCGAAGAACGCGATGGGCTCATCATCTCCGAGTGCAAACCAGATCGGTCGGTACTTCCCTGCTGCATCCCGACCGGGCTCGCTGAACGCCGTGAACGGGACAAGGCACCGGCTGGCCGGCTCGAGGTGCGGCTTCCAGTGGCTTGATGCGGTGTTTCGGACGTTGGTCGTCCCGCCGTCCGGCTCCATGCGCAGGATCTCGGCGAAGGCCTCGGCGTCGATCGTCTCACCCTTGGCGCGCCGTTTGTCTGCACGCTTGGACGCGCTGTCCAGGATGACCTTGCGCGATGACGTAAGTCCCCAACGCGCCAGGACCAGCTCACGCTGACCACCTGTTCCTGTCCGCACGATCGGCGCGGGATAGTCCGGGTAGACCTCACCCGGCTGCAGGTTTCCGACGCCGTTGGTCATCGCCCGAGCAAGGTCGAGGATCGCGGCCGGGCCTTTGCGGATAGAGTACAGATTGCACATCGGCGAAACCGATCACGGCCACGACGATCTGTCGAGTGTCATTAGGCTCAGCGCGGTCGCACAGGTGAAGCGGCGCAGGCCAGCCAGCAAACGGTCAGTCCGACCTCAGGCGAGCGATGCGAACATGATCGAGAGTCCGATCGCGGCCGCGATGATCACCGCGCGCCTGTGGTGGTGAATGAAGGTGAAGAGGGCTGCAGTCATACGTCCTGAACGACTGAAGCGATGCCGGGTTCGTCTCGACCGGAGGCTCGATCGTCGCACCCGGCCGCCATCAGATTCCCTAGCCCTGCCCGTCCAACCCCTTTGCAAGCGATCGACGCGACAGTCCGTTCGACAGCATCTGCGTCGGCGGTAGTGTCCATGCCATTCCTTCGCCGGATATCTCGGCCCAGGCCGCGAACACCGTTGCCCGCGCCGCCGCGATCGGGTGCTGGCAGGGGTGCTGCATGTTGATGGCCGCGCCCATGTCCTGGAGCTCCCGGACGATGCGGGCCAAGGTCGCCAGATCCCCGACGTCCGGCGCGCCCTTCTGGCCAGCGCCCTTGTGTCGGCCGCTCACGACCGCTTCCCCGCCGCCCACTGCATCCCCGCACACAGGGCGACGATGAACTGTCGGTGCTCCTCAGGGTCGGCCATGATGGCGCGGGCCTGCTGGTCTGTCACCCTGGTCGAGACCATACGCTCCATCAGGCGGTGATGGTCGTCTGGCCGTGTCGGGAAAAGGTCGCTCTGCATGTCTGATCCTCGATGGGTGCCGACCCTCGCCGCCATCTAGCCTGATAAGAACAAATACGGAACATATGATCAGACGCAAGACTGTGGAAACGGTGCACAAGTCGGCAACCGCATTGGCGCTCGCTCCGTATAGGCTCCTATGCCCAGTCCGTCAGACGAAGACATCGAGCTTGACCGCCAGTGGCGCGAGGTGTTCGGCCAGCCTTTGCCCATGTTTGGCGCAGCAGCGATCGCCCGGAAAGTTCTGGCTCAGCATCTGGAACAAACCGCCGAGCTCGTCTGAAGCCAAGCTGAGTGCCGCTTTGGTATTCCAAATCCACATTGAGCGGCTGCTTTGCGCCAGGACCGGACATCGGCAGCGGGACCAGAACCAGACATTGTCCACGCTAGTCGGTATGGGGGAGCGTGCGTTGTCGTCGGTGCCGGATTTCCAAGGCCTGATGGCCCTCGTTGGGCACTTGCTGCTTCGACGGGACTGGCTGGAGGACAGCTTGAAAGGCGGCCCGGTTCCGGAAGATTTGGAACGGGTCCGCCGCATCCGGAACGCCATTTGTCACCGAATAGGCGCTGCCCACGCCGATCCACACGGCGACGGCATCGCCTACATCACCTGCCGGCTCCAAGACGGAACGATCGCCGAGCACGCCGCGTCAGAGCTCGAGGAGGCGATCAGGGAGTTGGAAGTGAGGGCGCTTCGTCATCCGCGATGACAGATAGTTTGCACCGAGACGAGGCATCACCGACCCCCCAGTCATCTGACGTTTGGTCCCCCTAGCCCGGCAGCCGACCTTCGAGCCCATAGGGAGTTTGAGCAGCGCAAGACAAGGCTTTGCGACCATCGTCCACAGGCGCTAGCTTCATCTCTATGGGGGATGTCCAACTTGTTTTCGGCTGGCGAACAGCCTTGTTGGGAATGCTCAGCTTGCAGATGTTCGCATTGGCTGTTGCCCTTGCTGGTCAGCCGATAAACCGGACAGCCAACCGTACCCTCTCGGCTTTCCTGATCGTCGCGACCGGTGTGGTGACACCATATACAATCGGATTCGCTGGCTTCTACGATGCGTGGATGGGGCTGACGTTCGCGCCCTTCGCCCTGACGCTGTTCCTGGCACCGCTGCTGTATGGCTATACCCACGCCCTCATCACGGGAGTCCTCCCAGACCGCTGGCGATGGCACCTAGCGCCGGGGTTTGGCCAGCTCGCCTATATGACGACCGCCTTCCTGCTGCCGCTCGACGTGAAGTTGGCCTGGGCGGATCTCGTGGACGGACCCTGGGTGTCGCGTACCATCTCGATCGGCGTGCTGGTCGGCTTGGTCGCCTATTCCGCTGCGGCTTTGAGGCTGCTCCGTGGATTCCGCTCCGGACTGGCTGACCAGCGCAGCGACGATGACCGTTATAGCGCCCGCTGGCTCGGCCGAATCCTAGCAGCCATGGCGGCAATCGCCTTGCTGTGGATCGGATGGCAGGCGTGGCAGGCACTGTCTGGCTTCAATTACTTTGAATTCTTCGGTCTGCATCTGGCGATCGGCGCGATAGGCGTGCTGCTGGGGGCCGAAGGCTGGCGGAATGCCGGGCTCCAGTTCGTTCGAGCACGCCAGAATGCCGCTGCCGAATTTGGTCTCCTTGAAAACACAGTCCAGGACGCAGCGGAACCTGACTGGGGGGTGGTCGCGGCCGCCTATGCCGCCAAGACCCGCGAGGCCGGCTGGTGGCGAGAACCTGATCTAAGTCTGCCGCGACTGGCGCGGCTTCTGGGCACGAACACGGGTCGAGTGTCGCGAGCGATCAACGCGGGATTGGGAATGAACTTCTCTACCTTCGTCAACGGACTACGTGCGGAAGGCGTCGCCAAAGGGATCGAGCAAGGTTGCGGGGCAGACCTGCTCGATCTGGCGTTCGATATGGGCTTCGCCTCCAAGGCCAGCTTCAACCGCGCCTTCCTCGCTCGATCCGGCATGAGCCCTTCCGCCTATCGGCGACAGGCCGCTGAGGTCTCAGATTGTGTTTCTTTAGATCGAGATGCGAAGTTGAGGCGCGCCGACATCTGACCGCAGCCACGGTGAAGGTCTCATATCGGGAGCCGTCCATGAAATTCTTCGATCGTCGTCGTCTTTTGCAACTGGGCGGGGGGATGGCGATAACAGCCGCCGCCACGCCTTCGTGGGGTCAAGCTGCGTCCAGCGTTGACCTCCAAGGCGACGTGGCCATTTTGAGAGAGGCGTTCACGGCCATCCATCCCGCGATCCACCGCTACAATACGCCGGTCGAGATGGCAGCGCGGTTCGACGCGCTGGAAGCGAGTTGGAGATCGCCCGGTCGTTTCGAGGACCGGCTGCGGGCGCTGTCCTGCCTGACCGCGGCCGTCCGTTGCGGGCACACTTATCCGAACCCGTACAACCAGACACGCGCCGCGCGCGACAAGATGTTCGCTGGTCGGCGCTTGGTGCCGTTCGAATTCCTGTGGCTGGACGGAGCCATGGTTGTCACACGCGACCGGTCAGCCGCTCGTCAGTTTGCTCGGGGGGACGCTATCATGGCCATCAACGGCGTCGCGACGCGCGATCTTCTGACGCGTCTGATGCCTTTATCGCGGGCAGACGGCGGGGCTGACGCCAAGCGGGTCAGCAACATGCAGATGCGTGGCGACAAGGAGTTCGAGACATTCGACATCCATCTACCTCTCATCCTACCTGGCGTCGCCGAGAGCGCCGACTTTGCGCTGCTGGACGGTCGCGTGGTCCACGCCGACCTGATGACCCTGGTCGAGCGACAAAGTAGCCTCCCTTTCGCGACGACGGACGACGCCGCGAATCCCTGGACGCGGATCAAGGGGGATGACGGGATTGTTCGCGTCACCTGCCCAACCTGGGCCGTCTATAACGCCACCTGGGACTGGCGGGCCTGGCTGGCCTCCACGATGGACGATTTGGTGAGTGAAGACGCGCGCGGCCTTATTCTCGATCTGCGGGGCAACGAAGGCGGCCTGAGCGAGTGCGGAGACATTATCTTATCACGACTAATCAAGACCGATACGGCGGGTCCAAGGGCCCAACGGTTTGTCCGCTATCGCCGCGTACCTCCCCATCTCAATGCCTATCTGGACACCTGGGATGACGACTTCCGCGACTGGGGCGACCAAGCTGTGGGACCGGATGAACGCGGCTTCTACCGTCTTGCCCGCGCGGGCGACACCGCCGCGGGGATCATTCGGCCGGAGGGTCACCGGTACGCAGGGCCGGTGACGGTCCTGTGCGACGCAACGAACAGCTCCGCTACCTTCGGTTTCGCCCAGACGATCAAGGCCAACGGCCTAGCGACCTTGATAGGACCGGCGACGGGCGGCAGTCTCCAAGGCACGAACGGCGGCTACTTCTTCCTCCGCCTGCCTGCGTCCGGGATAGAGGTCGATCTCCCACACACCGCAATAGTTCCAGGCACACCCCAACCCGACGCGCCGGTCGTGCCGGACGTGATAGTTGCATCTACCCGCGAGGACATCGTGCTCGACCGTGATCCCCAGATGGCGGCGGCGACCGCCCACATTCTTTCAGCCTGAGACTCGCCATGGCCTTCGGATATTTACCAGCCCTCGGTCTGATCTACCTTTTTGGTCTCGGCGACGGGTCCAACCTACCGCTCATCCAATCGCCTTCCAGCGCCGCTGTATCATCGCCGACCGCTACCGATTTGCGCCTATTACTCGTCGGAGTGTGGTCCGGGTCACTCAGCTACCGCGACTATCAATCAAACCGGCTCATCGAACTCCCTGTCTCCACAACTATCGAGGCGATCGGTGATGGCATGACGATCATACGCCGCTCCGTGTACGAGGACGGCCCAGACAAGCCAGTTTGGATCACAACCATTAGTCTAGATGACACTGCAGATGGATCGTCCACCTCGGCGGCATTTCGCGCAGGGCGAGCCGTCGAGCCTGTGGTTGAATGGCTGAATGTGCTCGCTGCGGACGCCACGCACTGGACTATAGTTTATAGATCCGTTGGGCCGGACGGCAACGGTCCGGCCGACATCCGCGTCACCGAAAGCCTGGAGGGCGATACCCTCACGGCAACCAGAGAGGTCCGACCGGTCGGAGCAGGTAATGAGGCTTGGGCGTTCCGCAATCAGACGGTGTTGACTCGTGTTCGCGGGACAACGCGTCCCTAGCACCTAGTGGGCTGGCTTGAGATGACCGGTCTCGAGTTTGGTCAAGGAGTAGCATCGCTGAAGCGCTGCTATGGCCCCCACATGCCCAGTGGGGTAAGTGATCGGCACTTAGCCTGAAAGCGGACCTTCCGAACCGCCGCGTTGAGTCAGAAGCAGCTATTGCCCTTGAATTGGTAAGTCGCTTATCTCAACAGTATCAGCGGTTCGGTATCCAGAACTTTGGCCACCTTCTCAACCACCAGAAGCGTTGGATTTCGCCTGCCCCTCTCAAGTTCGCCAAGGTAGCTGTACGAGAGACCCACGTCGTGTGCGAGCGCCTCCAGCGTCATGCCTTGTGCGCGCCTGGCTTCCCTCACGTTCCGACCAAAGGTTTGCGCCAGCCCCATAGATGCTAGCGCTGACAACCCGACGGAATGGACCAGTCACTATAGTGACCAAAGATCTCCTTGGGGCTGCGCGATGACGTTCTCGGCCGTTTATTTCATAGAGAAAAGCTCAGCTGGCTCGATCATTAGAGCAGCCGCGAGAGCTCCGACTATCCTTAGCGTCGGATTTCGGAGACCTCGTTCGATCTCGCCGACGTAGCTGTAGGAAAGCTGAGCATCATCGGCCAGAGCCTCGATCGTCAGGCCTAGGCTCAGGCGTTGCCGCTTCACGTTCTTTCCGAAGATCACCGCCAAATCCATGGCCACAACGGCACGAAAACGACAGCGGCCAACCAGTCACTATAGTAACTATTGTCGATCTGAGCTAGCCTTGGGTTGCGATCCCCGCCATCCAAACCCTTCGCTTCGATGAGATAACGAGTGTCGTTCCGGTCCGACCCTGTCGACGAAAACAGTGCGTCAAGCTTGTCAGAGCTGTATCGGCGCTACGCCTCCTGGCTGAAAGGCAGGCTGAGTGGGACCTACGGTGACGCCGCAGACGACCTGGTTCAGGAAACCTACCTTCGGGTCGCCCCCTACCAGCAGCACGGGACCATCAACCATCCCAAAGCACTGCTTCTCCGCATCGCGCGCAACATCGCCGCCGACCAGAGACGTCACGCCTCCACCGCAAAGGCCCATCGAGGCAGCCTGGCACGCGCCACCGACCGCGCCGAAGCCGAACAGCTGGACGACTTGATCACCAAGCAGATGATCCTTTCCCTTCCCGTCGAGGTTCGAGATGTGTTTGTCCTCAGCCGCGTCGTTGGGCTAACCTGCCAGGAAGTCGCCGATCGAACGGGGTTGACGACCAAGGCTGTTGAATGGCGACTGTCGCGAGCGTTGATCCATTGCGCATCGCATCTTGAACGGTAGGGATCGTTATGGGCGACCCGGCGGATCGCATCACGACAGCGGACCGCGAAGCGGCTGACTGGTTCGCCAGGATGGGCTCGCGCTCAATCTCAGGCGAGGCTCTGGCTTCCTTCGAGGCCTGGCGGCGCGATGCCGACAACCTCGCTGCGTACAACCGCATTGAACGCGTCTGGCAGGCTGGCGGCCGCATCTCCGGCGATCCCGAGATGCAGAAGGCCGCCCAGGACGCTCTGGCTCGCACCGCTCGCCCGGTTTCCAAATGGAAACCAGCCGCCATCGTCGGCGGTCTGGCCCTTGCCTGCGCAGCCATCGTCGCTGTCGGTCTCTCCCAGATGTCGAACCATACGACCTATTCGACGGCGATCGGTGAACAGCGGCCGGTCACACTCGCCGACGGCACGACCGTGAGGCTGGACACCAATAGCGCCATCCAGATTCGCTACAGCGGCGACCAACGGATTGTGGTGCTCGAGAGTGGCCAGGCTTTCTTCGATGTTGCGCCGGATGCAGACCGCCCCTTCACGGTCGAGGCCGGACGGACCTCGGTCACCGCGCTCGGGACGGCATTCGATGTCCGGCGGGACGGCGCGTCGGTCGAGGTAACCCTCGTCAGCGGCTCGGTCGAGGTGAAGGCCGACGATCCCGTACAAGCCAAGCGCTGGACGCTGGAGCCCGGCAGCCAGGTGCGGGTGGCCGCGGAACATTTTGAAGTCCTGGCCGTCGATACCGCCGCCGAAACGAGCTGGACCCAAGGCGAACTGATCTTTCGGGACCAGCCGCTGGGCGAGGCCCTCGCCGAGGTCAATCGATACCTCGTCCGGCGGGTGAGGCTCGATGCTGGGCCGCTGGGCGATGTGCGTGTCAGCGGCGTCTTCAAGACGGGCGATCGCGACGCGTTCGTGTCTGCTGCGACAGACCTGTTCGAGCTCCAAGCGATCCCCGAAGCTGACGGCTCGATCCGGCTCGTCCGCACCCCGACAAAATAAATCCGTGGGCGCACCGGGAAAACCGGTCGCTGATCCGTCTCTGCCTCGACGCACGTCCGTGTCGGGGAGAGAACCATGACGATCGCCTACCGAACCCTTCTGGCCAGCGCCGCCGTGCCGGCTGTGGTCCTGATGCTCAACACGGCCGCCTGCGCCCAGGATGTGCGGACCTTCGAGGTCGCGGCGGGCCCGCTCGACGCGGCGCTGATCGCCTATAGCCGCCAGTCGGGGCAGCAGGTCCTCTATACCAGCGCCCAGGTCGCCGGGCGGACCTCATCCGGCGTTCGCGGCCGGGTCGGCTCGGTCGCCGCGCTGGATCAGATCCTCACCGGCACCGGTCTCGTTCCGTTACAGAGCCGGCCCGGCGTGTTCGTGCTGCGATCGGTCGAGGCCGGTCTGGTGGAAGAGGCGGTGGTCGACGAGATCGTGGTCACCGGCACCCTGCTGCGTGGACCGGGCGCAACGCCGTCGCCGGTGACAGTAATCGGACGGGACACGATCGATCGCGAGGGGCGCGCCAGCGTCGCCGATGCCCTGGCGGCCCTGCCGCAGAACTATTCCGGAAGTGGGACCCCGATCGGATCGCTGGCCTTCTCCGACACGATCCGGACCAATACGGCCTTGGCCACGAGCGTGAACCTGCGGGGCCTGGGCCCCGATGCCACCCTGGTGCTCGTCAATGGACGGCGCATGGGCGGGACGGGTTCGAAAGGCGACTTCGCCGACGTCTCCGCCATCCCGTCGGCCGCCGTGGAGCGGGTCGACGTCCTGCTGGATGGGGCTTCCGCCATCTATGGAGCCGACGCCGTCGCCGGGGTCGTCAACATCATCCTGAAGCGCAGCTTCATCGGACACGAGAGCCGGTTTCGGGCGGCGGCTTCACGCGGCGGCGCGGAGAGCCTGACCTGGGCCCACACCTTCGGCTCGGACTGGGGTAGCGGCAGCGCACTGCTGTCCTACGAGGGACAGGACCAGAACGGCCTGTCGGCCAGCGACCGTGACTACTCCGCGACGGGCGACCTTCGTCCGTTTGGAGGCACGGATCGCCGAAGCAATTTCTCGGCTCCCGGCAACATCGTCGGGCTGAACGCGTCGGGGGTCTTCACTTCTCTGTTCGCCATCCGGCCGGGTGCCGATGGGGTGGCCAATACCGCAGCCGAGTTCACGGCGGGCGCGACCAACTTCGCGAACCGCCTCGAAGGCATCAACCTGCTCCCCAGCCAGAGGAGCGATCGTCTCTATGCCGTCCTGCTGCAATCCCTCGGAGACCGGGTTGAGATCACCGCCGACGCCCGCTTCACGGAGCGGACCTTCGAGCGTCCGTCGTCTCCCGGCACGGTCACGGCGCGGGTCACCCGGGCCAACCCCTTCTTCTTTTCGCCGACCGGCGCGGCGTCACACCAGGTGACCTATTCCTTCGCGCGGGAGCTAGGGAATGGTCCCTCCATCGGCGAATCTAAAAGCGTCGGCGTGAGCCTGGGGGCCGACATCGCCTTGGCTGGGGACTGGAGCCTGGAGACCTACGGAGCCTATGCGCGAGAACTCAGCCAGAACTCCCAGACCGGCGCGGTGCATTCGCTGTATTTCAACGAGGCCCTGGGGACCGGACCAGACAGCCCACTGACGCCGTTCAGCGCACCGCGCGATGGCTATTTCAATCTGTTCGGTGACGGCACGGCCAACAACCGCACGGTTCTGGATTTCATTTCGCAGGGCTATCTGAACACCCGAAATCAAGGCGAGACCGCCTCGATCAACACCCTCGCCCAGGGCCCCGTCATGCGCCTGCCGGGGGGCGATATCCGGCTCGCCGTTGGGCTTCAGTATCGAACCGAAGGTCTACAAAATTCGAGCGAGCAGTTCTTGTCGACCGCCGCGCCCCAGATCTCGCCCGTCCTAGAGTATGAACGCAGCCTCTGGGCCGCCTTTGCCGAGGCCCGGGTCGCTCTGGTCGGTCCCCACAATGCCCGACCGGGAATCCAGTCCCTAGACCTGTCCCTGGCGGTCCGGTTCGAGGACTATGAGTCCGTCGGCAGCACCACCAATCCCAAGATCGGTTTGGTCTGGGTCCCTGTCGAAGGCCTTCGCCTGCGCAGCAGCTGGGGGACTTCCTTCCGGGCACCGGCCCTGACCGAACTCAACGAACGGTTCCAGATCAGCGCGGTCGATGTCTTCGACGGCCGTGTCACGCGCTTCGCCCTGCTGGACATCGGCGGCAATCCTGATCTTCGGCCCGAGACCGCCGAATCGACCACCGTCGGCTTCGACATCTCCCCGACCATTGTGCCGGGACTGACGACCAGCGTGACGCTTTTCGACACCCGCTTTCGCGACCAGATCGGACGGCCGGGGACCGAACTGTTCGCCTCGGCCCTGACCAATCCGGACCTGGCACCTTTCGTGACCCGGATCGCACCGGGCTCCGCGTCGGACCTCGCCCTAGTATTGAGCCGTCTCAACGATCCGGCCTACCTCTTCCCGGGCCTTCTGCCGGCGGAAGCCTTCTCGGCCATCATCGACGGTCGCTGGGTGAACACCGCCGAGACCCGGGTCAGAGGTCTAGACTGGTCGACCGCCTATCAATGGGACCGGGGCGCGGACACCTTCACCCTCGATACAGCAGCGTCCTTCCTGTTCAACTACAAGCAGGCGCTGACCCCGGCGGCACAGGCCAGAGAGCTGGTCAGCACGATCAACTTCCCCGTCGATTTCCGGGCGACGGTCGGCGGGACCTGGCAGCGCGCCGACTGGCTCGGCCGGATCGCTCTGAACCATGTCTCGGCTTTCGAGGACGCGGCAGGCCGCACGGTCGATGCCTGGAACACGATCGATGCCAATCTCCACTGGACGCCGGCCAGTCCAGCCTGGGCCGACGGTCTGCGCATCAGCTTCAACGTCCTGAATGTGTTGGATGCCGACCCGCCCTTCTATGATGCGCCATCCGGCATCGGCTTCGACCCTGGGCAGGCCAATCCGCTCGGCCGCACCGTATCGTTCCAACTGACCCAGCGCTGGTAGGGCGATCCGGTGCCCGGTTTGCTGGCCCGCATCGCGGGGGCGCTCCTGCTCGTCTGGACGTCTGCGTCCTACGCACAGGATCGTCCCTTCACGATCGACACGGCGCTCGGCCTGGAGGAGTTCGGACGCAGTGCGTTCGACCCCACCGGTCGGTTCGTCGTCTTCGAGCGATACCGACCCTATGACACGGCCGCCCGGTTCGATGCGGGCTACTACAACCGGTTCACCCGCAGTGAGCTGTTCATCGCGCAGGTCGATGGCTCGGCGCCCGCGCGACGACTTCTCACCGAAGGCGAAGGCACGGGGCATGTGCTGGGCGACTGGTCCCCGTCCGGCACCCACCTCCTCGTTTATCGGTTCCGGCATGGCCGCTGGGAGGCGGGGATCTATACGGTTTCAACCGCGCGCGTGCATTGGCTTCCAGTCACGCCCGAGCTTTCGCTCTATGGCCCCGTCACGGCCTGGCGCGACGACCAGACCCTGATCTTGATCACCCGGGCCGCAGGCGATCAGCCCTGGCATCTCCGGATGGGATCCGCGCCGGACATAATCCGCACCCGGCTCAGCCAAGACCAGGCGAGCGGGCGTGAAAGCGCCATCGTCGTCGGCAGCGGCAGCCAGATCGACAAGCTGATGCTTCCGCGCGACGGCGCACTGGTCGCCGTGACGGCGGAGACAGGAGACATACGGCAGTTGGCATCTGGACGATTCCAGGACCTGCAACTGTCGCGAGACGGTCGCTATGCGGCGGTCGCCGATGAGGGTGAAGCGCTCGCTCCGAACCCGGCCCATCCGCTGCGGCAGGGTGAGCTTCAGAGACGCCGCCACCTGAAGATCATCGACCTGGCAACCGGGGACGTCTGGTCGCCGGAGCCGGATGCCGACCTGCTTCCCAACCTGCTGAGTTGGTCCAATTCAGGAGACCTGCTCGCCTGGCTGCGTCCGCTCGGGTCCGACTGGCCGGGCGGCGGCCTGGTGCGGCTCGATCCGGCCCGGGGATCCAAGACCGCCATAGATCTTCACGGCGTCTCACCGAGCTTATCCGCGACCAGTGAACAGTTGCCGGTCGTCCGCGCAATGTGGATGGACGATCACCCCGTGGTCTGGGGACAGGCCGATGGGGAACGCCCGGACTGGCATGTGCTTCATCCCGGCGGGTCGAGAAATCTGACCAAGGTCTTCGCCAAAGCGCCCTCCAGAATGACGGCAAGCAGGGGAGGCGGCGTGATGGCGGTGGCCGACGGCGCCGTGTGGCACCTGACCGCCTCCGCCGCGTCCATCCCACTCACGCATCGGGACGGAGGCCTCGCCGAGGTCAGGCTGCCGTCCCTCGCCCAAGGTCTCCGTCCGGTCTTCAACAATCCTGCGATCGCCCCGTCCCTCCTGGTTCAGGACGGCGAGGGACGCGTCTCTCTGGTCAGTTCTGATGACCAGACCGAGATCAATCGTGTCACCGGGCGCCCGCAAGCCGTCGGCACCAGCCATCTCTTGAGCCTGGCCGAAGGCCCCAGCGGATCGGCCGCCCTCCACCTGTCGTCCAAAACGGATCAACGCGTCCTGAGCACGGTCAACACCCACCTTGCCGACGTTCAGCCCGCCCAAATCACGCGCGTCGATCACAGGGGACCAGACGGTGAAGCTCTGACGAGCTGGCTCTACCTGCCCCCGGCCTCAACGACCTCGGAGCGAGCCCCGCCGCTCATCATCGTCTCCTATCCCGGGAAGGTCTTCGCTTCGGTGCCCCCTCCGATCAGCGGGCTGCAACGCAATACGGCCGTCAATGTCCCGGCTCTGGTTGGAGCGGGGTATGCGGTGCTGCTGCCGAGCCTGCCCCGTTCCCCGACCGCCGAGCCTGGTGCGGGTCTCGCCGCCGAGGTCCTGGCAATCGTCGATGCCGCTGCGGCGACCGGCAGCTTCAACCCGGAACGCCTGGCAGTTTGGGGACACAGTTTCGGCGGGTACGCGGCCCTGATGATCGCCAGCCAAACCGACCGGTTCGATGCCGTCATAGGCTCGAACGGCATCTACGATCTCGCCAGTCAGTGGGGCAGTTTCACGCCGTTCCAGCGTTACTCCCCGGCAGACCTGCTCTCGATCCCGTCATCCACCGGCCACGTGGAAGTGTCGCAAGGGGCCATGCTGGCTCCGCCGTGGGTCGATCCGCAACGCTATGTCCGCAACAGCCCCCTCTATGCGGCCGATCGGATCTCCGCTCCCGTCGCGCTCATCGCCGGCGACCTGGACTATGTTGGTCTGCCTCAGGCGGAGATGATGTTCAGCGCCCTCTACCGGCAGAACAAGGATGCCGTGCTCTTCAGCTATGTCGGTGAGGGGCATGTCCTGGCGAGCCCTGCCAACATCCGGCACCTGTACCGCCAGATCCTATCATGGCTTGACGACGCGCTCGGCCACGAGCCCGTCAACGTCGAGAGCCTCGGTCCAGCGCCGACACCAGGCTTCGATCATGGTCAGCAGCATGATGTCGCCGTAGACCGCATTCCAGATCAGCGTATCGGCCGACAGGGTCCGCTCCAACCTGTCCCGATCGAGCAGCCCGTGCTGGGCGAGCAGCCCGTCCATCAGGAAGGGCCTGAGTAGGTCCAGTCCCTCGACAATGGCGTCCGCGAAATAGTGGGCAAGGCCGCCCTTGGTGCGTCGGGTCTGGATCCTGTCCGGTATCCGGCCGGCGAAGGCCTGACGCGCCAATCCACGATCGCGCCCGCCGTCGGTGAGCCCAAAGGTCGGAAGGGCCAGCACGGTCTCGAGGACGGGCTGCATCAGGAGCGGATGCCGAACCTCGACCACATCGGTCTGAGGCGACGCACCATGCAGGCCGAGATTGCTGGCAATGGCGGCGATCTGGATCCGTTTGGCTGGTGGTGTGTCGCGGATGTCATCGAGCCAGGGGTGGCAGGTCTGGGCCGTCAGTTCGCGGTTCGCGAAGGCCAGGGGTGGGCGTCCCGCCAGCCGCTCCGGGACGGCTCTGGTGTTGGCTCTCCGGGCTTCGGCCAGGACCTGCCAGACCGACATCCGACACCAACGCGCGACATCCACCAGCCCCCGATTGAAGGGGGCGCGGACCGGATGGTCTCGCCACTGATCGGCAAAGACCAGGGGCGTGGCATGCTGGAACAGCACCGCATCGCCTCCTTTTCCGGTCAACACCGCATCCGCCTGGGTGGACCGCGCAAGGTCGGCCTGGGCCCGATCGTATTCGCTATCCAGCCGCACGAAGCCAGGCCGAAAACTCAGCCGGTCCTCGGTCCAACCCTGGGCCACCCCGGATGGTGCCGGCCTCGCGACGGTCATCAGCGGCACGCCGGACAGGGCCGCCACCTCGGAAGCGAAGCCCCGCTCGTCCGCCTCCGCATGAGGACCAAAATAGTTGATCAGCGTGGGCGGCTCCGCCCGCTTCAGACCTCGGACGGACGCGGCGATGATCGCCGAGTCCAGCCCGCCCGAAACCTCGACCACCAATCGACCCGTCGCGCCGGCAAGCACGCCGACCGTGCGATCGATGACCTCAGCCAGTTCGCGCCGTGCCGTATGGATCGTCGGATGGCGGCGTCGCAAGATCGATCCGGGATGCCAGAGCGTCGTCGCGGTCTCCGCTGGATCCAGGGGGCGATACTCGCCAGGCGTGACCGCAACCGCTCCCGCGAGTGCCGACCATCCCGAGACCACCGTTGTGTCCGCGACCATGTCGCCGACGCGGGTCCAGTCGAGGCTCAGCGCCGGGCGCAGATCAGGGAGCAGCCAGGCGTGCGGCTCCGAGGCGATGACGGTCACATCAGGGAGAGAGATGACGAAGGCATCGAGGCTGCCGGACGGATCCCGGAAGATCCCGCAGACTTCGCCTCGCTCGGAAATCGGCAGGGCGATATAGCGCCCCCATCCGTCGGTTGTCAGAGTTCGGCATAGACCCAAGGGTTTGAGGTCGCGAGCCGTGGCCTCCAGCAGACTTCGCTCCGACCACCACTCCCCGATCAGCAGCAGCCGTCCATGGGGTGGACTGGTGACGACCGGACGCCGGATATTCGGACGGAGCACGACCGCTCGTCCCTGAAGGTGCTCAGACCAACCATGCGAGGCGGCGATCTTCCTCATCCGGTCGAGGCTCTCGGGAGGGTCTCTTCGGTCGGCGCGCCAGCACAGCACGGCATAGGCGCTCATGCCGCGACAACCATCAGGGGCGTGTAGGTCGCGACCCGGTCCAGGTCGTCGTCCAGCAGCAGGTCACCGGCCTGAAGCCAACAATGGGCACTGAACGGCCAGGTCGTGACCCCGAACACCCAGTCCGCCGTCAAACCCGAAGCGGCAAGGAAACGTCGCAAGAAGGATGCCCGATAAAGGCAGGCCCCCTGGCTTGGGACCCAGGGCAGCCAACGTGCGAACAGGGCCGTCTGCCGGACGATTTCATCTTGCGACACGGCAGCATGCGCGCGCCTTCCCAAAGGCTTCGCACTCAAATGGGCTGCCACCGTCGCATGGCCTGGCGTCCTCAGCATCTGCACTGCGGTGGTGATGAACCGGTACCTGTCCCGCATGGAAGGTGCTCCGTCCCGTTTAAGGCCAACGGCGCGGATGGGGGGCGCTGGTATCCTAGGACGGTCAGAGTCCACCAGAGCCAGCATGCCTGCTTCGCGCAAGGCGGCGGACGCGGCTCGTCCGCGAAACGAAACGGCACCGCCCGGATGGATGTCGACGAACTCAGCGGCACCCACCAGACAGAAATAGGTGTCTGCTCGAAGGTCCAAGACGACCAGATCAGGCCCGACCGCAACCGCGTGGATGTGGGTTGCCAGGAAATCGGTCATGGAGACGATCAGGCGTCGCCCGAAGGCGACGCCCTTACCGATTCAGGCCATCGGCTGGTAGAAGGTGCCGCCCACTTCGGGCAGGCCATCGTCAGCGATACCCCGCGTCAGTTCGCGGGCCTGGCCGAACGAGATCAGTCGGATGGTGGGGGTCGTCATGATGAGCTCCTTTGCGTGTCGCGGGATTGCGACGGCTCAAGGGAGCGGCAGCCGACGAGGTATTTCCAACTATATGTGACCTATCTTTCATTGCCCCGGCTTGGGTCGTCGATCGGCCAGGACATCCAGGCCGGTCTTCAGCCAGGCGGCGGCCTCCTGCTCGCGGCGTTCGGTCTCGTCGCCGAGCCGGGTGAACATCTCCCGGAAGACCGCTACGGCATCGCGCATCTCGACCAGGGCCGCCCCGCGCCCAACCCGCTCGTAGTATTCGCGGACGGACAATAGCAGGATGCTCATCAGCTTGTTGTTGGCGCAGTCCACTGCGAAATGCGGTGAGCCCAGGGCGATGCTGGTCATGACGGCGTGAGGGTCGCTGTCGGTTGCGGCGCAGAACCGGTGGATGTAGTCAGCATTGACCCGGATCCTCCCCGACTCGAAATTCTCATAAGTTCTGAGCGACAGGTTCATGCGCGTGGCCACGTCGAGCGCGCGCAGGCCGCGATGCCGCCGGATGGCCTTCAAGGCCACCGCGAGCAGCTCACCGTCACGCTTCTGCTCGGGGGTCAGCGGGGTCATTGCAAGCCCAGCTTGTCCAGTGTTTGGAGGGAAAGCAACGGACCGAAGGGACCAGCACGACGCGATCAGCCATTGGCATTGGCTGCCCGAACCATTCCTGCGGGTAACCACTTCTGATCGTTCGGCGCCCCCGAAAAAATGCGCCGCCACCCGCCGTGATCGAGAGCAACCCTTTGGCGAATCGTCGCCAGGCTCCGCAGTATGAGTGTCAGTAGCACCGGGTAAGGTGATGACGCGAAACCACGACCCCTTCGACCTGGCCTTGGCGAGTCTGCGGCAGCAGGTCGTCAGTGGACGGTGTCGACCGGGCGAGCCGATCGTTATCCAGGCCGAGGCGCAGAGGTTGGGGATCTCCACCACGCCCGTGCGCGAAGCGCTGTCCTGGCTGTGTGGCGAAGGCCTTGTGGAACGGGCACGGTCCGGTGGCTATTTCGCCCCAGCCCTGACGACGGCGATCCTGCGGGACCGCTACCGCTTCCAGCTGATGTGCCTGATGTCGGCCCTTACGCTCGACCCTGCCCTGTCGATGCCGGCGAGCGTGGATCCCAATGAGTCTGCTCCTCTCTTCGACCGGATGGTGGACCGGAGCGGCAGCCCCGGTCTGATCCGGGCCTATCGCTGGGTTGCCGGATTCCTGTCGATGCACCAGTCGGCGGAACGCGACCTGATTGGTGATGCTCCCGCAGAGATGCAGGCGCTCGAGCGTGCGCATGCGGTCCCTGGCGCGCCCGGCCTGATCGAGGGCCTGATAGACTATCACCAGCGGCGTATCGATCTGGCGTCCGTACTGCTGATGGCTACACTTGACCGGTCGGCAACCGAGAACCCGCGCGACTGACGGTCCCTGCCGCTGATGATAGGCTCAACGACAATCGCATCGACTGGAACGATATCGGTGTCAGGCCGTCTCTTCGTCCCGCTCAGACTTTAGGCTCGGCCAAGTTCAAGATCGCGAGGCTGCTCGGGCCATCTGAATACCCGACGATACTCAGAAATTCTGGCTCAGCGTGAGGGCTCATCAACCGACTTACAGGCGGGTCTGTCAACTCGGGACCTTCGATGATCCGGCCATGGATCCGATTTTGGGACTCGCGCCTCACGGGCGACATCCCGACGCCCAACGGCTGGTCTCCGGCTGGGACCCCATAGGGTCGGCACGCCTGTCCACTGGGCGGCGCACCGTCGAACAGCCTCCGCCGCTTCACGGGCTGGGGGGTCCTCCACTGGTGGTGACCCGCCACGTCTCGGCCCGTCCCCAAGGCGCCTAGACAGATCGGGAAGCTGCCGCGGCCGTCCGTGCGGGGCCTGTGGTGATGGCGGCACCTTCGTCTGCCTTCGCACTCCGCCCTTCGCGCAATCCGACGGTCGGGTCAGGCAAACGTTGCCCGCTATAACATGTGTAACTGCAGCGCCTGTTAATCTAGTGCTCCATGGCTGCCCGTCCATATCCCGGGTTCAGATCGTGCCGCCTAAACCTTTCTCAGAGTGTCTACCGGTCTGCGGGGCTGCAGGCGTCGCAAAGTGGCATTGAGCGCGAGCAGTCGCTCTCGGAACAGCCCGCAGGCCAAGAAACGGCAGGAGCGCCCGGCAGCCCCCACCGGCGATGAGGCCGGGAACTCCTACCTATGGTCAGCCCTGCTGCCTTACGGAGAACCGGTTGACCTGGCGACTGTGGCCGCAGTGACCCCAGACCATGCTTTCCTCATCGACACTGGCGCTGCGGCCCTGTTCTGCAGGCGCTTGGGACGCCCGACCTGCGTCGGCCTGGCCCTGCCGGGCACTTTCGTCGGGCTCGCCGCAGCTCTTACAGGAACAGCGGCGGACCTCGAATCCATGGCCTTGACCGCCGGTAAGGCCCTGCGATTCTCCCGCCAGTCTCTTCGCGATGCATGGGATGCGCAGCCCGCCCTACGGGAGGCTACGCTCGTCGAGCTCCATCTCGCCACGGAGGCATCACGGTCTTGGAGCGTCTGCGGGCGTCGGCACGATGCGAGATCCAGACTGGCCACCCTGCTTATCCAACTGTCCACGGTTCGGGCCGGTCTGCCACTATTCCTGTCCCAAGACACGGCTTCGCGGGTCCTCAACGTTCGTCGCCCGACCATAACGACCGAATCCACGAGGCTCGAGTCAGCCGGGGCGATCACCTGGCGACGCGGCGGCACCACCATCCGGGACCCGCAGCGGCTCATGGCGCTTGCCTGCCCCTGCGCCGCCCGGCACCAATCCGAAATTCCCTACCCGCAATTCCAACGGCAATCGGCGGGATCCGCAGGAGCCTGAGCCGCAGCTGTGGGTGAGGCACCCCATGGGTTCTTGAGTATTGCGACGATCCAAGGTGGGTTGGGCTACGTCTTCGCGCCTGGACTTTCTCCGCCGATATTCTGACGGTGTAAGGTTTGTGAAATATCGATGCGGCCCTCAGCGCGTGGCCGGCTCACCGACCCAGCGCTTCCCTTGACATCAGGACATTCGAGCCTTGGGGAGACCGCCCGAAGCGCCGACCGTTTAACCTGCGTGAATGTTCACCCTCCGCGTGAAATGCGACTGGGGTCTCGAAAGCATTGGGGCGGCGATGGGATCGCCCGTTGAGGGCCTGACATGGCGAACATAGAGGATACCTCCGGCCAGCTTCCCCACCTGCTGGCGCAGGCGCTGGAGCGATGCCGGCGGGATGCCGAAAGCGCGGAGCAGCGCGCGGAGGAGGCGAGACGGATGGTCGAGGCTCTGGAACTAAGGGTTCGCGAAGTCGATCATCGCGCCAAGAATTCGCTACAGCTCGCCGCCGCCATGTTGCAGATGCAGGGCCGGGCCAGCGATGATCCCCGCTTGGCGACGCAGTTGGCAAGCGCCACGACCCGCCTCCAGACCCTCGCCGATATCCATGCTGCCCTGTACACCTCGGGCGACCACGAAACTCTGGCGATGCGCAAGTGGCTGACCCGGGTCGGCGACGGCTTCGGACTGCATGACAGGGTCAGCATCCGGGTTGAGGCCCCGGACGTGGTCTGGCCCGTCACTGTGGCGGCACCGGTCGGCCTGTTCGCCGCTGAAGGCGTCGCCAATGCCTTGAAACATGCATTCTCCGATAAGGGCGGGCGGGTGGAGATTCGGCTGTCACCGATCGATGGCGAACATTGGCGGCTGACCGTTGCCGACGATGGCGACGGCCTGCCGGCCGATGTCCCGCAGGGTCTCGGGCTCAAACTCCTGGGCGTCTTCGCCAAGCAGGTGAAGGGCGAGGTCGCGCTGATCCCCGGTCTCGACGGCCGCGGTGTGGGCGCCTGCATGACCTTTGCCGGCCCCACCACACCCCGCTAGCCGGTTGAGGCCAGAGGAGCGGGCGCAACGGCGGGCCTGCCCGCCCCAACAGTCCGGTGTCTTCGATCGGTCTCCGGCGGCCCCATCGCGGCCAACAGCACACGACGCTTTCAGTCTGCTTCCGGACACAGGACGCTTCTTGTGCACCGATTGATGGGTAGCTGTGAACCATCCGGTTTCGCGGCTCTTGTGTCTGCAGAAATGGGAGAACCCGATGAGCCGCTCGCAGAGAACCGACAACGATCCCGAAACCCCTCACGCCCAACGTCTGCGGCCGGCGGACCAGGATGCGGGTGCCGGACATGGAGAGGATCAATCCACGTCTGAGCGCCAGGAGGAGCTCCTCGACGAAGGTCTGGAGGAAACCTTTCCGGCCAGCGATCCAGTGTCCGCCAAGCGCATTACCTGACTTCAACCCGATCGATCGGTCAGACCTCGCGATTGCGATAGCGTGGGCAGCGTCATTCGGCTCGACCTGAACGAACTCCAGGCCCGGGGCTCCATGGTCGACCAGACCCCCGAGATGTTAAGGCGGGAGCCGCGACGACAGCGAGGCGTTGTTCCAGCTCCAGTTCATTGAGGAACACCATGGCACGGCACCTGAAAGCCACCTTCAAGACCCGGCGCGAAGCGGAACTCGCCGTCGAGCACCTTGTCCAGGCTCACGACGTCGATCGTCGCGCCATCCAGATCACACCTCGGGGTCCCGGGAACTCAGCAGGCGAGGAACCATCCGGATCCGACAAGGCCGCAGCGGAACCGTCCACCGAGGCGCGCGACGACGCAGCCCTGGAAGGCCCGATCGTGGTCGCGGTGAGCCTTGAGTCCGACGACAGGTTGGAGGACGTCCGCAAGGTGTTGGAAGATGCGGGTGCCGGTCCAGCGTGAGCGGACAATGGCCTATGGGCCGGGTCGAGATGGTCCTTCCCGATCCGCTACGCATGGACCCGGCTCGCGCCTCGGAGCGATCAAGGCTCAGCCCCGAAAAATCGACTCAATCGAAGCCGCCCGGTGCCCCGAGTGTTCAGGACATAACTTGAGGGGATCGTTGAACTTTCCAATCCCTTCACCACATCTGGATCTATCCTAAAGGAGGGAGTGGTAATGGCGGGCGGCTGGACACGCGATGGCGCGGTTCTGGATCAGATCGGCGATACGGTCACGGACGGCGTCCTGACCGCTCGGGCGCGCATGCCGGTCGGCGAGGGCACGTCCCACTGCATCGAATGCGACGAGGAAATCCCCCGGGCCCGTCGGCGCGCCCTGCCCGGGGCGCGCACCTGCATCCACTGCCAGTCGGGCCGCGACGCCCGCATCGTAATGGCCGGCATCAACCGGCGTGGCAGCAAGGACAGTCAGCTCAGATAGCGACCAATCCCTCGGGCCAGAGCCTCAGTTCGCCGACCATTCATCCGATCGGCCCGGGCCGCGTGAAGGCCGCTACGGAAAACTGCCGGTAAGTTCGGGACAGAACAAGCGTCAGGGTCTCGCCGAGCCGGGCCATCGCCCGCGCTTGAGCCTGGCCCGGAAGCTGCGTCGCATCGGCAAAGGCTATGGTGTGATGAAGGATTACGATCCGGCCGCGCGGAGCCAGCGACTGCTTGAGCCTGGCCAGCAAGGCGTCCATGTCGGTCCGCCGCATGTAATAGAGCAGCTCCGAGGCGACGATCAGGTCGAACGTCCCATGCGGCGTCTCGGACGGGAGCTCGGCAACGGCGAAGGTCACGCGTCGGTCGCGGACGCGCTGCCGGGCCGTCGCGATCACGGTTGGCGAGGCATCAACCGCCAGAAGCCTGAGACATCGCCTGGCCAGATGGCGGCTGGTCTCGCCGTTGGCGCAAGCGAGCTCCAAGCCGCGCCCCGCGATCCTGTCCCCGCAGGCGTGCAGCAAGACCTCTCTCTTGAAAGACTCGAAGCGCGAGCCGGCATAGTCCCACGGATCGGGATCCTTCCGGAACAGGGCCTCGAAGCCTGCCGGATCGATCGGCTTCACACGCATGGGTGCCAGTAGGTTTCCGTCGGGCCACACAACCGATCGATCGTGTCTGCAGTCAACCGGAACGCCGCCGGGTCGTCGGTGATCAGGTCCGTGGTCTGGGACAGGTGAGCCGCCACGGCGGCCCGTTTGAGATTCAGCACGGACGCGATGTCGAACTCGACCCGCTCCATCTCCCCGACCTCGGGGAAATCCTCGGCTTCGCCCAGTTCGTCCAGCCAGACGGCATATTCCAGGATGGGAACCTCCATCCCTGTCCGGGACAGAGCGTCCATACCGAGCGCCCAGGCATCTCGGTGATCCCGATGGGGATCGCGCCGCCACGGCAAGACCACCAGGTCCGGGTCGAAGGTCGAGACAAGCGAGACCATCCTTGAAAAGGCTAGGGCATAACCATCGTCGTCCCGCTTCGGCATGTCCGCGTCCATGAGCCCGAGAAACCGGGCGCTTTGGACGGGAACGCCGAGGATCTGCAGGGCGGCTTCCGCCTCACGCTGGCGCTGTTGGCCGAGGCGCTCGCGGGGCCAGAGCACCGATCCGGAGTGGGACGCGCCGCCCTCGGTCATGAAGACGACGCGCGCCTCGCGTCCATCCCGCGCGAAATGGGCCAGCAGTCCGCCGCATCCGAGCGACTCGTCGTCGGGGTGCGGGGCCACGACCAGCACGCGCCGCGCGGGGAGCGACAACGGTGTCGGGATCACGGGGCCAATCCTTGACCTGGCCGACGTCCCGGCTGCCAGTCTCCGGCCGCAACGGCCGCCCCGAACGCCGCGAGGGCACCATCGGGATTGGGCTGCCGCAGATAGGTCCGCAGATCCCGCAACCGGCGCTCGAGGGGATGGGGCGCGATCATGCCAGCCGCACCGACCCCGCGTTCGGCGAGGTCCAGCACCGCCAGAGCGGCCCCCTCCACGGCCCCGCGCGCGCCGTTCACGGTCGCAACCGTTTCCTTGGCCACGCCATCGTTGCCCGGCTCGCGCGACGCCCGCGTCCAGGCCCAAGCGCACCGGCGCAGCCAGCCGTAGCCCCCCTCGACAAGGGTCGCCATCTCGGCGAGCCGATGGGTCTGATAGGGATCGACCGCGCGTCCGGTTCGGCCCAAATGTTCGCGCGCGACGTCGAGGATGCCGTGCATCCCGCCCACCTGAACGGCCGCGAACCGCATGGCGCCCGCCGAGAACCAGGGCTGGGCCACATAGTCTCCCGCCGTTCCCAGACGCCAGTCCTCCGCGACCCGGATCCCGCTGAAGTCCACGACATGGCTGCCGGAGGCACGCATGCCCAGTGGCCGCCACCAATCCCGATCGACCAGGAGGCCTTCGAGCGGAACCAGGATCATGTCGCGCCGTCCCTTCTCTTCGACCGTCACCAAGGCCTGATCCAGCCCGTCGATACCGGTGCAGAAGGTCTTGCGCCCCTGGAGCACCCCGTTCTCGAGGCGGAGGGGGTCAGCGGGATGATCCGTGTTCCAGACACCGAACAGACCGCCCGCCTCTGTGATCCGGCGATACCTCGACCGCTGCTCATCGTCCCCAAACCGTTCGATCAGGAACAGGGTGTTGATATGCCCTTCCAGGATTCGACCCACACTGAGATCGCCGCGCCCGGCGGAGGCGAGCAGCCAAAGAAGGCCCTCGGCCGCATCCGGAGCGATCGGAGGTCGGGACGTCACGCCGCAAATGGACAGGGCCTCGAACGCCGACTTGGGAAACGCCCCGGATCTGTCGCACGCTTCGGCCTCTTGAGCTGCCGCGGCCTGGACCGCGGCGTCAAGATCGGACTGAAGGTCATCAAGCGGCATCGCGGGCTCCCTCCAGCTCTGCGATCCGCCGCTTCAACGCCTCGATCGCCGCCTCGACCGGCACCGTCCCGGGCGCGTCCGGATCGTCCTGCGCCCAGCGCTCGATCGCTACGGCCGCCTCCTCGCCGCCAGCGAGCCTTAACGTCCGGCGTTGGTGGAGACGCTCCAAGACGGCATCCGGACTTTCGACGAGATGGGGCCGACCGGCCGCCTCGTCCGCGATCCAGGAGCGAAGGCAATCCGCCATGCCGCCCGGCGCGCGCCCGACCAGTCTGGCGGACACGTCCACCCTGACCGACAGAGGGTGCACCAGTCTGAACCCGGCGGCGCGAAGCCGACTGACCAGGGCCAAATCTTCCCGGAAAGCCACTGCAGGAAGTCCCCCCACCTGTTGATAGACATCGGCGCGGATCGCCAGAGACGCCCCCGTATGGTCGCGGTGCCGGGGCCACGGGTCGTGAGCGAGCGGATCGATCTCGGACGCCAGTCGGTCGCAGAGCTCGGCATAGCGCAGATGTCGCCGCGCACGGCCCTGGACGGCCTCGCCCAGTTGGGCCTCCTCGTCGGGATTGCCGATGATCCGGCCTCCGACGGCATCGGCATCGGCGTCCAGGGCGGCCAGATTGGCTTCGACCCAGTCGGGATGGGGTGCGGCGTCGGCGTCCGTGGTCAAGATGACTCCTCGCTCCTGGTTGTCGAGCCGTCGAAGGGCTATCTCCATGGCCAGACGTCTTGCCGATCCCACGTGAGCGAGGGGTGCTGCGAACACCACCTCCTCGATGGTCAGTGACAACCGAGGCTCTGCCATTTCAAACACTCGAGCGACCGAAGCTGAGCCGTCCGAGCAATTGTTCAGCGCCAGGACGACGCGCAGGGGTCGCCTTTTCCGTTCGATCCAGGTCTGGCGGGCCAAGGCGTTCAGCAGCGCTGGCAGGCGTTCCTCCTCGTTCCTGGCAGGGACTGCCACAACAGGGGACCACCCTTGCGCCAGCCTGGGGGCGCGGTCATTCACCGGAGTCATCGGTCTACCTTCCCTGAGGGATAAACAGAACGCTCGAGACGCCCAGGAGTGACGCGCCCTGCACTCCCCTCGGGCGCAAACGGCCCCGCGTCTCTCTCATCTAGGCCCGGGAAGAAAGTCCCGCGCCCGACCACCCGCGATTTGCGTCCCTCGATCGGGCGGCGGGTCAAGACGAGAGCTCTTCGAGCAGCCTCGGCAGAACCGGGAGCAGGTCCGATGCGAGAAAGCCGAGCGATCCGATCGTTCCCGACACCCGGCGCCCGGCGGCGGCGTGCAGGTAGACCCCCCAGACGGCCGCGACGGCCGGGCGTGCGCCCCGCGCCAGAAGTCCCGTGATCACGCCAGCCAGAACATCACCCGAGCCGGATGTGCCCAATCCCACCACGCCCTCGTCGTGCCGCCAGCTTTGGCCTTCTGGTGTCACGACGAAGGTGGTCGCACCTTTGAGCACCACGACGGACCGAAAGCCCTCGGCGGCAGACCGGGCCGCTTCGAGCGGCCGGACCAGCACGTCCCCCTTGCTGCAGCCCAGGATGGATGCCATCTCGCCGGCGTGGGGGGTGAGAACCACTCTGCCGCTGGCCGCAACGGCGAACGCTTCCCGGCCGGTCGGCGCGGGCAGGGCACCGGCGTCGATCACACACGGAAGATCGACACATCGGGACAGGACGGCCAGAGCCAAGTCTCTCGCGACATCGATGTCCAGCATGCCCGGGCCGATGCAGGCTGCGTCGGCTCCCTCCGCTGCCGCAACGACCGCATCGGTCGCCCCTGCCCTGAACTCGTGATCGGTCGCACCGGACCCCACCACAACCATAGCCTCGGGCATGGCCATGCCGAGCGCGATGGCGACCCCCGGGGTGGCGACCAGCTGAAGTTTTCCCGCTCCAACCCGCAAGGCCGCCTCACCGGTCAGCAACGGGGCTCCCGGCACGCCTCCGCCGCCGGCGACGATGAGCGCACAACCCCGGCTGTCCTTGTCGCCCCCCTGCTGAGGCGGAGGCAGGTTCAACGTCGCAAGGCAGGCGGGCGTCACATGTTCCGTCACCGGACCGCGACCTCGACATCCGGGGCTGTGGTAACGGGCGCGCCTTCTGCCTTCAGCGGCAGGACGTAGTTATACCGGACGAGGTCCAGCGCGGTTCCGTCGGGGTCGATCTGGTATTCCGTGACACCACAGTTGGCGACATCACCCTTGGCGTCGATGTCCAGAATCTGCGTCTCATCCATCCGCTCGAGCAGATATCGGAAGCACAGCACCACCACCTGATGGCCGACGATCACAACCCGCTTGCCGGGATGATGCAGGCTGATCGTGTCCAGCGCGCTACGCAGCCGCAGAATGACATCGCACCAGCTCTCCCCGCCCGGCGGTCGATGATAGAATTTACCCAACAGGCGCCGAGCCTCGGCCTGCTCGGGAAAATGCTCGTGGATGCCGCGCGTTGTCAGCTGATCGAGGATCCCGAACTCGCGCTCCCGCAACCGCTCGTCCCGGCACACGGTCAGGAAATCGGCGGAGTCCAGCAGTCCGCAGCGCAATGCTTCTGCGGTCTGCATGGCCCGCAGATAGGGGGAGGACAGGACCACCTCGGGTCGCTCGTCCGCCGGCATGGCCGCGAACCAGTGACCCAGCGCCTCGGCCTGACGCTGCCCCAATGGACTCAGGGGCACGTCCGCGTCTCGAAGGCCCAGGTCGATCCGGCCGTGGCCGGCGGCATGGGCCAGGTCGCGGGCCACATTGCCCGCGCTTTCGCCGTGACGGATCAACCACAAACGGGCCGGCCAGGGTGTGGGCGTGGGATCGAACATCGATTTCCTTCCAATCTGTCCGGCCCAACGCCCAGCTGTACGGTTCGCTCCCACGCGTCCGGAATCCCACAGGCGCCTTGTCATCGCTACCGGGCTTCCCCGAACCGAACAGACAACGCGCAAGTGTCAGGCCGCTACGAGGGTCGCCTGCGTCTGACCATGGCCCTTGAAGCCGGCCTCAAATGCGTGCGGCGGAACAATGGCCTCCAGCACCACCTCCGGCACGACGTGATGGGCCATATGGCGCAGGCCCGGCAGAGCGCGACACGTCCCCCCCGTGGCAGGAGTGCTGCGAGCGGACGGCCCTGAAGAAGCGGATTGACGACGATATCCCGGTCGCCCTGGATGACGTCTACGGGTACTCGGCAGCGCCAATACGCCATCGCGCTCCGGCTCAGTCCAGTCGCCATGAGGGCGACGCCCTGACCATCCGCGACGAGCTGTTCACGCCGGGATGCAATGGCGAAGGGAAACCCCGGCCCGGAACGCCTTGGTCAAGGCCTGCGGGAGAAACATCCCGTTCCATATCATGGGCAGAAGCACCGCATCGAGCGGCATGGCCATCTGCCTTAGCCAGGAGCCCGCGATTGGCAGTGTACGCGCAAAAGATCAACTACTCCGGGCCGGGCTCGGGAACGGCGATCGGTGCCAGCGCCGCCACGCCCGCGAGCGCTTTGGGGAACGGGAGGGCGTAGGCCAGTGCGACGCTTCCCCCTTAGGAATGACCGACGATGACCGGGCTCGACACCAAGCGATGCCAGACATCCCCGGATGAGTGCGGCTTGCTTCCGCACCGACCCAGTCGTCGTATCGCGCCCACTGTTACGGTGAGTTGGACGGTCGATGCAGATGAGGCGATGTCGCTCGCCAAGCGTCTCGCCGAAAGCCAATTACCCTTCTTCAAGTGTGGTGACGGCACCGTGAATATAGACGAGGGGTCTGCCCTTCCAATCGTCGCGTGGGCGACATCCAGCCCATGAGCGGGCGCGGTCGCTCTCTGGATAGGCTGCATCGCACAACAGCGACGCCGGCCGGCTAATTTTCCAATATCCGATTAAGGACGAACGTGTCGCCCGCGGCCAGATCAACCCGCCTTTTTGCGCCTCGGCTTGGGGGCTTCTTCCGACTTTTTCGGCGCTGATTTTGCAGCGGTCTTGGCCGCGGGCTTGGACGAGCCCTTGGCACCGGTCGCCTTGTTCGCCAGGCTCGCCTTCAGGGCCGCCATCAGGTCGATGACATTGGTATCCTCAGGCTCCTCCGACTGGACGGACTGGTGGCCCTTCTGCTTGTCGGCGATCAGCTTCTTGAGCGCCTCTTCGTAGCGGTCCTTGAACTGGCTGGGGTCGAATGGCCCCTCCTTCTGTTCGATGATCTTCTCGGCGATGGCGATCATGGACGCATCGGGCGCGTCATCGGTGATGGCGTCAAAGATCTCGTCGGCGTCGCGCACCTCGGCATCCGACCGGATCGAATACGCCAGAATCCCCTTGCCACGCGGTTCGAGCGCCAGGATCCGCTCCCGGGTCGAGATGACGATGCGTCCCAAGGCGATCTGTTCCGACCGCGCCAGCGCCTCCCGGATCACGCCGAAGGCCTCTTGGGCCAGCTTGCCCGCCGGTGCCAGATAGTACGGATTGTCCCAGTAAATCCGATCGATGTCGGCGGCGGGCACGAACCGCTCGATATCGATTGTCTTGGTGCTCTCCAGCTTGACCGACTTGATCTCCTCGTCGGTCATCAGGATGTATTCGCCCTTGGAGACCTCATAGCCTTTGACCAGATCAGACCGGTTGACCGGCCCGGTGTCGGGGTCGGTCGTGATCATCTTGATCCGGTTGTTGGTCTTGGGATTGATCAGGTTGAAGTGAACATCGCTCCCCGAGTTCGTGGCCGTGTAGAGCGCGACCGGGCAGGTCACGAGCGACAGTCTCAGATGTCCCTGCCAGGTCGGACGATAGGCCATGTCTCGCTCTCCGCTCGAGCCCTCCGGGCTCACTCGCTGCCACAACGGCGCGGGAGGCGAATCAGTTCAGCTGCAAGTCGTCGTCTCGCCGGTCTCGAGGTCGAACCGGAAACAGTGTTCGTGCCCGCTGCCTACATCCTGGACGATCACGCTGATCTCGGTCTCATCAGCGAGGGGAAGATCTTCCAAATAGGCCACAGCTGCCGCCTCGAAGCTGCGTTCGCTCACGAGCCGGCCGTGGTGGTGATCCACATGGCGGGCGTGGACCCGGAAGTCGCGGTCATTGGCAGGATTGGGCATCGATATCTCCTGCCCGGCTAAACGCGGCTCGCGCAAAAAGGATTCGCGAGCGCGACGCCCGCGCCTGATTTCTTTGGACCGCCCTCGGCTTGGCCTGGCCGCCAGACCCCCTCGGCATATCACCGAGCGGGCGTCCGTCTGTACGGACATGTCCTGAGGACCAGGCCCTGTAGGCCCGCCGAGGTTTCAACGACCGCCTCGTGAAGAGGGGCAGCAGAACAGCGGCAACCCGTGGGGGCCCGTGCGTCAGACAACGCGCCGGGGACGGATGAAGAGGAAGGCCAGACCGCCCAAGAGCGCTGCGATCCCTGAGACCAGGGCGAGGGTGTCAGAGGTCGCATAGCCGTCGTAGGTCACATATGCGCCGATCAGCAGCAGGATGATGCCGATGATGCGCTTGATCGTCGCTGTCGAGTTTCCGCGTTCGATGTCTGCCACGTGTGTCTCTCCTTAGATTGATGCCTGCGGAACGGAGCCTTTCGTGCCGCTGTTCCCCACGGCGAATTTCGGACATTCGTCGACAAGCCTTCTCCCGATGCTCCCCGGTCCGGAAATGCTTGGAACTCCGTCTCCATGCCGGCCCGAGCAAGGGGACGGCCTTTGGGTCGGATCCTCTTCGGCTGACCGCACCGCATATCTGACGCGCTGCAGCCGCTGCGGCACGGCGCTGCTGGGTTCGCCAGGGAGCGCGACGACAGGCCCGACGCGGCACGATCCCGCCCAACAGAGATCAGGTTTGTCGCCAAGGTCAATCTCAACGCTTTCGGATCGTTGGTGCGTCCTGTCCGTTCGAGGGGCCGGAGGCGGAAATGGCCAAGACCCAACTGACCCGATATCGGGAGAAACGGAACTTCGCCTTAACGGCGGAACCGTCTGGAGATGCGCAAGTCCCCGCCTCCCCGACCCTGCGGTTCGTGATCCAGAAGCATGCGGCCAGCCGGCTGCATTTCGATCTGCGGCTTGAGGTCGGCGGGGTGTTCCGGTCCTGGGCGGTGACACGCGGGCCCTCGCTTGATCCAAAGGACAAGCGCTTGGCGGTCGAAGTCGAGGATCACCCGCTCGACTACGGTGATTTCGAGGGGACCATCCCCAAAGGGGAGTACGGTGGAGGCACAGTCCAGCTCTGGGATCGCGGCTACTGGGCACCCGAGCCCGGCTTCGAGGACGCCGCAGCCGTCCTGGGGCGGGGAGAACTGAAGTTCCGTCTCGAGGGCGCGCGCCTGGACGGCTCCTGGGTGCTGGTGCGCATGAAGGGCGAGCGCAATGCGAAGGGAAATAACTGGCTTCTGATCAAGCACCGGGACGCCCACGCCATCGACGGGGAGGCCGGCGCGCTTGCGGCCGAGGACCGTTCGGTCGCCTCGGGCCGGACCATGGCGGACATCACGGCGGGCCGGGGCCGACAAGGCAAACCCTTCATGACCGCCGCGCCAAAGAGCGCTCAGGCGGTCTGGAAGGCCAGCCGTGGCGGCAAGGCCGCCGGTCCACCGCGCGGCCCCGACATCCCCAAACCGAAGGCTTCTGCCGCCGCTTCGCATCCGGCACCCCACGTCGCCAGGCTGTCCAAGGCCAAGGCGAAGGCGAAGGCCATGCCGGATTTTATCGAGCCACAGCTCTGCCGGCTGGTCGATAAGCCGCCGCGCGGCACGGACTGGGTCCATGAGATCAAATTCGACGGCTACCGGATGCAGCTTCGCACCGAAGGGGGTCGCGCGACGCTAAAGACCCGCAAGGGCCTGGACTGGTCGATCAAATTCCCCGCGATCGTCGAGGCCGGAGGCACGCTGACCGACGGGATCATCGACGGCGAAGTCGTGGCTCTGGACCATACGGGTGCCCCGGACTTCGCGGCCCTGCAGGCCGCCATATCGGACGGCAAGACCGAAAACTTGATCTTCTTCGCCTTCGATCGCCTGTTCGAGTCGGGCCAGGATCTACGCGCACTGCCGTTGGGTGATCGCAAGACCCGCCTCCGCTCGAGCCTGGCCAGAGCATCCGGCAACTTGCGCCATGTCGACCATTTCGACGCCGCCGGAGACGCCGTCCTACTGTCCGCCTGCCGGATGGATCTGGAGGGCATCATCTCCAAATCCCTCACGGCACCCTATCGATCAGGACGCAGCGACACCTGGACCAAGTCCAAATGCCGACAGGGCCATGAGGTCGTGATTGCGGGCTATACCACCACGGGCGACGCCTTCCGGTCCCTGATCGCTGGTGTCTATCGCGAGGGCGAACTGATCCACATCGGACGGATCGGCACGGGGTACGGGCGGGCAGTCGTCGAAGACCTCATGCCCCGCCTGCGCGCCCTCGAGACCAAGGTGAACCCGTTCCGGCACAAGGGCGCGCCAAAGTCGGCGGCCGGCGTTCACTGGCTCGAGCCCACGTTGGTCGCGGAGGTCCAGTACGCCGGCTTCACCGGGGACGGATCGCTGCGCCAAGCCTCGTTCAAGGGTCTACGAGCGGACAAGCCAGCGACCGAAGTCGAGGCCGAGGCACCCGCGCCCATCGATACCAAACTACAAAAGCCGTCGACCGCGACGGTGCGGGTCTCTTCAGGTCGGACCGCGGGATCGGCTATCGTGAGAGGCATCACCCTGTCTCACGCCGACAAGGTTCTGTGGCCGGACGCCGGCGACGACCGGCCGGTCACCAAACTGGATCTGGCCAATTATTACGAAGCCGTCGGCGAGCAACTGTTGGCCCATATCGGGGGCCGTCCCTGTTCGCTGATCCGGATGCCGGACGGCATCGACGGCGATCAGAACTTCTTCCAGCGCCACAGTGGCAAGGGGCAGTCGTCGCTGATCACAGAAGTCGAGGTCGCGGGCGACCGCAAACCCTACATCCAGTTCGACCGTGTGGAAGCCCTCATCGCCGCGGCACAGATCGGAGGCCTCGAGCTACATCCCTGGAACTGCGCGCCCGGCGCGCCCGACGTGCCCGGCCGGCTGGTGTTCGACCTGGATCCCGCCCCCGATGTGCCGTTCAAGGCTGTCATCGAGGCCGCGCGCGAGGTGCGCGAACGGCTGGCCGCCGTCGGCTTGACCGGCTTCTGCAAGACGACAGGCGGCAAGGGGCTCCACGTCGTCACACCGGTCCGCGCGGACGGGATCAACTGGGCCGGTGCCAAGGCCTTCGCCCGCGAGCTCTGCCGTCTGATGGCCGCAGACGCAAAGGACCGGTATCTGATAACCATGGCCAAGAAGGACCGCGACGGCCGGATCTTCCTGGACTACCTGCGGAACGACCGCACGGCGACCGCGGTGGCTCCTTTCTCACCCCGAGGCCGTCCCGGCGCACCGGTCTCGATGCCGGTCAACTGGGGCCAGGTGAAGGTCGGGCTGAACCCGGCTGTCTATAAGGTCCGAACCGTTCCAGGCCTTCTCAAGCGCAGCACCGCTTGGCGAGACTACGGTGAATCCGAAGGCTCGCTCAGCGCAGCCGTGAAACGATTGGCAAGCCTCGGCTGAAACATCGATCGATCGCCCTGTTGCTGGCTGCGCAGAGTCTACTGCGATCGGCCCGGTGTCGTTTCACGCGGCCGGCTCGGCCCAGACGTCGGGTCGCTCAACCGGTCCAGTGTCCATAAATGATCATAGCCGGCTGGATGTGCGGATCGTCGGAACAACACGATGCCGCCTTCGTTCGAGCCGCAGAACAGCTTCGGGAGAATCTGCGTGTACGACAACGGTTACGAGTTCATAGGCTGGGAGCGACTGCTCCAGGAGTGGCTTCCAAAGGGATTGGGCGCGCTACTGATCCTCGTCACCGCCTGGTTTGTCGGCAAGGGCGTGAAGTGGGCCCTGGCCAAGGCCATCGACCGGATCCCCGGGGCCACCAAGGCCAATATGAGCGAGGACCCAAAGCGGACGATCGGGTCTAGTCTGGGCGACGTTGCATTCTGGCTGATCCTGCTGTTCGGCGTCGTAGCCGCGTTGGGCGTACTGAATCTCGGCCAGGTCGTGACCCCGCTGAACACGCTCCTGACCCAGGTCGCATCCTTCCTTCCCAACATCCTCGGCGCGGTTCTGATCTTCTTCATCGGCTTCGTCGTGGCCACCCTGGCCCGCCGTGTCACCGAGGCAGCCTTGACCGCCGCCAACGCCGATCGTTGGGTCGATAAGGCCGGTCTGGGCCGGGCCACAGGCTCCACCGGTGTCAGTTCGGCAATCGGTACCCTGGTCTTCGTCCTGATCCTGATTCCGATCGCGATCGCTGCGCTGGAGCAGCTCGGCATCGAGTCGCTCACCGTCCCGGCCGTGTCAGTGCTGTCCACCGTGTTCGATGCGATCCCTCGGGTCTTGGCGGCTGCCGTTGTTCTGGCCATTGGCTGGTTCCTGGGCCGATGGGTGGCCCAGATCATCGAGCGCGTCCTGCCGGCGACCGGCTTTGACCGCAGCGTTTCCAGCGTCCTGAGCCTGACACAGGCCCGGACAGAGACCGCACCGGCCGCCGCGCCTGCCCCTTATGCGGGCGATGTGACACCGGCCACCGCAGCGGTCTTGGCCGGCGAGCCTGCACCCCGGACCATGACACCGTCGCGCATTGTTGCGCGGATCGTGATGGTTGCCATCGTGGCCTTCACGGCGATCGAAGCCGCCCGGCTGCTTCAGTTTGCGACCTTCGCCCAGACCTTCGAGGAGATTTTGGCCCTGGCTGGCCGGGTCATCGTCGGGGCCGTGATCATCACCGCCGGCGTGCTGATCGCCGACGTACTGGCTCGCCTGATCGACAAGGGGACTGCAGGTGCGGACCGCTTCGCCTCGACCCTGGTGCGGTGGGCGACGATCGCCCTGGCGACGGCCATGGGCCTGCGCTTCATGGGAATCGCCGACGACATCGTCCTGCTGGCCTTCGGTCTGATCCTGGGTGCCGCCGCCGTGGCGGCCGCCCTCGCCTTCGGGCTGGGTGGACGCGCTGCGGCTGGCCAGGTCGCCCAGCAGTGGGCTGACAAGGTCACCGGCCCAAAGGGTCCGAACGCCTGACACCTGGGTGCGGGCTCCGTCTTGTGCGGGGCCCGCGTCCCCCTTCCATCCCACCCACCGTCGCTGGTTGCGGCATCTCGTAGCTAGCTTTTCGGTAGACGTGCGATCTCGCGGCCGTCGTCATGCACGGTGACTTGTCCGCCAGGGCGCAGTCGCAGCAGGGCCGTCGCCTCCGTAGCCTGCGGTGAAGTCGCCCGCAGCGGCTCGGTTCCGACGACTCTGTCGTCGCGAAGGTGGCGCAGTTCATACAAGGGCATGGGTATCTCCTGCCGCCTGAATGACGGGCACCCTGCCCTGTTCCATGGGTCCGGAACCCCACTCAGCCCTGAGCGACAGGCGGGCTTCAGGCTCGCTCGGCGGTCGGGTCACCCCCGTCCAGCCTTGCCCTTGAAGACGGTGCCTCATGCAGCCATCCGTTCGAGCATACGCTCCAGAAAGGGTGGATCGTGGGGATCCGACCCAAGCGGCACGATCAGCCGGTTCTCTGTCCAGCGCCACGTTTCATTATCGGGAAGGCGGCGCTGCAATCCGACCATGCGCGACGGCTCAACCGTAAAAGCGGTGGCCTTGGGACCTGTCACCAGCTGGGTGACCCCCGCAGCTGCGGCGAGGGCAGCCAGTCGGGCCTGGGTCAGCAGAGCGTCGACCTCCTCCGGCAGCGGACCGAACCGGTCCATGATTTCCTCGGCCAGGGCATCGACCTGCTCGACCTCCCGGGCGCGGGACAACCGGGCATAAAGGCCGATCCTGAGGCCGGGGTCGGGGATATAGGTCTCCGGCAAATGGCCGGTGCCCAGGGTGAGTTGCACCGGCAAGGTGTCCGTCTCGTCCTCGCCTCGCGCCTTCCGCGTCGCCCGCGCCAGCACGGCCTGGTAGAGGCTCGCTCCGATCAGCTGCACATGGCCGGCCTGCTCCTCACCCGTGAGATCCCCGCCGCCCCGCAGGTCCAGGTCGCGCGCGCTGATGGCAAAGCCTGAGCCGAGCCGGTCCATCGCTTCCAGGGTCGACAGCCGGGCCCGAGCGGGCTCGGCGATCGGTTCGTCCGGGTCGGTCAGCAGATAGGTCACGCCCTGACGCCGGCCGCGACCGACCCGACCCCGCAGCTGGTGAAGCTGGGCCAGGCCAAAGCGATCCGGTCGGAGGATGAGCATGGTATTGGCGCGCGGCACATCGAGCCCGTTCTCGATGATGTTGGTCGCCAACAGGATGTCGCCATGGCCCTGGGCGAACCGGACCAGAACGTCGTCGGCCGTATCGGCCGAAACCCGGCCATGAACCTCCTCCACGGTCAGCTCCGGGACCAGGGCCTCCAGCCGCGCGCGTGTGGCGGCGATGTCCTCGACACGCGGCACCACGACGAAGCTCTGGCCGCCCCGCGACCGCTCGCGCATCAGGGCGGTCCGCACAGTTCCGCCATCGAACTCGGTCAGGAAGGTGCGGATGGGACGTCGGCGCGCCGGCGGACTGGCGATGACACTGACATCCTGCACCCCAACAAGCGCCCCTTGAAGCGTCCGCGGGATGGGTGTCGCGGTGAGCACGAGCCGATGCGGTGCCCGGGCCGCCAGGCTGGCCTTGAGCTCGGCCCCGAAGCGGTGCTCCTCATCGATCACCACGAGGCCGGCATCCTGCACCTCCAGATCCGCAGCCAGGGCATGGGTGCCGATCACCACGCGGACGCGTCCGTCCCGGACGCCGTCGCGGACAGTCTGAGCCTCGGCCTTGCTCAACACCCGGGACAACAGCGCCACCTCAATCCCGAGCCGCTGGAACCGGCGCCGGAAGGTGTCGTGGTGCTGCCGTGCGAGAACCGTCGTCGGTGCCGCGATGAGGACTTGCCGGCCGCAGAGCGCCACCGCCGCCGCCGCGCGAAGCGCGACCTCGGTCTTGCCGAAGCCAACGTCACCGCACACCAGCCGGTTCATCGGCCGCCCCGAGGCCAGGTCTTCGAGAGTCGCAGCAATCGCCGCGCTCTGATCCGACGATTCTGGATACGCAAAGCCCTCGACGAAGCGCTGGTAATCGGCCTTGGGAGGCACGATGGGCTGGGTCTGTTCGGCGTCGCGCGCCTTAGCCATCTCGACCAGCCGCTCGGCCACGGCGTCGATCTGGGTGCTGATCTCGGCCCGGCGCTTGGGCCAGCTTGAACCGTTCAGCCGGTCCAGGGTCACGCCCTCGGGCTCGGAGCCGTAGCGCCAAATCCGGCCGAAGTCCTCGACCGGCACCATCAGGGTGGCTCCGCCGTGATAGGACAGTCGCAACACGTCGCGCTCGACGCCGTCCGTTGAGACCCGCTCCAGCGCCTCCAGAACACCCAGGCCATGATCCTCGTGGATCACCACATCGCCGAGCCTCAGCTCCGGTTCCGCGATCAGGGTATGGACCGTGCTGCCGGGGGCCGCGACCCGGCCGCCCAAGACGTCGGACGCCGCGAGGATGACGAGACCGGCTTCGGGATCCTCGAATCCGGCCTCCAGGTCGGCGACGCAGGCTACGATCCCCCCCGCCGGATGATCCGTCAGCCGGTCCAGGCGATCGATCCGCTCGGGTTTGCCGCCTATCCGGCGAGCGACCAGTCGGTCGATGGCCCGCAATTCGTGTTCTAGCCCGCATATGCACACCCGATGCCCGGCGGCCACGCGCGCTTCGAGGAAGGTGCCGACGGCCGAGCTGTGGCGGCCTCGCGCCTTGCCGAAAGCCGGTATCGGCTGCCAGCCATCGCCGGACTCGATGATACGGCTCCCGGCCTCGGGCAGCTCGGACGCCGAGAGGTAAATCCGCTCAGGCACCGGAGGACGCGGCCCATCGCCGAAGGCCAGGCTCGACGCATGAGCGTCGGCGATCTGCTCCAGCAGACGACCGCATCGCGCCCAGGCCCCCTCCTCGGCGATCAGGCCCCCGGCCTGAAAGCGGTCAAACAGCGTCTCAGCCCGCCCGTAATGACTTTCGACACACGGCGTCCCACCGTCGTCCGGCTCCACACCGGTGAGCGACGACGCCAGGAGATGAAGATCCACCTGCTCGGATGCGGGCGTGAGGCTGAGGTCTGTTAAAGAGCCTGTTGATCGCTGCGTGGCTGGATCGAACGAGCGCAGGTCGGCGACCTTGGCGTCCGGCCCCAGGTCTATCCGGACCGGTTGGGCGGCGGCTGGCGGATAGACGTCGATCACCTCGCCCAGAATGGCGATCTCGCCCGGCTCGTCGATCCGGTCGTCGAACACATAGCCGGCACCCAGGGCAAAAGCCCGAAGCGCCTCCAGGTCGAGCGGCTCGCCGACGGAAACCGGGAAGGCGATCCGGCTGGCAACCAACGGCGGGATGCGGGGTAGGATCGCGGCAGGTGAGGTGACCACCAGATGACGGACGCCGGGCTCGGCGAGCGTGGCGAGCGCCAGCATGCGCCGGCCCATGACGTCCCGCGAAGGTGCAGCTCGGTCATAGGGTAGGCTATCCCACGGTGGCAGGACCGTCACACGCACATCGCCGCCGCCGAAGGCCACCAGCGCGCGGGCCAGGTCCTCGGCGCGGCGCTCGCCCATGGCCAAGATCATGACGTCGCCATTTGCTGGCAGAACGTCGAGAATCCGGCGGGCCAAGACCGCAGCGGGAGCCCGCGTTCCCACGTCCCGGCGTTCCGGTGCCCCCGCGATGAGCGGGGCCTCTCCGGTGATCTCGTGGGTGCCGGCCTCGGCCATCGTCATCGTCTCCGCTGGACAAGCGCAACGACGATCGAACGCGAACGATCCCAAGTGACCCACACCCAACACTGGGAGCGCTTCCCCCGGTCTTTGGCGGCTTGAAATGAAGGATCAAGTCCCCCGTTCGCTGCCAGGCCGACTTCGGAACCCACGCGATCGCGCGCGGTTTTCGGCAAGGTCAAAGGAGAAGAATCGATGGCTCAATCTTCCGGACTGACGGACAAGCAGCGAACGCCTCCACTCGCCGTCGCGCGCCAGGCGGAGCGAGGACTGGAGCTGCGCGAAGAGCACGGCAGGGGCGGGACGGAGGTCGGCGCCAGACGGGCCCACCAACTTTCGAGGCGCGAACCGATCAGCGCTCGAGACATCAAGTCGATGTACAGTTATTTCGCGCGCCACGACGTGGACAAGCGCGGCAAGAACTGGGCGGACAGGGATAAGCCATCGGCGGGCTACATCGCCTGGCTCCTGTGGGGAGGCGATCCAGGCAGGGAATGGGTCGACCGCCTACGCGACAAGCTGGCGTCGAACTGAATCTGTAACAGCCTCTCCGCGGGTCCTTCCGAGCCGTCAAGTGCAACACGCTTTTCGCCCCTTTCCTGATGCGCCAGGTCGGCGCAGGCGTGACTGTCCCCAAAGCGCGGTTTAGCGGTGCAGGTCCGCACCGCGACCGTGCCTGATGGTCGCTGCGCCTGGGCCCGTCGGGATCAGACTGACCAGGGTTTGGGTACGTGGCAGGATCGCCCCGATCGGAACCCGGGCATAATGTTCCAGACCCGCAGCATCGCGCACGATGACGAAGGGTAGGCTGCCCGCTTCGTCGTGCATGCCAGATTTCACCACCCGCCCCCGCACCTCTGTCGAGGCGAGGAGCTGGACGCGAGAGCCGGCTTCGAGTCGCCGCTGGTTGATGGTCCGTTGAACGTCGCGTCGTAACTGGAGTCCCCGAAGGCGGGCTTCCAGGTCACCGGCCAGGCAATAGCGTTGCCTCTCCCGAATGACCAACCCCAACGCTTCCAGGTGCCTCAGTCGCCCGCGCGTCAGGGCAGCCCAGGCCGCTGTGGTTCCAACCCCGTCCTGGACGGTGCCGTCCGAATCCGCCGCCGCAAGCAGCCGCCGGTCGAAGCCGGTGAATCGGTCTGCCTGAGTTTCCTTCCAGACGCGCCGTTCGGCGTCGATCCGAGACAGGTCCCCAAGCTGAGCCTGAGCTGCTTCCTGGGCCCGTGCGCGGAACCCGTAGCCGATGTAGTCCCGTGGGATGACCAGATCCCGACCGTCCGACCGGCGTCCGCGCACCAGGACATGGGCGTGGGGTTGGTCGGTGTCGTAATGGGTGGTCGCCAACCAGACGAGATCCAGTTCGCCAAGATCAGCCGCCACCCGAGCCATCACCTCGCGCACATAACCTCGAAGGTCCTCGATCCGGTCGCCATGCTCGGGCGAAACGATGAACCGGAAATGGTGCCGGTCCGCCGTCCAGGCGGGAACGATCGAAGTTGCATCAATCCCCTCGTCCGAGCCATCAAAGAAGACGGCGGAATGACCCTCGGCACCCGCACCGTCGCGGCCCAGATAGGCGATATGCGCCCGCAACGCGGCCGCTCTCGCCAGGCCGTGTCCAGCATGCCGGGACACCAGGGCCTTGACGATTACCCTTTGGCGAACGTCGAGCCGAAAGGGATGGCCAGATCGTCGGCCTGCGGCCCTGAGGACGCCCGACCGATCGCCGAACGCGAACTGACGGGAGGTCGCGAGCCGCTGCATCAGGCCCAAACGCGCGGACAGGGGATCGCGCTTGAGCGACGCGGGCAGCCGAACATCAAGGCCTCTGTGGGATGGCTCTGTCAGAGCTGCGAGACGGTCACCGACCGCAATTCCTACCGGCATGATCTCCTCCCTTTCCGACCCCAAGTCGTTGCCGAGCGGACAAGTCACGGCAAGTCGGCTTCCTGATCTGTTCCAACATCCAACCCACGGACATGCTGCGAGAAAACAGCCGACGCAGTCACTCCCTTTTATCTTGCCCTCAGCCCCTTTTCGCGGATTTCAGAACGACGCCGCCAAACCCGGCCACACCCGATCAACAGCCATCAAAACAACCCGGGTCTACCCGTCGGCGCGGACGGCCCGGACCGACGGCACCCCCGGATGACAAAGAAAAACCCGCCCGGCCGAAGCCGAGCGGGTCATTGCAGTCAGTCACGATCGATCAGGCGGCCTTGGCCCGGATGGCAACGTGCCGGAGCCCGCTCTCCATCGCCTTTTGCCCGAAGTTCGCCGCCGGTCCAAACGGCCGCTCGTCCGCCGATCTCAACCGATCCACCGAATGGACCAGGGTAAGGCAGCAGGCCGGCTCGAGTGCAATCAGTTCGTCGTTGGCCCGGAAGGGAGCCGCCTTGCCGTGGGTCTCAAAATCCGCCCGGGCGAGGATCAGTTTCACCCCCTTCTGGCCTGCCCATTTGATCGCCAGCTTCTCGGAGCCCTTTGCCCCGGTCGTCGCGAGCGCCATGTCGGGCCACTGCTCCAGGGCCCAGTTCAGGGCATCGAAGATCCGCCCCGCATCGCCCCGGGTGTCGGCCGTCGGCGCGCCCCGGAAGGCGACGATCGTCCCGCCCGGCTCAGCCTCGCCGTCCCGACGCCTGCGGATCGCGCGGATCGCTGCCTTGGCCTCCAGCTGCGCCGCCGTCAGATGGGTGCCGCGCCGGCTTCCCCGCCAGGCCGTCCAGACCTCTCCGGTCGCGACCGTCCAGGTCTGGGCCGCCGCATCCCGGATCAGCTCGGCCGCCTGCGTCGCCGCATCCCCGGACCGAGCTTTGGCCGTCGCCTCCTGAAGCTCGGTGTCGGCCGCCTCCGAGCCATCGAAGTTGCGGTCAAGCGATCGCATGGTATCGCGCGCCCGGTCCGCATCCCGTTCGATCCGGGTCGCGATCGAATGGAAGGCCCCGATAAGCCCCTCCCCCAGGATGGTCTGATAATCTTCCAGCGCGGTGTCGGCGATCACGTCCAGCAGTTCGGTCATGAGCGCACGCCCGAGCTGGACCAGGGCGTCTTCGGTCGGATGCGGACGCATGTCGCCCAGCGAACCGGTCAGGTCATCGAAGGCGGAGTCGGACTTGGCAAGGAATTGAAATGAAGAGGTTTGCATCGGGTGGTTCCAGTCTCTGAACTGTCGACGCGCCCCATGCGCAACGACCCCGGTTTTGGCCACGGCGGGGTCCCCGGAAGTCACCGGAGCGGAGGGCCGCTTGCCCTTCGCGGAGGGGAACGGCGAAGCCGTTGACGTCCGGGGTGCCGTGACAAAATCGGAGGGCGTTGTGTGGGGGCAGTCCTCGCCCCGCCTTCGGGGCGAGGACACCGTTCGGCGCCGTCGCGCCGAGACGAACCGTGACGCAAAGATCTTCGCCGCCCTCGACGGCGGCCACGCCGCCGGCGTCCCGCCATGCCGGATCTGCAAGCGACAGCAGAGCGATCGGCCCGAAGGTCCCGAAGAAGCCAACGCAGGAAAGGCCCGGCGCTCGCGCACCGGGCCGTCCCTCGGTCGATCTCGTGCGATCAGAACGGGATGTCGTCGTTCAGATCGTACCCGCCGGCGGGCTCATGGACCTGTCGGGCCGCGCCACCGTCAGCTGGCTCGCCGTCACCGGCCTTTCGGTCGCGGCGGTTCTTGAGCCGGATGTCGGCGACCACGACCCGCAGGTCGTAGTGCTCGACCCCGTTCTTGCCGGTCCAGCTGTCGTTCTCGACATGGCCCTGGATCACGACGCGGCTGCCCTTGCGGGCAAAGGCCTCGATGTAGTTCTCGGTCGTGGCCTCGTTGAAGCAGATGCAGTTGAAGCCGGTCGTGCGCTCGCCGGGTGTGCCGTCGGCCTGGCGGAAACGCGTCGTTTCAAGAACACGGAAGCTCGCGCGTTTCTTGCCCGAGCCTTGGGCGGACAGGATGGTGGGGTCGGCGGCCAGATAGCCGTCCAGAACGAGGGTCTGCATGGTCAGTCTCCTTGTGATGATGTGAGGTTGAGGCTCAGGCAGCGGCCCGGTCTGGCGCGCCGGATCCCGACGTCTCGGCGTCGCGATCCTCGACCCAGTCCAGAACGGTCAGCCGATTGACCACCAGCTCTTTGGCGGCCCGTTCGGTGCCGTCGCGGGCGGTGTAGGTCGTGTCGATAAAGGCGCCGACGACGATCGCCTCGCAGCCCTGGGCCAGGCCGCGGGCAATGACCTTCTCGTTCAGGCCCTTCGACCAGCTGACACAGTTGACGCCGACAAGCCGGTCCTTGCTGGCGCCGTCGACGCCGCGTTTCTCGATCAACCGGAACACCGTCTTGGCGAAGTCCTCGCTGATCTGGGGGTCGGCCGCCAGCCGGCCGGTGAACACCATGGTCTGCATATCCATCTCCTGGGTTGCGAAGCGCCGGGAGCCGATCTCCCCGTTCCGCTTCACCCCAGCAGCTCCCTCCCTTCCGCCTTCGACCGGCCGGGGCCTTCGCCCCGTCCGGCAAGATCAGGCCGCCGCTCCGTCGAGGACGGTCTGGACGGGATATCGCCGCAGCACCGCCTCCAGGATCTCCGGCCGATCGACCGGCACGAAGACGCGCGGCACCCAAGCGATGATCTCGACGAAGCAGCCGAGCGCGACCAGGGCGTCTCGGTCCGTCCGGCCGCCGACCACCTCGATCCGCCACCGGTCCATGACCCGTGCCCGTTTCAGCCACAGGCCCCCGGCCAGCGAGAGCTGGACGTTGCGGTCGAGCAGGGTCGCGGCCGTCTTGGCCCCGTCCGCCCAGCCGGCCCCCACCTCGGTCAGGCCAAGGGCGGTCTTCAGCGTCCGGGCCTGAACATCATCCAGGACACGCCCAAGCCAGCGGCGACCGTCCGGGGCCCGCACCCGCCGCACCGAGCAGCCGCGCGCCGGCAGCCTGCCCCAGATCGGCAGCAGCAGACCGGTCGCTAGGGTCAGGTCACGCGTGCGCCACGGGTCGGTCGCGGCGATCTCTGCCTCCCAGGCCGCGCGCCAGGCCTCGGCCACCACCGGCTTCCAGGCGGATTCAACGAAGGCCTTCTCGGGTAGGGTCTGGCGCGCGTCGGGCCGGACTAGCCGGACGGCGGCGACCAGCCGGTCCTCGTCTGTCGTCGTGATCAGACCGAGTTCGGCGATGGCGGCTCGTCCGGACCGGTCGTTCACGACCAGAGCGTGGGCCACCGTACCGGCCCAGGCCAGAGCCTCGTCCGCGGCCAGGATCTCGCGCCGGACCCTGAGCCGGAAGGTGACCAGGGCCGTCTCCGCACCGGTCGAGACGTCGCTGCGGACCGTCTCCAGGTTCAGAACCTCCAGTTCCTCGGCCTCGATGTCTTCCAGCCCCCGGTCTAGATCGCCGGAGGCGGCGGCGCGCTCCAGGATGCCCGACAGGATCCGGTCGAAGTCCTCGAACAGGGCGTTCTGGTCGGCGATCCGCAGCGCCAGCAGCCGGTTCAGGAAGGTGTGGATCGGCGGCAGGTCGTCGGACGGCTTGAGGGTGCCGTCGGCATCGAGCAGCTTCAGGCCGGTCTTGGCCATGAAGGTCTCCAGCGTCATGGAGGCCAGCTCGCCGAACGCCAGCGCGCCATAGAAGACCAGCAGGGCGCGCTGCGCCCAGGGGCTCTCCAGATTATCCTCGGCCCGGAACAGCCCGGCCCCGGCCGTGCGGCGCTCCCCGCGCGTCAGCGCCCCCAGCGAATCCAGACGTCGCGCGATGGTCGAGGTAAACCGCTTCTCGCCCTGGATGTCGGTCGTGACCGGCCGGAACAGGGGCGCGGACGCTTGGTGGGTCCTGTGGCTGCGCCCCAGACCCTGGATGGCGGCATCGGCCCGCCAGCCGGGCTCGACCAGATAATGCACCCGCCGCTGCTGGTTCGCCGCCGACAGGTCGGCGTGATAGCTGCGGCCGGTCCCACCTGCGTCCGAGAAGATCAGCACCCGCTTGCGCCCCGACATGAAGGCGTCGGTCTCGGCCTGGGCGGCGGAAGCACCGCGCCGTTCCACCACACGTCGGCTCTCCCGCACCACCACGCGGCGCGACCGTCCGGTGATCTCGGCGACGCCATCGGTCCCGAACGCCTCCAGCAGGGCGTCGAGCACCCCCGGTACGGCCGGCAGGCAGGCCATCCGTTCGATCAGGGCCTCGCGCCGGACCAGGGCGTCCTGGCTGATCACGGGCCGCCCGTCGTCCATGACCGGCACCAGACTGACCTCGCCGTCGTCGCCCTCGATGGCCTCCAGCAGATGGATGGGGAAGGCTTCGCGCAGATAGTCCAGGACGTATTCGCGCGGGGTCAGGTCGATCGAGAGGTTGTTCCACTCCTCCGGCGGGATCGAGGCTAGGCGTCGCTCCATCACCGCCTCATTGGTCGAGACGATCTGGACGACCGACGACCGATCGTGAGCGATATCGTCCCGGATCGCAGCGATCAGGCTGGGGGCCTTCAAGCCCGCAAGAAGATGGCCGAAGAACCGCAGCTTGGCGCTCTCGAAGGCGGACTGCACCGCGCCTGCCGCCTGCGGACTGTGCGCCTTGCCCGTATCGTCGCTGATGCCGACCGCCTTGAGGGCCTCGGCCAGGTTGGCGTGAATGAGCTGGAAGGCCTCGGCCCAGGCGTCCCAGATCGAGATGTCGTCGGGGGTCAGGGGATGGACGAGGGGTTCGTATTCCACGCCCTCGAACGACAGCGAACGCGCCACATACAGGCCCAGCGCCTTGAGCTCGCGCGCGACCAGCTCCATGGCCGCGACGCCCCCCCTGTCCATGGCGTCGAGGAAGTCGGCCCGGGTCATGAAGGGCGCGTCGGGTCCGCCCCACAGGCCCAGCCGCGACGCATACGCCAGGTTCTCGGCCGTGGTGGCCCCGGTCGCCGAGACATAGAGCACCCGCGCATCGGCTAGGCGGTTCTGTAGAGCCAGACCGGCCATCCCCTGGAGCGAAGCCTTCTTCGCGCCGCGCGCGCCCTTGCCGCCACCGGCGGCATTGGCCATCGCATGGGCCTCGTCGAAGGCGATCACGCCGTCGAAGTCCTCGCCAAGCCAGGCCACGACCTGATCCAGCCGGGAGGGCCGACCGCCCCGCGCGGGCTGGCGCAGGGTCGCATAGGTCGTGAACAGGATACCCCGGTCCAGCCGGATCGCGTCGGCCTGTTTCCAACGGCTGAGCGGCACGAGGTCATGAGCCCCGCCCCCGATCGCCGCCCAGTCTCGCCGTGCGTCCTCCAGCAGGGCATCGTTGCGCGACAGCCAGACCGCCCGGACGCGCCCCTGCGCCATATTGTCGGCGATCACCACCGCGATCTGGCGACCCTTGCCGCAGCCGGTGCCGTCGCCAAGGAAGAAACCCCGCCGCAGCCGGACGGCGTCCGCCCGCTCCTCTTGCACCAGCACCAGCTGATGCGCCGCCTGGTCCGGCAGCCAGGCACCCGGCAGATGGCCGGCGTGGGCTTCGCCGGCGTAGATGACCGTCTCCGTCTGGGCATCGGAGATCCGCCCCTCCGCGCGCAGCGGCGGCGGCAGGACGGGCCGGTAGGTCGGGGCCGGCGGCGGGACCGAGGCCATGGGTCCGGATTCCACCAGGGGCGACGGATGCGGGCGCGGCTCCGGCAGAACGATCCGTGCCAGGGCGTGGGCTTGGTACAGGCCGACGTCGCGCCCCTCTCCGCTCCAGGCCCGGCTCGCGTAATCCAGAGGTGCCGCACCGGCCAGAAAGGCCAGCCGGCCCGCCGACAGGGCTTGGCCGCGCTCAAGCGGGGCCAGCCAGGCTCCGATGTCCGGCGCGAGCCGCACGCGAGGCCGGGCCGTCGGTCGCGGCGCGAGGTCGGACAGGACCGCTGCGGCCGCCGCGAGGTCCTCTGGCCGATGGACGACACCGTCCCATCCCCCGACCGCAGCCCGGTCCATCACCAGCAGGCCGGTCTCCACGGACGTGCCGTGCCTGGCGAAGGCGCGCGGCGGAAAGGCCAGCGCCGCGACGATCGCGCCCTGTGTCTCCAGACCGGCTCTCAACTCTACATCCGTCAGCGCCGTCAGAGGCACCACGGCCGCCATACGGCCGCCGTCGGCCAGCGCCTTGAGACCTGTCGTCAGATGACGCTGCAGGTCCGAGAACGGCGGGTTGCAGACCATGGCATCGAACCGTCCCGCATCTTCGAGCACATCCGCCAGATGGCGACCGTCACGGCGGGTCCGGGTGGCACCCGGAAACAGGCCGTCCAGCAGCGCGGCCCGACCCGGCGCGATCTCGTTCAGGGTCAGAACCGCCCCGCAGGCCTCGGCCACCACGGCCATTAACCCGGTACCGGCCGACGGCTCCAGGACGCGATCGCCCGGCCGAACCTGGGCGGCCAGGACCGCGAGCGCGGCCAGTTCAGGCGGAGTAGAGAACTGATCGAGCGCCACCTGCTGCTCGCTGCGCCGGCTGTGGGTCAGGCCGAGCGCAGACACCCCGGCGAGCAAAGCCACGATCTGTGCGGGGGCGTCCTCGAGCCGTGCCACCTGCCCTGCCAGCCGGCGGATCTGCAGCACGGTCGCGGCCTCGATGGCGTCATAGGCATCGCGCCAGCTCCATGCGCCGTCGACGTCGGACGCGCCAAAGGCGGTAGTCATGACCTCGGCGACGAGCCGCCGGTCCAGGGGCCGGGAACGTGCCAGCGGGATCGCCAGGGCGCGGGCGGCCGCAAGCCGGTTGGCGGGCGCGTCCGAACCGGCGGGATCGGCGAACAGGGACAGGCTGGGGGTCGGGGACATGGCGGGGCTCCGGTCGCCGGCAGCGGAGGGCACCTCCCTCTCGGTCCTGCAGGCTCGCCTCGTCCCGCCCTTCCCTCTGCCTCCCCGCCTAAGCGCCACGGCAGAACGCCGCCCCGGCGATGGCCGGAGCGGCGCCCACGAGTCAGGTCCGATCCGCGTTTCGATCAGGCGGCGGCCGCCTCCAGCAGTGCCGCCCCCTCGGGGGTGGCGACAAAGGCTCCTGCTCCGTCGCCTGAACCATCGGCCGGATCGGCCTCGGGATCCTCGCCCGGGCGATCGTCAGAATCCTGACCCAGCGCATTTGGTACGTCCGCGCCCAGCGCCCACGACAGACAGGCGGGGGCCCAGCCATGAACGGCGGCCTGTTCAGCCACCCAGTCGACCAGTTCATCCTTTTTGAGCGCCCCGGCCCGGACGTCCTCGCCTTTCATCTCGACCAGGTGCGACAACAACTGCGGCTTGGAGTGGGCGCGCAGGAAGCGGACGTCCGGGGTCCAGTACTGGGCGATGTCGGCGCCCGTGAGCACAGCGACTTCGACTGCCTCGGCCCGGGCGCGCTTGCGGATGAGGTCCGTTCGCGCCTCGCGCCCATCCAGGCTGATCGCGGTCAGTTCGGCCAGCAGGGCCATCTTCTCCCCGTGCGGCAACTGGACCACCCAGGCCAACACCGTTTGGCCGGACGCCTGCCAGGCGATTCGACGCGCATCCAGCCGTTCGCGAACCACCCCGTCGAGCGTGTCGATCTCCGGGTCGGACCGGGAGCCAAAGGCCGTGGCCGTCAGAGTCGAGATCGACTCCGACCGGGCGACATTGACTCCCGCTACCAGCACCGAGAACAGACGCGCGACCAGCACGGCGAGCGCCGCGCCCGGATCGTCGGCGAGGGCTCGGATCAGACCCCGCGTTGCCACATCGGTGCGGACGGCGTGAAGGGCGTGGGTGACTCCGTCCGTCTCGGGCGCCGGGGCCTCTACCCGCGGCGGCTCATACCGATCTGGTCCAACTCCAGATCGCGCTGCATCCGCATGCCCGTCCGCCTCGCGGACATCGTTCTCCGGCGCTGATACCTCGGGTGCATAGCATCGCAGGTCGATCCCGCAGGCCGCGGCGGGCCAGACGACAAGGGTCGTGACCGCGCGACCACCGACACCGGCTTGATCCAGCGCCATCCGGCAGCGGATCAGGTCGATTAGGAGATCGTCCGTCGCCGGGCCGGTGGTATCGGTGTCGCGCGCGCGATCCACCGCATCCAGATATCGATCCCGCGCCTCGTTCCAGGCCTCAAGGCCGGCGGCGTCGAGCGCATCATTGCGATAGCCGAGCGGTTCGAGATCCTCGGGCAGCTCTGGTTCGTCACCGGTAGTGACGTGGACTGCTATGCCCTCGGCCTCGAAAGCCAGGGCGATGGCCCGGACGCGCGTGAGCCAGAGGTCCGACAGGGTATCCGGGTCAAGCAGGACCGGAGGCAGCTCGCCGAACAGATCGGCTTCGATCCGCCCGCCTGCCTGAGCATAATGCTCGGGAGACACCAAGGCACAGCGCCGATCGCGGATCGTGACCCGCCCCGCCCCGAGGCGCTCAGTGATCCGCCATTCCTGAAAGCCGAAGCCGGCCAGGGCGGCCTCGGCGAGCTCGACCTGTTCCTCACGGTCGGTCAGCCGGGCCAGGAACCGCGCCTGTTTGAGGGTCAGGCGACCGGATCTGAGCGCTTCGATCGCGACCGGCGGCAGGCCGGCCAGCGCCGCCAGACGCCGGATCTCGATCTCGGCATAGCCGAGTGCCCGGGCGATGGTCCCGATCGTCAGCTTCGCCCTCAGCATCCGGCCGATGGCGACGATGATGTCCGCGACATGGACCGGCACCGCCGTGTTGGTCAGCAGGACGGCGGCGGCCTGACGGCCCGGATCGGTCTCGACATAGACCTGGACCGGATGATTGCCGTCGATTTCGCCGGCCTCCAGCAGCAGCCCGAACGCCAGCAGGCGGCGACGTCCGTTCAGCGCCATGAACGGCTGCTCCTTGCGGCCGCGCCCCGGCCGGACGGTCAGGCGCTCCAGCTGGCCGGCCGCCTTCAGGGTAGCGGCCAGCTGGGGAATGTCGTCATCCGCCGGCTCGCTGTGGCGCAGGTTCTCGCGTGCGATTCCCAGGCTGCGAAACGGTACGGTGCGCTCGTCGCGTTCGACGACGACGGCGGGGGTGATGGAGGAAGACGGGGCGGTCATGGCAGATCTCCTGCCGGTCGACGGGGCCATCCCCGCCGCACCGGCACCCCTCAGCGCCCTTCCTCCTTCCTTCCCACCCGGGCCAGGACGGCGTCGCCCCAGTCGCCGAACGTCGGATGGGGTGCCCGGACCGTGGCGGACAGGCCCGCGTCCAGGAGCCGAGCCCGCAGACGGGCTGCGGCCCTGAGACCGACCGGTCCGTTATCTGCTGCGATCAGGACTTGGCGAACGTCGTCCGGCGGCGTCCAGGCCGCCAAATTGTCCGCCGACCGAAGCGCCCAACCCGGGAGATCGAAGCGGCCCATCGCGGCCAGGGTGGTGACGACCCCTTCGCCGACGAGCATGCGGGGCGCAGCCGGGGCGAGCCGGACGGCAGCGCCGGCTGGTACCTGCCCGACGGTCTTGCGCGACAGCCGGAGCTGCGTCGCGCGCCTGCCGTTCGGATCGAGATACGTCAGCTCCACAGCCGTCAGACGGTCCGCGTCGTCGCTGATCCGGGCCATCAGAGCCGGCCGACGATGCGGGTCCTGGCGATAGACAGAGGTCGGCGCTTCGGGATGGTGGCGCAGGTTCAGCAATCCGGTGCCCCCCTCCACACCACGCAGGGCGAGGTACCGTCGGGCGAGCGTCCCCGAACCCAGACCGACGCCCCCCGCCCAGAGCCGGGCGGCGGCGGCGCGCCTGAGGCCTGGATCCGGGGGCACGAAATTCGCAGCGCTGTGACCGACACCGGTTAGCTGCCCACTGTCATCAATGAAGCCAGCGATGCGAAGTGCATCCCGGACGCAGCGCCAATCCCCGCCGCCGAAATTGTGAACGACGAGGCGCCCCTCAGTGAGCAGAAGAGAGACCGATCGGTCCTGTGCGCTATGACCCGGTGCCGGGACATTGGCCCGCATACCGCCCTGGTAAAGATCACCGCCCAGGGCGCGGACGATGTGATGCAGCGTCATAATGCCCTCACATCAGGCCGAGTGATTTGAAGCTCGCCGTCCCCTCCCGTCCAACGACGACATGGTCGTGGACTTGGATTGAGAAGACCTGGGCCGCGTCGATGATCTTGCGCGTCATGTCGATGTCGGCACGCGAAGGTGTGGGGTCGCCGGACGGATGATTATGAACGAGGATGATCGCCGAGGCTGAAAGCTCCAGGGCTCGGCGCACGACCTCGCGCGGGTATACGGGGGCATGATCCACTGTGCCTGTTGCGACGAACTCATCCCGGATCAGGATATTTCTGCGATCGAGATACAGCGCCCGGAACTGCTCCCGAGGCTCGTGAGCGATCGCGGCACGAAGATAGGCCAACATAGCACTCCAGGATGAGATCACCGGTCGATGGCACGCTTCGACGCGCGTGAGACGGACCGCGAGTTCCCGGATCAGCTTCAGGTCCTTGGTGACATTGGGGGTGGCCGCGCGCCCGATTTCTCCAGGATCTGCGGCGACCACTCCACCGAGACTCGCGAAGCGACCCAGAAGCTGGCAGGCGGTCGCCGCTGACGCCGTCGCGCTCATCGTCCGGCTCAGGATCAACGTGAGCAGGGCTCGGTCGTCGAGGGCGGCTATCTCGCCCGGCGGTGACACGGAAGTCTCATCAGGCGGGTTGGTGGGAGCCAGTGGGCTGTGGGTCGCAAGCATAGCGGGTCTCCGTCTCGCTCCCAATCGGAGCGCCCGAACCCGACCTTCCTTCCTCTTTCAACGTGGGCCTGCGACCGAGATTTTGGCCTCGCTCCCTATTATTTGCCCAGCTCCGAGTGCCCGCGAACGACGCCACAATGTGAACTGGGAATCACGCCGAAACCTGACGGCTAAAAGACCCGAAAATCGTCTCAGTGCGTTTGGAGATCGGTTTGAGAATTCGGTCTCAAACCCGGCAAAAGTCGCTAGACGTCACCCGCTGAAAACTGTTGGAAATCAATGTTGCGACCCAAGAGCAAGGCTTTAGGAAAGCCTTGCTCTATCCGGCTGAGCTACGGGTCCGCGTGAGCCGTTCCTAGCGGCTCGCGGCGGGCGGCGAAAGCGGGGCGACGCATTTCCCGCTTTGACAGCTAGTCCGTTTTGATATGAAACTGTCTACCAAAACGGAAGAGAGCACGTGGCAACTACACCAGCCTGTCTGATCATCGGAGCCGGGGACGGCGTCGGCGGGGCCGTGGCGCGAGCCTTCGCCAGGGAAGGCCTGGCCGTCTGCGTCACCCGTCGCCCGCGTCATCTGGATCAGCTGGAGGCGCTCGCGACCTCGATCCGTGAGGATGGCGGCATCGCCCATGCATTTGGCGTCGATGCCCGGAACGAGAGCGAGATGATCGCCCTGTTCGACCGGATCGAGGCCGAGGTCGGCCCGCTGGAGGTCGTGGTGTTCAACATCGGGGCCAATGTCCGGTTCGACGTCGTGGACACCACCGCCCAGGTCTATTCCAAGGTCTGGGAGATGGCGGCCCTGGCCGGGTTCTTCACCGGACGGGAGGCGGCGCGGGTCATGGGGCCACGCGGCAAGGGGACCATCCTCTTCACCGGGGCCACCGCCTCGACGCGCGGCGGGGCGGGGTTCTCGGCCTTCGCCGGAGCCAAGGCGGCGCTGCGCCAACTGGCCCAGTCCCTGGCGCGCGAGATGGGCCCCAAAGGCATCCATGTCGCCCACATCGTGGTGGACGGCATGATCGACGGCACCTTCGCCCGGTCCCTGGTCCCCGACATCCAGCCCTTGCTGGACGCCGACGCCATCCTGAAGCCCGACGAGATCGCCAAGAACTATGTCTGGCTGCACAATCAGCAACGTAGCGCCTGGACCTTCGAGATGGACCTGCGCCCCTTCAAGGAGACCTGGTGATGAGCAAGACCATCGACTTCATCTTCGATTTCGCCAGCCCGAATGCCTATTTCGCTCATCATGCGCTGAAGGGTGTGGCGGAGCGGACCGGGGCGCGGATCAACATCATTCCCTGCCTTTTGGGCAGCATCTTCAAGGCGACGGGCAACCATGCCCCGATGATCGCCTTCGGCGGCATCAAGGGAAAGATGGACTACGAGATGCTGGAGATCCGCCGCTTCATCGCCGCCCACGGCCTGACCCGGTTCCGCATGAACCCGAACTTTCCGATCAACAGCCTGACCGCGATGCGCGGCCTGTGCGCGGTCGAACCGGGCACGGCGTTCGAAACCTATGTCGAGGTGGTGTCCGCGGGCTTCTGGGAACGCGGCCTGGCCATGGGAGATGCCGCCGTGCTGGCCACCGTCCTGACCGAGGCCGGGCTGGACGCTGATGCGATCCTGGCCCGTGCCCAGACCGATCCGGTCAAGGCCATCCTGGCCGCCAATACCGAGGCCGCCGTCGCGCGCGGCGTCTTCGGCATCCCGACCTTCTTCGTCGGCGAGGAGATGGTCTTCGGCAAGGAACGGCTGGGACAGGTCGAGGCGATGGTGGCCTGATTGCCGTTGTGGTTAATCGGCTTTAAGATACAATATCTTGTAGGGAACAAATCCCGAATCGCGCCGAGTCACCGATTCGGTCCTGATTCGTTTCGCCCCTGTTCCACCGCTCGCCGCCCGGTCGTTAATCCCCGGCGCAGGAGACCGCCATGGACGCCGCCACCCTGTTCGACATTGCCAATTCGGGAGCCTTGATGGGCTGGCTGATGCTGGCATTCGCGCCGCTGAAGCGGGCCTGGCTGGTGCCCGGTGCCCGCATCGTCGGCGTCCTGCTAGCCGTCCTCTATTCCGGCCTTCTGATCGGGGCGGTCATGGGCGGCGGGATGGAGGGCGACTTTAGCTCGCTGGCAGGCGTAACCGCCCTGTTCGCCCGGCCCGAAGGCGTTCTGGTCGGCTGGGTTCACTATCTGGCGTTCGATCTGTGGGTCGGAGCCTGGGCGGTCGAGGACGCGCACCGGCGTGACCTGAAGCATTGGGCGGTGCTGCCCTGCCTGGTCTTCATCTTCCTGGCCGGACCGCTGGGCCTGCTGCTGTATCTGGCAGCGCGGTCCGGCCTGGCCCGTGACAAATCCTTCGCTTGAGGAACCGGCGAACCATCGCCACCTTGTATCCATCATGAGCGACCGCCCGACAGGCCAGGCTCCCTCCCGCGTCGTCGCGGTGCTGGGGCCGACCAATACCGGCAAGACCCATCTGGCGGTCGAGCGGATGCTGGGTCATGCGTCGGGCATGATCGGCCTGCCGCTGCGGCTGCTGGCCCGCGAGATCTACGAGCGGATCGTCAAACAGCGGGGCCAGAACGCCGTCGCCCTGATTACCGGCGAAGAGAAAATCATCCCGCCCCGGCCCCACTACTGGGTCTGTACCGTCGAGGCCATGCCGCTGGAGCGGGAGGTCGAGTTCCTGGCGGTGGACGAGATTCAGCTGGTCGCCGATCCCGAGCGGGGCCATGTCTTCACCAGCCGCATGCTTCATGCGCGGGGCCGGTTCGAGACCATGTTCCTGGGGGCCGCGACCATGGCCCCGCTGATGCGCCGGCTGATCCCGGACGTCGAGATCGTGACCCGCGAACGTCTTTCCAGCCTGACCTACGCGGGATCCAAGAAGCTGACCCGCCTGCCGCGCCGCAGCGCGATCGTCGCCTTCTCGACCGAGCAGGTCTACGCCATCGCCGAGCTGATCCGGCGCCAAAGGGGCGGCGCCGCCGTGGTCATGGGAAGCCTTTCGCCCCGCACCCGCAACGCCCAGGTCGCCCTGTTCCAGTCCGGCGAGGTCGATTTCCTGGTCGCCACCGACGCCATCGGCATGGGTCTGAACATGGAGGTCGACCACGTCGCCTTCGCCGGCATCCGAAAGTTCGACGGCCGCCGCACCCGCTGGCTTCACGCCCATGAGATCGGCCAGATCGCCGGGCGCGCCGGTCGTCACATCCGCGACGGCACCTTCGGCGTCACCGGCGAATGCAAGGACCTGGACGAAGACCTCGTCGAACAGGTCGTCGAACACCGCTTCGACCCGGTCCAGGGGGCGGAGTGGCGCAATGCCCGGCTGGATTTCGACACCCTGCCCGACCTGCTGCGCTCCCTGACCCAAAGCCCGAACACCCACGGCCTGAAACTGACCCGGACGGCGCTGGACGAGACCCTGCTGCGCCGCGCCATCACCGATCCCGACATCGCCCGCATAGGCCGGTCGCGCGGCACCATCATGCGGCTGTGGGAGACCTGCCAGCTGCCGGACTTCCAGAAGACGACCCTGGACGAACACGCCCGCCTGTCGCGCGACATCTTCCATGCGCTGACCGGAAAGCGGGGCCGCCTGACCGAGGACTGGATCGCGCCCCGCTTCGCCGACGTCGATCGCGACGACGGTCAGATAGACCAGCTGTCCGCCCGCCTCAGCGCCGTCCGCACGCTGTCCTACATCGCCAACCGCCCCGACTGGCTGGATCAGGCAAAGGGCTGGCGCGACCGCACCCGTGCGCTTGAGGACCGGCTGTCCGACGTCCTGCACGAGCGGCTGACCGCCCGGTTCGTGGACCGCAAGACGACCGCCCTGATGCGCAGCCTGAACGACCGCGACGTCTCCGAAGGCCAGATCGCCACCGACGGCGTGGTCACCGTGGACGGCGAGGCGGTGGGCCATCTGGAGGGCGTCGCCTTCAAGCCCGAGACCGGAACCTCATCCCTCGCCGACCGCACGCTGAAGACCGCCGCCCTGCGCGTCGTCGGCCCCGAGATCGCGCGGCGCCTCGGTCGCCTCGCCGCCGATCCGGACGAGGCCTTCAGCCTGACGCCCGCCGCAGACGGAAAGGGCGCCGACGTCCTGTGGCAGGGGGCCATCGCCGCCCGCATCCTGTCCACCCCCACCGGTGCCGACCCCTTCGCCCCCCAGGTCCGGCTGATCGGCGACCTGGGCCCCGTCCCCGCCCGCGAGCGCGCCAGACGCCGCATCGAGGCCTGGGCCGCCGCCGAGGCCGGGCGTGCGCTGCGCGACCTGCGCCGCCTGAAACAGGCCGTCGAATCCGGCACCCTGAAGGGCCTGCCGCGCGGCATCGCCTTTCGCCTGATCGAGGCCGGCGGCCTGATCGACCGCCGCGACGTCGAGCGCGACCTCGCCGCCCTCAGCCAGGTCGAGCGCCGGACGCTCCGCACCTTCGCCGTTCGGGTCGGAGCCCATTCCGTCTGGCTGCCCGGCCTGATGAAGCCCCGCGCCCGCGCCTTCGCCCGCGCCTTCGTCGACCGCCCGCCCCTGATGACGTCCACCGCCCCCACGGCACCGATCCCGGTGCCGCCCGATCCTCTCAGCCCGCGCGCCTTGTCGGCCCTGGGCCTGCGCCTCGCCGGTCGGTGGCTGGCCCCGGTCGAGGCGCTGGAGACCATGGCCACCGCCCGCGCCGCCAACGCGGGTCGCCTCTCCGACGAAGCCTTGACGGCCCTCTGCTGGACCCCCGAGCAGGCTAAGTCCGTTATTGCGGCCCTGAAAACCGAACGCGCCCGCATGCCCGACAAACCGGGCCAAATGCCCAAGCCCGTAAAAGACTCTCCCTTCGCAGCCTTGGCGGTCTTGAGCGCACCGACGTCGGCGAAAGCCAGACCGCGTCGCCGCCGCGCCCGGCCCGTCTGATCCCAAACAAAAAGAAGGCCCGGAGCGTTTCCGCTCCGGGCCTCCATTCCATCACTGCCGACCGCTTTACGCCGCAACCTTTTCCGCATGAACCGCGCGCTTGCGGATGTCGTAGCGGTCGTTCTCCATGACCTGGACCCAGGCCTTGACGAAGTCGCGCACGAATTTCTCGCCCGCATCCGCCGAGGCATAGACCTCGGCCAAGGCCCGCAGTTGCGAGTTGGCGCCGAACACCAGATCTGTGCGGGTCGCGGTCCACAGCTGTTCGCCGGTATCGCGGTCGGTGCCGACGAAGGTTTCGTCGGAATGGTCGTCGACCTGTTTCCAGGCCGTGCGCATGTCCAGCAGGTTGACGAAGAAGTCGTTGGTCAGCTGGCCCGGACGATCGGTCAGGACGCCGTTGGCCGAAGCGCCATGGTTGGCACCCAGGACACGCAGGCCGCCGACCAGCACCAGCATCTGCGGGGCCGTCAGACCCAGCAGCTGCGCCCGGTCGACCAGCAGTTCTTCGGTCGGCACGTTGAACCGGACCTGCAGATAGTTGCGGAAGCCGTCGGCCTTGGGCTCCAGCACCTTGAAGCTGTCGGCATCGGTCTGCTCGGCGCTGGCGTCCGTACGGCCCGGGGTGAAGGGCACATGGATGTCATGACCGGCGGCCTTGATCGCCTGTTCGACCCCGACGGAGCCGCCCAGAACGATCAGGTCGGCGATCGAGACGTTCAGGCCAGACGCCGACTGGATGCCCTCATAGACGGCCAGAACCCTGGCCAGTTTCTCGGGTTCGTTGACGTCCCAGCTGCGCTGCGGCTCCAGACGGATGCGCCCGCCATTGGCCCCACCGCGGTGGTCGGACCCGCGCCAGGTCGCAGCCGACGCCCAGGCCGTGCGGACCATATCGGCGACCGACAGGCCGGATTCGGCGATATGGCCCTTCAGCGCGACCACGTCCGCAGCCGTCAATTCCGGCCCGGTGTGCTCGGGGATCGGATCCTGCCAGATCAGGTCCTCGGCGGGAACTTCGGGGCCGTGATAACGGATCTTGGGTCCCATGTCGCGGTGGCACAGCTTGAACCACGCCCGCGCGAACTGGTCGCCGAAATAGGCCGGGTCGGCGCGGAAGGCCTCCATGATCTTGCGGTATTCCGGGTCGACCTTGAACGCCATGTCGGCGGTGGTCATCATCGTCGGCACCTTCTTGCCCGGGGTGTGGGCGGCGGGGGCCAGGGTTTCCGGCGGATTGCCGACGGGCTGCCACTGCTTGGCACCGGCGGGCGAGCGGACCAGCTCGTACTCGTGGTCCAGCAGCATGTCGAAATAGGTCATGTCCCAGGTGATCGGGGTGGGCGTCCAGGCCCCCTCGATGCCCGACGTGATGGTGTGGTCGCCCATGCCGCTCTCATGGCCCGAGACCCAGCCCAGACCCTGCTGAGCGATGTCGGCGCCCTCGGGGCTGATGCCGACCTTGGAGGCGTCGCCGTTGCCGTGCGCCTTGCCGAAGGTGTGACCGCCGGCGGTCAGGGCCGCGGTCTCGACGTCGTTCATCCCCATGCGGGCGAAGGTTTCTCGGATGTCGCGCGCCGATTGCAGGGCCTCGGGGCGACCGCCGGGGCCTTCCGGATTCACATAAATCAGGCCCATCTGGATGGCGGCCAGAGGCTCTTCCAGCGCCATGTCCTTCTCGGGCTGGATGCGGGTCTCCTCGTCGGCCACCCAGTTCTCTTCCGTGCCCCAGTAGACGTCCTTTTCAGGCTCCCAGACGTCGGCACGACCGCCGCCGAAGCCAAACACCGGACCGCCCATCGATTCGATCCCGACATTGCCGGCCAGGATGAACAGGTCGGCCCAAGACAGGCTGGCCCCGTATTTCTGCTTGATCGGCCAAAGCAGGCGACGCGCCTTGTCCAGATTGCCGTTGTCCGGCCAGGAGTTCAGCGGCGCGAACCGCTGCTGACCCGCGCCCGCCCCGCCCCGCCCGTCGCCGGTGCGATAGGTGCCGGCCGAGTGCCAGGCCATGCGGATGAAGAAGGGGCCGTAATGACCATAGTCCGCCGGCCACCAGGGCTGGCTGTCCGTCATCAAGGCCGTCAGATCACGTTTCACGGCGGCATAATCGAGCGTCTGGAAGGCTTCGGCATAGCTGAAGTCGTCGCCCATCGGGTCGCCGGTCTTGCCTTGCTGGTGCAGGATGTCGACCGCCAGATGATTGGGCCACCAGTCGCGGTTGGTGCGGCCCAGAAGGCTGCGCAGGGCGGCCTTTTCCTTCTTGGGATCGTGAAGAGGCGAAGGAGCGTTGTCGCTGCCGTCCATGGGATGTTCCGATCGGGTGTGGTGGAGGGATGAAGGCTGACGTCAATCTACCGAAGGCGTGACATCAACGGAAGTTGAATAAAATGATATTCCACATTGAAATTATCTATGCGTTCGTGCTGGAGCATGCTGGCATCGACCTGTGACAACCACCTGGCTCCCGGGCCTATGGCCAGGCCCTGGACTGTGCCACCGTGCCCGCCATGAGCTGGCGTGCCCGTATCGAGCCCTTCACCCGACCCATATTCTTTGCCGTGTCGCGACTTCGGCGGGGCATGACCCTGGGCGTACGGACCCTCGCGATCGATGCCCAGGGGCGCGTCATGCTGGTCCGACACACCTATCTCCACGGGTGGTGGTTGCCGGGCGGCGGGGTCGATCGCGGCGAGACCTGTCCGGACGCCGCCGTGCGCGAGCTGGCCGAGGAGACCGGTCTGATCGCCACCGTCCCGCCCCGGCTGATCTCTGTCCATTCCAACGAGCGATTCTTTCGCGGCGACCATGTGCTGATCTTCGCCGTCGATGCCTTCACCGTGGGCGAGCGAACCAGCCATGGAGAGATCGCCGAGATTGGCTGGTTCCACCCCGATGCGCTCCCGACCGACGCCCACCGCTCGACGCGCGACCGGCTGGGGGAAATCTTCGGGGGTGTGCCCGCTTCGACGGCTTGGTAAGGCGGGGCCATGAACCCGTCCGCCGCCCTCGCCATCGTCGCCGTCGTCCTCGCGGGCGGAGCCACCGCGCTCCAGGCCCCGACCAATGCCCGGCTGATGACGGCGGTCGGCTCGCCGGTGAATGCGGCCTTCGTGTCGTTCGCGGTCGGGACGGCGGTGCTGGGGGTGCTGGCCTTGATGATGCAGACCCGACCGGACCTGACGGCGGCGCGCGGCCTGCCCTGGTATGCCTGGATGGGAGGGGCCTACGGGGTGATCTTCGTCATCGCCGCGACCTGGGCCGTGCCACGCATGGGGGTGGCGACAACCGTGACCCTGATGGTGGCGGGTCAACTGCTGCTGAGCCTGATCCTCGATCATTTCGGAGCGTTGGGCGTCCCGAAACAGCCGATCAACCTGACCCGTCTTGCGGGCATCGGGCTGGTCATCGGCGGCGTGCTTCTGGCGCGGCGGGGCTAGGGTAACCGGCGGCGCTATCCGGGCGTATCCCGACGTCTGTTCGAGGAGCCCGCGATGACGTCCACGACCGCCCCCACCCGATCGTCGATCGATGGCCGCGCCCTGCTGCGTTTCGGGATCGCGCTGATCCTGCTGTGGTTCGGATACATGAAGTTCCTGCCCTATGAGGCGGAAGGCGTCGCGGGAATCGCGCGCGACTACTGGCTGTTCGGCTGGCTGTATCCGATCGTTGGCGTGGCCGGGGCGTCGATCGTCATCGGTGTGCTGGAGATCACGGCGGGGCTGCTGATCGCCATCGGCGGTCGCTGGCCGGTCGCTGGCCTGCTGGGGGCGCTGATGGGTGTTGCGACGTTCGTCGTGACGCTGAGCTTCTTTTTCACCGCGCCGGGCATCGTCGCCGAAGGCTATGGCTTTCCCGCGCTCGGCTCGACCGGGCAGTTTCTGGCCAAGGACGTCGGCCTACTGGCCATCTGCGTGTTTCTGGCCATCGACGCACGAAACCGCGTGCGTCGCGCCTGACACCTGACCTTCTGCCCGAACCGGCCCTATATTCGCGCGGATGACCGAGGAGACGATTCTCAATCCGCCGAGCCTTCAGGCCGCCGACCTGATCCGCGACGAGGCGCGCCGCGCGCCGGACAAGCCGGGCGTCTACCGGATGTACGGGGAGGACGGCACCTGCCTGTATGTCGGCAAGGCCAAGTCGATCAGGAAACGCATCCTGCAATATGCGCAGGGGCGGTTCCACACCCAGCGCATCGGGCTGATGGTGTCGTTGACCCGGTCGATGGAGCTGGTGGTCACGGCGTCGGAGACCGAGGCGCTGCTGCTGGAATCCAACTTCATCAAGAAGCTGAAGCCCCGGTTCAACGTCGTGCTGCGCGACGACAAGTCCTTCGCCGAGCTGATGATCAGGAAGGACCACCGCGCGCCCCAGGTCCGCAAGCATCGCGGAGCCCATACGACGCCAGGCGACTATTTCGGGCCGTTCGCCTCGACCTGGGCGGTGAACCGGACGCTGAACACCCTGCAGAAGGCGTTTCTGCTGCGGTCGTGTTCGGACAGCGTCTACGAGACCCGCACCCGGCCCTGCATGCTGCACCAGATCAAGCGGTGCTCGGCCCCCTGCACCGGACTGATCTCTCTGGAGGACTACGGCGATCTGGTCGAGGAGGCTTCGAACTTCCTGAAGGGCAAATCTCGCGCCGTCATCGCCCGCCTGTCCAGCGACATGACCACCGCCGCCGAGGCCATGGATTTTGAACAGGCCGCCCGCGTCCGAGACCGCATCCGGGCCCTGTCGGCCATCACGATGGAATCCAGCGTCAGCGCCGAAGGCGTGGCCGAGGCCGACGTCTTCGCCCTGTTCAGCGAGGGGGGGCAGGCCTGCGTCCAGGTCTTTTTCTATCGGGCGGGCCAGAACTGGGGTGGGCGGGCTTATTTTCCGCGCGTGGACAAGACCGACACCGATCCGGAGATCCTCGCCGCCTTCCTGGGCCAGTTCTACGAGGACAAGCCGATCCCGCGCCTGATCCTGTCCAATGTCCGGCCGCACGAGCTGGAGCTGCTGGAGGAAGCCTTCTCGATGAAGGCCGAGCGCAAGGTCGAGATCGCCCGCCCGATGCGCGGCGACAAGCTGAGCCTGGTCGATCACGCCCATACCAATGCCCGCGAGGCCCTGGGTCGCAAGATGGCCGAAGGGTCCGCCCAGGGCAAAATCCTCGACGAGGTCTGCGAGGCCTTCGGTCTGGACACCCGGCCCGAGCGGATCGAGGTCTATGACAACGCCCACATCCAGGGGACCAATGCCGTCGGCGGCATGATCGTGGCCGGTCCCGAAGGCTTCCAGAAGTCGCAGTACCGCAAGTTCAACATCCGGGGCACGGACCTGACCCCCGGCGACGACTACGGCATGATGCGCGAGGTCATGCGCCGCCGCTTCAGCCGCCTGGTCAAGGACGAGGAGGAAGGCACCGAAGAGGTCGTGCGGCCCGACTTGTTGCTGATCGACGGGGGTGCGGGTCAGCTGGCCGAGGTGTTGGCCGTTCTGGCCGACCTGGGGCTGGACGACATCGCGGTGGTCGGGGTGGCCAAGGGGCCGGACCGCGACGCCGGGCTGGAGCGGATGTTCATGCCGGGCAAGCCACCCTTCATGCTGCCGCTGAAATCGCCCGCCCTATATTACATCCAGCGCCTGAGAGATGAGGCCCACCGCTTCGCCAACGGGGCCCACCGCACCCGGCGCAGCATGGACATCAAGAAGAACCCGCTTGACGAGATCGAGGGCGTCGGACCGGGTCGCAAGAAGGCCCTGCTGCACGCGTTCGGTTCGGCCAAGGGGGTGTCGCGTGCGTCGGTCGTCGATCTGGTTAAGGTGGACGGGATCAACCAGCCGCTGGCGGAGCGCATCCACGGCTTCTTCCGAAAGAGCTGAACGCGGATTAGAAGCGTCGCCATGACCGACGATTCCACCGACCCACTCCTGTCCGGCTACCGCCGTTTCCGCGCGCATCACTGGCCAGAGGCCAAGGCGGAATATGAAGCCCTGGCCGCCGGGCAGAAGCCGCACACCTTGATCGTCGCCTGTTCGGACAGCCGGGCCGATCCGGCGCTGATCTTCGATGCCGCGCCGGGGCAGCTGTTCGTGGTCAGGAACGTGGCCAATCTGGTCCCGCCGTATCAGCCCGACGGCGAACTGCACGGCGTCTCGGCGGCGCTGGAGTTCGGGGTCAAGGTTCTGGGCGTGTCGAGGATCGTGGTTATGGGCCATGCCCACTGCGGCGGGGTCGCGGCCATGCGGACCGGGGCACCCGACAGCGTTCAGGATTTTGTCGCCCCCTGGATCGCGCAAGGCACCCCGGTCGTGCGCCGCATCGCCGAGACGGTTGGGCCCGATCAAGTCGAACAAGCATCCGAGGAGGCCGTCGTGCGGCTGTCGCTCGACAACCTGAGAACCTTCCCCTGGATCGCCCAGCGGGAGGCGGAGGGCACCCTGACCCTGACCGGCCTGCATTTCGGCATCGGCGACGGAATGCTGCGGGCGCTCACAAGCGCGGCGCGATTCGAGCCGGTGGGCTGAGGCGTCAGCCCCCCAGCAGCTCCCGCCCAATCAGGAACCGTCGGATCTCGTTCGTCCCCGCGCCGATGTCGTAGAGTTTGGCGTCACGGACCAGGCGTTCGACCGGCCAGTCCTTGGTGTAGCCCGCGCCGCCCAGGGCCTGGACCGCCTCCAGCGTGACCTTCACGGCGTTTTCGGAGGCCAGAAGGATCGCGCCCGCCGCGTCGTAGCGGGTGGTCTTGCCCTCGTCGCAGGCCTTGGCGACGGCATAGACATAGGTCCGCGCGCTATTCAAAGCGACATACATGTCGGCGATCTTGCCCTGCATCAGCTGGAACGAGCCGATCGCCTTGCCGAACTGTTTGCGGTCGCGGACGTAGGGCAGGACGACGTCCAGCGCCGCCTGCATGATGCCCAAAGGCCCCGCCGCCAGCACGGCGCGTTCGTAATCCAGACCACTCATCAGGACGGCCGCGCCGCGCCCCTCGCCGCCCATGATGTTCTCGGCGGGCACCTCGCAGTCCTCGAACACCAGTTCTGCGGTGTCGGAGCCGCGCATGCCCATCTTGTCGAGCTTTTTCGAAACGCTGAATCCCTTCATACCCTTCTCGATCAGGAAGGCGGTAACGCCGCCGTTGCCATCGCCGGTGCGGGCATAGACGACCAAGGTCTCGGCGTGCGGCGCGTTGGTGATCCAGAATTTTGTGCCGTTCAGGACGTAGCGGTCGCCCACTTTTTCCGCTCGTGTGCGCATCGACATGACGTCGGAGCCCGACCCCGCCTCCGACATGGCCAGCGAGCCGACGTGTTCGCCACTGATCAATTTGGGCAGATAGCGGCGCTTCTGGTCGTCGGTGCCCCAGCGGCGGATCTGGTTGACGCACAGGTTGGAGTGGGCTCCGTAGCTGAGGCCGATCGAGGCCGAGGCGCGCGACACCTCCTCCATCGCCACGACGTGTTCCAGATAGCCGAGGCCGAGGCCACCCCATTCCTCCTCGACCGTGATGCCGTGCAGGCCCAGGTCGCCCATCTCGGGCCAGAGGTCGCGGGCGAATTCGTTGGTCTCGTCGATCTGCGCCGCGCGGGGGGCCAGGCGGTCGGCGGCCCAGCGGGCGGTGGTTTCGCGAATGGCGTCGGCGGTCTCGCCGAGGCCGAATTCCATCGATTGGGGGGCGTTGGGAATGCTCATGCGGCTGGCCTAGCACCGGGCGAACCGGTTCGCAAAACGCGCAAGGATTCGCCCGTCACTGGCCCTGTGGGCGGCCCCAGCGGTCGTACATCTTCCAGCCCGCATAGCCGATGAAGCCGACGGACAGGATCGCCAGCAGCCAGCCGGACAGGGCGATCTCGCCCGACCGGGCCGACGGCATGGCCGAGAGCCGCAGAGTCCCCATGGCGACGCCGAAACCGATGAACCCGGCCCCGCCGATCAGCAGATACGGCAGGGCCGTCTTCCAGTCGAAGACGGCGTCGGTCGGGCGGATCGCGTGTTTCAGGATCTCGTCGTCGGGCGTCAGGGGGCGCTCCTTGACCGGACCGTCGAAGCCGACGGGCTTGTCGGCCAGGGCCTCGGCCACAGGCGGCAAGACAGGTTCGACAGCGGGCGTATCGGACGGGAACGGCGCGGGATCGTCATTGGCGGCAGGTGGGGACTCTGCGCCGGCGACGGGGTCGGCCACGACCGGCTCGACCGGGACAACAGGCTCGGGGGCCGAGGGCGCGGGGGTCACGGGTTCGGCGGTGGCAGGTGCGGGCGCAGCCTCGGCCATGGAGGCGTGTTCGTCGGCGGCCGGGAACGGCAGGATGGTCCCGTCTTCCTCAACGGGCGGCAGGGGAGCGGTCAGCAGATCGGCGACGCTGGCGGCCTGGGCAGGGTCGGCGTTGAACAGGGCCCGTTCGGCGCTGCGACGACGCACCACGGCCTCGGGCGACGGATTTTCGGGCCAGCCGATCAGCGCGTCGGCTGCCATGACGGCCTCGCCCTGATTCAACCGGTGCAGGACATCGGAGCCCTTGAAGTCATCGACGCCGACCGAATAGGCGAAACTGGCCAGGGCATCGAACTGGTGCTGGTTCAGTGGCGTCGTCGCGCCGGCATTGATCGAATCGGCGACCGGCAGCAGGTCGTAGCGCAACAGCAGCTCCGCCTCGGCCTCGGTCACCTGCGCCCCTTCGCGAGCGGAACGGGTGTGACCATAGCCGATCACCCACTGATTGCCGCGCTTCAGCGCCCGCGGCCGGAAACCCTCCAGGCTCTTGATCAGGGCGATCCCCTCGGCGGAGATTTTCAGCTTCTGGCGTGTGGCGTCGGACAAGACAGTGACCCAAAACGAGACAGGCGTTCTCGCCCGCCTATACACCTCGCAAGCGGCGCGCCGGAAAGGATGTTCGCCTGTGTGGGGTGCGAAGCGGTCGGAATTTCGACGCGAGTAACGGCGACGCTTCGGGTTTCGTCCCTTCCCGGCGTCCGATCGCCGCCCTATCTGCGAACCATGACCGATCTGTCTCCCCGCGAAATCGTTTCCGAACTCGACCGATTCATCGTCGGCCAGCACGACGCCAAGCGCGCCGTGGCCGTGGCGCTGAGGAACCGCTGGCGGCGCAAGCGCACGCCCGACGCCATCCGCGACGAGGTTACCCCCAAGAACATCCTGATGATCGGACCGACCGGCGTCGGCAAGACCGAGATCGCCCGACGTCTGGCACGACTGGCCGGCGCGCCGTTTCTGAAGGTCGAGGCGACCAAATTCACCGAGGTCGGCTATGTGGGGCGCGACGTCGACCAGATCATGCGCGACCTGGTCGAGGCGGCCCTGATCATGGTCCGCGACAGCCGCCGGGCGGGCGTCCATGCCAAGGCCGAGAAGGCCGCCGAAGAGCGCATCCTGGACGGTCTGGTCGGTGCAGGCGCTCAACCCGCGACGCGCGAGGCCTTCCGCAAGCGGCTGCGCGACGGGGAGATGGACGACAAGGAGATCGAGATCGCCTTGGCCGATACGTCGTCGCCAATCCAGGGGCTGGACGTGCCGGGTTCCAACGTCGGAATGATCAATCTGTCGGAGATGCTGGGCAAGCTGGGCGGCGGGCGGACCAAGACGGTGCGGTTGACGGTCAAGGACGCAGTCGCCCCCCTGATCGCCGAGGAGAGCGACAAGCTGCTGGATCAGGACAGTCTGAACCGCGAGGCTGTGACCCTGGCCGAACAGGAGGGCATCGTCTTCCTGGACGAGATCGACAAGGTGGCGGGTCGTCAGGATCGCGGTGGCGCGGACGTGTCGCGCGAAGGCGTGCAGCGCGACCTGCTGCCGCTGATCGAGGGGACGACGGTCTCGACGAAATACGGCCCGGTGAAGTCGGACCATGTGCTGTTCATCGCTTCGGGGGCGTTTCACGTCGCCAAGCCCAGTGACCTGCTGCCCGAGCTTCAGGGCCGGCTGCCGATCCGGGTCGAGCTGAAGGCCCTGACCCGCGACGATTTCGTGCGCATCCTCACCGAGCCCGAGGCCAATCTGATCGCCCAGAACCAGGCCCTGATGGCCACCGAGGACGTGAGCCTGTCGTTCACGCCGGATGCGGTGGAGGCGCTTGCTGACGCGGCGGTGGCGGCGAACTCGACCGTCGAGAACATCGGGGCACGCAGGCTGCAGACGGTGCTGGAAAAGGTGCTGGAAGAGACCAGTTTCAAGGCCTCGGACCTGTCGGGGCAGAACGTGTCGTTCGACGGAGACGCGGTGCGGGACAAGGTGGCGGATCTGGCGCGGAATGCGGATTTGAGCCGGTTCATCCTGTAGGCCCGTGTTCTCCCTCCCCTTCATGGGGAGGGACGCTGAGCCGCAGGCGAAGCCGGGTGGGGTTGTTCGATCCAAAGGCACCGTCATCGCTTCACACACCCCCACCCGGATCGCTCCGCGATCGTCCCTCCCCACTTCGGGGGAGGGACGATCGCGTCTCGCCATTCTTGGACAGAACACCGTATGCTGTGTTCAGCCCCTGTTCAGAGCCTGACCCCTAGAAACGGCGTATGACCCGTACCCGCGTAATCCTGATGGCCCTGATCCTGGGCGTGGCGCCCGTGGCGACCTCTGCCTCCGCGCAGATCGCGCCGAACCTTGCCGTGTTCGCGTCCCTGGTCGACGATCAGCGTCGGCCGGATCGGGAGCGCGACCGCGATCGCGATCGCGGGGGCGAAGACCAGCGTCGCGCGGGCCCTTCGATCGACCCCGGTCAGGCGGCGCGCGCTGTCTCTTCGGGCCGCGAGGGTCGGATGCTCGGCATCCGCCCCTCAGGCGATGGGTATGTGGTGCGATGGGAATATCCTGGCGGCCGGGTGGCCGATATCCGGGTGGACGGCTCCGGCCGCGTTTCGGGAGGCTGAACCATGCGTATTCTGCTCGTCGAGGACGACGTCGATCTTTCGCGTCAACTGAAGACCGCCCTGTCGGACGCCGGCTATGCCGTCGATCACGCCGCCGATGGCGAGGAAGCCCATTTCCTGGGCGACACCGAGCCGTATGACGTCGTCGTGCTGGACCTGGGCCTGCCCAAGATCGACGGCGTGTCGGTGCTGGAACGCTGGCGCCGCGACGGCAAGACGACGCCCGTCCTGATCCTGACCGCGCGCGGTGCCTGGTCCGACAAGGTGTCGGGCTTCGATGCCGGTGCCGACGATTACTTGACCAAGCCGTTCCATACCGAGGAACTGCTGGCTCGCTTAAGGGCCTTGCTGCGGCGCTCGGCGGGCATCGCCTCGGCGACGCTGGCGTGCGGCGGTTTGCGGCTCGATCCGCGCGCAGCCCGGGCTAGCGTCAACGGCGAGCCGCTGCGGCTGACGTCGCTGGAATACCGGCTGCTGCACTATATGATGATGCACCAGGGCCGGGTGATCAGCCGGACCGAACTGGTCGAACATCTGTACGATCAGGATTTCGATCGCGATTCCAACACGATCGAGGTCTTCATCGGCCGGGTCAGGAAGAAGATCGGCACCGACCGGATCGAAACAGTCCGGGGCCTTGGTTATCGCCTGACGCCTTTGGTCGGCGAAAGCGAAGCCGCGTGATGCCAGGACGCGATCCGGCGTGAGCGACACGGCGGCGGCCAACCCCGAACCCGATCAGGTTGCCGAAAAGCGCGCGATCGCCGGTTGGCTGCTACGGCCCGGCCGATCGCTGACGCGGCGGCTGGTCTGGCTGGCCTCGATCTGGATCGCGCTCGCCCTGATCGTGACCGGGGCGGTGCTGACGTCCCAGTTCCAGGAGTCGGCCCTGCGTCGGCTGGGCAATGTGCTGGGTGACACGATCGACGAGGCGGTCGTCGCCACCACCGTCATGTCGGACGGCACCGTGCGCACCGGGGCCATTCTGGATGCGCGGACCCTGAGACTGCTGTCCGGCAAATACTGGACGGTGGCGGAGCCGGACGGACAGGGTGGTTTGCGAACCCTCAGCCGCTCGGCCTCGCTGGGGCGCGAAGACCTGAGCGTGCCGCGCGATCTTCCCGACCGGCTGGTGGACGCGGCGGGGATCAACATCACCTACAACGCCATCGGGCCGAACGACGAGCCGCTGCGGGTCGCGGCCAGTCTGAAGACCCTGCCGGGTCGGGACGCACCCATCGTCTTCCTGGCCGGGATCGACCGGTCCAACATCGATGCAGACACCCGCCAGTTCGCCACCCTGGCCTGGGTGACTCTGGGGCTGCTGGGGGCCGGTCTGTTGATCGCGGTCTTCCTGCAGGTGCGGATCGGGCTGAGGCCGCTGTATGATCTGAGGAACGAGATTTCGGATGTCCGCAAGGGCAAGGCGGCACGGATCGAGCGGACCTATCCGGTCGAGATTTCGCCCCTGGCCGATCAGGTCAACCGGCTGCTGGATCACAATCAGGACGTGGTGGAGCGCCAGCGGACCCATGTCGGGAACCTGGCCCATGCGCTGAAGACGCCGCTGTCGGTGATGCTGGCCGAGGCTGAAAGTGACCCGACGCCTCTGGCCGAGATTGTGCGACGACAGTCGGAGGTCATGAAGGGCCAGGTCGATCACCACCTGCGCCGCGCCCGCGCCGCCGCCCGCTCGCAGGGGCTGGGCGAACGCACGCCGGTGCCCGAGGTGCTGGACGAGATGGCGGTGATGCTGGAGCGGGTCTTTCAATCCAAAAACGTCGAAATCGACTGGCGCGCGCCCGATGCCCTGGGGTTTCTGGGCGAGCGGCAGGATCTGCAGGAAATCCTGGGCAATCTGATGGAGAACGCCTGCAAATGGTGCGTTCGGCGGGTGCGGGTCTCGGCGGGGGCCAGCGGGCTGGGGCAGATGATCGTGGTGGTCGAGGACGACGGGCCGGGCCTGCCCGCCGACCGACACGACGAGGTGATGCAGCGCGGCGCGCGCGCGGACGAGGGTACGCCGGGGTCGGGGCTGGGACTGGCGATCGTCGACGACCTGACGCGGGCCTATGGCGGGCGGTTGACCCTGGCGACCAGTGACATGGGGGGCTTGAAGGCCGTGCTGGTCTTGCCGGCGGCGGAGTTCTGAGCCCCACGTTCCAAACTGTTAACCTTGGCCGTACACTATCGGCGATCGACCGGTGTTGGGGCCGGTCCAGGAGCTCTGCATGGCCGGTCTGTCGGTGGCGCACCTCGCCGCCCTGGCACAGATGATCGAACGGGTCCCGGACGCGACGCTGGAAAAGCTGTCGGTCGCGGTCGGCACCATGCCGGGCGAAAAGGCCCTGGAACTCAGCCGCGTCCTGGCCGACGAGACCACCGATCGAAAACGCCGCCTGCGCGTCATGGGCCCCCTGATGCCGATGTTCCGCGCCCGGCCCGACGGCGTGGCCGCGATCCGCTTTCCGCCCGCCGTCTTGCCCCGCCTGTGGAAGGCGGCCAGCGCCAAGGAGCCGGAATGGCTGCTCAAGCTGGACGATGATCCGCTGACCGGCGTGCTGAACGACCCGGCGACCGCCGAGGCGGTCGCGGCCCGCATCTGCCTGGCGGCGGCGGTGGTGGTCCGTGACCAGCCCGAGGTCGTGTGGCCCGGCGACGGAGGCAATGAGGCCGATCGGGAGGCGGGACTGGTCGCCCTGGCGGGCGTCTGTGATCTGGCACCCCTGGCGGCCAAGGGCTTGCCGTCCCTGTCCGTGTGGATCGGGCGACCGAGTGAGGACCGTCTAGCCGAGCTGAGGATCCTGGTCCGCGATGCGGCGGCGGTGGCGCCGGATGGCGCGCAAAGACTGCTGGAAATCCTGTTCGCTCATCTGACCGAAGCGTCGCGGATTCTGCGACTGGTCGTGCATGCGTCAACGGCGGCGGGACGCGAGATGTTCCTGTTCGAATCCGAGCTGGCCGTGTTCGTGACCCGACTGATCAAGACGGTCGAGGACCGGGTCGCGCGGATATCGACCTATCGCGGCGACGGTGGACCGGACCCGTTCGCGGTCCTGCGCGACGACATCGCCTGGTGCGCAGCCGTCCTGACCGAGTTGGACATGACCATCCAGATGCAGCCGGGCGGGGTCTGGGGCAAACAGGCCCGTGACGCCCGCATGCGGGTCAATGCCACCCTGCACAAGCTCTTGAGCAAGGCCGAGGCGACGGTCGAGAAGGCCCTGCCCACCGAAAAAGTCCAGGGCTCGGGCCGTCTGGCGCGGACGACACCAAGACTGGATGTTCCCGTCGCACCAGACACGCGCGAGGCGGCGCTGGCCGCCCTGGCCCTGGTGCGAGCGGTGCGGACGTCGGCCGGCGTGTTCGGGTCGGAGACCTTGCGATATCAGGTGTTGCAAAGCCTGACCGACCGTCTGGCCACCTATGCCGACCAGGCGCTGGACCGGATGAACCGCAACGACGTCACCGACATCGAACAGGCCCGGCGGATCGTGATGATGGTCGCCGACTTCCTGACCACCCTCGAGGCGAAGGACGAGGCCAAGACCGTGCGTCGCCGGGTCGCGGTGGCCGGGGCCCCGCCGGGCCATGTCGACCCCTCGCCGGGAGCCGCCTGATCGGCTAGAGCCGTCGGCATGGTGGTGTTCTGGATACTGGCCGGACTGGCGAGCGCAGTGGCGGCGCTGCTGGTGCTGGCCGCGGGCCGACGCGGAGCGGACGGCGTGGCCGAGCCCGAACTGGCGAGCCGCGAGCTGGACGAACTGGACCGGATGAAGGCGCGCGGCCTGTTGAGCGACGAGGCGTGGACGGCGGCACGCGCCGAGGCCGGGCGGCGGGTGCTGGCCACGCCGGTGTTGGACACGGTGCCGGTCGCGGGGCTGCAGGATGGGCGCTGGGTTCTGGGCGGGGTGGCCGTGACCGGCGCTCTGGCGCTGGGGCTGTATGCGGTGTTCGGCGCGCCGGGGATGCCGGACCAGGCCTATGAGCGGCGGGTCGACGACTGGTCGAATTCGCTGGAGACGCTGGAACCGGCGCAGATCGCGGCGGTCGTGGCGCGGGTCGTGTCGGAACGGCCGGACGATCATCAGGCCCTGACCATGCTGGGGGCCGCGCGGTTCGAGGCAGGGGATCCTTTGGGGGCAGCCTCCGCGTTCCGACGGGCGTTAGTGGTGCAGCCGGACGATGCCCAGAGCTGGGCACGGCTGGGCGAGGCTTTGGTCCGGTCGCAGCAGGGGGTGGTCGGCGGCGATGCCGAGGCGGCTTTCCGTCAGGCGATCCGCATCGATCCGAACCAGCTGGGCGCGCGCTTCTTCCTGGGGCAGGCAGCCTTGGCACGCGGCGACGGTGCCGAGACACGGGCGATGTGGGGGCCATTGATCGCCACGCTGGACCCCGCCGATCCGCGCCGCGCCGATCTGGAACGGCAACTGGCCGGCCTTGCAGAATGACGGTGGCTCGATGACGCGTTGGTGCGGCGGCCCGACACCGCTATATGTCGGCGCGATGACGCCCCCCGTTTTTCCCCTCGACCGCCGGTGCCAATCATGAGCTGGCTGCCGAGATCGCCCAAGGCGCGCAGGCGGATGTGGATCGTCGCGGCGGTGGCCCCGGTGCTGGCGCTGGCCGTCGGGCTGTCGCTGTGGGCCATGACCGACAGCGTGACCTATTTCTTCTCGCCCTCCGAAGTCACCGAGCAGAACGCGCCCGCCGGTCGCGAAATCCGTCTCGGTGGTCTGGTCGAGGCTGGCAGCGTCGAACAGTACGGCGGGGGCGAGGTCGTCTTCGCCGTCACCGACAATGCCGCCACGACCCGCATCGTCTTCCGGGGCGACCTGCCCGACCTGTTCCGCGAGGGTCAGGGCATCGTGGCGCAAGGGTCGTTCCTGCCCGACCGCACCTTCCGCGCGCGAGAGGTCCTGGCCAAGCACGACGAGACCTATATGCCGCGCGAAGTCGCCGACCGCCTGAAGGCCAAGGGCGAATGGCGGCCGGAGGGAAGCGCGGCCTATTCGCCGCCGACCGCTCCGACCGCGCTGACGGAAAGCCAATCGCTTTGATCGTCGAACTCGGGGCGTTCGCGCTCGTCCTGGCCTTTGCCCTGGCCATGTTGCAGACGGGGTTGTCGGTCGCCGGGCGGATGCGGTCGAGCCCCGTCCTGACCGGCGCGGGTCAGGGCGCGGCGCTGGCTTCTGCGCTGGCCGTCGTGCTGGCGTTCGGAGCCCTGATCTTCGCCTTCACTGTTTCGGACTTCTCCGTCGCGAACGTGGCGAGGAACAGCCATACCGACAAGCCGATGCTATACAAGGTCGCCGCCGCCTGGGGCAGCCACGAGGGTTCGCTGGTCCTGTGGTGCCTGGTCATGACGGTGTTCGGCGCGGCCCTGGCGCGAGCGCGCGGCCTGCCGTTCGGGCTGAAGGCCTGTGCGGTGGCGACCCAAGGGGCGTTGTCGGCCCTGTTCCTGGCCTTCGCGATCTTTACGTCCAACCCGTTCGCCCGTCTGGACCCGGCACCGTTCCAAGGCAATTCGCTGAACCCGCTGCTGCAAGATCCGGCGCTCGCCTTCCATCCCCCCCTGCTTTACCTCGGATATGTCGGGTTTTCGGTCACCTTCTCGCTGGCCGTCGCGGCCCTGATCGAGGGCCGGCCGAACTCCAGCTTCTGGCCCGCCTGGGGTCGATGGGTCCGGCCCTGGGCCCTCGCCAGCTGGGCGTTTCTGACCGTCGGGATCACCTTGGGCAGCTTCTGGGCCTATTACGAGCTGGGCTGGGGCGGCTGGTGGTTCTGGGACCCGGTCGAGAATGCCTCCTTCATGCCCTGGCTGGCGGGCGCGGCCCTGTTGCACTCGGCCGTAGTGACCGAACGGCGCGGGGCGCTGGCCGGATGGACGGTGTTTCTGGCGCTGCTCGCCTTCACCTTCTCCATGCTGGGGGCCTTTCTGGTGCGGTCGGGCGTGCTGACATCCGTCCATGCCTTCGCCGTCGACCCGGAGCGGGGGCTGATGCTGCTGGCCATCCTGGGGATCACGGCGGGCGCGGCCTTCGCCCTGTTCGCCTGGCGGGCACCGCAGCTGAAGGGCGGCGGCCTGTTCGCCCCGATCAGCCGCGAGGGTGCGCTGGTGCTGAACAATCTGTTCCTGACGGCGGCGGCGGCGACGGTGCTGCTGGGGACGCTGTATCCGCTCATCCTGGAGGCGGCGACGGGCCAGACCATATCCGTCGGCCCGCCCTATTTCGCCCTGACGTTCACCCCGTTGATGGTGGTCGCCTTCCTGATCCTGCCCGCCGGGCCCTTGCTGGCGTGGAAGCGGGGCGATCTGAAAGGCGCGATGCAAAGGCTGGCGGTCGCGGGCGGACTGGCGCTGCTGGCGGCCCTGGTCGCCTGGCTGGCCTTCGAGCCGAAGAAGGCGCTGGCGGCGGCGGGCGTAGCGGTCGGCGCCTGGCTGATCCTGGGGGCGCTGGCCGAGGTGATCGAGCGTGTCCGCCTGTTCCGGGTCACCCCGGCCGAGGTTTTGCGCCGCACGCGCGCCCTGCCTTTGGGGGCTTGGGGAATGACCCTGGCGCATGCCGGCCTCGGCGTCTTCGTGCTGGGGGCCGTGGTCGAGGTGTCGTTCAAAGCCGAGGCCGCCGCCGCCATTCCGATCGGGGGCGAGGTCAGCGCCGGGAACTGGACCGTGAGGCTGGACGATGTCCGGATCGTCGAGGGACCCAACTATCTGGCCGAACAGGGGCGACTGACCGTCACGCCGCGCGACGGCGGGGTGGCGCGCGTAGTGACGTCGGAGCGCCGGTTCTTTCCGACCGGGGGCCAGACGACAACCGAGGTCGGGCTGGATTTCCGGGGGCTGGACGACGTCTATGTGGTCATGGGCGAGCGGCGCGCCACGCCCGAAGCTGCCCAGGCGTGGACCGTGCGGGTCTATGACAATCCGTGGGCGCGGCTGATCTTCCTGGGGCCGATGATCATGGCGCTGGGCGGGGTGTTGTCACTGTTCGACCGGCGGCTGAGGGTCGGGGTGGCGGCCAGGAAGGCGGCTCCGGTGGTGGAGGGGGCATGAGGCGGTTGGTCGCGATCATGCTGGCGGTCGCTATGCTGTGCGCCGCGCCCGCCCTGGCCCAAGAACCCGCCGCCGAGCCCGATCGTCCGCTGGCCGACGCCGCTCAGGAAGCGCGGGCGCAGGCGCTGTTCAAAGGCCTGCGCTGCGTCGTCTGCCAGCATGAATCGATCGCCGACAGCCCCGCCGGGATCGCGGGTGACATGCGGCGTCTGGTGCGCGAGGAGATCGCGGGCGGATCGACCGACGCCAAGGTCAAGGCCGACATGGTGCGTCGGTATGGCGACTACGTCCTGTTCCAGCCGCCGGTACGGACGGGGACCTGGTTGCTGTGGTTCGGGCCGTTCGCCCTGGTGATCTTCGGGGGGCTGGCCCTGCTGGCCGTGTCGCGACGTCGCAGGGTCGAGACCGCCGGGCTCAGCCCCGACGAAGAGGCGCGGTTGAACGAAGTTCTCCAATCCGACAGGTTCGGCCCGAATGCGGACGCATCTTCGCCCCACGCCGGGCGTTCGGTGGGATCACCGGGTAATCCGGACGCGGTTGGCATGACGCCAGGCCCGCCTATATCGAAGACCTGATACGGTGCCGCCCGGCACCAGAACGAGAAGACGAACAAGGATGACGATGCTGAAGCGCAAGGAGTTCATTCTGGGGGCAGCCGTCGGCCTGACCTTCGCCGCCGCCGCCACGGCCGGAGGCGTCATCGACTGGCCTACCGCCAACGCCCAGGTCGCAGGGGTCTCTGGCCGGATCGCGCCGACGGCAGGAGCCAGCGGGCTGGCCTTCGCCCCGCCGCAGGGGGCACCGCTGAGTTTCGCAGACATCTTCGATCAGGTGTCCCCGGCGGTGGTGCAGATCACGGTCGAGTCGACGGTCGAGCGCCGTGCAGGTCAGCGCCTGCAGATTCCGGGTTTTCCCGGTTTCGGGTTCCAAATTCCGGAGACGGAAGAAGAGGCTGAACCGAGGACGCAGACGGGGGCTGGCTCAGGGTTCTTCATCTCAGCGAGCGGCTTCATCGTCACGAACAATCATGTCGTCGAAAACGCCACCGAGATAACTGTGACATTGGCCGACGGGCGTGAACTTCCGGCGCGACTGGTCGGACGCGATCAGGACACCGACCTCGCCGTCATCAAGGTCGAGGGGGGAGATTTTCCGTTCGTTTCGTTCGAAGAACAGGCCCAGCCGCGCGTCGGCGACTGGGTCATCGCGGTAGGCAACCCCTTCGGCCTCGGCGGCACGGCAACGGCGGGGATCGTCTCGGCCACAGCGCGGGAAATCCCAGCGCCGGAAAATCCTTACACAGACTTCCTGCAGATCGACGCCGCCATCAATACCGGCAACTCGGGCGGGCCAACCTTCGACATCTATGGCCGCGTGATCGGTGTGAACTCGGCGATCTTTTCGCCCTCGGGGGGATCAGTCGGCATCGGGTTCGCCATCCCCGCCTCGATCGCCAAGCCGATCACCGACCAGCTAATGAGCGGCGAGGCGATCCAGCGAGGTTATCTCGGGGCCCAGATCGGAACGGTCGACTCCGACGAGGTTCGTGGGTCGCTTGGACTGCCTGACGGCATCGAGGGCGCGTCGATCGAGGCGCTGACGCCGGGCGCGCCCGGCGAGGAGGCTGGCTTGCGCGAGGGCGATGTCGTCACGGCGATCAATGGCGAGCCGATCGAAAGCTCGACCGCCTTGACGCGCGCTGTCGGGGCCACCCGGCCCGGCCAGACCATGCGGTTGGACATCTTCCGTGACGGCCGCCGCCAGACGATCAACGTCCGCGCCGGAACGCGACCGGCGGACATCAATGCAAGCGTCCAAGGCAATCCGACGCCGGTGCCGGTTCCAGGCCAGCCGGAGGCCTCGCGCGGCGAGACCATTCTCGGCATGACCGTCGGACCCGTGCCGGCTTCGGCTCGCCAGGCTTATGGTTTGACCGGAGACCAGGGCGGCGTGCTGATCACCGACGTCGAGGCGCGGTCACCCGCGGCGCGCGAGGGTGCCAGGGCGGGTGTGCTGATCGAGCGGGTCAACTATGCCCGTGTCAGCACCGTCGCCGAGTTCAAGGCTGCCGTCGAAGCCGCGCGCGCGGCGGGCCGCCCCAGTGTATTGCTGGCCGTTCGGGCTCCGACCGGCCAGCAGGGTCGGATCATCGTGCCATTTGCGGCACCGGCTGAGTAACCCTGAATAATCGCTAACTCACCTCTTCGCCGCCGATGCGCTAACATCGGCGGCGAATCTGTGTTCGGAGGGGGAAGCGATGCGCATTCTGGTGGTCGAGGACGATGCGGACGCCGCCCAGGCAATGGTCCGGGGGCTGAACGAGGCGGGGCATGAGGTCTCTCATGCCGTCGACGGAGCCTATGGCCTGGTCGAGGCCCAGAAGGGCGGATACGACGTCTATGTCGTCGATCGGATGATGCCGCGCCTCGACGGGGTCGGCATGGTCGAGACCCTGCGCAAGAATGGCGACCAGACGCCGGTGCTGTTCCTGTCGGCGCTGGGCGAGGTCGAGGACCGGGTCACGGGGCTGAAGGCCGGGGCCGACGACTATCTGGTCAAGCCCTATGCCTTCGCCGAGCTGATCGCGCGGGTCGAAGCCCTGTCGCGCAGGCGCGAGACCGGCGGCGTCCAGACGGTGCTGAAGGTCGGCGACCTGGAGATGAACCTGATCGCCCGCACGGTGCATCGTGGAACCACCGAGATCGACCTGCAGCCGCGCGAGTTCCAGCTGCTGGAGTTCCTGATGCGGCACGCCAACCAGTCGGTGACGCGGACCATGCTGCTGGAGAAGGTCTGGGAATACCATTTCGACCCCCAGACCAACGTCATCGACGTCCACATCAGCCGCCTGCGCTCCAAGATCGACAAGGGCTTCGACCGGGCCATGCTGCAGACGGTGCGTGGCGCAGGGTATCGGCTGGAGGCGTAAGCGCCTCGATGAAGCTTCCCTCCCTCCTGCGCCGCACGCCGTTCCGGCTGACGTTGCTTTTCCTGGCCCTGTTCGCCACGGCGGCCAGCGCGATCCTGGCCTATGTCTATATCGCCTCGGCGGCCGAGGCGCGGGCCCAGGCCGAGGCCAGCGTGCGGGACGAGGCCGAGACCCTTCTGGCCATCTACAACGCGCGCGATCTGGACGCGCTGAACGTGGCCCTGATCGAGCGGATCAGTCGGGGCGGGCCTTATGTCTATGTGCTGACCGACGCCAACGGAGCCTTCATCAGCCGCAACCTGGACGCCGCCCCGATCGACCCGGCACCCAATACCCAGGCCGGTCAGTGGGGCACGTTCCGGCTGACAGAGACCGACGAGGCCGGGCGGGTCGAACGGCCCCAGGGGCTGGGCGTGGACTATCAGCTGAGGGGCGGCGAGCATCTATTCGTCGGCCAGTCGCTGGGCGACACCGAGGCCTATCTGATGCGGCTGACCCAGGCGCTCTGGGCGGCGATGGGGATGGTTCTGGTGCTGGGCGCGGGTGGAGGCCTGCTGATCAGCCGCAACGTCGAACGATCCATGGGGCGGCTGAACAAGGTCGTCACGGCGGTTCAGGAGGGCGACCTCAAGGCCCGGGCCGAGGTGCGCAAGTCCGGCGACGAGCTGGACGAACTGGGTCAGGGGCTGAACCAGATGCTGGACCGGCTGGAAGCGTCCATGGCCTCGATCCGGCACGCGGGGGACGCCATCGCCCACGACCTGAGATCGCCGCTGACGCGGATGCGGGCCAAGCTGGAGGTCGCCCTGATCGACGCCGAGGCGGGCAAGGTGTCGGGGGTCGATGCCTTGGCGGTGGCGCTGGACGAGACGGATCAGCTGCTGAAGACCTTCAACGCCGTCCTGGCCATCGCCCGGTTGCAGGCGGCGCAGGGGACGCCCGACCCGGCAAGGTTCGACGCGGCCGAGCTGGCCTCGGACATGGCCGAACTTTATGAGCCCGCCGCCGAGGACAAGGGTCTGGAGTTCGGGGCCGAGATCGAGACCGGGCTGATGGTCGAGGCCAACAGGCCCTTCCTGGCCCAGGCCTTGGCCAACGTCATCGACAACGCGATCAAATATACGCCGACGGGCGGGGCGGTGATGTTCCGGGCGCGTCGGCGGTCGTCCGGCGAGATCGAATATTCCATCACCGACACCGGGCCGGGGGTTCCAGAGGCCGATCGCGAACGGGTCGTCGAACGGTTCGTCCGCCTGGACAACAGCCGGACCGAGGTGGGGTCTGGGCTGGGACTGTCGCTGGTGGTGGCGGTGCTTGAGGCCCATAGCGGACGGGTGCAGTTGGACGAGGGGCCCGGCGAGTATGGCGGGTTCGGGCCGGGGTTGAGAGTTGCGCTCGTGCTTCCTCCGGCGGTGTGACGGCGGTGTCGGAAGGTTCATCACGAAGAGCACGAAGGGCTCACGAAGGACACGAAGAGAGCCGGGGAGCGTTGAGGATGTCCCGATCGGTTTCTTGGTGCGCTTCGCGCATTCTTGGTGTCCTTCGTGTTGAACCTGAGACGATGACGGCATGACCATTTTCAGCGCCTGTGGCCCCGTCGTCGATCCGTTCGCTGCCGAGCACGCCCACACGCGGCTGGCCGAGGTGGCGGATGCGGGCAGGTGGTGCGCTGATCTGGATGCGGCCTGGCCCGCCCTGGCACCGGTGTTCGCGGCCTCGCCCTATCTGTTTGGGCTGGCGCGGCGGTGGCCGGAGCGGTTGCGGGATATCCTGGTTCAGGACGCCGACGACCGGCTGGCGACGATCCTGTCCGACACCGCGGCCCTGACCGGCGGGACGGAGGACGTGCGCAAGTCCCTGCGGCTGCTGAAGGCGGAACTGCATTTGCTGACGGCGATCGCCGACCTGGGCGGCCACTGGGATCTGGACCGGGTGACCGGCGCGCTGAGCCGGTTCGCGGACGCAGCGACCCGCACCGCCCTCGCCGCCGTGGCCCACGATCAACGCGAACGGGGCAAGCTGATCAGTCCCGACAACCCGCGCGGGCCGGTGCCCGGCCTGTTCGGCCTGGCCATGGGCAAGCACGGCGCGTTCGAGCTGAACTATTCCAGCGACATCGACATCTCGCTCTTCTTCGATCCCGAACCGCTGGCTGAGGCCCTGGCACCGGGCGTGGAGGCCCAGACCTTTGTCAACCGGATCGCCCAGGGACTGGCGACCCTGCTGTCGGAGCGGACGGCGGATGGCTATGTCTTCCGCGTCGACCTGAGGCTGAGGCCCGACCCGTCCTCGACTCCGCCGGTGGTCGCCGTGCCGATGGCGCTCGACTACTATGAATCCGTCGGCCAGAACTGGGAGCGGGCGGCCTTCATCAAGGCCCGCGCGGTCTGTGGCGACCCGACCGCGGCGGCCGAATTCCTGAGCGACCTGACCCCCTTCATCTGGCGGCGCAGTCTGGACTATCAGGCCGTGCTCGACATCCAGTCGATCAAGCGACAGATCCACGTCCACAAGACCGGCGACGGTCTGGAGGCGGCAGGCGCGAACCTGAAACTGGGACGCGGCGGCATCCGTGAGATCGAATTCCATGCCCAGACCCAGCAGCTGATCCTGGGCGGGCGCGATCCGGGCCTGCGGTCGCAGCGCACCGTCGAGGCCCTCGCCGCTCTGGCCGCCGCCGGTCACATGCCGAGCGAGGTCGCAGAGGAACTGACCGTCGCCTATGTCCGGCTGCGCGGGCTGGAACACCGGGTCCAGATGCTAGACGACGAACAGACCCACGTCCTGCCCGCCGATCCAGCGCGTCGCGCAGCGGTGGCGGCGCTGGAGGGGCACGGCGATCTGGCGGCCTTCGATGCGAGCGTCGAGGCCCTGCTGGTCGGGGTCAACCGGCGATACGGCGAGCTGTTCGAGGGCGAAGAGGATCTGTCCTCCCCCTATGGCAGTCTGGTCTTCACCGGTACCGACAACGACCCGGAGACCCTGGCCACGCTGGAGCGGATGGGGTTTTCGGAGCCTGCGTCCGTCGCCGACACCATCCGGTCCTGGCACCATGGCCGCGTCCCGGCGACACGGACGGTGCGGGGGCGCGAGCTGTTCACCCGGCTGGCCCCGCGCCTGCTGACGGCCCTGGCCGACACGGGCGCGCCCGACGCAGCCTTCCGGCGTTTCGCGGTCTTCTTTTCCGGCATGAATGCGGGGGTTCAGGTCCAGGCGCTGTTTCTGGGTCAGCCGAAGCTTTTCGAACTGGTGGTCGGGGTCATGGCCTTCGCGCCGAGGCTGGCGCGGGCGCTGGGACGCTATCCGGCGGCGTTGGATTCGATGCTGGACGCGCGGTTCCAGACCGAGCTGGGCATCAACACCGGTCTGTTCGACCAGATGGATGCCGAGGCCAAGGCCGCCGGCGACTTCGAGGGGGCGATGAACGCCGTGCGCCGCCTGCATCGCGAACAGGATTTTCGCATCGGCATCCAGACCCTGAGCGGGCGGGTGGGGCCGGAGGCGGCGGGGCTGGCCTATACCCATCTGGCCGATGCGGTGATGCGGACCCTGTCGGACGCGGCGCTTTCCGAGACGACGCGGCTGGGCGGGGCGTTTCCGGGGGTGGTCGCGGTGATCGCCCTGGGCAAGGCCGGCTCGCGGGAGATGACGGCCAGTTCTGATCTGGATCTGATGACCGTCTATGACGCGCCGCCCGAGGCCGTGTCGGACGGCAAGGGCTGGAGCGCCGACCTTTGGGGCGCGCGGTTGACCCAGCGGCTGATCGCGGCCCTGTCGGCCCATACCGGCGAGGGCGGCCTATACGAGGTCGACATGCGGTTGCGGCCGTCGGGGTCAAAGGGGCCGGTGTCGGTGCGGCTGTCGGCGTTCGAGGCCTATTATGTCGAGGAGGCCGCGACCTGGGAGTTCATGGCCCTGACCCGCGCGCGGGTGGTCTGGGCCAGCGATGCGGGTTTCGGCGACCGGGTCACGACGGCGATCGAGGCGGCGCTGCGTCGCCCCCGGGCCGAGGCCGATGTCGCGGGCGACGTGCGGGCCATGCGCGACCTTATGGATCGGGAGCGGCGGCCCTCGGGGTTCTGGGATCTGAAACTGGTGCCCGGCGGTCAGGTGGATGCGGAGTTCGTCGGCCAGTATCGGCAGCTGGCCGGGGCTGCGGCGGGAGGGGCGCTGACCGTCTCGACGGTGGGACAGCTGGCGGACGATCCCGTGCTGGCCGAGAGCTGGATCCTGCATCAGCGGCTGGGTCAGTTGCTGGCCTGCGCCTTCGATGACCGGCCCGATCCGGATGAGGAGCCTGCCGCCTTCCAGGCCCGGCTGGCCGAGGCGGCGGATGCGGCGGACTTCGCCACCCTGAGGTCCCGGCTGGTCGACCTGCGTCGGGAAGCCCGCGCCGCGTTCGAGACTGCCCTGCCCGCGCCTCGCGACGGAGTTTCCGACAACTTGCGTTGAACCTTTCGACATGGGGATGCGCACGGGCCATGGCGGCTCATCGGAGACCACAGATGAAGAAGATGATGATCGCGGGCGGCGCTGCCGCCCTGGCACTGACCGCCGTGATCGGTGGCGTGGCCGTGGCCCAGCAAGCACCCGCCGAACGCTCCGCCGCCCGCGCCGATGCGGATCGCGACGGACGGATCACCCAGGCCGAGTTCGTCCAGGCGCGCGTCCAGCGGCTGACGGCGATGGACGCCAACAACGACGGCTCCGTCACCGCCGAGGAACGCGCGGCGGGCAAACAGGCCCAGCGCGCCGAACGGGTGGCCGCCCGGTTCGACCGGCTGGACACCGACCGAAACGGCTCCATCAGCCGCGCCGAGTTCGAGGCGCGGCCAGAGCGGGCCGGTCGCGGTCAACGCGCAGGCAAGGGCCCCGGTGGTCCGCGCGGCGAGCGTATGGCCGCCCGGCGCGAGGCGCGCGGCCCGGTGGTGATCGCCGAAGCCCAGGCCAAGGCGACCCAGGCCTTCGCCCGCCTGGACGTCGACAACGACGGCGCGGTCACGGTCGAGGAACGTCGCGGCGCCCGTCAGCAGATGCGCGAAGGCCGTCAGGAGCGTCGGGCCGAGCGGATGGCGCGTCGCGAGGCACGCGGAACGCAAACTCCGCCGTCGCCTCCGGCCCCCGCTTCGGAGTAAGAGGATGTCGGGGAAGGCCGTACTGGTTCGGTCCGCCCGTTTCGTGAGCCACGAAAGAGGGCCGATTGGCGCTGACGACCGACCCCGACGAGGATCTGGTTCGCCGTGTGGGTCGGGGCGACCCGGCGGCGATCCAGGCCATGGTGGCGCGCAAACTGCCCCGCATGCTGGCGCTCGCCAACCGGATGCTGGGCGACCTGGCCGAGGCCGAGGACGTGGCGCAGGAGGCCATGCTGCGGGCCTGGAAACAGGCCCCGAAATGGAAGCCGGGTCAGGCGAAATTCGACACCTGGCTGCACCGGGTCGGGCTGAACCTCTGCTACGACCGGCTGAGGCGACGCCGCGAGGTGCCGACAGAGGCTCCGCCCGATCGGCCGGACGACGGCCCGTCGCCGGATCGCGGCCTGATGGCGGCGGAGACGGGGGCGCGGGTGGACGCAGCCCTGGCCCGGTTGCCCGAGCGGCAACGCGAGGCCATCGTCCTGTGCCACTATCAGGAGCTGACCAATATCGAGGCGGCATCGCTGATGAGCGTCAGCGTCGATGCGCTCGAAAGTTTGCTGTCGCGGGGCCGACGGGCGCTGCGACAGACACTGGCCGATCTGGCTCCCGGCTACGACGCCGGACCCGGCAGAACGGCTGAAGGAGGACGGACATGACGGTCGAACGATTCCAGGAACTGGCGGAGGCTTACGGCGCGGACCTGCGTAGCTGGCCCGCGAGCGATCGCGCGGCCGCCGAAGCCCTTCGCGCGGCCCAGCCGGTGCTGGTCGAACGGCTGCTGTTCGAGGCGGCCAAGACCGATGCCGTGCTGCACACTTCGCGCAATCCGGCGGTGTCGATGGCCCTGCGCGATCGGGTCATCGCCTCGGCGACGGCGGCGGGCCTGTCGCCGAAACGGGTGCGGTGGATCGCCGGGCGTCTGGCCTGGCTGTCGGGTGCGGGCTGGGCGGCGGCGGCCTGTGCCGGCGTGATCGCGGGGATGAATCTGACCACCCATCTGACGGCGGATCAGCAGGTCGATGCCGTGCTGTATCAGGCCACGCTGGACGGCGTGGACGACACGGAGGTTCTGGGTTGAACGCGCGTCTGCTTGCCATTCTGCTGGCCGTTTCGGTCGCGGTGAACCTGTTCGCCGTGGCGGCGGGGGTGACCGTCCTGATCGGTCAGGCCAAGGTCGAACGCCAGCTGGATCAGGCCCAGCGGCCCGGTCGCGACCGCTCGATGCGCGAGATCCTGACCACGGTTGATCCCGAGGTTCGCGGTCGTGTGCGCGAGGCGATGCGGGCCTCCGCCCGTGCCGCCAAGCCCGACTTCGAGGAGTCCCGCCAGGCGCGGCGCGAGGCCATCGCCCTGACCCAGGGCGACAATTTCGATCCAGCGGCGGTCGCGGCCCTGCTGGAACGCTCACGCATCGCCGAGACTCGCGGACGAGCGCGACTGGAGACGGAGGCGGTTTCCATCCTGCAAACGCTGGAGCCGGATGACAGGAAGGCCCTGTCGGTGCTGCTGAACCGCCATCGCCGCAACCGCGACCGCAATGCCCCGGAGCCGACCCCGCCGGGCGTGGAGCGCGGCGAGAAGGGCTGAAGCGACGTCCTCGGGCATGGCTCCAATGGCCGGTGTGCGCTAGTCAGCGGCGATGCCGTCCCCCGCCCTAGCCCTTAAGGCCCATCCGTGACTCGCCAGGCTATCGACGTCCTGATCGTCGGGGCCGGGGCCGCCGGAATGATGTCCGCGATCGAGGCCGGTCAGCGAGGCCGTCGCGTCTGGATCGTCGATCATGCCCAGGCCCCCGGCGAGAAGATCCGCATCTCTGGCGGCGGGCGCTGCAACTTCACGAATACGGGCACCAGCCTGGCCAACTTTCTGGGCGAGAACCCGTCGTTCGCGGCCTCGGCCCTGAAACGCTACACGCCTGCCGATTTCGTGGGCCTGGTCGATCGGCACGGCATCGCCTGGCACGAGAAGACGCTCGGCCAACTATTCTGCGACGACAGCGCCAAACAGATCGTGCGGCTGTTGACCGACGGGATGCGGGCGCGAGGCGTGACGCTGAAGCTGGGCACGGGCATCCGCAATCTCGGAAAGATCGGCGATGGGTTCGACGTAACCTTGAGCGACGGCACCGCCGTGCGCGCGGCCTCGGTCGTCGTCGCGACCGGCGGCAAGTCGATCCCCAAGATGGGGGCCTCCGGCTGGGGTTACGACATCGCCCGGTCGTTCGGGCTGCGCGTCACGGAGACCCGCCCGGCCCTGGTGCCCCTGACCTTCGAGATCGGCCTTCTGGAACAGCTCAAGGCGTTGGCGGGCGTGGCGGTGGATGTGACGGTCTCCACAACGGCCTCAAGTAGCCCGAAGGGCGATAGGTCCCAATTTCGCGAAGCCATGCTGTTCACCCATCGCGGCCTGTCCGGCCCGGCCATCCTGCAGATCAGTTCCTACTGGCGCGAGGGCGAGGCGATCACCGTGGCCATGGCTCCTGGCGAGGACGTCTATGGGCGGTTGAAGTCGGTCAAGGACGCGGGCGGCAAACAGGCGGTGCATACGGCGCTCGGCGAGATCGTGCCGCGCCGTCTCGCCGAGACGATCGTCGCCCGCGAACAGGTCGCAGGCAAGCTGGCCGAGGTCGGCGACAAGGCATTGCGGCGGCTGGATCAGGCGGTCAATGGCTGGACCGTCAAGCCGGTGGGGTCGGAAGGTTACCGGATCGCCGAGGTGACCCTGGGGGGCGTGGACACGGCCGCCCTGGATCAGAAGACCATGCAGGCGAACGCAGTGCCCGGCCTTTACTTCATCGGCGAGGTCGTCGATATCACCGGCTGGCTGGGCGGCTATAATTTCCAGTGGGCCTGGTCGTCAGGATGGGCGGCGGGTCAGGTCTGCTGAGCCGATCGCATATGGCCTCGCTTGCGAGGCGACCAACGACTGCCTAGGTATCGGTTGCGGGACGGGCCCCTCTGGCGTCGTCTTCCGGCCTTTGTTTCCGAGCGGTTTGTCCCCCGAACCGTGGCGAGACGCCGGAAGCGACGCGATGTCGGACCGCAACGGGTGCGCCCGGGGCATGGCCTGTCGCTTCAGTATGGCGGTATGTGTTCCGGGTGCATTTCGCCCCACGCCCTCCTTCCAGACCCGCGAGGCCAGCTCATGCCCCTTCTGATGTGCCCAAACGACAGTTCGCCGATGCAGACGCTGGAGCGGACCGGAGTCCAGTTCGACATGTGTCCGACCTGTCGCGGCGTCTGGCTGGATCGCGGCGAGCTGGAAAAGCTGATGGAGGCCTCGGCCCAGGACGCGCGCGGGGCGGCCCCGCCAGCGCCCGCTCCCCAGGCCTATGCGCCGCCGCAGCAGGGCACGCCTTGGGGCGGAGGTGCCAGTGGTGGCTATCGTGAGGAACCGCGCCGCGACGACCACCGCCGCGACGACCGGTACCGGTCGGAAGACGACTATCGCTACAAGAAGAAGAAGCGCGACAGCATCTTCGACATCTTCGACTGATCCCCCGCAGGCGTTCGTCAGGCCGCCAGACCGGCCGCCTGCATCAGTCCCTTGATGGCCACCACGGTCTGGGGTTCGGCATGGAGGGCGGCGCGGGCTTCGGGCGCGCGGAACAGTTTCATCGCCTCGACCTTGGCCCGATCCGCGACGGGGCCGGTCGGGCCGGTCTCGCCTGTCGCCAGCCGCAGCAGCATGGCCAGTCGCCGCGGGATGGGGGCTGAGGCCCGCGCGATCTGGGTGGTCAGCCTGGCCTCGCCCTCGATGGTCCCGCCGACAGCCCCGACGGTCGTGCAGATGGCCGCCTCGTCCTGTTCGGTCAGGCCGCAGGCCCGCACCGCGCGCTGAAGCCCAGCCAGGACGACCAGCTTTTCCACCGGCGGGCGGCGCGAGGTCCGCATCTCGGTCTCGAAGCGCAGGGAGGTCACGCAAGCCGCCATCCAGCGAGCGGCCGCGCGCTTGTTGGCTGTGCCCGTAACGTTCTCGCACAACCGGGCCAGCTGTTCGGCTTCGCACAGCACGGTCTCGCAATGGGCGACATAGGCCGAGACAAAATCGGCGGTGACGATGTTGCGCGACCGCTCGACGAAGGCGTTCTGCACCTCTTCCAGCGTCAGCAGTCGCCCGACCGTCGCCGTCAGAGACATGGCCAAGGTCCGCAGTATGTCGATTTCAGCCGGTGCATCGCCGGGCCGCAGGCGACGGGGCCCCATCAGTTCGCGCAGCACCATCCGCGCCAGCGACGCCGCCAAGATCGGGAACTCACCCGCCGCCAGGTGCTCGCCCAGACGCGCCGCGGGACCATCGACGGCGGGCATGGCCAGGGCGAAACGCGGATCGTGCCGGGCCAGGGCCTCGATCTCGCGCGGAGCCACCATCCGAACCACGGCGGCGAGGCTGGCCCCCTGATCCAGCGCAGGGCCCATGATGTCAGCCAGGTTGGTGCGCGGAGCCAGAAGTTCGCACAACAGCTGTTCGATCTGGACCATGACGAGGGCACGCGGCGGACCGTCCATCGGCGCGGCCTCTGCCAGATCCATCAGCCGATCCAGCCGGGCGCGGGCACCCTTGATCCCGGTCAGGGCCCGCGACACGACCCCGCCCATGACGAAGGCCCGGTCGGACGACCCGGCGATCCGGTGTGCGATGTCGGCCAGCGATCGATCTTGGACGCTCGGAAACAGATCGGCCCGCCCCGCCTTGACCACGCGGTCCATCGCCTGTTCCGACAGACGCTGATAGTGGCGGACCAGTTCGTGCGAAGGCTGGCCGGTGGCCTGGCTTTCGGGCACCGCCACCTTCTGGATGGCGTGCTGAAGCTCGACGCCCGACGCCTCCAGCTTCTCGACCAGGTCGGGCCGGTGCAGCAACTCGAAGGCCGTGGCCCCGTTCCGGTTCAGCCAATCCTCCAGCACCCGCCCCAGCAGTTCGCGGGCCAGCGGCGCATAGAGGTCCGCGGGACCGTTGCAGCGCGGCCCGACGGTTTCCGGATCGACTACTCGCTTTTTCGCAACCTCCGGCGCGCCACGCGTCAGGACGGTGGTGCTCTGGAACGCCATCGTTGCGGTGTCGAGCGTCTCCTTGGTGACGCGCACCGCCACGGCCCGCTTGTCGGCGAGGATTTCTTCGGCCGTTTCGATGGCGTGTTTGCGGTCCTCGGTCGCGATCAGCAGCGTCCAGGGCGACGGTGCC
>CALROO020000012.1:0-91873 GCA_943369795.1 Rhizobium sp. Q54 | reverse complement strand
GTCCTTGTCCACGCCGATCCGTTTCATTCGGTCCAGCGCGCCCATGGCGTCGGCGATGGCGGCTCCCGAGACCCCGCCCGCGCTCTTCATCAGACCGCCGAACAGGCCGCCTGATTTCGGTTTGGCTTCGGGCGAGCGCGCGGCTTCCTCGGCCCCCGGCACGGCGGCATAGAGGTCGGCCAGCGGACCGCGCTCGGCGTGTTTCTCAAGCAGGCCGAGTGCCCCGGTCAGGGCCGCGCGGGTCTGGTCGGGAGTCAGGTCGACGGCCTTTGCGGCCTGGGCGATCAGGGTGTCGAAGTTCAGGGTCGGGCTCATCGTCGGCCCTTTAACGGTTCCCAAAGCGGTTTGTCACATGATGATCGTCATGACCGACGCTCCCGTTGTGGCCCCGCCCGCCGATCTGCGATCCCTGACCGCCTTGCGGTTCATCGCGGCCATGTGGGTGGCGCTGTTCGCCTTCTGGCCGAACCTGGACGTCGGCGTCCTGCCCAATATCGTGGCCAAGGGGTATCTGGGGGTCGAGCTGTTCTTCGTCCTGTCCGGCTTCATCCTGTGCCACGTCTATCTGGAGGCGCATGGCGAGAAGCGTTTCAGCTACAAGGGCTTCCTCTGGGCGCGGATCGCGCGAGTCTATCCGCTGCATATCGCGACGCTGTTGGGCGTCGGGGCCCTGGCCTTCGCGGCCCTGGCGGCGGGGATGAGCGTCGATGGCAATATCCTGAGCTGGACGTCGCTGCCCGCGAACCTGACCATGCTGCACGCCTGGGGCCTGGCACCCGAGGCAGGCTGGAACCATCCGTCCTGGTCGATCTCGGCGGAGTGGTTCGCCTATCTGAGCTTTCCGGCCTTTGCCGTCATCGCGTGGAAACTGCGTCATCGCCCGATCGCGGCGGTCGTGGGAGCGGTCGCCTTCCTGGCCGCCCTCTACGCCGTGTTCGAACCCCTGGCCGGCTTCCCTCTGACCCAGGCCACCATCGCCTGGGGCGCTCTGCGGATCGTGCCGTGTTTCGCCCTGGGGTGTGCGCTCTATCTGGCCTTCCGCCGCGCGCCGCTGAAGACGCCGCTGCTGGGAGCCTTCGCCGCCGTGCTGCTGATCGGAATCAGCGCCGCCCTGATGCTGCCGGACACCGTGACCGTCACCCTGTTCGGCCTGCTGATCCTCAGCCTGGCGTCATTGGCCAATGACAAGGCCGGGTGGCTGGCGTCGAAACCGGCCGTCTATCTGGGGGAGATCAGCTATTCGGTCTATATGGTGGTGGTGCCGTGGAAGCTGCTGGCGGTGAATCTGGCCGCGCGGCTGACCGACGCCGGTCCGGACAAGCAGCTTCAACTCTTCGTGTGGCTGGCCGTGATGGCAGGGCTGCCGGTGGTCGCCGCGATCAGCTATCACCTGGTCGAATATCCCGCGCGGCGGGCGCTTCGGCGGATGGCGGAACGGCGCAGAGGGGGCACCAAGGTGCGTCATACCGCCCAACCGGCGATATGAACAAAGGGGCTTCACCATCGGCAACTTGTCGGTTACCTCTGTCACAGGGCGTAACAGTCGGAAACAAAGCAACATGAGTAAACGGCTCACCGCCGCTGTGGTTGCAGCGTCCCTCGGATTTTTTGCCGTCTCTCCGACGACGGCCCGCGCCGACGACCCCTACTGGCAGTGCGTGACCTTCGCCCGGATGTTCTCGGGCATCAATATCTTCGGCGACGCCTGGACCTGGTGGAACCAGGCCGTGGACAAATTCCGCACCGGCGACGCCCCTGCGACCAATTCCGTGCTGGTGTTCCGCCCCGAGGGCAGGATGAGCCGGGGCCACGTCGCCGTCGTCTCCGACGTCCTGACCGACCGGGTCATCCGCGTCACCCACGCCAACTGGGGCGGCAGCCGCGGCAAGGTCGAGGAGAACGTCACCGTCGTGGACGTATCCGGCGACAACGACTGGAGCCGGGTCAAGGTGTGGTACAGCCCGATCCATGACCTGGGCACCACCGTCTATCCGACCTATGGCTTCATCTACAAGGAAGCCCCCGCGATCGACGGTTTGCAGATGGCCCAGGCCACGACGGCATCCGGCCAGCCGTGATCTGACGATCGTCGCATGATCCGCGTCTATCGCTGCGGCAAGACGGCCTGCGAGGACGTGGTCGAGGATCCGGCGACCTGGACCCTGTCGTCCGACGCCGTCTGGGTCGATCTGATCCACCCCACCACCGAGGAAGACCGCGCCGTCGAGCGCGCGCTGAACCTGTCGATCCCCACGCGCGAGGAGATGTCGGAACTGGAGGCTTCCAGCCGCCTGTACCGCGAGAACGGGGCCACCTTCGTCACCGCCGACATCATCCATGCCGGCAGCACCGACATGCCGGCGATCGATCCGGTGACCTTCGTCCTGACCGCCGGGCCGCTGGTGACCGTCCGCTATGTGACGCCGCGCTCGTTCGACATGCTGGTGGACAAGCTGGATCGCGATCCGGCCCTGTGCGCCACGGGGGCGGATCTGTTCCTGAACCTGATGGAGACCATCATCGACCGCACGTCCGACGTCCTGTCGTCGACGGCGACCCATGTCGAGGCCGTCTCGACCCACATCTTTCAGGACAAGAAGGCCGTCGGGTTCGACAAGCTGATCGCCAAACTGGGCCGGGCCCAGATGGCCAATGCCCGCATCGACCAGAGCCTGTCGGGCCTGTCGCGGGTCTTCGCCTTCGTCTCGCTGGACGACACGATCGAGCATCGCGGCGAGACGACCGCCCACCTGAAATCGCTCAGCCGCGATGCGCTCAGCCTGATCGGCCACAATCAGGCGGTCGCAGCCAGCATCAACTTCCAGCTGTCGGCGGCGCTGGGCCTGATCAACATCGAACAGTCGTCGATCATCAAGATCTTCTCGGTGGCGGCGGTCGCCTTCATGCCCCCGACCCTGATCGCCTCGATCTACGGCATGAATTTCGAGCACATGCCCGAGCTTCGATGGGTCGCGGGCTATCCGCTGGCGGTTCTGGCCATGGTCGTGGCGGCGGTCGCGCCGCTGCTGTGGTTCAAGAAGAAGGGGTGGCTGTAGGGAGGTCTTGGTGAGTAGGGCTTAGGTCATAGGGAGACGCGCCACTCGCCTGAAGCCCTAAGCCCTAAGCCCTAAGCTCTACTTCACCAATCCGGCTTGATCGACAGCTGGAACGCCACCAGGCCCTCGGCGACGTCGCGGTCGAAGCCTTCGCCGCCCCGCAGGCCGTCAGCCGTGATCTCGCGATAGACGACCCCGAACGAGCCCTGCAGATCGCCTTTCCTCAGAGCCACGCCGACGGAGGCGTCGCCGAGGAAGGATCCGGAATCCTGGCTGACGCCGGAGCGGGTGTAGTCGCCGTCGCGGTTGCGGGCGAAATTATAGCCGACGGCGGTCCCCGATCCGGCGGCATAGACATACCAGCGGGCGCGTTGGCCGAACGCTTCTGATCCTTCCGGGACCATGTCGCCGATGTCGCCGCCGATGCGAAGCGTCGCCCCGGCCTCGGCGGTCCCGCCGCGCGAGCCGACGCCGATGCCGGCGTGCGGCGTCAGACTGACCTCCAGCCCGGACGCCGTATAGCCGCGCGCGACAGGCCATCCCCGCACATAGCGGACGTCATAGGCGTCGACATCGAGTGCGGCGGCATCCAGCGGCGTGACCGGCAGGGGCGATCCGTCGGCCCGCCGCAGCTCGCCCCGCGTCGTCAGGGTCAACTGCTCGCTGAAGCCCGAACCTTCGTGCCAGATGTCGCGCCGGGTCGAGGCGACCAGGGGCGAGGGCCGATCGGCAAAAGCGCGAGTCTCGCCGAAATCGATCGCGGGTCCGAAGCTGCGTGTCGCATCGATCTGGAGGCTGTCCTGTCGATTGAGTCGGGCCGTCGTGCCCCTGGAAGCGGCGGTATCCTCGACCCAAATCTGTGCGGAAGCTGGGATCGCTGAGATCGCCAGCAACGCAAGACCGGCCAGAATGGCACCCGGATAGTTCAACGGTCCCCTCACAGTCCGTTAACGAACTGGACCCTGCACGATCGAGGCCAGTCCGCCAACAGACATTTTCACGACATCTCTTTGAGGCGGCTATCGCGCCTTGCGCGACTTGAGCCGCGGTGTCGTTCGCCGCTGCACCAATATTTCTGCGGCTCAAGTCGCCCAAAGCGCGGTAGCCGCCCCACATCACGTAAATCCTTTTGCAGTGCGGCGCGTTCTATGGTGCCTTGCCGCATTCGGCCAATCGGGTTCGATCAGGATTTCATGCTGTACGCCCTTCACGAGCTCGCCTATCAATCGGCGTCCCCCTTCCGGTTCGGTGCCCAGATGGCGCGCCAGTTCTGGAACTCCCCCCTCAATCCGGCCAGCCAGACCGCCATCGGTCGCACGGCCTATGCCTCGGCCGAGCTGTTCGAGAGCGTAACGCGGCGCTACGGCAAGCCAGCCTGGGGGCTCGAGACCATTCCTGTCGATGGGCATGAGGTGCGCACGACCGAACAGGTCATCTGGTCCTCGCCCTGGTGTCGTCTGGTGCGGTTCGCCAGGAACATCGGCGACCTGAAGCGGGCGGGCAAACCGGCCCATGCCCCCAGCGTCCTGATCGTCGCCCCCCTGTCCGGCCACTATGCCACCCTGCTGCGCGGCACGGTCGAGACCTTCCTTCAGGACCACGACGTCTATGTCACCGACTGGGTCAATGCCCGACAGGTGCCGATGCTGGAGGGGCGGTTCGACTTCCACGACTACATCGACCACGTCCGCACCATGCTGGCCCAGATCGGCCCGCGCGCCCACGTCGTCGGCGTCTGCCAGCCCGGCCCGCCCGTCCTGGCCGCTGCAGCGGTGATGGCGGCGGAGAACGATCCGAACCGGCCCGCGTCGATGACCTTCATGGGCTCGCCGATCGATGCCCGTCTGTCGCCGACGGTGACCAATCAGTTGGCGGAGGCCAAGCCCTTCGCCTGGTTCCAGTCCAACATGATCCACACTGTGCCCTGGCCCTATCCGGGGTTCGGACGCGAGGTCTATCCGGGGTTCGTACAGCTATACGCCTTCATGTCGATGAACGAGGAACGCCACAAGGACGCCCACTGGGAGTATTTCAACAACCTGGTCTCCGGCGACGGCGACGAGGTCGACAAGCACGAAGCCTTCTACGACGAATATCTGTCGGTGCTGGACCTGACCGAGGAATTCTACCTCCAGACCATCGACATCGTCTTCCAGCAGCACCTGCTCCCGCGCGGCCTGCTGGAACATCGGGGTCAATTGGTCGATCTGACCGCTATCACCGACATCGGCCTGATGACGGTCGAGGGCGAGAAGGACGACATCTCCGGTGTCGGCCAGACCCAGGCGGCGCACGGCCTGTGCACCAACATCCCTGACGACCGACGGGTGCTTTACGTCCAGGACGGGGTGGGCCACTACGGGGTGTTCAACGGTCGCCGCTTCCGGGAAGAGATCTATACCCGCACGCGCGACTTCATCGCCGCCAACGAGAAACTCTGTGTCGTACCGCAACGGACAAAGGCTGCCGCTTGACGGCGGCGCGGCCCTTCGTCTGAGCGTCAATCCCCGCGCCCGCCGCATCTCGATCCGCATCGACGCGCGGGCGGGCGAGGCCGTGGCCATCGCGCCCAGCGAGCGACGACTGGGCGACGCGGTGGCCTTCGCCCGTTCCAAGGCCGGATGGATCGCCGAGCGTCTGGAGGCCCGGATCGATGGTCGGCCTCTGGCTCCCGGACAGACCATCCTGGTCCAAGGCGTGGCGACGCGACTTGAGAGCACCGGCACCACGGGAGCCGCGCGGTTGACGTCCGATGCCGACGGGGCGGTGATCCGTTCCGGCGGAGACGGCGAGGCCTTCGCCCGCCGGGTCGAGAACCTGCTGAAACGGCTGGCGCGCGACACCCTGACGGCCCGCACCGAGGTCCATCTGAAGACGCTGAACCAGAGACCGGTGAAGGTCTCGATCGCCGACACCCGTTCGCGCTGGGGCTCCTGCAGCCCACACAACCGCTCGATCCGCTATTCCTGGCGGGTGGTCATGGCCCCACCCGCCGTGCTGGACTATCTGGCCGCCCACGAGGTCGCCCATCTGGTCCACGCCGACCACAGCCCGGCCTACTGGTCCGTGGTACACGGGCTGGTGGGCGATCACCGACCGTTCCGGGCCTGGCTGCGCGAACACGGCCAGGCGCTGCATGCGGTGGGGCGATAGGGCGAAATTGCGTGAATAGAGCCAGTGGTGAAAGGCTCGATCGCGAAATGGCGTGGTTCTAAACCGGGCGACCCGGGCTGAGCACACCCATCCGGTCCGGGATCTCCGGCGCATGTTCGAAGGCCAGAAAGGCCACGCACAGCCCGGCCCACAGCGCATAGCTGACCCCGACCACGATGGCGGGCGGCAGCATCAGGACGCCGTAGATCAGCAGATTGGTCTCGGTCGCCCCCAAGGCCGGAAACACCCCACCCGCTTCGAACAGGCCCATCAGCACGATCGTGGCCGCCATCAGCGCCTGCAAACACGCGGCCAGAAGACCGCCGTAGAACATGAACCGCCAGACGATTCCCAGCCGCGTCGCCGGTCGCCCCGACCGCTCGCGCTCGGTCTTCAGCAACCGGACGCCCAAGGGAATTGCAATGGCTCCCAGCAGCAGCATGATCAGCCGCCAGTCGGTCTCGCGCCCCGGCATCCAGTTCAGCGGCCGCCAGAAGATCATCGTCAGCACCAGCGGCGGCCAGCACACCGCCGCCACCGTCGCCCCGACCAGCCGTCCCCGCCCGCGCCGCCAGTTGACCGGGCTCTGGCCCGGCAGCTTGACCGGCAGGTCGAATTTCAGGCTCATCGTGCCCAACTCACCGCGTGGGAACCGGCGTCTCGCCGGAATAGTCGTAGAAGCCGCGGCCGGACTTGCGTCCCAGCCAGCCCGCTTCGACATATTTAACCAGCAGCGGACAGGGCCGATATTTGCTGTCGGCCAGCCCGTCGTACAGCACGTTCATGATCGCCAGCACCACATCCAGCCCCATGAAGTCCGCCAACTCCAGCGGCCCCATCGGGTGGTTGGCCCCCAGCTTCAGCGCCTTGTCGATCGAGGCCACGTCGCCGACGCCTTCGTACAGGGTGAAGATGGCCTCGTTGATCATCGGTACCAGGATACGATTGACGATGAAGGCCGGGAAGTCCTCGGCCTGGGTCGTGGTCTTGCCCAGGCTCTCGGCGAAGCCGACGGCGGTCTCGTAGGTCTGGGCCGAGGTGGCGATGCCGCGCACGATCTCGACCAGTTTCATCACCGGGGCCGGCTTCATGAAATGCAGGCCGATGAACCGCTCCGGCCGATCCGTCGACGAGCCCAGGCGGGTGATGGAGATCGACGACGTGTTGGAGGCCAGCAGGGTGTCGGGCCCGAGGTGCGGCAGCAGGTCGGCGAACACGGCCTTCTTGACCGCCTCGTCCTCGACCGCCGCCTCGATGACCAGATCGGCGCGCGCCGCCTCGGTCAGGACATCGGTCGTCATGATCCGCGACAGGGCCGCATCGGCTTGGGCCTGATCGATCCCGCCGCGCGCGACATGCCGTGCGAAGCTGGCGGCGATCCCGGCCACGGCGGTCGGCAGGCGCGCGGCGTCGATGTCGTAGAGCCGGACGTCATAGCCGCCCAGAGCGACGGTCTGGGCGATGCCCGCACCCATCTGTCCGGCGCCGATGATCGAGACTGTGCGGAGGGTGGTCATGAAGTCGATGTCGGTCTTGCGGCGTCTCGCCCGTGGCCCGGCACCTTACGGAGGCGGCATGCCGACGCAAGGCTTCGTTAGTCGAAAGCGGGGCTCAGTAACCCAGCAGCACCGGTCCGGCGGTGTTGTTGAACAGGATGCGGGCAAAATTCAGCAGCAGCAGCACCACGATCGGCGACACGTCGATCCCGCCCAGGGTCGGGATGATGCGCCGGAACGGCTCCAGCAGCGGCCGTGTCACGCCATCCAGAAAGCCCGCCAGCTGGCTGACGAACCGGTTGCGGTGATTGATCACGTCGAAGGCGAACAGCCAGCTCAGGATCGCCGAGGCGATGATGAACCAGATCATCAGCTGTATGACGGCATTGACCAGCCAGACGATCGCTTCACCCATCGGGGACTCCTGAGCCCGGCACCCGACGCGGGGCCATCTGTGACCGCTTCTAGCGCGTGCGTCGCACGAGGCCAATGCGGCACGCGCGGCGGGCGACCGGAAACCGCCGCCCCCGTTGACACCCGCCAAGATGCCCGCCTATGTCGCCTCGCCTGGAACGCCCGGAAACGGGGCCGTAGCTCAGTTGGTAGAGCGCGTCGTTCGCAATGACGAGGTCAGGGGTTCGACTCCCCTCGGCTCCACCAGGCGTTTTCAATCCTTAGTCGGGCTGACCTGCGCCGTGTCACCGTACGTCAGGGCCAGGAAGACGTCTTCCAGGTCCGGATCCTCGGTGGTGATGTCGGAGATGGTGATCCCGGCGGCGCGGACGGCGGCCAGGACCTGTTCGACCGAGGACTGGCCCTTGCGATAGGTGACGGCGAAGGCCCCGTTCGGGCGGGCGTGGACCTCGAAACCGTTCAGGACCGGGGGCGTGGCCTGGGGGGTTTCCGGCGTGACGACGACGTTACGGGTGTCGAGGCGGCGCAGCAGTTGCGGGGTCGGCTCGCAGGCCACGACCTCGCCCCGGTTCATGATGGCGATGGTGTCGCACAGCTCCTGCGCCTCCTCCAGATAGTGGGTGGTCAGCAGGATGGTCACGCCCTCGGCATTGATGCGGCGAACGTATTCCCACAGCTGGCGACGCAGCTCGACGTCGACCCCGGCGGTGGGTTCGTCCAGAATCAGGATCGGCGGGTTGTGGACCAGCGCTTTGGCCACCATCAGGCGACGCTTCATGCCGCCGGACAGGGCGCGGACATAGGCATGGGCCTTGTCCGACAGGCCCAGCGCGGCCAGCAGTTCGTCGCTGCGGCGCTCATTGGCGGGCACGCCATAGAAGCCGGCCTGCACCTCAAGGGCCTCGCGCGGGGTGAAGAAGACGTCGGCGACGATCTCCTGTGGCACGACGCCCAGGGCGGCGCGAGCATCGCGAGGGCGCTGGTCGATGTCGCGGCCCCAGATGGCGGCGGTGCCCCCGGTCTTGTTGACCACCCCGGCCAGGATGTTGATCAGGGTCGACTTGCCCGCGCCATTGGGGCCCAGCAAACCGAACATCGAGCCCCGCGGGATGACCAGATCGACGCCGCGCAGGGCGGTCTTGGCCGGGGCCTTCTTGGATCCGGCATAGGTCTTCTCCAGCCCGCGCACCTCGATGGCGTTGACGGGCAGGCTGTCGGTCTCAGTCATTCAGGCGATGTCTTCGGCGAACGGAACGGCAGGATCGCCGGTGCGGGACAGGTAGGCTGCGTAGGGCCTTTCGCCAAGACCCGTACAGGACAAGCACGCTTGACATGCTAGCAGTTGATGTCTAGGTTCCTTGTCATAACGACAAGCGTCCTTGATGGAGTGGTGCGATGACGATGACGAAGACGAAGATGATCGGCTGGGCCGCGATGGCGGTCTGCGTTCTGGGCTATGTCGGCGGAGCCGGCCTGCTGATCGCCGGCAAGATGGGCCATCTGGACATGACGACGGCCATCGTCGCGGGCGGGGTCGCCCTGGTGCTAGGCGAGATCGGCCTGTGGGTCGCCGCAGGGTGTCTGGGCTTCACCATCTTCAAGAAGCGCAAGGCGATCATCGACCGGATGCTGGGTCGCCGTACCGCCAGCCCACCGGAGAATATCTGAGACGCGACGCATGGCGTCCGGCTGCGACTGGCCTTAAGAACAGGCCGTCCCGCCAACGACAGACATATCCCATGCCGCCTAGCCATCTTGAAGCCTCCGTTCCGCCGCCCGAAGAGATCGTGGTCGCGACCAAACGCGTGGCCTGCGACGGCGGCGGGGTGCTGGGCCATCCTCTGGTCTATCTGGACATGGGCGGCGCGGATTTCGTCGAGTGCGGATACTGCGACCGGCGCTTCGTGCTGGGCGCGGATGCCCATGCCGAGAGCGAATACCTGGACCCCGCAGCCCGCCCGCCCGAGGCGCACTGAGCCATATCTCCCAATCCCGTTCATCCCGGAGAAGGCCGGGATGAACAGATGGTACGGGGCTTAAAGCAGGATCAGCCCGGCCAGGCCCAGGAAGGACAGGAAGCCGACCGAGTCGGTAATCCAGGTCACGAACACCGGGCTGGCCACCGCCGGATCGCGATCCAGCCGGTCCAGCACGACCGGGATCAGCGTCCCCGCCAGGGCCGCCGCGACCAGATTGATCAGCACCGCCAGGCCGATGGTCAGCGACAGCAGTGGCGTCCCGAACCAGACCCAGGCCACGCCCGCAATCAGCGCACCGATGGCCGTCCCATTGAACAGGCCGACCATCACCTCGCGACTGACGATGCGCAGAAGGTTGGCGGACGTCAGCTCGCGTGAGGCCAGCGACCGGACGGCAACCGTGAGAGCCTGCGTCCCCGCATTGCCCCCGATCGAGGCGACGACCGGCATCAGGATCGCAAGATAGACCAGGGCCTCCAACTCGCCCTCGAACATGCCGATCACCAGCGATGCGAACACTGCCGTACCCAGGTTGACGATCAGCCAGGGGATGCGCGAGCGCACCACGCCGAAGACGCCCGCCGCGCGGCTTTCGTCCGACACGCCGGCCAGGCGCAGGATGTCCTCGCGGTTCTCCTCCTGGATGATGTTGACGATGTCATCGACGGTGATCTGACCCACCAGCCGCCCGGCTGCGTCGATGACGGGGGCCGAGATCAGGTGGTATTTCTCGAAGATATAGGCGACCTCTTCCTGGTCCTGATCGACGGTGATCTCGTTGATCGGCTCCATCAGGTCCGACAGTTTCACCTCGCGGCTGGCACGCAGCAGCCAACTGATCGGAATGCCGCCGACCGGCTTGTTCGTCGGATCGACCACATAGATGTCGAAGAACAGCTCGGGCAGTTCGTCCTGCTGCGACCGGACGTGATCGATGGTGTCGCCGACGGTCCAGAACACCGGCGCGGCCATGACCTCGCGCTGCATCAGACGCCCGGCGGTGTCCTCGCCATAGCCGAGCGAGCTCTCGATCGCGGCCCGGTCCAGCAGCGGCATGGCCGACAGCACGGCCTCGCGCTGTTCGTCCTCCAGATCCTCGACCACGGCGGCGGCGTCGTCGGAATCCAGCTCCTGCAGCGCGGTGGCCAGGGTGCCGGGCGTGACCCGTTCCAGAACTTCGTCGCGGATGCCGTCGTCGAGCTCGGGCAGGGTCTCGGCCAGAAGCTCCGGCGGGAGCCAGATCACCACGACCGCCCGGTGCTCGGACGTCAGAAACCCCATCAGGTCGGCGACGTCGGCGGGGTGCAGGTCTTCCAGCAGGCTGCGCAGCCGAACGCCGTCGCCGTCGTCGGCGGCATCCACGACCTTCTCGACGAAGGCGGGAGTCAGTTCGTAATCCTCATCGAGGGCCTCGTGGTCCTCGGCGACGAAGTCAGGATCGAGGGTGGCGGTATCGCTCACGCTAAGCCTCCTCGAGTTGTTTCAGCCTGGTAGAAGCCGATGACTATCCTGTTTTCGTCTGATGGTGCGGTCGAGAAGACTCGAACTTCCACTCCGGTTAGGGAACAGCGACCTCAACGCTGCGCGTCTACCAATTCCGCCACGACCGCCCGCATCGGAGCGGGGCTGATAGCGGAGGTCGAAACGAAAGGGAAGAGGCGACGTCTCAGCGGTTGAGCGGACCCGCCGCGAGCACCGCACGTGCTGCATCCGCATCCCGGTCGATCTGGGCTTTCAGCGCATCCAGCCCGTCGAAATTCATCTCGCCGCGCAGCAGGGCGACCAGTTCGGTCTCGACCGTCTGGCCGTACAGGTCGCCGTCGAAATCCAGCAGCCAGACTTCCAGCAGCGGCTCCTCGATCTCGAACATTGGTCGGATGCCCAGGTTGGCGACGCCGTCGATAATGCGCCCGTCCGGCAGCCGCGTCCGGGTGGCGTAGACCCCATAGGCGGGACGCATATAGTCGCCCAGGCGGATGTTGGCGGTCGGCACGCCGATGGTACGACCGCGTTTCTCGCCGTGGACGACCTCGCCCTCGATGGCGAAGGGGCGGCCCAGGATGGCAGCGGCGCGGGCCATGTCACCGGCATTCAGGGCCTCGCGTACCGCGCTGGACGACAGTTTCAGTCCGTCAGGATCGTCGATCCGGTCGGTCACCGAGACCGTAAAGCCGAGCTCATGGCCGTAGCGGGCCAAGGCCTCTGGCGAACCGGACCGGCCCTTGCCGAAAGTGAAGTCGAAGCCGACGGCGGCGTGGCGAATGCCCAACCCTCCAGCTAGGACGTCACCCGCGAAGGCCGCGTCCGTCATCGCCGCCATCGCGGCGTCGAAGGCCAGCAGAAACAGCCGCTCGACCCCCAGCGGCTCAAGCGCCCGCGCCATCTGGGCGACAGTCATCAGACGGAACGGGGCGGCCTCGGGCTGGAACCAGCGACGCGGATGGGGGGCGAAACTGACGACGGCCAAGGGCGCGTCCAGCCGGTCGGCGGCCTGGCGGGCCGAGGCGATGACCGCCCGGTGGCCCCGGTGTACGCCGTCGAAGGCGCCGATGGCCGCGGCGGAGCCCCGCGTGCCCTCCGGCAGCCCCTGCCAGCCCCGAATGACCTCGATCGCCATCTCAGTCCTTGGCGGGGCGCCGACGCCGGGGCACGCGCACGATCGCCTCTCCGTCCATGATCATGTCCTCGCCGACATAGCCTTCGCATTTCAGAGTGACCCGGGCGCTGACCTCGTCCACCGCCGCGACTGTGATCCGCGCCACGACCACGTCGCCGATCCGGACCGGTTTGTGGAACGCCAGGGTCTGGCTGAGATAGATGGCTCCCGCACCCGGCAGGATGGTCCCGACCACCGCCGAGCCGAACGAGGCCGACAGCAGGCCATGCGCGATCCGCCCGCGATAGGCGGTCTTGGACGCGAAGGCCTCGTCCATATGCACGGGGTTGAAGTCGTCGGAGGCCTCGGCGAAGGCCTGGATGCGGCCCTCGGTGATGGTCACCGGCTTTTCCGCCACCATCCCCACGCTGAGTTCGTCCAGGATATAGCCGCCGGACGGATGGGGGCCGCTGAGGGAGGTCGATGTCATCGAACGGCTTTAGACGGAACCGGGGCCAACAGGAAGGCTCGCCTCAGACCTTGGAGAAGATCACCGCGCCGTTGGTGCCGCCGAAGCCGAAGCTGTTGGACATGACGGTGGTCAATTCACCGTCGTGACGTTGGCGCAGGATCGGCATGCCCTCGAACTCGGGGTCCAGGTTTTCGATATGGGCGCTCTCGGCGGCGAAACCGCCGTTCAGCATCAGCAGCGAATAGATGGCCTCCTGCGCGCCCGCCGCGCCCAGGCTGTGGCCGGTCAGGGATTTCGTCGAGGAGATCATTGGCATGGCGTCACCGAAGACGTTGCGGACCGCCCCCATCTCCTTGGAATCGCCCACAGGGGTCGAGGTGCCGTGGGGGTTCAGATAGTCGATGCGGCGGTTGCCCGCCTGATCCATGGCGATCTTCATGCAGCGTTGCGCCCCCTCGCCGGACGGGGCGACCATGTCGTAACCGTCGGAGTTGGCACCATAGCCCACGACCTCGGCATAGATCTTGGCACCGCGCGCGACGGCCCGCTCGTATTCTTCCAGCACGACGATGCCCGCGCCGCCAGCGATGACGAAGCCGTCGCGGGCGATGTCATAGGCTCTGGAGGCTACCGACGGCGTGGCGTTGAAGTCGGACGACATGGCCCCCATCGCGTCGAACATGTTGGACATCGACCAGTCGATATCCTCCACGCCGCCGGCAAAGACCACGTCCTGCTTGCCCCACTGGATCTGTTCTGCCCCGGCCCCGATGCAGTGGGCCGAGGTCGCGCAGGCGGAGCTGATCGAATAGTTGATGCCGCGCATCTGGAACCAGGTGGCCAAGACGGCGGAGGGGCCGGACGCCATCGCCTTGGGCACCGCGAACGGTCCGATCCGCTTGGGCGCGCCCTTTTCGATCGTGGTCTGGGCCGCCTGCAGGATGACCTGGGTCGAAGGTCCGCCTTCGCCGACGATCAGGCCGATGCGGTCGTCCTTGATCTCGTCCGGCGTCATGCCGGAGTCCTTCAGGGCCTCCTCGAAGGCGATATGCCCCCAGGCCGTGCCATTGGCCAAGAACCGCGCGGCACGGCGATCGACCAGCGGTGCCCAGTCCTCGGCGCTGACGCCCAGCGACGGCGGGGCCCAGACCTGGGAACGGAAGCCGTGCTTGATATGGTCCGGGGCCGCGACCACGCCCGAGCGTGCGGAACGCAGCGAGGCTGTGACCTCCTCGGCCCCCGTGCCGATGGAGGAGACGATACCCAGTCCGGTGACGACGACACGCCGCATTTCTCAGTCCCTAACCTTCAGTCCAGACGATCCGCGTTGACCGCGGTTATGGTGTGTTTTGGTTCAGCCGCCGACCGGTTCGGTGGCGGTCTGACCCGCGCCGAACAGGCCGACCCGCATGTCCGTGGCCGTATAGATGGGGACGCCATCGGCTTCGAGAACCCCGTCGGCGATTCCCATCACCAAGCGGCGGTTGATGACGCGCTTCAGCGTGATCTTGTAGACCACCTTCTTGACGTCCGGCTGGACCTGGCCGGTGAATTTCACCTCGCCGACGCCCAGCGCCCGCCCGCGTCCCTGACCGCCGATCCAGCCCAGATAGAAGCCGACCAGCTGCCACATGGCGTCCAGGCCCAGGCAGCCGGGCATGACCGGATCGCCGATGAAATGGCACTGGAAGAACCAGAGGTCCGGATGGATATCCAGCTCGGCCTCCAGATAGCCCTTGCCGTGCTCTCCGCCGTCGCCGCTGATCTGGGTGATCCGGTCGAACATCAGCATGGGCGGCGCGGGCAGCTGGGCATTGCCCGGCCCGAACAGCTCGCCCCGGCCCGAAGCCAGCAGGGCCTCGTGATCGAACGACGACGGATACTGGGATTGGCTCAACGGGACGCTCCGGACAATATGTTGGGCCTATCGCGCTTCGCGCTGCTTGAGGCCGTCTGTTGCGCCGGGGTTACACGAGCCGGGCAGAGGGCTCAACTGCCGTGAGGCTTAGCGCCTCTGACAGACAGGGCAGTAGAAGGTCGAGCGCCCGCCCTGAACGATACGGCGGATCACCGGGTGGCGTTCGTCGGCGCGGCAAGGCTCGCCCTCTCGGCCATAGACATCGAACCGGTGCTGGAAATAGCCCTGGCCACCGTCGGCATTGGCGAAATCGCGGAGTGTCGATCCGCCCGCGACGATGGCCTCGTTCAGCACGTCGCGGATGACGGCGGTCAGGGTTTCCAGCCGAGGACGGCTGATCGCGCCCGCCGCGACCGTCGGCGAAATCTTTGCCCGGAACAGGGCCTCGCAGACATAGATATTGCCCAGACCCGCCACGATTCGCTGGTCCAGCAGGGAGACCTTGACGTTCTGCTTTCGACCCTTGAACGCCTCGACCAGATGCGCGGCGGAAAAGGCATTGCTGAGCGGTTCGGGTCCCATGGCGGCGAACCAGGGATGGGTCTCTACGGCGTCGGATGCGATCAGACTCATGAAGCCGAACCGCCGCGCGTCGGCGAAACCGATCCGGGTCGTGGCGTCTCCCGTGACGGCGCACAGGCTCATATGCTCGTGCTTGCCCATGATGGGGGCCGGTTCGACGAATTCGCCGATCTGGGTGCCGTCCAGGGTGAAGCGGCCGGTCATGCCCAGATGGCTGACCCAGGTCTCTCCGGTCGATAGCGGAAACAGCAGATACTTCGCCCGCCGCTGCAACGACAGCACGGTCGCGCCGTCCAGCCGCTCCACGAACCGATCGGGAAACGGAAACCGCAGGTCGGGCCGGTTCTGGCGCACGCGGGTGACGGTCGCGCCGAGCAGCACGGGCTCCAGTCCGCGCCGGACGGTTTCAACCTCGGGAAGTTCAGGCATGGCGGCGTCATAGAGGGTCGGGCGCGGACTGGCGAGGGCAGGGGTTTGTCGCGGGATGCGACTCTGGCTAGGAACGGAGCGGGAACGCGCCGGCGTGCGACCGCTTCGGTCGTGCCGGCGTGCTGAGGAGATGTCCTCTCCCGATTACAGTGAGGACGACCTTGGCCACGCCCGACCTTTTTCAGATCATTCTCCTGCTCGTGGCGGGTGTCGGGGCCATCGTCGCCTTCCTGGCCTGGCGGGCGGTCGGGGCCGTGTCCGAGGCCCTGCGGATCAGTCAGACCGACGACAGGGTCGGCGCGGCCGTCCGCGCCGAGTTCGCCGCACTGCGGGCCGATCTGGACCGGGCCAACGCCACCCAGCGGATGGAGCTTCAGAACGGGCTCAAGGCCATGAGCGACAGTCTGGACAACCGCCTGAACGGGCTGACGGCCAATCTGAACCTGCATTTCACGTCATTCGCCGATGTGCAGAAAAAGACCGGCGACGCCCTGGCCGAGACGCAGCGGCTGCGGCTGAACGACGTCAACGCCACCCTGGGCAAGCTGACCGAGACCCTGACCGCGCAGCAGATCGAGGGGCGCAAGACCCTGAACGAGGAGCTGGAAAAGGTCCGCGTCACCCTGACGGACAATCTGGCTGGGTTGAGGAAGGAAAACGAGGCCAAGCTGGAGGAGATGCGCAAGACGGTGGACGAGAAGCTGCAATCCACCCTGGACCAGCGGCTGGACGCCAATTTCAAACAGGTCTCGGACCGGCTGGAGTCGGTGCAGAAGGGGCTGGGCGAGATGCAGAGCCTGGCCACCGGCGTCGGCGACCTGAAACGCGTCCTGACCAATGTGAAGTCGCGCGGCACCTGGGGCGAGGTCCAGCTTCAGGCTCTGCTGGAAGACACATTGACCACCGAACAATACGCGGCCCAGGTGACGATCCGGCCGCGCAGCCCCGAGCGCGTCGATTTCGCCGTCCGCCTGCCGGGTCAGGACGACAACGGCCAGGTCTGGCTGCCGATCGACTGCAAATTCCCGCACGAGGACTATGCCCGGCTGCTGGCCGCCCAGGAACTCGCCGATCCAGTCGAGACCGAGAGCGCGGGCAAGGCGCTGGAGCGCGCCATCGCCGCCCAGGCCCGGACCATCGCCGAGAAATACATCCACCCGCCGCATTCGACGGACTTCGCCTATCTGTATCTGCCGACCGAGGGGCTGTTCGCCGAGGTCGTTCGGCGCGAGGGTTTCACCGCCGACCTGCGAGCCAGGTTCCGGGTCGAGGTGGCAGGGCCCAGCACCCTGACCGCCCTGCTGAACAGTCTGCGGGTCGGGTTCCGGTCGTTGCAGATCCAGAAGAAGTCCAGCGAGGTTTGGACCGAGCTGGGCAAGGTCAAGGCGGCGTTCGAGAAATACGGCGATGCGCTGGAGGCCGTCGACGTTTCCCTGGAGCGGGCGCGGACCAAGGTTTCGGACGTCACCAAACGACACAAGGCGGTGGTCCACAGCCTGCGTCACGTCGAAACCGTGCCCGCGCTGGAGACGGTGCCGGTCGCGGCACTGCCGGAACCGGCGGGCGATCCGGTCGATTGATGGTGTCGGAAAGGCCTGACAAGGGTGCTTGACAGAGCTGATCCGTGATGTAAAATACCCTTGTCAAACAGACAGGGGGCCTTGTCATGAACAAAACCGTCGCGAAGATCCTGATCTGGTCAGCGGTCGTCGGCGTGGTGGTGTTCGCAGCCGCTTTCGGGCTGGGCTACTACGACGGATACCGTGAAGCGCATTCGCCGGGGTCCGGCCAACGTTCGATCGGGCCGTTTCTGTCGCTCCTGCTGATCGGCGGGGCCATGGGCGTCGGAATGTGGGTCAGCGTCCTGTGGATGCGTTCGATCGACGAGGCCGCGCGCGAGGCCCACAAATCGGCCTGGTTCTGGGGCGGCACCGCAGGGATGGCGGTCGGCTTCACCCTGATCCTGATGGCCATGCTGTCCGGGATAGAGTTGCCAAATCTGTCGGGTCTTTGGGGACGATCCGATCCCGTTGCCTATCTCGCACTGGGGGCCTTCGCCATGACACTGATCATGACCGCCGGATACACCATCGCCTGGGGCGTCTGGTGGCTACGGCGGCGATGAGGTCGATCCCATGAACAACCGCCTCAAGGTGCTGCGCGCCGAACGCGACTGGAGCCAGGCCGATCTGGCCGAACAGCTCGGCGTCTCGCGCCAGACCGTCAATGCGCTGGAGACCGGTCGCTACGACCCGTCCCTCCCCCTGGCCTTCAGGATCGCCAAGGTCTTCGGCCACCCCATCGAATCCATCTTCTCTGAATAGGAGGCGACCATGTTCACGCGTTCCGAAAATCCTCCACCCCTGGCGCTCAAGATCCTCGGCATCGTGCTCCTGGCCGGTTTCGGGGCCGCGACCGGGGCCGCCGTGGCGACCCTGGCCGAGAGCCAGGCCATGCCGTGGTCCGACGAGGTCGCCCTGGTGATGGCTGTCGGCCTGTTGGCCATGGCCCTTGCCAGCGGCGTCGCCATGGCCACCCGTCCAGCCAGCGTGCCCAAGGGATGCGGCGTCCTGCAGATCGTGGTGCTCCTGCTGGCCTCGGCCATGTTCCTGCTGCCGATCTATGGCCAGCGTTTCGCGACGGCGGACATCGTCTTCGGCACCGTGATCGTCCTTCTGATCGCCCAGACAGTGGCCAACGTCATGCTGTGGAACAAGGCCGACGAGATGCTGCGTCGGATCATGGCCGAGACCGGGGCCATCGCCTTCATCGCCTGCGAAGGGGCCCTGTTCGTCTATGCCGCCGCCGAACGGCTGGGGCTGGTGGGATCGGTCTCCAGCTGGGGCCTGATCGGCATCGCCATGGGCGTCTACCTCTGCGCCTCCTGCCTCGCCGCCGCCCGGCGCGGCATCCACTGAACCTTTCCTTCGCCTACAATCCCTCTCAACCAAGGATACCGTCATGACCTTCTCGTCTCGCCTGAAAACGACCACCGCCGACGTCGGTCGCTGGGTCGTGGGAGCCGCCCTCGGCGTCGGCCTGTGCGCCGCCCTGGCCACCGGCATCCCGACCCAGGCCTTTGCCCAGGACGTGGCCCCATCGGTGCCGGTTGCCGCCTCCGCCGTGCCCCGCGCCACGGGTGCCGGTCCGGCCCTGTGGGTCGTCAAGGACGCGGATTCGACCCTGTATCTGTTCGGCACGGTGCATGTGCTGAGGCCCGACACGGCCTGGGGTTCGGACAAGGTCGAGGCCGCCTTCGACAGCGCCGACAACGTGATCTTCGAAATCTCCAACCCCGACGATCAGGCCGCGATCATGCCCCTGATCCAGTCGCAGGGGATTTCACCCGACCGGCCGCTGTCCAGCCTTCTGACGCCCGAGGAGATCGCCGATCTCGACACCGCCGCCAAGGCGATCGGGGCCAGCGCGGCCCAGATGGACCCCCTGCGCCCCTGGCTGGCCGCCCTGTCCATCGCCATGGCCCCCTTGCAGAAGGCCGGATACGATCCGAAGTCCGGCGTGGAATTGGTGCTTAAGGCCCGGGCCGAGGCGGCGTCCAAGCCGATCACCGGCCTCGAGACCATCGACAAGCAGGTCGGCATCCTGGCCGGGCTCAGCGAGCCGACCCAGCTGGATTTCCTGCGGTCGTCGCTGGAGGACTATGAGGAGGCCGCGACAGAACTGGACAAGATGGTCGCCGCTTGGGCGACCGGCGATGTGCAGGCGCTCGAAGACGTCGCCATCGACGACATGCGCGAGGCCTCCGAGGAAATCTATCAGGCCCTGCTGGTTAAGCGGAACGGCGACTGGGCCGACCAGATCCAGACCCTGCTGGCCGGATCGGGCACGACCTTTATCGCCGTCGGTGCCGCTCACCTGGCCGGGGACGACAGCGTTCAGGAGATCCTGGAAGACCGGGGCGTGACCGTCTCGCGGGAATAGGTGGCGAGACGCGAAGGGTCCGGCCGGTCGGCCGGGCCCTTCGGCCTGTGTGGATGCAGCCTTCGGCCTCGGTCAGCTGCCGGGCTGGACCCAGGGATAGCGGGCGAAGAACCGGCGCTCGTCGCCGCGCGGGTCGTTTTCGATCCGGCTGACCGCGTCGAAGATCATCGTCGGTCGATCCATCAGATCGAAACGTGGCCACACCTGACCCGCGACCGGTCCCGGAGAACCGCTCCGGGCCAGGGAGATGAAGGCGTCGCTCATCCGATCCGCGACGGCCTGGGCATCGGGTCCATTCATCCGTGATCCGGGACGTGCGACATTGTCGAAGGCCAGCGGGATGTCGGCGGTGTGGAACGCCCCGCTGCGGCCATCGGCCAGACGGCCCGGAAGATCGAGCTGATAGACCCAGGTGCGGTGACCGGCAGCGGCGCGGGCCTCGGCCTCGATGATGGCGGCGCGCCAGCTCCGGCCTGCGGTCGTCGCGCGGATCAGCACCTGGTAGGGCGACCAGTCGGGGTGAATGGCGCGATAGGCGGCGATCACGGTCCGGGGATCGGCGTCGATCCGCAGGACGTCCAGCGTCATCCGGTCGGGCAGATCGTCCCAGCTGAGATCCGGCGGCGCGACCCGGATGCCGAGGAAGGCCAGGGTCTCCTCGCGCGTATTGCCGATGATCATCGGGATGGCCGCCGACTGCGACGGTGCATCCGGATAGAAGGGGTGGCGGGACAGCACGACGTCGTCCAGCACGGGTCCGAAATACAGGCTGCCATAGCCGAGGACGGGATCGGTCATACGCGCGGCTTGCAGCAACCGCGCCGCGTCCATCGTCGCGACCTCGGCCACGCGGTCGTCGGACAGCCCCAGAGCTGACAACCAGGCGCGGGTCCGGGTCGTGGCGTTGTTGGGGCCTGAAGCGGTAACCTGCTGGCCGCTCATGGTCGCGACGGCCTGGAACAGGCCAGAGGCGGCGGGCGTGGCCATCAGGGTGGCGATCTTGGCTCCGCCACCGGACTGGCCGAAGACCATGACGCGTCCGGGATCGCCGCCAAAGGCCGAGATATTGTCCCGGACCCATCGGAGCGCCTGGATCAGGTCGAGCTGGCCGACATTGCCGGATGCGGCGAACATCCCGTCCAGCCGCTTCAGGAAGGCATGGCCGAACAGGTTGAGCCGGTGGTTCAGGGTCACGACCACCACGTCACCGCGCCGTGACAGCCGGGTCCCGTCATACAGCAGATCGGAACCCGAACCGGTCGCATAGCCCCCGCCGTGGACATAGACCATGACCGGTCGCGCCGCGTCGTCCAGGCCGGGCGTCCAGACGTTCAGGAACAGGCAGTCCTCGGATTGATCCGGCTCGTCGCTGTTTTGAGGGCAGGCTGGACCGTAGGCCAAGGCCTCGACGGGTGCCGTCCAGGGCGTCGGCGGACGTGGTGGCTGAAAGCGGTATGGGCGGGTGTCGGCCCCGTAGCGGATGCCCTTGAAGACGCAGGTCGGACCGTCGCGACCGCCGATGACGGGGCCATGACGGGTCGTCGCGACGGGCGCTGTCGATGCAGCGTTTGCCCCGCCGACCGACGCCCCGACCAGCCCGAGCCCCAGCAGCGACGTCGCGGTCCGGCGGGTGATCACGGTCAGCGGATCGCGCGGCCGTCGCCGCCGGCGGCCAGGGCGATGACCTCGGCGCGGCTGGCCATGGAGGCATCGCCCGGCGTCGTCATGGCCAGGGCGCCGTGCGCGGTTCCCCAGCCCAGGGCGGTGTCCAGATCGTGGCCCTCCATCAAGGCGACGGCCAGACCGGAGACGAAGGCGTCGCCGCCGCCGACGCGGTCCAGGATATCGACGTCGCGGACCGGGGCGCGGTGAACCTGTCCACCGGCCCAGCCGATCGCGGACCAGACGTTGCGGCTGGCGGTCGTGGGGCTGCGCAAGGTGGCGGCCACGATCCGGGTCTCAGGAAAGGCCTGCGCGAACCGGGGGGCGACGGCTGCAAAGTCGGCGCCGCTCATCGGATCGGCCGTGCTCGCCGGGCCCAGGTCGAGCCCGAGGCAGGTCTCGAACCCATGACGGTCGCCGATCATGACGTCGACGCTCTCGGCGATCCGGCGATTGACGGCGCGGGCGGCGTCGGGGTCCGGATGGCTGTTCCACAGGCTGGCGCGGTAGTTGAGGTCGTAGGAGACGACGGTGCCGTGGCGACGGGCGGCCTCGACCGCCTCGATCGCGACCTGCGCCGTCGAAGCGGACAGGGCGGCGAAGATGCCGCCGGTGTGCAACCAGCGTACGCCCTCGGTGCCGAACAGGTGGTCCCAGTCGATCTGGCCGGGTGCCAACTGGCTGGCGGCGGAATTGGCCCGGTCCGAGACGCCCAGGGCGGGACGCAGGCCGAACCCCCGTTCGGTGAAGTTCAGCCCGACCCGGGTGTTTCGTCCCACCCCGTCGAAGTCGCGCCACTGGATATGGCGGCGGTCCACCCCGCCCTGGGCGATCAGGTCCTCGGTCAGCCGCCCCAGCTCATTGTCGGGCAGGGCGGTGACCATGCTGGATCGCAGGCCGAAGGTCCTTGCGACCGCGCGGGCCACATTGTACTCGCCGCCGCCCTCCCAGACGTCGAACGAACGGGCGTTGCGCACGCGTCGCTCGCCGGGATCGAACCGCAGCATCACCTCGCCCAAAGCAACCATGTCCCACCGGCAGTCGGCGGCGGGACGGAGCGGCAGAAGGCGGTCGGACATGGGTCAGGCTCGAATGAAAAGAAGGCCGACGACGGTTGCCCGTCGCCGGCCCAGGGTCACGTTCAGGAGAACGATTGGCAAGCGGCACGAGGCCTTCAGAAACGGTATCTCGCTCCGAGATAATACTGGCGGCCCGTGTGGTGATAGACCGAGGTCGAGGACCGGCTGTCGTCGCCGACGAACTGATGGTTCTCCTCGTCGGTCAGGTTCAGCCCCTCGAAGGTCAGACTGATCTGTTCGGTCAGGTTGAAGGAGGCCGAGGCGTCGATGTTCAGCGTGTCCTTCTTGCCCTCGATCGCATTGCCGTTCCGGCCCGGCACGTTCTGGAGATACTGTTCGCGATAGGAGGCCGAGAGCCGCGCCGAGAACCGGTCGTCCTCATAGTAGAGCGTCCCGTTATAGGCGGTCGGCGACAGGTTGATCAGGTCGGCGGTGACGAAAGTCGCGCAGAGCGCATCGTTGCAATAGTCGATCTCCGACTCGACCCGGGTGTAGTTCAGCTGGATGCCGAGGTTTTCCAGCGGGCCTGGCAGGAAGGTGAACGGCTGCTGGTAACTGATCTCGAAGCCCTTCAGCGGGCCGCCGTCGGTGTTCACCGCGCTTGTCAGCTGAAAGACCGTCGAGGGCGAGCAGGCCCCCGTGCACAGCCCCGCCGCGAAGGCCGAGGGGTTCAGGGTCGTCAGGGCCGAATAGGGCAGGTCCTGGCGGATGATCTGGATGTAGCTGTCGATGTCCTTGTAGAAATAGGCGAAGGACAGCAGGGCCTCGGGCGCAAAATACCATTCCAGGCTGAGGTCGTAGGTCTTTGCCCGGAACGGCTCCAGATCGACGTTGCCGATGCTGGCGGTGAAGTTCGGACCCGTGGCGGCCAGCGACGTCGTCGGCACCAGATAGTTGGTCCCGGCCAGGGTGTTGCCGATCTGGGGCCGGGCCATGACCTTGGCCGCGCCGAAGCGGACGATCACGTCCTGCATCGGCTCCAGCGCCAGGTTCAAGGAGGGCAGGATGTCCTCGTACTCGTTCCGGCCTGTGACGGGGGTGCCGCCGCCGGTCGAGCTGAAGCCCGAGGCGTTGAGTTCGGTGTGGACCTTGCGGACGCCGACGTTGCCGCGGAAGCCCATCCCATACAGTTCGGTGTCGAAATCGGCCTGGACGTAGTAGGCGAAGTCGTCTTCCTCGATCGTCCGGTTGCCGCCGCGCGCATTGCCGTTGGTGATGCCGGTCAGGGTGAAATCACCGCCGGGCACGCCCGTGTTGCAGTTGCAGTAGATGCGGAACAGCGCGGCGATGGCGTTCAGATCCGGCCGTACCCAGGAGGTCGCGTTGCCGTCGGGCGACAGGCCCCGTCCGTAGCCGGTCAAAACGTTGGAGATGTTCGCGACCGTCGTCCCTGCGGGCAGGGTCGGCACCGCCAGTTCGTCGGTGCGGCGGTTCTCGAACGAGTCCGAATAGAAGGATTTGTAGCTGATCCCGGCCTTCAGCGTCAGCTGGTCCAGCACGTCCCAGCCGAAGTCCGCCGAGACGGAATCGAAGATGGTCGTCACGCCATTTGGCCGCAGCCGGATCTCGGAACGCGGCAGGGTGGCGAGGCCCGTGCCCAGGCTGATGTCGCGCCAGGCCCAGTTGGCCGGGTTCGAGACGTCGAAGCCATAGTTGATGATCGGCGCATTCTCGTTGCCCCGGAAATCGTAGGAGTAGCCCTGGATGTTCTGGCGATCGAGGGTGACCGTCGTCTGGACCGGGTTCTCGAAATTCGACTCCGCCCGGCCGATGTAGAATTTGGCGCGGAAGGTGTCGGAGAAATCGTGTTCGGCGGTGAAATTGACCTGGGTGAACTCGGTCGACAGCTCGTCGAAGCGGCTCTCGGAGCGGACGTCGACATTGTCGAACACGCCGTAGACCAGGGCGTTGTTCTGGACCTCGGCGGCGCGCACGGCAATCTGGGTCTGGCCTCCGGCGGCGGCGTTGCGGCTGAACGACAGGGCCTCCAGGAAGTCCTCCTGACGGGTGGCATCCAGCTTGGAATAGAGGACGTCGAGGCTCAGCGTCGTGGCTTCGGAGGGCTTGAACTGGAAAGCCCCGGTCACGCCGAGCCGTTCCTGATGGTGGGTCAGGCGACCGTAGCGGGGCAGGCGGGGGATGAAGACCCCGGCCTGGTTTGCGGTGGCATAGGCGGCAAGGTTCGACGCCGTATTGGCCGGGCGGGCCACGCCAGTGGCGCAGTTGGCGGCGGTGGTGCCGTTGGCGGCACTGTTGCTGGGGTTCTGGGGCGTGACGCCCACGGGGCTGCAGAAGCCGCCGGAGTTGGTGGCGCCGGGGGCTGCGGCCGGGGCCCAGCGGACCGAGCTGAAACCCTCTTCCAGCAGGTCGCGCTCGGAATAGGCGGCCGAGATCAGGGCCCCGAATTTGCCGTCGCCCCAGGTGTTGGACAACAGGATGGCGCCGCGCGGATTGTAGTCTTCCGACAGGTCGTTCCAGCCCCCCTGGACCGAGGCGGCGGCGGTGAAGCCCTCATAGTCGAAGGGGCGCGTGGCCTGAAGATCGATGGTGGCGCCGAGCGACCCTTCCTCGGTCTCGGCGGCGGCGGTCTTGCGCACCGTGATCGAGTTGAACAGCTCGGACGCGAAGACGTTGAAATCGAAGCCTCGGCCCCGGTTCGCGCCACCGGAGGAGTCCGTACCGCCAGTGGTGGCCTGGGCCTCCATGCCGTTGATGCGGGTGCGGGTGAAGTCCGAACTCAGACCACGCACGGTGATCGACCGGCCCTCGCCCGCATCGCGGTCGATCGAGACACCGGGAATGCGCTGGACCGCTTCGGCCAGGTTCAGATCGGGAAAATCGGCGATGTCCTCGGCCAGAATGGCGTCCACGACGCCGGCTTCGCGCCGCTTGACGTTCAGGGCGGCGTTCAGACTGCCGCGAAAGCCGGTGACGACGATCTCGTCGACGGTGGCTTCCTGCGGGTCCTGGGCGGCGGGTGTCTGGGCCGACGCGGCGGCGACGCCCAGCGTCATGGCGATGGCCAGCCCGGAGGTCCCGGCCACCAGAGATTGGCGCAGCATGCTCCGCGCGCCCGATTGCATGATCTTTGACATATGCCTCCTCCCAGGGACACATCGAGACACGGGTCATTCCCGTCCATCGATTATGTGGTGAGGCGGATCTTCCGTCCGTCCTCGACGCCAATCTTCTTGACACCGGTGTCATTGTGTCATGGATGATCTCTGACACCGGTATCAATGTGAGCCTAACCCGATGACGACCCCCGTTGCAAGCCTGTCGTTTCGAAGCGTTGCCGTGGCCCTGTCAGGGCTGGTTCTGAGCGGGTGCGGGACGGCCCTGGCGCAGCCTGTTCAATCGACGGAGACCCCTTCCGGCCAGACGATTGCCGCGCCGCGTCTGGCCTTTCCGGGTGCGGAGGGTGCGGGGCGATATGCCCTGGGGGGACGGGGCGGAGCGGTCCTGCGGGTCACGACCCTGGCCGATTCCGGGCCGGGCAGTCTGAGGGCGGCGGTGGAAGTGAACGGGCCGCGCACCATCGTCTTCGACATCGGCGGCACGATCCAGCTGGCGTCGCCCCTGACGGTCCGGCGAGGGCGGGTCACGATCGCGGGTCAGACGGCACCGGGCGGGGGCATCACCCTGCGCGACCATCCGCTGGTCGTCGCCGCCGACGATGTGGTGATCCGCCATATCCGTTCACGCCTGGGCGACGAGAGCGGGGTCGAGTCCGACGCCGTGTCGATCACGCGTGGGAGCCGCATCATCCTGGACCACATCTCCGCCTCGTGGTCGGTAGACGAGACCTTGTCGGTCGGCAGCCGCTACGATCCGCCCGAGCGCGGCATCTATGACGTGACAGTGTCGTGGTCCCTGATCGCGGAGAGCCTGAACGCGTCCGGCCATGCCAAGGGTGACCACGGCTACGGTTCGCTGATCCGGGGCGGGCACGGGGCGCGCATGAGCTTCCATCACAATCTGTGGGCCAGCCACCGGGCGCGGATGCCGCGACCGGGGAACTACAACCCGCCGTCAATCGATCCGGACGGGCCGAGGTTCGAGTTCCGGTCGAACGTCTTCTACAACTGGGGCTCCGATCATGCGGGGTACAATGCCGATACCGAGAGCCTGTCGGCCTATGCGTTCATCGGCAACGCCTATCTGACGGGGCCGGACTCGACGGGGGCCCTGGCGTTCGAGGAGTCCAATCCGCTGGCCAGGGCCTGGTTCGAGGGCAATGCCATGAACGGCACGGTTCCCGCCGATCCGTGGAGCCTGGTCAAGGACGGCGATCGTCCCGGCTATCGGCTGAGCGCGCGGCCGGACTGGGCCGAGGCTGCGACCCAGACGCCCGATCAGGCACAGGACGTCGTGCTCGCCACGGTGGGTGCGTCGAAAATGCGCGATACCGTGGACCTTCGCGTCATCGCCGGTGTCGCCGATCGCTCTGGGCGCATCATCGACCGTGCGGCCGACGTCGGGGGCTGGCCGGATCTGGAACCGGGCACGCCCTGGATCGATGGCGATGGCGACGGCATGCCGAACGCCTGGGAGGCCAGCCACGGCCTCGATCCTGCCGACCCGACCGACGGGATCGCAGACCCCGATGCCGACGGCTTCACCAATCTCGAGGACTGGCTGAACAGTCTGGCCTGACCGCTATTTCAGCAGGCTGGGCAACCACAGCGACAGGGCGGGCACGAAGGTGACCAGCATCAGCACCGCCGTACAGGCGAAATAGAACGGCCAGATCGATTTCAGCGACGCCGTCATCGGCACGCCCGCGATGGCCGAACCGACGAATAGCACCGATCCCACCGGCGGGGTTATCAGGCCGATGCCGGCGTTCAGCAGCAGGATGACCCCGAACTGCACCGGGTCCACCCCGAAGGCCTTGACCACCGGCAGGAAGATCGGCGTGCAGATGATGATCATCGGCGCCATGTCCATGAAGGTGCCCAGGACCAGCAGGATGGCGATGATGAGCAGCAGGATGACGACCGGATTGTCGGTGATGCCCTGTAGCGTCTCGACCATCATCGACGGCACCTGGAGATAGGCCATCAGCCAGCCGAACGCCCCCGCCGCCCCGATGATGAACAAGACGGCGCCCGAGGTCTTGGCCGCCCCCATGCAGGCTTCCTTGAAGGCCGCGAACGTCATGTGGCGATAGACTAGACCCGTGATGACTGTGGCATAGACCACGGCGATCGAGGCGCTCTCCACCGCCGTGAAGACGCCGGCGCGAATGCCGGTGAAGATGATCGCGACCAGCAGGAGGCCGGGGATGGCCGCGACCAGACGCGCCGCCACGGCCTTGAAGCCAGGAAAGGGCTCGGAGGCATAGCCGCGCTTTCGGGCGATGACATAGGCGGTGATCATCAGGCTGATCGCCAGCAGTCCTGCGGGCAGGATGCCTGCCGCGAACAGGTCGGAGATCGATACGCCGCCGCCCGCTGCCGCCGAATACAGGATCATGTTGTGCGAAGGCGGAACCAGCAGAGCGACCAGGGCCGCCGAGATGGTGACGTTGACGGCATAGTCGGCGTCATACCCCCGCTTCTGCATCTGGGGGATCATGGTGCCGCCGATGGCCGAGACGTCGGCGATGGCGCTGCCCGATACTCCCCCGAACAGGGTCGAGCCGACCACGGTCACCTGACCCAGGCCGCCGCGCACATGGCCGACCATCGACGAGGCGAGGGCAATCATCCGGTCCGACAGCCCGCCCTTCATCATCAGTTCGCCGGTGAAGATGAACAGCGGAATGGCCAGCAGCGCCACCGAGGTGATGTCGGACCCCATCTGCTGAAACACCACGATCGGCGGCACCGCCAGATACAGCACCGTCGCCAGGGTCGCGGCCAGGAGAGAGAACGCCACCGGCACGCCGATGGCCAGCAACACCGCGAACAGGCCGAACAGGATCAGGAATTCCATGCTCAGAGCTCCGGCGCGGGTTGGGGCTTGGGATAGTCGCCGGTCAGCAACCGCTCGACCGCGAACAGCAGGATCAGCGCCCCGCCGACGCACAGCCCGGCGAACTTCAACCCGGACGGCAGTGGGGCTCCGGCCATTGCCACGGACCAGTCGTCCAGCATCAGTGTGCCGCCGAAGATCATCAGCGCCGCCCCCGTCGCCGCCGCGATCAGGCGTGACAGGATCAGGGTCGCCAGCCGACCGCGACGGGGCAGACTGTCCTGCAGGGATTGAAACGCGAAATGGGTCTCGCGCCGGACGGCGACGGCGGCCCCGAACATGACGACGACACTCATCAGCAGCAGGGCCAGGGGCTCGGTCCAGCCGGGGCTATCGTTCAGCACATAGCGGGCGAAGACCTGCCACGCCTGAATCAGGGCCATGACGACCAGGGAGACGCAGGCCACGCCGATCACCCCGGTGGTCAGGCGGTCCAGCGCACGGGTGATGCCGCGACGGGGTTCAGTCATTCACGGGCCCTCCCTGAGCACCGAATGGGTCGCGCGTCGGTTCAGGCCGTCGCTGCGATGCGGTCGTAGAGGCCGCTGAGGCGCGGTCCCCGGATATATTTGTCGAGCACGGGGCGAACCGTCGCCGCGAAGGCGTCGCGATCGACTTGGGCCACCTGCACCCCCGCCGCGACGACGGCGGCACGGGCTTCGGATTCGCGTCTGTCCCAGTCGGCGCGCATGACTACGACCGAGCGACGCGCGACGTCGCGAACCAGGTCGCGGTCGGCGGCGCTCAGCCGGTCCAGACTGTCCTTGGACATCAGCAGGGCGTCGGGCGAGAAGGAATGCTGGGTCTCGGACCAGAAGCGGGCGACCTCATACTGACGGCTGGACTGGTAGCTGGGCCAGTTGTTCTCGGCCCCGTCGATCAGATGGGTCTGGAGCGAGGAGAACACCGCGCCGAACGTCAGCGGCGTCGGATTGGCCCCCATGGCGCGGATGGCGTCCAGGAAGATGTCGGACTGCGGCGCGCGCATCTTCAGACCCGCCAGTTGTCCGGGCTCGGTCACCGGATGGCGGACGTTGTAGAAGCTGCGCGGAGCCGCGTCGTAATAGGCCAGCCCGACCAAACCCCGCCCCTCGAACACGTTCAGCAGGTCCGTCCCGATCGGCCCGTCGACCACCGCCCGCACATGGCCCACGTCGCGGAATACATAGGGCAGGGCCAGAAGCCGGGTTTCGGGAAAGGCATTGTTCAGGGCGGCGACGGCGACGCGGCAGATGTCCACCGCCTGGAACCGGGTCAGGCCGATGGAGTCGTCCTCGGACCCCAGCTGACCGGCCGGAAACTGGCGAATGCCGAGGCGCCCCTGGGTCAGCCGCCCCAGTTCCTCACCCATCCAGCGCACCGCGTTCACGGTGGGATAGTCAGCGGGGTGGACGTCAACGGCGCTGAACAGGGTCTGGCCATTGGCGGTGGCGCGCGGCGCGCACCCGGCCAGCCCCAAGGCCGCCAGACCGGTCAGACCCAGGCTGCGACGCGTCAGGCTCATGTGGGCACCCGGTTGGCCGCGACAGCGGCGCACTGGATCCAGCCGTCCTCTCCGAAATCGGCACAGGCCGACTGGCCGATGGCTATCGAATGGACCCCTGTCGCCGCCCCGGTCGAGACCAGCTGCCCCGCCTCTAGCCGACGGCCGCGCCGATGCAGCAGGTTCAACAGAAACGCCAGGGAATCCAGCGGTCCGTTGGGGATCGAGGCCGCGCCACCGGTGCCGATGACCACGTCGTCGATCCGGGTCTCGCAGGTCAAGCCCGCCAGCCGCGAAGACCAGTCGGCGATCGGCTCGCCCAGGATCAGCCCGGCATTGTTGCCGAAGTCGGACGCCGTCACCGTCGGACCATGGTCGTTGATGCCGGCGAACGGACTGCCTGCGATCTCGACCCCGGCGAACACGCGCGCGACCAGAGGCATCACCGTCTCGGCGGTCCAGTCGTCGCGGTCCGCTGCCGTCTCGCCGAGCTCCAGCACATACTCCGCCTCGACCGCCGCGAAGCCGCCGGCGATCACGCCGAAGGCCGTCGGGGTGGTGCCCGCAGCCCAGACGTTGCGCGAAAAGATCGGTCCGGCCAGTCGTCCCGCGCCATGGTTCGCGTCATGCGGCGCATTGATCCGACCCAGCTTCCAGCCCGCGATCCGGTCCGGCCAGGCCGCGATGGCGATGTCCTGAATATCGTAAGCCTCGGCCAGTGAAGCGGGCACCTCGCCGGGATATTCAGTCAGGGCACGCCCTCCCAGCCGTGCCTGCACGAAGGCGTGGGCGATCGCGTCCGGACCCGAAATGTCGTGTGCGTGGCTCACGCGGCCTCCCCGTTTGAGATCAGCATTGCGCAGGAAGGAAACCGGTGTCAATTTGAATCGCAAGCGGCTCGTTCAGAGGCCGCGCAAGACGGTCGCGCGTCGCCGCGATCCTGCGATAGGTATGGAAACCATGACGTCTCGCCCGATCCTTACACGCCTGCTGGCGCTGGCCACGGCTTTCGCGGTGCCGCTGAGCGCCCCGGCGGCGCTGGCTCAGACGCCCGTTGCGACAACCGTCGAGGCCAATCTCCCGGCGTTTCCGGGCGCTCTCGGTTGGGCCGCCAAGACGCCCGGCGGTCGAGGCGGCGAGATCCTCCGCGTCACCAATCTGAACAGCGAAGGGCCCGGCTCGCTCCGCGCCGCGATCGAACATGACGGCCCACGCATCGTGGTGTTCGAGGTCGGCGGGGTCATCGACCTGGACAAGAAGACCCTGCGGGTCCGCAACCCCTTCATCACCATCGCGGGCCAGACGGCCCCCTCTCCCGGCATCACCCTGATCCGGGGCGGCATGGATATCTCGGCCCACGACGTCGTCGTCCAGCATCTCCGCATCCGCCCCGGCTCGGCTGGCGGCGAATGGATGAGCGGCTGGGACGAGGACGGGATCGCGACCGTCGGGGCCTGGAACGTGATCATCGATCATTGCAGCCTGACCTGGGCCACCGACGAGAACCTGTCGGCATCCGGCCCCCGTTTCACCGGATCGACGCCCGAGGAATGGCGGGCGGGCACCAGCCACGCCATCACCTTTTCAAACAATCTGAACGGCGAGAGCCTGGCCTATTCGACCCATTCCAAGGGCGAACATTCCAAGGGGTCGCTGATCCACGACAATGTCACGGACCTGCTGATCGTCGGCAATCTGTACGCCCACAACTATGAGCGCAGCCCGCTGTTCAAGGGCGGGGTGCATGGGGTGATCGTCAACAACCTGATCTACAATCCAGGTCCGCGCGCCATCCACTATAACCTCGCGCCCGAGGAATGGGGCACGGTGCCGTATCAGGTCGGCAAGATGTCGGTCGTCGGAAACGTGCTGCGCGCCGGGCCATCGACGCCGACCGAGCGGCTGGCCTTCATGATGATCGGCGGGGCGGGGGATGTGGAATACTATGGCCACGACAATATCGCCGTGGACCAAGTCGGCGGTCCGATCCGGATGTTCGGCCGCTACACGACGTCTCCGGCAAAGATCATCGAGGTGCGTCGTCCGCCGGTCTGGTGGGCGGGGCTGGACCCCATCCCGGCCGAGCGAGTGCAGGGGGCGGTGCTGGCCAATGTCGGGGCCCGGCCCTGGGACCGGGACCAGCGCGACGTCCTGCTGATCGCCGAAGTGGCCGAGGGGCGGGGCGAGATCATCGACCACGAACGCGAGGTCGGCGGCTATCCGGCGGTGGTCGAGGCGACACGCAAGCCGTTCAATGCCGACGACTGGGATCTGCGCTTCATGACGCCGTTGCGGGACGATGTACTGGATCGGCCCGCACAACGACGCGGGACATAGGTCGGGGCACCTGACACCGCTGGCATTGCGGTCTAGAGACGATCCGCACACCACCGAAAGACGACCCGCGTGAGCGAACCGAAACGCCCCTCGGGCAAGCCCGCCACCATCAACGACATCGCCCGTCTGGCCGAGGTGTCCAAAAAGACCGTCTCGCGGGTCATCAACCACTCGCCCTTCGTCAAGGAAGACACCCGGAAGCGCGTCGAGGCGGTGATCGCGGAACATGGCTACAGCCCCGATCCCCAGGCGCGCGGTCTGGCGTTCCGGCGCTCGTTCCTGGTGGGCATGATCTACGACAACCCCAGCCCGAACTATGTCGTGAACATGCAACAGGGTGTGCTGGACGCCGTGCGCGGGTCCGGTCTGGAACTGGTCGTTCATCCCTGCAACCGGGCGGCGGACAGTTTCATCGACGAGGTGCGCGGCTTCGTCGTGCGCCAGAAGCTGTTCGGCGTGGTCATGCCGCCCTCGGTGTCCGAGGACGATCGGGTCGTGCAGATCCTGAAGGCCGCCGACTGCCCCTATGTCCGCATCGCCTCGGTGTCGCTGGACGTGCCCGAATGCATGGTCGTCACCCACGACAGTCGCGGCGCGGCACGGGCGGCGCGGCATCTGGCCGAACTGGGCCACAAGCGCATCGCCTTCATCTCCGGCCCCGACAGTTTCCGCTCGTCACATGAGCGGGGACGCGGGTTTCGCGAGGGGCTGGCCGAGCACGGCCTGACGCTGGACCCGGCCTATGTGCGCAAGGGGGCCTATACGTTCGAGTCCGGGGTCGAGGCCGCGACGACCTTGCTGGCCTTGCCCCAGCCCCCAACGGCCATCTTCGCCGGCAATGACGAGATGGCGATCGGGGTCATGAAGGCGGCGCGCGACGCGGGTCTGGACGTGCCGGGCGACCTGTCGATCGTCGGCTTCGACGACCTGCCGATGGCGTCGCGCGTCTGGCCCAATCTAACCACAGTGCGGCTGCCGATCCGCGACATGGGCCGGATGGCGGCGGAGAAGCTGACGGCGGGCCTGCGCGGTCTGGATGCCGCGACCCTGATCCAGCCCGAGGTCGATCCGTCCCTGGTGGTTCGGGATTCGACGGCGGGGCCTAAAGCCTGATCGGTTGAGGTGGAATCGCTTCGCGATTCCGCCGATGCCGCGAATCAGGCTCCAGCATGATACTAGAGCGAAATCTGAGCTGAGTTGTCCTGCGTCCAACTCAACCGATTTCGCTCTAGGACGCCGGGCTGATCAGACCCTCGATATAGTCCCGAATTCCCTCGTGCGTGGCGTTGGCGAAGAAGTATTCGCGGAACCGCTCGCCCGCCACGGCGGCCTTCAGCAGATCCTGATCGACGTCCCGCAGGGCGCTCAGCATGTCCTTGCAGGTCGCGGCCTTCAGGGTTTTCAGGATGCCGCGATTGCGGGCCATGATCTCTGCCCGCTCCTTGGGATAGCCCAGACCGCGCTCGCCCTCGAACAGCTTGCGATAGACGTCCTGCAAGTTTAGTTCCGCCGCCCAGCCAAACCCCTTCGCATAGGGCATGGAGATGGCGTTGCCGTCGTTGATCTGGCCGAACAGGAAGGCGTCTGTCGGATCGATGATCAGGCCGCAGAACACCCCCGGCATGGCATTGCAGGCCATCATCGAGCCCATCCCGGTGCCGCATCCCGTGACCACGAAATCCGCCGCCCCTGAGTTCAGCAGAACACCCGCCAGCAGCCCGTTCATCACATAGGTCAGCGACGCCTTATCCTCGGCCGAGTACATGCCGTAATGGAATACCTGATGGCCCACCGGTTCCGCGACGGCGGTCAGGGCCGCATGGATCGTCTCGCTCTTGGCGGCCTGGCTGTTTTCGATGATGAGGGCGATCTTCATGGGTGTTTCCAGTCAGGCTGAGTGGCGGTGGCGGGGGCGGAGCAAGCGTGTAACATCAAGCCGAGACGGCGCTCACAGAAAGCCGTTTGCGCGCGCTTATGACACCGGTTACCAACCCGCACAATCCGCTCGGTCAGGGTCAAGGATATTTCGAGGTTTCCCGTCGGTGAAATGCCGCGCAGGATCGCTCCGAGTGACCCCATGTCTTCTCGTTTCAAAGGCTCCAACATGACGAACCCATTCGATCTGACCGGCCAGATGGCCATGGTGACCGGGGCCAATACCGGCCTGGGGCAGGCGATCGCGGTCGGTCTGGCCCGTGCGGGGGCCGACATCATCGCCGTCGGTCGCTCCGCCCCGACCGAGACCGCCGCCCTCATCGAGGCCGAGGGGCGGACGCTGCACGCCATTGCCGCCGACCTGTCGTCCACCGCTCCGATCGCGGGCGTCGTGGAACAGGGCATGTCCTCGGCGGGACGGATCGACATTCTGGTCAACAACGCGGGCATCATCCGTCGCGCCGACAGTCTGGATTTCTCCGAAGCCGACTGGGACGCGGTGATGGACACCAATCTCAAGACCGTCTTCTTCCTCAGCCAGGCCGTGGCCCGGACCTGGGCGGCCGAGGGCCGGGGCGGCAAGATCATCAACGTCTGTTCGATGCTGAGCTTCCAGGGTGGCATCCGCGTCCCGTCCTATACGGCGTCGAAATCGGGTCTGGCGGGCCTGACGAAACTTCTGGCCTGCGAGTGGGCGGCCAAGGGTATCAACGTCAACGGCATCGCGCCCGGCTATTTCGCCACCAACAACACCGAAGCCTTGCGCGCCGACGAGACCCGCAACCGCGACATCCTGGCCCGCATCCCCGCCGGGCGATGGGGCGATCCGTCGGACCTGTCCGGCGCCGCGGTCTTCCTGGCCTCGGACGCGGCGGCCTATGTGCACGGGACCGTGCTGGCCGTGGACGGGGGCTGGTTGGCGCGCTGATCGATCGGGGACGGGTCATCCGGTCTCCGCGCGAATTTAACAGCCGGTTCACCGCATTCAACCTGCGGGTCGAGGTGCCGCGGGTCTGCCGCATCGCCTTCGACAGCGCCCTGCAGGACAGCGGCAATGGCGAGTGGCAACTGGGCCGCACCCGCGAACCCTGCAACAGCGGCGACGGCTATTTCGTCACCGCCACCTATGCCCCGGATTCTCTGGTCGGCGCGGTCATGGAAGTCGGCGAACGCGAGGCCGTCCTGGACGGTAGCGGACAAGCCGTCGTCTATGCCGGCTCCGGGGCCGCGAACGTCAGCCGCGACGTCGCCATCACCCCCGGCGAAGGCGGCTTCGACACCGACATCCTGACCTTCGCCATCCAGGCTGCCTGATATTCGTCAATCGAGCATGAGCGGTGACATGCGCAGAAAGCATGTCGACCGTTCCGCCGCCTGACTTTGCGCCGGCGATGGCTCCAGAAGCTCGCGACCGGGAATCGACCGCAAACGAAATTCCTGCGCATCTGGCTGGCCCTTGCGTCGGGTAAACGCGCCTTTGGCGAAAGCGATTGCAATCAATTGCAATCGATTGCATAGCCATCCGGAGCGATGCCGGTCTAAAGGGACTCGCCGGGTAGGGACGCGCAGGCATGACGGTGACCAGTACGAGCGATCGGACGTCCACCACGGTCGCCGTCGAGGACCGTCCCGAATGGGCGGTCCTGAGAGATCGCGTAACGTTCCTGTATGGCGCGAACGGAAACGTTCGATCGTTGCTGTCGCGGCTGGCCGACCGCATCAAGGCCGGGCGAGCCGCACGCTCGTTGTCGCTGACGGCGCTGGACCGTGTACGGACGACCTCGCCGGGATGGGCATCGGCATCAGGCCACACGATCTACACCTTCTATGTCGATCGCTTCTCTGACGATTTGAGGGGACTGATCGGCCGACTCGATTATCTTCAGGCCCTGGGGGTTCGCTGGTTGCATCCCTTGCCTCTGCTGAAGGCGCGGCCCGGCGACAGCGACGGCGGGTTCGCGGTCGCGGACTTTCGTCAGGTGGAGCCCAGGCTGGGCGACATGGGCGATCTGAACGACCTGACGGAGGCGCTTCGCGGGCGCGGTATCGGGCTGTTGCTGGACGTGGTCTGCAACCACACGGCCATGGAGCATGACTGGGCCGTCCGGGCGCGGGCAGGCGATCCGGCCTACCGGGACTTCTACCGCGTGGTCGAGACGCCGGAACAGGTCGCGGCCTGGGAGGCCGATCTGGTCGACGTTTTTCCCGACACCGCGCCGGGCAGCTTCACATATGACGCGGCGATGGGCGGCCATGTCTGGACGACCTTCTATCCGTTCCAGTGGGATTTGAACTACGCCAATCCGGCCGTGTTCGAGGAGATGCTGGGGGTGCTGATCTTCCTGGCCAACCAGGGTGTCGAAGGGTTCCGGCTGGATAGCGCGCCGTTCCTGTGGAAGCGCGAAGGCACCCACTGCCGCAACCAGCCCGAGGCCTATGCCATCGTCGAGGCCTGGCGCGCGGCCCTGTCGATCGTGGCTCCGGGGGTCGTGCTGCTGGCCGAGGCGATCGAGAGCCTGGACGACGTTCTGCCCTTCTTCGGCGGCGAGGCGCCGGGCTGCGATCTGGCCTACAACAACGGGGTGATGACGGCCCTGTGGGGCGCGCTGGCGGATGGCGACGCCGGGATCGCGCGCACGGTAATCGAGGCGGCCTCGGCCCGGCCCGGCCATGCCGCCTGGCTCAACTATGTGCGGTGTCACGACGACCTGATCTGGAATGCCCTGTCGGCCTATGCGCCGCCCGAAGACCTGAAGCGGTGGTCGGACTTCTACAACGGGGGCGGTTTTTCCGGGGGGCGAGCGTTCCAGACGGCGGCAGGCGGCGTGCCCTCGACCAACGGCATGGCGGCATCGCTGGTCGGGCTGGGCAAGGCGGGCGTGGATCAGGGGCTCGCCCTGGCGCGGCTGAAGCTGCTGTACGGGATCATCCACGGACTGGACGGCTGGCCGCTGATCTATATGGGCGACGAGATCGCGCTGGGGAACGACGAGGCCTATGCCGCCGATCCCGAGCGCCGCACGGATGGGCGCTGGCTGCACCGGCCCGACATGGACTGGTCGGCAGCGGAGCGGCGCACGCGAGATGGCACGGTCGAGGCGGTGATGTTCGCCACCCTGTCGGGTCTCGCCGAGGCGGCGCGCGCGCTGAACGATCGAGGCGTGGCGGGCAGGGCGCGAGTGGTGACGGTCGATGATCCCGCCGTTCTGGCGGTGACGCGCGGGGAGGGCGTGCGGCGGTTCCTGATGCTGGCCAACCTGTCGCCAGAGCCCATCGTTGCTACTCGACCCGCCGGTCTCGAAGCCGCCGGGATCGATGCGCTGACGGGACAGGCCGTCGCGGCGGGGCCGATCTCGCTGGCTCCCTACGGACTGGTCTGGTGGGTGGCGGAATGAACGGCTTCGCGGGTATCGAGATCGGCGGGACCAAGGTGGTGGTGGGGTTCGGTAGCGGGCCCGACGACCTGTCCGGTCTCGTCCGCATCCCGACGACGACGCCGGATGAAACCCTGGGCGCGGTAGCGGCCCTGGTGGCATCGGTGCAGCGAAGACAGCCGCTGGAGGGAATCGGCATCGCCACCTTCGGACCCGTCCGGCTGGACCGATCCGCGCCGGACTGGGGCCATATCCTGCCGACGCCCAAGCCGGGGTGGACCGGGGCGGATCTGGTCGGGCCGCTGGAGGGGTTCGGCGTGCCGATCGCGCTGGATACAGATGTGGCCGGGGCCGCGGTTGCCGAGGGGCGTTGGGGGGCGTCGGCCGGTCTATCGGACCACGCCTATGTCACCGTCGGGACGGGCGTCGGCGTTGGGGTGGTCTGTGGCGGGCGGCCCGTTCACGGAATGATGCATCCCGAGGCAGGGCATCTGCCGGTCCGGCGCGATCCGGCTATCGATCCCTATCCGGGGCACTGCCCGTTTCACGGCGACTGTCTGGAAGGGCTGGTGTGCGGCCCGGCAATATCGGCGCGACTGGGCCGGGCGGGCGAGACCGTGGCCGCCGACGACCCGGTCTGGACCATCGTCGCCGACTATCTGGCGCAACTCGCCGCGACCCTGACCTATGTCACGGCTCCGCAGAGGATCGTGATGGGCGGAGGCGTCGCGTCCAATCCGCACCTGCTGCCGCTGGTGCGCCGACATCTGAAGACCCGGCTGGGAGGCTATCTGCCCGCCCTAGACGACCCGGCGGTGCTGGAGGCCTATCTGGTCGCGCCGGGGCTCGGCGACCGGTCCGGCGTCCTGGGGGCCATCGCCCTGGCGCAAGACCGGATCACCGAACAATCGAGGCCCGAAAAGGCGGCGGACGCCCTCGCATCCGACCGTCGGCCCTGAGGAGGAAACCCGCCATGACGACCCCCGCGCCGGCCGCCGAGGCCAAGACGAACACCAGCCTGATCAAGGGCTTGACCTATATGATGTTCATGATGTTCGCCATGACCACGGATTCGGTCGGCGTCATCATTCCCGAGGTGATCAACCAATTTGATCTGGGCATGACGGCGGCGGGGTCGTTCCACTATGCGACCATGGGCGGGATCGCCCTGGCCGGGATCGCGCTTGGGTTCCTGGCCGACCGGATGGGGCGCAAGGCCGCGATCATCCTGGGGCTGGCGCTGTTTTCGCTGTCGGCCTTCCTGTTCGCCGTGGGTCAGGATTTCGGCTTCTTCGTCGTGCTGCTGTTCATATCGGGCGCTGCGATCGGGGTGTTCAAGACCGCGGCCCTGGCCCTGATCGGCGACATCTCGACCTCCACGAAATCGCATACGGCGACGATGAACACGGTCGAGGGCTGGTTCGGCGTCGGGGCCATCCTGGGACCGGCGGTGGTGGCCTGGCTGCTGGTTTCGGGCGCGTCGTGGAAATGGCTGTATGTGATCGCGGGCGGGCTGTCGCTGGCCCTGATCGCGACGGCGCTGCTGGTGCGCTATCCGAAGACGGTGAAGACCGCCGCCCCGCCCGCCGACCTCAAGGCCACCGTGGGGATGATGCGCGATCCCTATGCGCTCGCTTTCAGTCTGGGCACCATGCTGTACGTCGGGGTGGAGACAGCAATCTACGTCTGGATGCCGACCCTGCTGGCCGGATACGACGGGCCGGCCATTCTGGTGGCGACCTATGCCCTGTCGATCTTCTTCGTCTTGCGGGCGGCGGGGCGGTTCCTGGGGGCCTGGATGCTGAACCGCTATCGCTGGACCACGGTGCTGGTGGTGGCCAGCCTTCTGATCTTCGGCTGTTTCCTGGGATCGGCGTTGCTGGGACGCGGCGCTGCGGTCTGGCTGCTGCCGCTGTCGGGCCTGTTCATGTCGGTCATCTATCCGACGCTGAACTCCAAGGGGATCAGCTGTTTCGCAAAGGTCCAGCACGGGGCGGTGGCGGGGGTGATCCTGTTTTTCACCTGTATCAGCGCGGTCGTGGCTCCCCTGGCGATGGGGGCGGTCAGCGATGTGTTCGGAGGCGCCCAGTACGGCTTCATCCTGGCGACGGTGCTGGCGGGCATTCTGTTCGCGGCCCTGGCTGTGAATGCCGCCTTGGACCCGGCGAAGGCCCGTCTGGCCCGGTTCGACGACAGCCAGTACGGGGTTTAGAATGGCGCCAGTTCGCGGTCCGGAATGACGCGATCCACGCCATTCGCACGATGCGGTCTCAGGCCGACTGACGGACGATCAGCTCGGGTGGCAGGATGAACGGCTCGGTCGCCTCCCCCGCCAGCCGCCGCATCAGCAGATCGACCATGGCCAGCGCTCCTGCCCCGATGTCCTGACGCACGGTGGTCAGGGCGGGGGTGGCGTGGATGGCGATCTCCAGATCGTCATAGCCGACCACGGCGACGTCGCCCGGCACCGACAGGCCGCGCTCGTGCAGCGCCCGGATCGCGGCCATGGCAATGATGTCGGTGGCGGCCACGATCCCGTCCACCCGGTTCCCGGCGTCCAGAAACTCCCCGATCGTCTCATAGGCCGTCTGGGGCGTCAGATGGACCGGCAGGGGATGGGCCGGGGCCTCGACCCCGCTGCTGGCATGGGCGCGCAGGAAGCCCTCGTACCGCTCGCCCAGTTCGGGAAAGTCCGGATTGCCGAAGAAGACCAGATGCCGTCGCCCCTGATCCATCAGGTGCCGGGTGGCCAGTTCGCCGCCCAGGCGGTTGTCGGTCCCGACCGTGCATTGCACCCGCCCCGGAAAGGCCGCCCCCCAGATGACCAGGGGATCGTATCGGCGGGCCGTGGCTTCTATTGTCTCGATCTGGTCCGATTGCCCGATCACCAAGACGCCATCGACCCGTCCCGAATCCGTCATCCGTGCCAGCCAGTCGTCGTCCGACGGGATGACCCGCGAGAGTAGCAGGTCATAGCCGCGCGAGGTCAGGGCATCGGCCAGATGACCCAGAAGGGTGATAAAAAAGGGGTCCGACACCGGCTGCCCGACCTCGTGCCCCAGCGGCAGGATGACGGCCACCGCATGGGTCTTGCCGGTTCGCAGGTTGCGTCCGACGACATTGGGTCGATAGCCATGCTCGCGGGCCAGGGCGGCGACCCGCTCCCGGGTTTCCCGCTTGATCGCCGGGTTCCCGGCCAGGGCGCGCGACACGGTCGAGGTCGATAGACCCGACAGACGCGCCAGGTCGGCCAGGCTGCCGACGACTTTCCCCGATGACCCCATGGGTCTGGAATGATCGGTCATCGCCGCTGCGTCAAATGCCCAGAAAGGAAAAACGCGGCCCGGTCGAAACCGGGCCGCGTCGATGTTCGAAACCACCCGGCCTGGAGAGCGGGAAGCGGCGGTTCCGTCCGGTCCGTCAGAAGGTGTAGCGCAGGGTCAGGCTGGCGGTGCGACCGTTCAGGGTCCGCGCCCTCAGGATGTTGGTCGCATTGGCGGTGATCGACCCCTCCTCGCTCTCGGTCACGGCGAACTCGTCGAAGACGTTGTTGACGTTCAGCGCCAGCGACAGGCCGTCGGTGATGTCATAGGTCGCGAACGGATTGACGATGACATAGCCCGGCAGGACCAGCTGGTTGTCGAACTGGACATAGGAATCGGTCGTGCCGACGATGTTGGCCCCGACGCGGAAGGCTCCGAAGCTGTAGGATCCGGTAGCCTGGTAGACCCAGTCGGCCTGCCGGCGCGGGGTATTGCCGACATTAGCGGGGTTCAGGCGGTCGGCCGTGATCTCGGCGTCGGTCCAGGTCACCCCGCCCGAAAAATCGAACCCACCCGAGCGATAGAAGGCTTCGACCTCGATACCCTTCGCTTCGTATTCGGCGTCGGTGAAGGTCTGGCTGGTGGCCTCGAAATTGGTCTCCTCGGTCTTGGCCAGGAAGGCGGTGGCGAAGACCGAGACCGGGCCGTTGCGATAGCGGACGCCAGCCTCGTACTGATCGACCATGTCCACGGCGGCGTCGTCGCTGCGGATGTCGCCATTGGCCAGGATCGACGGGCCGAACAGCAGGCGATCGGCGTTGGCCCGCCCGCCCCGGCTGGCCCGGCCGAAGACGGCGAAGGCGTCGCTGATCCGGTAGTTGGCCCCCAGCGAATACGACCAGTAGCTCCAGTCGTAATCGACCGGCCGGGTATTGGCGAAGTCGATCTGGGTAACCTGGGTCTCCGGCCGCTGGATCACGCCGTCGCCGGAGATGTCGCGGGTCGTGACGATACCGTCGGCATAGGTGCCCGTCGCCGAGCCTGAGTCATACCGCAACGAACCGTCCACGATCAGGTCGCCGCTCTCCCAGCTGAGCGCCAGATAGGGGGCGTCGATGTCGTATTCGACGTCATAGGACCGGCGGCAGCAGTTGCCGAAGAAGCTGGCCCCGTATCCGACCAGGCCATTCTGGGTCTGTTTGACGCCAGCGGCATTGAAGACGTCGACCAGGGCGGCATTGTCGCCCTTCACCTCCAGCAGGAAGCTGTTCCAGAGCCAGTCCATGTCGATGCTCTGGTTCGACTTGTAGTAGCCGAAGGTGGCGTTCAGGGTGCCGCTTCCGGCGGCGAACTCGCGCTCCAGCTTCAGGTCGTTGGCCAGATTGCCGAAGTGGTTGATATCGACGTCGAACAGGACGATCTGGGCGAGCAAGCCATTACCGTTGGCGTTGGCCGGAACCAGCTGACCCGCGTTCGCGCCATTGGCATAGCGGGCGGTCGAACCCGCCCCGCCGATGCCCGCCGCGATCGCGGTGGGCGTGCCGGTGCCCGCCGTGAAGGGCGAAACGAAGCCGCCGGTGGTGTCGGCGATGCGGAACTTGTTGGTCAGCTGCCAACCGGACCCCAGGTCGAAACTGGCCTCCAGACCGGCGGCCAGAACCTGCGGGTTCATGCCGTCGGCGATGTCGGACACGCGCGGACCATTGGCACCGTCCAGGCCCGGACTGTTGCGGAACAGGGCCGAATGCAGGGTCTGGCTGGAGGCGTCATAGCCGGGCAGGGGCCCCCAGTTCGGGTCGCTGTTGGTGCCGGTCACCTGGATCGGCGAGGGCAGGTAACCGATCGCCTTGTCGTTCAGATATCGGGCGCTCAGCCGCACATAGCCTGCGTCGAATTCCTTGGTCAGGGACGCGCGGATCTGGCCGCCCTGTTCGCCCGTATAGCCCGCCTCGCGCGCGCCCTCGCCGGTGCGATAGAAGCCGCCGATCGAGCCGTACATCGTCTCGTTCAGCCGACCGCCGTACTGGAAGTCTCCACGCGTGGTGTCGAAATCCAGACCGCGCGTCAGGGCGATGCTGCCGCCCTCGGTCGCCCCCGTCTGGGTGATCAGGTTGATGACCCCGCCCGGCGAGTTGGAGGCGAAGGTCGAGGCCGAGCCGCCGCGCACCGCCTGTACCCGGGCGATCGTCGCGTCATAGCGGGTGAAGATGTCGGCATTGCCGAAGGCGATGTCGCCGAACTCCAGGACCGGCAGGCCGTCCTCCTGGATCTGCAGGAATTTCGCTCCGCCGGTCGAGATGGGCAGGCCGCGCACCGCGATATTGGCATTGCCCTCGCCGCCCGACGATTCCGAGCGGATGCCCGGGATGCTGCGGAAGATCTCGGCGGTGGAGCGTGGGGCCAGATCCTCGACCGCCTCGGCGCTCAGGGTCGTGACCGAGACCGAGGACCTCAGGGTGGTGCTGGACCCGGCCACGGCGGTGACGACGATCTCATCGACGGTGGCCTCGGCCGGTTCGGGCACCTGATTGCCGGTCGCGCTCTGCGCCCAGGCGGGGGTCGTTCCCATCGCCGCCATCAGCGCGCCCGCGCAGACCCAATTCCATCGTGTCATCGTGCCGTCCCCGTGTTTCCCGCGAGCGTCTGAACGCGCTCATGAGCCCACGATACGCCAAATGCAATCGATTGCAACAATCGATTTCAGACATTCGGTCCGGGCTGTTCGCAATCCACATCGTCAGCTGGTCTCGGTTAGCGGCGGGGAACGATCGCGCCGTCACGCGTCAGGCTGGCGATATCGGCGTCACTGAATCCCCAGTTTCTCAGGGCCTCGGCATCGCCCTCTCCGGGCGCGGGGGCCGACTGTCTCAAGGCTCCCGGCGTGCGTGAAAACCGCGGCGCGGGCGCGGGCTGGACGACCCCGTCCAGTGTGGCGAACATCCCCCGCTCGACAGCGACCGGATGCGCGACCGCCTCCTCGAGATCCAGCACCGGCGCGAAACAGGCGTCGCCGCCCTGGAATACGGCGGTCCATTCATCGCGGGTCCGGGTCCGGAACAGGGCGGCGAACCGCTCGCGCATCGCGGGCCAGTGTCGCTGGTCGTGCTGGCTGGGCAGGTCCTCGTCGGCCAGGCCCAGCCGCTGGATCAGCTCGCGATAGAAGCGACCTTCGATGGCCGCAACCGACACATGCCCGCCGTCGCGGGTCTCATAGACGCCGTAGAAATGGGCGCCGCCGTCCAGCAGGTTCTCGCCGCGTCGGTCCGCCCAGGCCCCCATCTGCCGCAAGGCGTGGAACATCGACATCATGCTGGCCGTCCCGTCCACGATGGCGGCGTCCACGACCTGGCCCCGACCCGAGACGCGGGCGTTCACCAGCCCGGCCAGGACCCCCATCGCCAGATAAAGCGCGCCACCGCCCAGATCACCGACCAGATTCAGCGGCACGACCGGATCGCCTCCGCGCGGCCCGATCGCGTGCAGGGCCCCCGTCAGGGCGATATAGTTCAGGTCGTGCCCTGCCGTTTGGGACAGGACGCCGTCCTGACCCCAGCCGGTCATCCGTCCATATACCAGCGCGGGGTTGGCCCCCAGACAGACGTGGGGTCCCAGCCCCAGCCGCTCCATGACGCCCGGCCGGAACCCTTCGATCAGGATGTCGGCCTCGCCCACCATCCGCAGGACCGCCGCCAACCCCGCCTCGGACTTCAGGTCCACGACGATCGACCGCTTGTTCCGATTGTAGACGTCGAACGGCGGCGGGATCGTCACGCCGAGGTCCGATGCCGTCGGCCGCTCGATCCGCACCACGTCGGCTCCCATATCGGCCAGCAGCATCGTCGCGAACGGAGCGGGCCCGATACCCGCCATCTCGACGACCTTCACGCCTTCCAGCGGACCCATGAACGCGTGTCTCTCGTCTGTCCGGTGGGAAGGTCTTGGAGCGGGCGGCGGGAATCGAACCCGCACGAAAAGCTTGGGAAGCTCGACCGTTCTCAAGCCTATCAACGCCCTAGCAGCAAAACAACCTATATCCTGCCCCAACGCGATCAATGGGTTAGGGACGGAAAGCAAAACGATCCGCCGCCTGATCCGGGCACGAAAAACCCCGGCAGCCTGGCAGGGCGCACCGGGGTCAAACACGGTTCAGATTGGGGATCGGAACGGACGCAAACATACAGCGAAACCGCCGGTATCGGCAAGCTAGACCTGACCCGGTGGGCCTCAGCCTGCGATCAGATGTTCGACGCGATGGAGCGTGATGCCCGGATCGCGGCCGCATGGCAGACCTTGGACGAGCTAGGGGCGCTGTCATGATCGCGCCGCCGACACTCGCAGCTTGCAACAGCGAAGCCGAAATAGATGCCTGGTTCGCTTCGCAGGGCGGTCCGAAGCCTCGCCCGGTGGTCCGCTCCTCCGATCTGGAGGCCGCTAACGATCCTGCTGAAAAGCCGAGCCGTCGTTCCAGCTTCACAGCCTCCGAGCTGTGGGACATGGAGTTCCCGCCCGTCGCGTGGATCGTTCCCGACTACATCGCAGCTGGTCTGACGCTTCTGGTCGGCGCTCCGAAGCTGGGCAAGTCCTGGTTGGCGCTCGACATCTGCAACGCGGTTTCACAGGGCGGCGCTACGCTGGGCAACCGCGTCTGCATGAAGGGCGATGTTCTCTATGCCGCTTTGGAGGACAACCCGCGCCGGATCAAAGACCGGCTCCACAAGGTCTGCGCCCGGAAGCCCGGTGCCGGTTTCACTGTCTGGACCGAGATGCCCATGCTGGACGTCGGTGGTTTGGACAATCTGCGCCAATGGATCAGCGCCGCCGACAACCCGCGCCTAATCGTGATCGACGTGCTGAATAAGGTCCGCTCTACGCAGGGAAAGAGCGAGGCCCCGTATCAATACGACTACCGTAGCGTCACCCCTCTCAAAGACCTGGCCGACGAATTCGGCTTGGCCATTGTCGTCATCCACCACACCCGCAAGGCCGAGGCTGGCGACAAGCTGGAGAAGGTCAGCGGGACGAACGGTCTGACCGGCGCGGCGGACACCACGATCATTCTCGACCGCGATGGCGAGGGGGTCACCCTGTCAGGCCGGGGCCGTGACATTGCCGAATTCGAGACGGCGATGGAGTTCGAGAAAGACGTCTGCAGGTGGCGTATCTTGGGAGACGCGCGAGAGGTTCGCCAGTCCGACGAGCGCAAGATGATCCTGGACGCTCTGGAGGGTGAAACGACGCCAATGGGGCCTGCTGCTATCGCAGGTGTTAGCGGCCAACCGGCGGGGGGCGTCCGATACCTTCTGCACAAGATGGCTAAGGCTGGAGAGGTCCAGAAGGCCGGATACGGTAAATACCTTCACCCTGATATCTCCCCCCCTAACACTCCTAACACCGCTAACACTTCGGAGGACGAAGCGTGAACCGGCAGGGGCCGACCGTTAGCGGTGTGAGCGGCGTTAGTGCCCCCCACACCCTGACGATGATCGCGGACAAGGTGAGGCGTCTGTCGCCATCGCACCGCGACCCCGAACGCTTCCACATCGACAAGAGCGAGATCGAGGCCGACCTGCGCCGTTTGGCCAAGGAGAGGCCTCATTGTCCTTAGCGCGCCGGATCCACGATGTCCGCCCAAACGAGCTGCTGGCCGTTGACGGTGGCGACGTTGCTCCCTCCCGGAGGATTGTCAGTGATCACCAGAAGCTGGGCTTTGCCGGTTTCTGTGTTCAGAAGGATCGTACCGCTCGGCTGCATCGACATGATCAGCTGATACTTGCCGACCGAAGATGGCTCCTGGGCACGTCCCTCACAGCCCGCGACAGCAAGCGCGGCCAGACCAATGATCATCCATCTCATAAGAGCATTCCTCCATCTCCCCTGTGGGGTAGGGCGATTCCCTCTATTATCGAGGCGCACAATGGCTGATTGGCCCTACTCGACCGCCGCCTGGCAGCGCCTGCGTCGGCTCAAGCTGTCAGAGACGCCACTGTGCGAGACCTGCGCCCTGCGTGACCGGAAGGTGATTGCTGAGGCGGTCGATCACATCGTCAGCATCGCCAGCGGCGGCGACGCCTTCCCCTCGCTCGACGGCCTGCGCTCGCTATGCACGCCCTGTCACAGCATCAAGACCAATGCAGTCGACCGGAAGGGCGGCAAAGGCGTCGCGATCAAGGGCTGCGATGTCAACGGCCTGCCAATCGACCCTGATCATCCGTTCTTGGCCCCCTCGTCGGCATGGGTGAGGGATGCTTCCCCTGGGATATACCCCCTCGAAGGACCATGGGGGAAGTTTCCCCGACCGGTGGGGACTAAGCCAGCGCACTTAGTTCGGGACGCGGGGAAACTTCCCCCTCGCGATTGGGGCTGCTGATGGGCCTGCGTGGACCGGGCGCGAAGCCCATGAAAAAGAAGGCCGCCGACGCCCCAGTCGATGGCCTGGACGCCCTGCCATGGGAGGCCGAGGGCCTGTCTCGCGTCGATCGCGTGGTGGCCTTCCTCGAGTTCCTGCCGATCACTTCCGGCAAGCTGGCCGGGACTATGATGGCCATCCGCCCATGGCAACGGGAGTTCCTGGAGAGCGTCTATGGCGTTGCCGAGGGCGTGTCGCGCCCGGTGCGGACGGCGGTGCTGTCTATGCCCCGGAAACAGGGCAAGACGGCCATCGCAGCGGGCCTGGCCCTGTGCCACCTGTCGGGACCGGAAGCCGAGCAACGCGGGCAGGTCTATTCGGCGGCGAACGATCGGGCGCAGGCGGCGCTGATCTATAACGAGATGGCCGCGATCATCGAGCGCGTGCCCTTCCTGGACGCCCGGATCAGCCTTCGCCGCCACGCCAAGGAGATGGAGGATTTCGAGAACGGGTCCGTCTATGCGGCCCTGTCTGCGGACGTGCCCGGCAAGCATGGCCTTTCGCCCTCGTTCTGCGTCTATGACGAGCTGGGGCAGGCCCCGAAACGCGACCTTCTGGACGCCTTGGACACGGCCATGGGAGCCCGTGCCGAGCCGTTGATGCTGGTTATCTCGACGCAGGCGGCGGACGATCTGTCGCCCATGTCGGAGCTGATCGACTACGGCTTGCGGATGAAGGTCGGGGAAATCGAAGATCCCTCATTCCACCTGACCCACTACGCCGCCCCGGATGATGCGGACCCGTGGTCGCCTGAGACCTGGGCGCTGGCCAACCCGGCCCTGGGGGACTTTCGGTCGCTGGAGGACGTGGCCAGACAGGCGGCGCAGGCGCAGCGCATGCCCTCGAAACAGGCCGCGTTCGAGAACCTGATCCTGAATAAGCGGGTGGCCGCTGAAACCCGGTTTCTGCCCTTGTCGGAATGGAAAGCGTGCGGCGGTGATTTGCGTCCCGACCTGGACGGCAAGGCTTGCTGGCTGGCCCTGGACATGGCCGCGACGCGCGATCTGACCGCCCTTGTGGCGGTGTTCCCCGGCGGTGACGGGGTTGATGTCATGGCGCAGTTCTATCTGCCCAGCGACGGCCTGGCCGATCGCGGCGAGCGAGACCGCGTGCCCTATCCAGTCTGGAGAGATCAGGGGTTCCTCACGGCCACGCCCGGCGCGGCCACCGATCCCCGGTTCATCGCGGCGACGGTGGCGCAGCTATGCAGCCGGTTCAAGGTTCAGGCCCTGGCCTATGACCGCTGGCGTATCGAGACATTCAAGATGGCTCTGGCAGACGAAGGCGTGGCCGATCTGGAAATGGTCGAGCATGGCCAAGGCTATCGGGACATGGCCCCGGCGGTGGACGTGCTGGAGCGCATGGTGGCCGAGCGGAAGCTGCGTCACGCGAACAATCCAATCTTGACCTGGTGTATGTCAAACGCGGTGGTGACGACGGACCCGGCGGGGAACCGGAAGCTCGACAAAAGCCGGGCGACGGGCCGGATCGACGGCGCGGTGGCGCTCGCCATGGCATTGCACGCGATGGAAATGAAACCGGAGGCCGAGGTTTGGGAGCCGTGGGTGGACGCGGCCTAGGGAAACTTCTGGACGTTGGACGCGACGCCTTTGCATCGCGGGCACATCCAATGCCGATGCATCGCATGACTTAGCGGGATGTGCGTCCCGTCATTTGCGATGCAGGCGTTGCAGTAGGGAGCGCCGGTGGGCTTGCCGTCAGGGGTGGCGGCGTAGCTATAGCCGTCAAACTGAACGGTCTCGCTCTGAGTTTTCAGCTTGCCTTTGAGATCCTTGATTTCCTCGTCTCTTGCGGAGATCTCTTCTTTGGCGTCGATCAAGGCCATTTTGGCCTCGGAGAGATTGCCCATCAGCTCCGCAAGCTGAGATTTCAGAACGGCCTGGTCATAGGCCTTCTCGATTGCTCGCATCGTTTTTACGGTGGTGAGAGCAGCGTTGACGCTCGATATTCCGGCGGCGATCGACATTCCAAAAATCCGATATGTCTGGGGCTGAGGCGGGGGAGCGGTGGGCGATGCGGACTGAAGCGCGAGATCAACTGTTTCCGAGAAGATGGCTCTCCCTGTGCCAATGCGTCATGATCCAGTCGTGTGTTTTCTGAGACTCACTCACATCAAGACGAGCTGAATAATGCTGTGGAACTCCGACTTCAATGGCCAGTATATCTAGAGATGGATTGATATCTGCGATAGCAGTGCGAATTTTATCGGTTGTTAGGTTCGAGCGATAGTCAACTATCAGCCATGTTCCAGGCATTCGATGCCACCACTCAACGTGTTCCAGTTGAGCAACGAATGCTGCTTCATCGTCAGGTGTTGCGCCCGGAAACGATACAACGAACCTTTTCATGCGCTCCCCGACTCATCGGTTAGGACCCGTGTTTCGCTAACAAGCTGGGCGTTTGGATTAATCGGGGTCAACAGTTCAACGCCCGTTGAGCTATCGCCGCGAACCCCTCGCTCAATGGCCATTTTTCGAAGTGTATAATTCTCTGAGCGCAAAGCGTCCGGCGACCTGATAGCAAAATATGAGTAAAAACCGACATACATTAATAGGAGCGACGCCGCCATTACCGATGTCATTACAGTAAGCCATATCGGCGCACTTACCGCCGCCAGAGAAACGGCGGTAGCTAAGCATATCCCGAATGGCCAAATGAGAGGCTTTAGGATATCGCTTCTCTGACGCGACTCTTCCGTGCCAGCCTTGTTCATGAACGGAATCAACCGGTCCTCCGTTGAACTGCCCCGTCATCCAATGACTAGGTTGGAGCTGCTTACAGCTTTTCGGCCAGGATCGCCCGAATCGCCGCTGGACGGGTCAGGTTAGCATCACTTTTGCAAATCCATGTGTCGAGCTTAGCAAGTTGATCAGGCTGGAGCCGTACACCAACCAGAGTGCCAATCCCCGTCGCGGGACGGCCCTTGGCCTTTTTGTTATCACCGCTTGACGCCATGGTTAAACTGATAACATAAAAGACAGGCCGAGCAAGCGCTGGAACGCTTAGCCCGGCCCTAACCGCAACCGATCGATTGGAGATCAGGTCATGGCCTTCGACGCCTATAGCGCACCCGCGCCTATCGAGCATCCCGCCCTCACGAAACAACGCCTTCGCCAGCGTCTGACACGGCTGATTGATCGCCTCGTCTGCGCCCTGGACGAGATCGACGGCGATCCAGACCTCGAGGACGACGGAGCCGACGAGCCCAGCCTCGCGCATCCCGAGGCGCGGGAATGGGATTCGCAAGCGGCCATTGCTGGTTGGCTTCCGACCGGCGGCGTCGAGTGGACTGATCTGGAGATATCTTCCGACGATACCGAGGAAGGGCATGATGGTCGAGAACCTGAGCCCTACCATTGACCTATCGGAAATCCGATTGCGTCGATTGACTTTCCCATTGGTCGGGGTAGTCTCTGGGAAATCCCATAGCAGGCTATCAAAATCATGACCAAACTTCGCGCTACAATGGCCTTGGCCGCTGAGATCGCTGACATCGACCGTCAACGGTTCAATGAGGCCGTCGCCGAAGGCTTCTACCCCTGCGCACCCGCAACGGTTCCCGGTCGAGCGCGCAGCTTTGGCTTGAACGATTTGCTGGCTCTCAAGCTCTACGGCCAACTCGTCAGGGAGGGCACCACGCCCCGCCATGCGGGCGCTGTCGCCTGTGAGTTCCTGGGTTTCCTCAAGTGCCATCCGGACGAGCGCGTCGCACTCCACGTCCGGTCGCAGATGGGTTCCCCCGTCTGGCTGCGCCGCGAAGATCTGGACCTCGGAGATACTCACATGAGCGGCACGGCGATCATCTCCGTCCGCGAATGGAGGCTCAAACCCTGGCGCGAATACGCAATCGCGCGGCTGGAAGACGCCGCTCTCGAAGTCGGCCCCAAGGATGGGGAAGACTGATGATCCGAACCGGCACCGCGACCGTGCCCGCCGCGCTTGGCGAAGCTGCCCGCAAGGGCGGCAGGTCGTTGCTCAAGGGTCGCCGTTCCTTGACGCTGCCGCGACCCGGCGAATACCGAAAAGACACCTGCGTGGCGGCCCCCGGATGCTTCCGGATTCATAGCGTTCAAGGTGTCGAGGTCGCCCAGATTGCCGTCGTGAGACGCCAGTTCCCCGTGCCCATCCTGGGCCTGTTGGAAATCCCCGCCGTCGTGAGACGCCCGTTCCCCGTGGCCTGCGTGGCCCAGATGGAGACTACCTACCATGCCTAATATGCCCGCCCTCCAAGAGCGCCGCGCATCCGTCGCGGACAAGCTGACCGAAATCCGCACCGCCGCCGCTGGACGCGAGTTCACCGACGCCGAGCTGACGGAGATCGAAACCAACCGCCCCGCCCTGGACGACCTGGACCGCCAAATCCGTTCGGCGCAGTTCCTGGCCGATGCCGAACGCACCGCCCCGGCGACCCCGATCAACGACAACCTGGCCCCGGAAATCCGGTCGCAGTCGATCAGCGAAACGCTGCTCTACAAGGTCGATCCGTCTGCCTTGTCGTCGGAGCAACGCGCCAAGGTCGAGCGCGAGCAATCGTTCCTGGAGCGCCGCGCCGGCCATAAGGCCAACGGCATCTTCATCGCCACCGAGGCTTTCGAGACCCGTGCGACGCAAACGACCGCGACGAGCGCCGCGATCACTCCCGAAAACTTCCGGCCCGATCTGTTCACGTCGGCCCTGACCGCCTCGACCGTGCTGCAATCCCTGGGGGCGACGGTCCTGACCGGCCTGACCGGCAATGTCGTCATCCCCCGCGAAACCGGCTCGCCGAACGTCGGCTGGGTGGCCGAGGATCAGGCCCTGCCGACCGGCAACGCCACGTTCGACAACGTGACCCTGAGCCCGCACCACGTCGGAGCGATCACCGAGCTGTCGCGCCAACTGTTGATGCAGTCGAGCCCGGCGGTGGATGGGATCATCCGTCAGATGCTGTCGCGCAATATCGCGCTGGAGATCGACCGCGCCGCCTTGAACGGTTCGGGCACCGGGGCCGAGCCGCGCGGCCTGTTGAATGACCCCGGCGTCGCCGCCGTCCCCTTCGCCACCGATCTATTCACGACCACGGCGGACATGATCGCAGCGGCGGACCTGGCCAACGTGTCGGCCTCGCGCGGCTTCCTGGCCACGAACGGCATCAAGGCCGATGCGATGAAGCTCCGCACCCTGGACGGCCTGCCGATCCCCTGGACGGCCACCTTCCACGGCGAGCCGGTCCAGTTCTCCAATCAGGCCCCGTCCGACCTGGGGGCCGGGGATGACGAACACGCCTTGGCCTATGGCGACTGGTCCGACTTCCTGGTCGGAATCTGGTCGCAGCTCGACATCCTGGTCAACCCGTATGCCGAGACGGCCTATTCCAAGGGCAACGTCCTGATCCGGGCGATGGCCACGGTGGACTTCGGCGTCCGTCGCCCGGCCTCGTTCGTGAAGGCTTCAGGGGTGGTGGTGGCCTAATGATGCAGCTCGCACCCGAACGCCGCTCAGCCCCGATCGAAGTCCGCGCACGCGGGCGTCGGCTGGAAGGCTATGCGGCGATGTTCGGCGTGCGAGCCCGCGTCGGCGGCGTTGACGAGGAAATCCAGTCAGGGGCCTTCACGGGTTCCCTGACCTCTGGCCGGGACGTTCTGGCCCTTGTCGATCACGACCCCGCCCGGCTGTTGGCCCGCACCCGATCCGGAACGCTGCGCCTGTCGCAGGACTCGACCGGCCTAGCCTTTGATCTGGACGTTCCCGACACGACCGAGGGCCGCGACGTGCTGGCCTTGGCCGAACGCAGCGACCTGGGGGGCATGAGCTTCGGCTTTGCCGTCTCTCCCGGTGGTGAGACCCGCACGAACGGCGTCCGCAGCCTGGGGGCGTTGACCCTTTTCGAGATCAGCGTGGTGAAGGCGTGGCCCGCCTATGACGGCACGATCGTCACCGCCCGGTCTTCAAACGACAACCGGCTGCTGCGCTTGACGCACGCCCGCCGCTATCTGGAGGCCCTGGCATGAACCTGTGGCCCTTCCGGCGTGAAACCCGCGCCGCTGATCCCGCGCCGATCGATCCCTATCTGGCAGGCTGGCCCGGCTATCCCCCGGCCTGGGGTGGCGTGACCGCCGACGCCCTGCTGTCGAATAGCGCCGTGGCCGTCCGGTGCGTGAACCTCCGATCGGAGATGCTGGCCAGCGTCGGCTTGTTCGTGTTCCGCCGCACCGCAGACGGTGGCCGGGAGCGTGCCGACGACCTGTCGCTCTACCCCGTCCTGCACGACCTCATGAACCCGCAGATGACGGCCTATGAGGGCCGTGAGTTCCTGATCCGGTCCCTCGACCTGCACGGCAACGCCTATGCCCGCATCGAGCGCGACACGCGCGGCGCGGTGATGGCCCTCTATCCCATCGAAGCTGGCCTGGTGTCTGTCGAACGGCTGAGCACGGGGCGGCTCCGCTACCGCATCACCGATCCCCGCGGTGGTTTGATCACCCTGTTGCAAGAGGAAATGCTGCATGTTCGCGGCCCCTCGCGTGATGGGATCATGGGTGTGTCGGCTATCCAGTATGGCCGGGGGGCCATGGGCTTGCGGGTTTCGCAGGCCGAAACCGCGACGGCCCTGGTGGCCAACGGTCTGCGGCCTTCCGGGGTCATGTCCTATGACGAGCGATTGACCGGCGATGCCCGGATCAAAATCCGGGAGGCGGTGTCCGACCGTCTGCAAGGGTCCGCCAACGCTGGCCAGCTCCTGATCATGGACGGGGGCGCGAAGTATTCCCCTCTGGCATGGTCCGCCGAAGATGCCGAGTTCCTGGCCAGTCAGAAACTGTCGAATGAGGACGTAGCCCGGTTGTTCGGGGTTCCGCCGACGAGCGTGGGGATCACGGACAAAGCGACCTACAGCAACACCGAACAAGAGGCGCGGTCCCTCGTCGCCAACTGCCTGGGGCCGCTGGCCAGCCGGGTCGAGTCGGCCATGCTCCGCTGTCTGCTGACGGATGACGGCCGCCGGACGCTCTACATCGAACACGACCTTGCCGCGCTCTTGAAGGGCGATGTGCAGGCCCGGTTTGAGGCTTACCGCATCGGTCGCGAGATCGGGGTTTTCAGCCCGAACGACATTCGCCGCCGGGAAAACGAGACGCCGATCGTCGGCGGCGACGTCTATCATCAGCCCGCCAACTGGACCCCGCTGGGCTCGACGGGGGTGGCCGCATGATCGCCCCGATCCTGACCCTAGCCGAGGTTAAGGTTTTCCTCCGCATCGATGACGATGATGAGGACACGCTACTGCAAGGTCTGATCCTCACGGCCACCGAGACCGCGCTCGCCCATGCGGACGGGCTGCTGGCTGAGGACGAGATCCCCGAAAGCGTTCGGACGTCGGCGCTGCTGCACATCGCCAGCCTCTATGACACCCGGCACGAAGGCGCGGCCCCAGTGGCGTCTGTGTCCCTCGCCAATCGCTATCGGAAATGGGACGTCTGAGATGGCCGCTCGCCCTGGCATCCGAACGTGTGACCTGGAGGCGGCGCGCAAAGCCGAGGTCATGTTCGGTCGCCCGGTGCGTGCGATCACGCGCGATAACGTCACCATTCACTTTGACGATCCGACGCATCCGGTGGCCAATGACGCCATCGACCGCGAGCTGGCGGCGCTGGAGGCACGTCATGGTCAAGGTTGATCTAAAAGGCATTGCACGAGTTAAGGCGAAGGGCCGGGTATATTACTACGCCTGGAGGGGAGGCCCGCGCCTGGACGGCACGCCCGGCACCCCCGAGTTCATGGCCAGCTACGCCAAGGCTCTGGACAGCCGCAAGCCGACCGACGACGGCAAGATGAGGGCTCTCGTCTGCCTGTATCGAGCTAGCCCTGCCTTCACCGGCCTGGCCCCGAAGACGCGGCAAATCTGGACGCGGTGGCTCGATCGGATCGTCGATCGGTTTGGCGACTATCGCGTTGCCCTCTTTGATCACCCCGACAAGATCAAGCCGATCATCCGGAAATGGCGCGACGGCTACGCCCACACCCCGCGCACGGCTGACTACGCCATTCAAGTGCTCTCGCGCGTCCTGTCCTATGGTCTGGAGCTGGGCAAAATCAGCGCCAATCCGTGCGAGGGGATCAAAGGCCTCTATAAGAATGATCGGTCTGAGATCATTTGGACCGACGCGGACCTGGCCAGCATCAAGTCCGTGGCCTCTCCATCGGTCTGGCAGGGAATCACCCTTGCCGCCCACACCGGCCTCCGCGCAGAAGACCTGCGCCGCTTGTCGTGGTCGCATATCGGCCCCGACGCGATCAATATCCCGACCAACAAGAGCCTGGGTCTCAAAGAGGCGTTTGTGCCGCTCTACGACGGCCTCCGTGCGGTCCTGGAAGGCATACCCAAGCGCAGCACGGCGGTCCTGACCGGCGAGAATGGACGTCCGCACAAGGACGGCCCCAACGGGTCATCGTTTCGCAAGGCGTTCAAGATGGCATTCCCCGAACCCCGCGATCTGCATTTCCATGATCTGCGTGGCACGGCGGCGACGCGGTTCCATGCGGCTGGTCTGTCCAATCGGGAGATCGGCGAAATCCTGGCCTGGGAAGAGGCACAGGTGGACAAGATTATCCGCCGCTATGTCGGCCAATCGGCCCGCACGGCGGCGATCATCCAGAAGCTCAATCAGTCTGAAAGGAGAACGTAGTTTGCAAAACGCTCTGCAAAACCGCACCGCCGAAACGGCTAAGTGCTGGAGCGGGCGGCGGGAATCGAACCCGCACGAAAAGCTTGGGAAGCTTTCAGGCTACCACTACATCACGCCCGCGGAAGCAGCGGCAAACTAGCGGATCGAGCGGCGGGCTCAAGGGGCGATCGACACGGTCGACATTTTGTCGGCGGTCCTCAGATTTCTCGATCGACGAGCCGACAGATAAATGACCGTGTTCGGAACACGTGTCGTGTATTCGTCAAAGTCTCTCAAGCACGACGGTTTCGCGGCACTCTTTCCGTGTTCGGATAGACTGTCACAGACTGTCGATTTTCTGTCATTCCGGCATCGCAAATCCGCCCTAAAGCGGCCCGCAGGGGTCGCTGAGGTGTGTCAGACCGATGCGCGGCGTCCCGACCATTCCAATGCGAGGGACTGTTCCATGCTTCGACTGACCAAGGTTCTCATGGCCGGTGCGGCCGTTCTGGCTCTGGCCGCCTGCGGCTCTGCCGAAGTGGCGTCTCCGGGTGAAGGCGACTTCGGCGGCGGCGGCTCCACGCCGCCGGTCACGCCTCCGGTCACGCCGCCCGTCACCGGTCCCGCCGCAGACTGTCCGACCGGCCTGTCGAACGCCGGCCTCGTGGCTAACGGCAGCCTGCGTGTCTGCCAGCTGCCTTCGGACATCACCGGAAACCTCACCCTGTCGGTCCGCGCCGGCACCATCTATTCGATCAGTGGCCGGACGCAGGTCGGCATCGACCGCGGCATCGACACGGCTTCGACGACCGGCACCCAGGGCGTCCTGACGATCGATCCGGGCGTACGCATCTTCGCCTCGGGCGGTTCGGACTATCTGATCGTCAACCGTGGTTCGCAGATCTTCGCCGAGGGCACGGCCACCAACCCGATCATCTTCACCAGCCGCCAGAACGTCGAGGGCACCACCTCCCTGACCTCGCAGGGCCAGTGGGGCGGCCTGGTCATCGCCGGTCGCGCACCCCAGGCCAACTGCCAGCTGACCGCCCCGGTCACCTGCACCGGTCAGGTCGAGGGCACCTCGGCCTTCTACGGCGGCAACACCCCGACCGACAACTCGGGTCGCATCCGCTACGTCCAGATCAAGTTCTCGGGCTTCGAGATCTCGACCGGCAACGAACTTCAAGGCCTGACCATGGCCGGCGTGGGTTCGGGCACGACCGTGGAGTTCATCCAGGTCCACAACTCCTCGGACGACGGCATCGAAATCTTCGGCGGCAACGTCAACCTGCGCCGCATCGTCATCACCGGCGCCGATGACGACGCCTTCGACACCGACACCGGCTGGCGCGGTGGGGCCCAGTTCGGCATCGTGACCCAGCGCGCGCCGAACTCGACCAGCCGTTCGGCCGGGTTCGAGTTCTCGGCCGCCCCGGCAGCGACGCCGCTGGCCTCGCGGTACAACTCGCGTCCCCAGATCGCCAACTGGACCCTGGTCGGCCGCAACTCGCCGATCGACGCCCACACCGTCGCCCACTTCGACACGGGCTCGGCCGCGACCGTCATCAACTCGGTCTTCACCTCCCAGGCCGGTTCGACGGCGGGCTGCCTCGACATCGCCGATGCGGACACCCAGACGGCGGGCGTCAACTTCCGCTCGGTCTTCATGTCCTGCGGCATCTCCTACCGCCCCGCGAACGCCACCCGCTCGGCCGCCGTCTTCACCACGGCCCCCAGCGTCGGCAATACGGCTCTGGGCACCTCGACCCTGACCGCCCCGACGTCCGGCGTGACCATCACCAACCAGGCGCTGAACTTCATCAACGGCGCCAACGAAACGGCGGTCGTGCCGGTCAATGCCCAGACCGTCTATCCGTCCTTCTTCACCACCACGACCTACATCGGTGCCGTCCAGAACGCCGCCGACACCTGGTACACCGGCTGGACCTGCGGTCTGTCGGGCAACACCACCTGCTGATCAGGGAAATGCGGGGGAGGGCCGAGTTTCGGTCGTCCCCCGATTTTTCGCATTTCCTTTGACCCCTCCGAGGCGCTGATCATGAAGACCCACACATTGACCCTGACCGGGATCCTCCTGGCTACCAGCGCCCTGATCGCGCCCGGGTTCGCCCTGGCCCAGGACGCGGTCCCCCCGACCGCCCAGACCCCTGCCGCACAGGCGCAGGACGTCGAGCCACAAGTCGAGCCGGAGCCCGAAACGACCGTCGACGAGATCGTCGTCCTAGGCCGGTTCATCCCCGAACCGAACCGCGAAAGCTCCGAGGTTGCCGCATTCCTGACGTCGGAAGACCTGGAACGGACCGGCGACAGCAATGCTGCCGCTGCGCTGACCCGCGTCACCGGCCTGTCGATCGTCGAGGGCCGTTTCATCTATGTTCGCGGTCTGGGTGAGCGGTACTCCTCGGCCCTGCTGAACGGCTCGCCCTTGCCGAGCCCTGAGCCGCTGCAACGCGTCGTGCCGCTGGACCTGTTCCCGTCCAACATCCTGGAAAGCGTCACGGTCCAGAAGACCTATTCCGCCAACTTTCCCGGCGAGTTCGGCGGCGGGGTGATCGACCTGCGCACCATCGATGCGCCGAACGAACCCTTCTTCTCGTTCTCGACCTCGGTCGGTGCCAATACGGAAACGACGGGCAAGGAAGGCCTGATCTATTTCGGCGGTCGGACCGATTTCCTGGGCTTCGACGACGGCGCGCGCGATGTTCCCGGCCCGCTGGGTCTGGCCTTCGCCACCGGCAACCGTGTGACCACCGGCGCGGACTTCACCGCCGCAGAGATCGCCAACATCGGCCGCTCGCTGAACAATGCGCCGCTGCGTCTGCTTCAGGAAGAAAAGACACCGGTCAATGCCAGCTTCAACCTGGCGGGTGGTCTGTCCTCGGAAACCAGTCTCGGCACCGTCGGCCTGATCGCCGTCGCGGGTTATGACAACAGCTGGCGGATCCGTAACTCGATCCAGCAGGAGGCCAATTTCGAAGGCGACGTCCTGGTCCCGACCACTGATCTGGACGTCCGATCCAACCAGAACAACGTCCAGTCCAACCTCCTGGCCGCCATCTCCCTGTCGAACCTCGATCACGAGGTGAAGTGGACCAATTTCTACGTCCGCAACACGACCAAGGAAGCCCGTTCCGAGGTCGGGTTCGTCCAGGCCGCAGGCAACACCATCCGCCGCGACTATACCGAATGGTTCGAGCGGTCGCTGTTCTCGACCCAGTTGGCCGGCGAGCACAGCTTCCTGGATGGCGCGCTCCAGTTCGACTGGCGCGGTGCCTATTCGACGACCGAACGCAACTCGCCGTACGAGACCCTGTTCGAATACGGCATCAATGCCGCGGGCGACTTCATCCACCGCGACACCAACCTGATCTCGTTCAGCGAACTGACGGACGACATCGTCTCGGGTGGGGCTGACGTCAAATACACCCTGGGCCTGTCGGATGCGCGCGAAGCCGTCTTCACCCTGGGCGTCGCCGGGTTCGACAATACCCGCGATGCGCTGCGCCGCGACCTGACCCTGCGCGCGGTGGGCTCGCTCACCGACGAACAGCGGGAATCGCGCGTCGACTTCCTGTATTCGGACTTCAACATCAATCCGAACACGATCGAACTGCGTGAAGTCACGGGCGGCAACGGTGCCGCCGCCTATGACGCCCAGCTGCAGGTCAACGCCATCTACGGCCAGGTCGACGCCGAGATCATCCCCCTGGTCCGCACCACCATCGGCGTCCGCTTCGAGGACGGCGAACAGACGGTCACGACCCGCGACCTGTTCGGCAATGCCGCGCCGTTCGCCCCGACCCGGATCGAGGAACAGTATTACCTGCCGTCCTTCACCGCGACCTGGAATTTTGCCGAGGATCAGCAGCTGCGTCTGGGCGCGTCCCAGACCATCGGCCGCCCCCAGTTCCGCGAACTGGCTCCGCAGTCCTATACGGACCCGGAAAGCAACCGGACCTTCTTCGGCAACCCGTTCCTGGTCGATACGGAAATCCTGAACCTGGACGCCCGCTACGAGTGGTTCTTCGCCCGTCAGCAGTATCTGACGGCCGGCGTCTTCTACAAGGATCTGGACAAGCCGGTGGAGTCCAACATCGTCCTGGTCGGCGACTCGCGTCAGCAGTCCTTCCTGAACGCGCCCAGCGCCACGATCATCGGTGCCGAGATCGAGGCGAAGAAATTTTTCGAGTTCCCGGACAACGGCTCGCCCTTCATCGCCAACAAGCGGTGGCTGGTCCAGGCCAACTACACCTACTCGGACTCCGAGGTTCAGGCGGATGCGGGCGACATCATCATCGGTGCCGACGGGGCCGAGCAGAGCGCTTCGGTCTTCATCGAGGACGGCAGCCGTCTGCAGGGCCAGTCCGAACATGTCGCCAACCTGCAACTGGGTTGGGAAGACGACACGGCGCGGTCGCAGGCCACGTTTATCGTCAACTATGTCAGTGAACGGATCACTGCGCGGGGCGCCGGCATCGCCGGAACGCGCGAGCCCGACTATCTGCAGGATCCCGGCGTCTCGCTGGACTTCGTCTATCGCAAGGACTTCACCGTCGGGAACCGCGACCTGGGCTTTGGCCTGGAATTGCGCAACCTGCTGGACACGGACTTCGACGAGTTCCAGGAACTGGGCAACAAGATCCTGATCAACAACTACCAGGTCGGCGTGTCCGGCCAGATCAGCCTGACCGCCCGCTTCTAACGACCGACTTTCTTCCCCGACGACTGTGGCCGCTTCTCTCCGGGAGCGGCCATTTTCTTGTCAGCGTGCGCGCAGACCGGTGATTGTCCGGTTCGGTGCGATGTCCTCGGCCGAGGTGATCAGATGGACGATGGCGGGTCGGCCCGCCGTCCGGGCGGCCTCCAATGCGGCGGGGAAGTCGGCGGTGGTCTCGCAGCGGATGCCGAAGGCCCCGAAGGCCTCGGCATATTTCACGAAGTCGGGGTTCTTCAGGTCGGTCGCCATGACACGCTCCGTGCCCGGATAATGGGTCTCCTGATGCATGCGGATGGTGCCGTATGTGCCGTTGTCGACGACGATGGTGACGACGTTAATGCCGTGCTGGACTGCGGTGGCCAGTTCCTGGCTGGTCATCATGAAGTCGCCGTCCCCCGCGACGCAGATCACGTCCCGGTCGGGATGGACCGACTTGGCGGCGATGGCGGCGGGGAAGCCATAGCCCATGGCCCCCGACGTCGGGGCCAGCTGGGTGCGGCAGGCGCGGTGGCGATAGAAGCGGTGCAGCCAGGCGGCGAAGTTCCCGGCACCATTGGTGACGATGGCCGTCGTCGGCAGGGTTTCGCCCAGATGCGCCATACATTCGCTCATGTTCACCGCCCCGGTGACCGGCACGGGTGTCGAAAAGGCCTGATAGTGGTCGTGGGCGGCCTTCGCCTGATCATGCCAGGTCCGGCCCGGATCGATCGTCGCGAGAGCATGCGCAGCCAGCGAATTGTTGGCGGTGGCGCTCATCAGCGGTGTCCAGACCCGACCCAGCTCCTCCGCCCCCGGATGGATGTGCACCAGGGTCCGCGCCGTGTGGTCGCGGGTGAACAGGGTGTAGCCCTGGGTCGGGTTCTCCCCCAGCCGCGCCCCGACGGCGATCAGCAGGTCGGCGTCCCTGGCCCGCTGCATCAGCGCCGGATTGCAGCCCAGACCAAGATCGCCGGCATAGTTGGTCCGGGCATTGGACTGGATGTCCTTCCGCCGGAACGACAGGGTCACCGGCAGGCCCAGCCGTTCGGACCAGTCGCCGATGGCCTCTCCGGCCTCTTCGGTCCAGCCGGACCCGCCCAGCACCAGCAGGGGCCGTTCGGCCTTTGCTAGTCGCTCGGTCAGGTCGGTGACGAAGTCGGGGTCCAAGGCCGCACGCGCAGGCGTCACTCCTCGGATCGGCGCGGGGCCGCCGTCGTCATGCAGGATGTCCTCGGGCAGGGCGACGACCACTGGCCCCATCCGCCCCTGCAGGGCGGTCGCGAAGGCGCGTTCGACGATCTCCACCGTGCGGTCGGCCTGTTCCAGCTCCGTCGCCCATTTGGCTAGGCCGCCGAAGACCTCGCGATAGTCGACTTCCTGAAACGCCCCGCGTCCGCGATCCGAGGACGCGATCTGGCCGACGAACAGGATCATCGGCGTGGAATCCTGATGCGCGGTATGCACACCGATCGACGCATGGGTCGCGCCCGGCCCGCGCGTGACCATGCAGACGCCGGGCTTGCCAGTCAGCTTGCCATAGGCCTCGGCCATGTTGGCGGCCCCGGCCTCGTGGCGGCAGGTGACGACCTGGATCCGGTCTCGCACATCGGCCAGGGCGTCCAGCACCGCCAGATAGCTCTCGCCCGGCACGCAGAAGACCCGGTCGATGCCGTTGATCACGAGCGTCTCGACGAGGCGGCGGGCGGCAGTGTTCTGCGGCTGGGTCATGGTCGCGACCTAGCAGATCGGGCGGGGCCTTGGCCATGCGGGCTTTCCCTTTCCGGCCTGACGTGAAAGCGTCGCCGTATGTCGGCATCCTGTCGGCGCATCATGGCGACGGAGAAAGACGATGGGACTTCTGGATGGCGTGTTGGGCGGCCTGGGCGGCGATACGGCGGGCGGCATCGCCGATCTGCTGAAGGGTCAGGGCGGGGTCGCCGGCCTGGCAGAAAAATTCGGCCAGAAGGGTCTGGGCGATCTGGCCGCGTCCTGGATCGGCACCGGCTCGAACGCCAACATCTCGCCCGAACAGATCGCGTCGGTGCTGGGATCGGGGCCGATCGGCGACTTTGCCGCGAAACTGGGTATCTCGCCGGAACAGGCGTCGGAGACCCTGGCCGGTCTTTTGCCCGAGGCGGTCGACCGCCTGACCCCGAACGGCCAGGTGCCGGACATGGGCGGCCTGCTGGATCAGCTGCCGGGTGGTCTGGGCGACGTGGTCGGTGGGTTCCTCAAACGGTAGGATAGACGACGCCCGTCAGATACAGCCCATCCGACGGCGCGACCGGCCCGCAGGCCGTGCGATCCCGCGCGGCCAGAGCCTGCGCTACATCACCGGGCGACCACCGCCCCAGCCCGACATCGACCAGGGTTCCGGCCATCGACCGCACCTGACGATGCAGGAACGACCGCGCCTCGAACACCAGATGCACCTCGTCGCCGAAGCGCTGCACCGTCGCGACATCCAGCGTCTTCTCGGGCGACTTCGACTGGCAGGCCAGGTCGCGGAAAGTCGTGAAGTCGTGATGGCCGATCAGATGATCCGCGCCGGCCTGCATGGCCTCGGCGTCAAGAGGTTTGCGCACATGCCAGACCCGCCCTCGGTCCAGCGCTGGGCGACCGGGTCGGTTCAGGATCCGGTACAGATACGCCCGCCCCGTCGCCGAGAACCGCGCGTGCCAGTCATCGGGCACGACCACGCTGTCCAGAACCGCGACCCCCTCGCGCACCATGTGGGCGTTCAAGGCATTCATCACCGTCTGGGCGGGCCAGTCGCGTTCCAGATCGACGTGGACGACCTGACCCGTCGCGTGCACGCCGGAATCGGTGCGACCGGCGGCGGCGATGCGGACGGTCTGGCCGCAGAAGGCGGTGACGGCGGTCTCGATCGCGCCCTGAACCGTCGGCAGGCCGTCCTGGGCCTGGAACCCGGCATAGGGTCCGCCATCATACTCAATCGTCAGCCGGTACCGGGGCATCGGCTCAGGCGAGGTCGCGTTGGGTCGAGATGGCGGAGCCGTCTGGCCGCGAACCTCCAAGAACTGTGCCGCTCGGCACCGGAAACCCGCGCAGGAAGTCGTCTGGCGACTGCGCCGCCTTGCCTTCGCGCTGCACCCTCAGCAGCCGCACCGCGCCGCCGTCCCCGCAGCCGATCAGCAGCTCGTCGTCCAGCACCTCGCCCGGCGCACCCTGACCCCGCCCGCTGACCCGCGACATCAGCGCCTTGATCCGAAGGCCATCCGGCCCTTCGAACCAGGCCCCGGGGAAGGGCGACAGCCCCCGGATGTGGCAGTCGATCTCCGCCGCCGGGCGTGTCCAGTCGATCTGAGCCTCACTAGACGTGATCTTCTTGGCATAGGTGGGCTCGCCGACCTGATCCGTCTCGGTCATGCCGCCGCGGTCGATCGCCGCCAGCGCCCGGGTCCACAGGGTCGCGCCGACCGTGGCCATCCGTTCCGAAAGGGACGCCGCCGTGTCGTCCGCCCCGATCGGCAGAACCTCGGACAGCAGGATCGCGCCTTCGTCCAGCCCTTCCGACATCCGCATGATCTGCACGCCGGTCTGGCGGTCCCCGGCCATGATCGCCCGCTGGATCGGCGCCGCCCCGCGCCAGCGCGGCAGCAGCGACCCATGCAGGTTGAAACACCCCAGACGCGGGACTTCCAGCACGGCGGGCTTCAGGATCTGGCCATAGGCGACCACGCAGGCCGCATCCAGATCCAGGCTTTGAAACGTCGCGATCGCGTCGTCCGCCTTCATCGTCTCGGGCGTGAAGACCGGCAGACCCATGGCCTCGGCGAAATCATGCACCGGTGACGGCGTCAGCTTCTGGCCGCGACCCTTGGGGCGCGGCGGCTGGGAATAGACGGCGACGATCTCGTGACCGGACGCGATCAGCTCGGCCAGAGACGGCACGGCGAATTGGGGGGTACCCATGAAGGCCAGGCGCATCAGGGCGTCTCCGAGAGGTGAGGGGTCGCCCTAAACCGGGTCGTTCCAGCGGGTGAAGACCCCGCCGCCCTCGTCCCATTCGCCGCCGGCATCCAGGGCGTCGTCGAAGCTCAGCAACCGGTCGATGACCACCCCGGCGACCAGACCCAGCACCGCCACCCCGACCAGGGTGGCCAGGCTGCCGAGGCCGACCTTTTCCGACCGCGTCAGGCGACGACGACCGTCATGGCCGACGATTCGGCTCTTGCCGACGCGGGCCATCAGGCGGCTTCCCGCGTGCGCATGGTCTTCTTCACCTTGGTCATCGCCCGGTCGCGACGCAGGCGAGACAGGTGGTCGATGAACAGCACGCCGTTCAGGTGATCCAGTTCGTGCTGGAAACAAACAGCATACAGCCCCTCGATCTCCTCCTCGATCCGGTCACCCTCGCGATTCAGATAGGCGACACGGACGCGGGCCGGGCGTTCGACCTGATCGAAATACTCCGGGATCGACAGACAGCCCTCTTCATAGGTGTAGAGCTCATCCGAGGCCCACAGGATTTCAGGATTGACGAAGACCTTGGGGTTGGGGTGGCGCGCCGCATCCTCCGCTTCACCTTCTGTCTCTGCGGTGACTACGCCTTCCGGGACGGGCCCATCACCCAGGTCCATCACCACGACCCGGCGCAGGTCACCGATCTGTACCGCCGCCAGGCCGATGCCTGGCGCGTCGTACATCGTCTCCAGCATGTCATCCATCAGGGCGCGAACGTCTGCGTCCACGGCCTCGACCGGCGTGGAGACCTGTTTCAGCACGCCCAGGTCGGCGGTATTGTCGATGGTGAGGATGCGTCTGACGGCCATGTCGATCAGGTAGGCCGCAGGGCCTCGCGGGTCAAGATTTCCGGCCTGTCATCACCCTTTGGCTTGACCTCCCGGCCCGGCTTGGCTTGATGTCCGCGACCGTAGCCAGCGGTCCAGGGGCATCCAGACCTCGTCAGGGAGACCGGCATGTTCAAGCGTTCGATCCTCGCCCTCGCCGCCGTGACCGGTGCGCTTGCCGCCTGTGCCCCCGTTCCAGTCGGTACGCCCTATCCAGTCGCGCCCGCAGCCTTCAGCACCGCCGATTTCGCCTGGTCGCAAGCCCCCGGTCGCGCCGCCATCGACGGGCGGGTCGATTTCAATCTTCAGGGCCAGGCCTATGCCTGCACCGGTCCGGTCGTGCTGACGCCCGACACCCCCTACACGCGCCAGCGGTTCAACACCCTGTACGGCTCCATCAATCGCGCCGCGATCCCCGAGCCCATCGTGCGGGCCCGTAACGTGCCCGACCCCAATGCGGACTACCGCTCGTTCGTGCGTCAGGGGACCTGCACCGACAACCGGTTTCGCATCGAGGGCCTGCCGAACGGCAGCTGGTTCCTGATCGCCACGGTGAGCGCCGCCGGTGCCGAGCGAATCGTGGTCATGCGCCGGGTCGAGACGCGCGGCGGACGGACGATCATCGTCACCCTCTGACTGGCTGATCCTAACACGGAGCGTTCGACGACCGCCGATCGCCTTTGTTCGGCCTCACCCGACGTCCCATTGACGCCTGCGTCCAGTCGGGACGCGGCTTCGGGGGAGCGCGTTCATGTCCCAGCACAACATCGTTGGATCGGAGGCCTTCGACCGGTCGCCGTTCGTCCTCATCCGCTCCGTCCGCAACGGCGGGATGCGTCGCAAGAAGAGCCGCCTGGTGCTGGCCTTCGTCGCCGGTGCGGGGGCGGCCGTCATTGGCGGGGTCATGGCGGCGATTGCCGTGTTCGGGCCGGCCCTGGGCGTTGCCTAGGCCAGCCACACCATCCGCCGCGTCCGGACCGGTTCGTTCCGCGCCCGACTGAAGCCCGCGCGGACCTCGCCGGTATACAGGAAGCCCGCCTTTTCCAGCACGCGACCGGACGCCGGGTTGTCGGTGAAATGCCCGGCCATCAGGGCCCGGCGCTTCCAACGCTTCGAAGCCCAGACCAAGGCCCCCTCGACGGCCTCGGTCGCATAGCCCCGGCCCCAGAACTCGCGCCCGATCCAGTAGCCCGTCTCCGGGGCCGGATCGGCGTCCTGGAACAGGCCCAGCACGCCGACCGGGCCGTGGTCCTCATGCTCGATCAGGAAGGTGGACGCCTTGGCCGGATCTTGGCCCGCGACCGCGACTACGAAATCCTCGGCATCGCCGACCCCGAACGGATGCGGCATCCGCAAGGTCATCCGCGCCACGTCCGCGTCATTGGCCAGGGCCGCGATCCGGCTGCAATCCTGCATGCCGGGTGCACGCAGCAACAGACGCCGCGTCTCGATGACGGGTGAGGTTTCGATCACGCACATGACGCAGGACTCCCGACTTTCGCGTCCACCTCCTTCTCAAGGGCTCGGGCGGACTTCGAGACGGGGAAACGCAAACGGGGAGCCTGGTGATCCAGACTCCCCGTGGAATATTTCCCTGGTCCGGATCGGCTGCTTGAACTGCAGACCGATCCTTTGCCGAAGGGTCGGTCTACTCGGCGGCGGCGGCCATCGCCTGGTCGTCATTCGCCGGAACGATCGACACGAAGCAGCGGCCCTTGGCCTTCTTGGTGAATTTCACCGCGCCGGTTTCAAGCGCAAAGAGCGTGTGGTCGCGGCCCAAGCCGACGTTCTCGCCGGGATGGAAGGTCGTGCCGCGCTGGCGCACGAGGATGTTGCCGGCCAGCGCACGCTCGCCGCCGAATTTCTTCACGCCGAGGCGTTTGGACTCGGAGTCGCGACCGTTACGCGACGAACCACCGGATTTCTTGTGAGCCATGGGATGCTCCTCTTCTCTCTGCCCTATCGACCTTGCGGCCTACTTGAGGGCGTTTCCTGTTGCCCGACCGACCCGAGGGCCTGGTTGAGCGCGTTCAGTGTGCGGTCGCGCCGTCAAGCGCGGGTTAAAAGTCTCAGGCGTCTTCGGCGCGGGCCTTGTCGGACGCGGCGCGCGGTTCACCACCGGCAACCAGTTCCTTGGCCTGGGCGATCCATTCGTCGGATTCCCATTGCCCACCCAGGTCGAGTTTCTCGTCCAGGGCCGCCATGGCCTTGGGCGTCATCTTGGCCAGCTTGGCCAGGGTCACGCCCTCTTCGTCCAGCTTGGCCTTGAACACCGGGCCGATGCCCGAGATCAGCGAGACGTCATCGACGTAATCGACCTTGTCAGTTTTCGGAGCGGCGGCCTTCTTGGCAGCAGGCTTCTCGGCGGTCGCTTCAGCCTTGGGGGCGGCAGCGGCCTTCGGAGCCTTGGCCGGCTTGGCTTCGACTTCCGTCGTTTCCACACGCGGAGCCAGACCGCGGGCGCGGGCGTTGATCTCGGCCTTGGTCATCAGATTGACCTGACCGTCCCATTTGGCGCTCTCGTCCGAGCCGGTGATGCCCATGATCTGCAGCACCGATTCCATCTGGCGATGGCCGTTCGTGCGGCGATAGCCCTGACGACGGGTCTTCTTGAAGATCTTGATCTTTTCGCCCTTGCGGGTCTCGATCAGGGTCGCGGCGACCGTGGCACCCGAGATCAGTGGCGCACCGACGGTCACGCCCTTGTCGCCGCCCAGCATCAGGACGTCGCCGAACGACACGTCCGAGCCTGCATCGCCATCGAGCTTCTCGACAACGATGACGTCGCCCGGTTGAACCCGGTACTGCTTGCCGCCGGTCTTGATCACCGCGTACATATTGAGCCTCAGCGTGAACGCAAAAAAGAATGCGCCCGCCGGGAGACCCCGCGGGCGAAGAGCGGCGACATAGACAAGCAGGTTGTTGGAGTCAACGGAAAACCCCGTTCACACATCTGTCTTTCGTCATTCCGGGCGTAGCGCAGCGGAGACCCGGAACCCAGCGGCGCCGATAGGCGATCTGTTCACGCACGCTGCATCCACCGTCGTGTCCGCGACAGTTTCCTGCTCGCGCAGGCCGCCCTGTTCCGGGTCTCCGCTGCGCTGCGCCCGGAATGACGAAAGGCAGAGGCACTGGCCGTCCGGCGTCGCCTCGTGCAAACAGCGCCCGTCAAACCGCACGGACCCATGCCCATGACCGCCGACGCCGACCGCCGCCTGCCCGCCGCGCGCCGCATCATCGCCCATGTCGCGGACCTGTTGCAGGCGGACCTCTCGGTCCGGCTCTGGAACGGCGAGGTCCTGCCGCTCGGACCCGGCGCGCGTGATGACATCCAGATCGTCATCGCCCGCCCCTCGGTGGTTCGCCGCCTGCTGCTCAAGCCCGGCCTGATGACCCTGTTCGAGATGTTCGCCACGGGTGACCTGCGGGTCGAGGGCGGGTCGCCACTGGAGGCCGCCGACCGCTGGGATCACGGCCGCGCCGTCCACCTGGCGCGCCGCGCCGACAAGATGATGATCGCGCGCGAAGCCGTGCCCTTCCTCCTGGGCGGCAAGGACGACGCGGCGACCCAACTGCCCGCCTGGGACGCCACCGGCGACGACGGCGTCGGTCGCGACAAGGGTGCCCGCCGGGATCAGGACTTCATCCAGTTCCACTATGATGTCGGCAACGACTTCTACGGCCTCTTCCTGGATCCGCGCATGGTCTATTCCAGCGCCTATTTCACCCGCCCGGACGCCACGCTGGAAGAGGCCCAGGCCGAGAAGCTGGACCGGATCTGTCGCAAGCTCCGGCTCCAGCCCGGCCAGCGGATGCTGGACGTCGGCTGTGGCTGGGGGGGGCTGGCCTGCTGGGCGGCCCAGAACTACGGCGTCCACGTCCATGGCGTCACCCTGTCCCAGGCCCAGCTCGACCACGCCCGCGCACGCGTCCGCCTGCTCAAGCTGGAGGACAAGGTCACCCTGGAGCTAAAGGACTACCGCGAGGTCGACGACAAGGGCGGCTATGACGCCATCGCCCAGGTCGAGATGTTCGAACACGCGGGCTTCGCCAATCACGAGCGCCATTTCAACCAGATGCACCGGCTGCTGAAGCCCGGCGGCCTGTATTTCCACCAAGCCTCGGTGCGGCGCGGTGGCAAGGACGCCATCAAGCCCACGGCAACCACCAAGGTCATCACCCGCTTCATCTTCCCCGGCGGCGAACTGGACACCATCGGCATGACGGTGACCAACCTGGGCCGCCTCGGCTTCGAGACCCTGGACGTCGAGGACATGCGCGAGCATTTCGAGCTGACGCTCCGCGAATGGACCCGCCGCCTGTATGACAACCGCAACGCCGCCTACGACATGGTCGGCGAGGCCCGTACCCGACTGTGGCTGATCTATTTCGCCCTATTCGCCAAGGGGTTCGAGCGCGGCTCGGTCCTGGTCTATCAGACGGTCGCTCAACGCCGCCGCCCCGGCTCCTCGGGCCTGCCGCTGGACCGGAAGTCGCTGTACCTCTGAGCCACCTCAGAGATAGGGAGCCAGCAAAGCTCTCACATCGACCCGCGCTTTCAGGCGGCTGGCCAGCAGATAGATGCCGCCGAATTTACGCTGCAGGAACAGGGTGTCGATCGGCGGCACGTGCCAGAAGCTGCGGTCCTGGGCCAGGGCCAGGCCCTGATCCCGAAGGGGCGTCGTCAGCCCTGTCTGTGAGAAGTCGAAAGCACCGGGCTGCCGCAGCGGCTCCATCGCCAGGTCGAACAGGTGCATGGCCTGGGCCTGGTTATCGGCGTTCGCATCGGCGGCGAAGAAGCCGATATCCAGCATCGCCTGCCTTGCGGCCTCGCGATCGGCGTCGAGCCCCGCCCTTAGCAGCCGACGATAGCCCGTGACGATCTGCGGCGGCAGATCGCGCGCGGCTCCGAAATCCAGCAGCACGATCCGTCCGCTGCTGGTATCGTAGAGATAGTTCGCGAAATTCGGATCGGTCTGCATCAGGCCGAACTCGAACAGTTCGCGCAGCAGCAGCTGGATCAGCAGACCGACGACCCTGTCGCGCTCCACTTGTGATGCATCGACCAGCGCCTCGATCGGCACCCCCGACACATGGGTCATGGCCAGCACGGTCGTACGGGTCAGGTCGGCATGCAGCGCTGGCACGACGAAGTCCGGCGCATCGGTCAACAGGATTCCGAACCGGGTTAGGTAGCTGCCCTCGCGCTCGTAGTCGGCCTCCTCGTGCAGCTGCCGCTTGGCCTCGGTCAGAAGGGGCGCGACATCCAGCGTCTTGGGCACCACGCCGGACAGCCGCATCAGGGTGGCGATATTGTCGACGTCGCTGTCGATGCTGTCCTTCACGCCGGGGTACTGGACCTTGATCGCCAGATCGCGTCCGTCGATCGTCCGGGCGCGGTGCACTTGCCCGATCGAGGCTGCGGCGATCGGGATGAAGTCGAACGTCTCGAACCGCTCTTCCCAGCCCCGGCCCCAGCGCCGGTTCAGCGCGGCCCTCAGCTGGATCTCGGGCATGTGCCGGGCGTCGGATCGCAACCTCGCCAGGATGTCGGCCAGTTCCGGTGGCAGCATCTCGCCCGCATCCATGGAGAGCAGCTGCCCAACCTTCATCGCCGCCCCGCGCAGCTGGGCGAGCTGCTCGGTGACGCGGATGGCATTGGTCGGGGTCATCAGCAGGTCGCCGACGGTTGGCCGCTTGCCCCGCGACAGCTGCCGCGCCCCGTCCGCCAGCATGGTTCCGGCTATGCCGGACGCCAGCCCACCGAACCGTGCCAGTCGCGACAGCCGCCCGCTGGGCACGGCCAGACCTTGAAGGGGAGGGCGGGCAGACGGCACGGACACAACCCCACTAAAACGCGCCGGTCGCGGCATCGGACTTTAGCCTAGACCCGTGACGGTCTCAGACCATGTGACACGAAGGCCCGGCGTCCAATCGACGATCAAGGACAGGCGTTCGGCTTGAACCCCCGCCCGTCCCGGCCTATTGCCACATCCGAACAGGAGCATCCCATGCTGGCCCTCTATATCATCCTCGGTTTCGTGGCCGTTCTGGCCCTGATCAATTTCATCGAGTTCGGACGGGTTGACTGATACGCCAACCCGTCCTGGCGCGGCCCTCGTCACCGGGGGCGGGAAGCGGATCGGGCGGGCCATCTGCCTGGCTCTGGCGCGGGCAGGGTTCGACGTTGCCATCCATCATCGCGGATCGGAAGCGGAGGCCCAGGCGGTCGCGGGCGACGTGCGCGCGCTCGGTCGCCGCGCGGCGGTGGTCCAGGCCGATCTGATGCAGGAGGCCGAGGTGCGCGGGCTGGTGCCCGCCGCCGCCGAGGCGCTCGGGCCGCTGAGCGTGCTCGTCAACAATGCCTCGGTTTTCGAGGACGACCGGGTCGGCGACCTGTCGCGCGCGACCTGGGACAAACATATCGAGACCAATCTGCGCGCGCCCGTCGTTCTGGCCGAGGCCTTCGCGGCCCAGGCCCCGGACGCCCCCCCCGGTGCCTTGGCCATCGTCAACCTGCTGGACCAACGGGTTCTGAAGCCCGATCCTCGCTTCTTTTCCTATGCCCTGTCGCGGAACGGCCTGTGGTGGGCGACCCGGACCCTGGCGCAAGGGTTGGCCCCACGCATCCGGGTCAATGGCGTCGGGCCGGGGCCGACCCTGCCGTCGATCCATCAGACCCAGGCTGAATTCGACGCCGAGGCCGCCGCCGTCCCCCTCGCACGCCCGGGCGATCCGCAAGCGGTCGCCGACGCCGTCGTCTGGCTGGTGGACGCGACCCTCGTGACCGGGCAGATGATCGCTGTCGATGGGGGCCAGCATCTGGCGTGGCGGACGCCCGACATCCTGGATGAAGACTGACATGACGCCGCTCGCCGCCTTTCCGACCCTGAACGCCGCCCGCCACGAGGGCTTGCGCGTCTTCGTGCGCGGTCTCCGGATCGAGGCCGGGATCGGCATCCACGACCACGAGATCGGTCGGCTCCAGACCCTGATCATCGACGTGACGCTGGACCTGGGGCCGCAGACGGTCACCCGGCTGGCCGACACGGTGAACTACGAGACCATCGCCCAGGCTGCGCGCGACATCGCCGCCGAGGGTCATGTCGGTCTGGTCGAGAGCTTCGCCGAACGGCTGGCCACCGCCTGTCTGGCAGATGACCGGGTCCGGCGCGTGACCGTCCGGATCGAGAAGCCCGGAGCCCTGGAGGGTGCCGAGGCCCCCGGCTGCGAGGTCGTCTTCGCGCGGTGACGGTTGCGCCGGGCGACCGGCCCGGCCATTGTCGAGACGTCCACCCCGATCCGCCGCATGCTTGCGGCCCATGAGGCATTCGATGGCCGAACCCGGCGATCACGACGACCATGACGACCAGATCGGCTTCGCCTCGGCGGCCGCCCTGGCCGGACGCGCGCGCGAGCCGGTCGCTCCCGCGCCGGCTGTTCCGCAAGCGCCTGCGCCTGTCCCGTCGCAGGCACAGGCCCAACCGCTTCCGGCCTGGGCGGTCGAGACGCCCATGCCTGCGCGCCCGTCTCTGCGGTCTGCTTTCGGTCGGAGGGACGGAGAGCCCGTCGCCATGCCCGAGGGTGCGGTCGGCCTGTTCGCCGTCTATGTGCTGATCCTGTTCGCCGTGCCGACCTTTGGCCTGTCGGCCCTGCTGGCCCTGGCGGCGGTGCTGCGACGCCAGCCCCCGGACCAGGATCTGGCCGCCAGCCATTTCGTCTATCAGAAGCGCACCCTGATCGCGGCGGCGGCGGCGGCGGTCCTCGGTGTGTTGCTGATCGTGATCAATCTGGGCGTCTTCGTCCTGTTCGCCATGGCCGTCTGGGTCATGGTGCGCGGGGCGGTCGGGGTCTTCCGGCTAAAGGCGGGCCACGCCATTCCCAAACCCCTGAGCTGGTGGATCTGAAGGAACCGAGATGACCCACGAACCGATCTTCCAGCCCGGTCACGAGGCCCAAGGCAAGCCTGCCGCCCTGATCGCCTGGGTGCTGTACATCCTGTCGATCCCCAGCGCGAACGTGCTGGTTCTGGTCGGGCTGGTCGTCGCCTATGCGGCGCGGGGCTCCGCGACCGGCATCGCCCGCCAGCATCTGAATGCCCAGATCGGGCTGTTCTGGTCGGTGTTCTGGTGGACAATCGCGCTCTGGGTGCTGATCTTTCTGACGGCCGTCACCGTCATCCTGATCCCCTTCGCCCTGGTCTTCTGGGCGCTGTGGTTCCTGCTCAGCGTCTGGTTCACGGTCAAGAGCGTGTTGGGGCTGCTGAACCTGATGTCCGACAAGCCTGCGTGATCGCGGGAACGCTGGCGGCCCCGGCCGGTTGTGAAGGGGACAAGCCCCTGTAACGACCGGAGTAACCGATGACCGACCTGCGCGACGTGACCGCCGAGATGCGCTTCGAACAGGGCTTCATCGACGATACCGCCACGTTGCGAACAGTCTTCGCCGACTATGGCGTGATCGGCGACACCCGCGTCATCCTGCATGTCGAAGCCGATCCGGCGCTGCGCGGTTCGGGGGCGGCGGGCCGGTTCATGCAGAGCCTGGCCGACCATGCCCGCGCCGAAAAGATCAAATTGGCCCCGCGATGCAGCTATGCCGTCACCTGGTTCAAGCGGCATCCTGACAGTGGCGACGTCCTGGCGACCTGACGGTCAGCGGTTGACCCGCGCCATGATGGCTTCCAGTGTCTCGGCCTTCGCGGTCAGGTCTTCGGCCAGACGCCCGGCCAGTTCGCGCGCGCCGATCGCATAGGCGTCGCCGCCGTTGGCGATTTCGTTGGCGAGGCCCGCGGCGGACAGCAGCGTCGCCTCCAGCTGATCCACCTGTTCGGCGGCCAGGGCGCGCGCCTCGGCCTGAAGCCGTTTGACGCGGTCCGCGACCGTCTGCGGGCCGCGCATCAGGTCATAGACCTCGCTCTCGGGCGAGATCAGTCTGAGGGAGTTTTCAGTGGTGGCCTTGGACGGCATGGCGTCGATTCCTTTCGGCAATCAAGGATGCCCGCGTTGGCTGCAAATGCAACCGGTTACGCGGGACGTGGATGGGGTTTGCCTGCCCCGGCGGCAACTCTCGTCGCAACTGTGGCCTGCGAGCATCAAGAACTGTGCCAATCTTGGAACAGCCAAGCTGACAGGGGCCTGAACGGCGATTGCCAGGCGGTGTTCACCTGCGTCGGGATGCCGATGACTTGCGCGACGCCGTGGCTTGCGACAGGACAGTGCGCATGGCCGATGACGCATCCCCGATCCGTACCGCATTCACCGATCCCGGCACGCCCCGCCACGACTGGACCCTGGATCAGGTCGAGGCCCTGTTCGCGCGGCCTTTCATGGATCTGGTGTTCGACGCCGCCACCATCCATCGCCGCTGGTTCGACCCGTCCGAGGTCCAGAAATCCCAGCTGCTGTCGATCAAGACGGGCGGCTGCGCCGAGAACTGCGGATACTGCTCGCAATCCGCCGCTTTCGACACGGGGCTGAAGGCCGAAAAGTTGATGGACGCCACCGCTGTCATCGCCGAGGCCATGGCGGCCAAGGCGGGCGGGGCCTCGCGCTTCTGCATGGGCGCGGCCTGGCGCGAGCTGAAGGACCGCGACACGCCCAAGCTGGCGACCATGATCGCGGGTGTGAAGGCCCTGGGGCTGGAGACCTGCGCGACCTTGGGCATGCTGACCGCCGATCAGGCGCGCCAGCTCAAGGACGCCGGTCTCGACTACTACAATCACAACCTCGACACCGGGCCGGAGTATTATGCCGAGGTCGTGACGACCCGGACCTATCAGGACCGTCTCGACACCCTCCAGCATGTCCGCGACGTCGGCATGTCGACCTGCTGCGGCGGCATCGTCGGTATGGGCGAGAGCCGTCGCGATCGCGCCGGGCTCCTGCATGCCCTGGCGACCCTGCCCGAACATCCCGACAGCCTGCCGGTCAACGCCTTGGTCCCCGTCACCGGCACGCCGCTGGGTGAGCGGGTGCTGAAGACCGGAGAGATCGACCCGATCGAGTTCGTCCGCACCGTCGCCGTCGCCCGCCTAGTTTGTCCGAAGGCGATGGTCCGCCTGTCCGCCGGTCGCGAGACCATGAGCCCGGAGATGCAGGCGCTCTGCTTCCTGGCCGGAGCCAACTCCATCTTCGTCGGCGGCAAACTGCTTACCACGCCCAATCCCGAGCAAGACGAGGACGCCAAACTGTTCGCCCTGCTGGACCTGAAGCCCATGCCGGTCGGCGTTCTCCCTCCCCTTCAAGGGGAGAGACGGCTGCGCAGCAGCCCGGGTGGGGCCGTGACCGCATCCGCGATCGCCTCCTAAACCACACATCCCCACCCTCGCTCGGTTCCGCCTCGCGGTCCCTCCCACTCCGGGGGAGGGAGAGATTAAACCTTCGTCATGTTTAAACAGGTACCTTGTGACGACAGGTACCTTGCGATAGCCTTTCTTCATCAGAAGGAGGGTCGCCTGTGACCGAAACCATCGAGATACAGTTGAAGAAAGGGGCGCTGGGCCTGTGTGTCCTGGCGCTCCTATCGCGTGCCGACAGCTATGCCTATGAGATCGCCAGCCGCCTTTCCGACGCCATCGACATGGGGGAGGGCACCATCTACCCCCTGATGCGCCGGATGCAGCAGGACGGTCTGGTCGAGACCTATCTGGTCGAAAGCGCGTCGGGTCCCTCGCGCAAATACTACCGCCTGTCCCCGGCCGGCCGTCAGGCCCTGCTGAGCCAGGCGACCGAGTGGAAATCCTTCACCCGCGCCGTCGATGCGATCATCCTTGGCGATGACGTCCCCCCGGCCTCCACCCCTGCCACCCCCGCCGCCGATGCGGCACCCGCACCCATGGGAGAGACCCAATGACCCGCGCCGAGTTCCTGTCCCGCCTGAAGCGCGGACTGGCCGGACTGCCCGTGTCGTCCGCCGCTGAGATCCTGACCGACTACGAGGCCCATTTCGATGACGGCCTGGCTGCCGGTCGGACCGAGCACGAAATCTCCGCCAAGCTGGGCGACCCCGACCGTCTGGCGCGTGAGCTGAAGGCCGAGGCCGGAATCCAGCGCTGGCATCAGGAGAAGAACCCGTCGGCCGCCGCCGGGGCCGTCTTTGCGGTTCTGGGACTGGGTGCGCTCGACATCCTCATCCTGCTGCCGATCCTGATGACCGTCATCGGCATCATGTTCGCCGTGCTGATCGGGGTCTTCATCGGCTTCTTCGGCGGGGCCGTCATGATGATCGCCGGGCCGTTCTCGGTTGCACCCGGAGGCATCGCCGCTACCGTCCTGGCCGGTCTGGGCGTCATGGCCGGGTCGCTGTTCGTCGGAGCCCTCTTGGCCATCTCGACGATCCTGCTGGTCAACGGCCTGGTCTGGTTCGCCCGCCTTCACTACCGGCTGCTGAAGCCGGCCCTGGACAACAACACCGACACCGTGGGAGCCCGGTCATGATCCGCACCCTGTTCATCATCGCCGGCAGCGCCTTCCTGCTCTGCCTCGTGTCGTTCGCCGGGGCCGCGGCCCTCGGCGGGGCCGACATCAAGCGCAACGGCTGGAGCTGGGTCATCGACGAGGAGGACGGCCACACCTCCATCCGCCGCTCCAGCTCGGTCGAGATCAACGAGGCCCCCGAGACCACCCGCACCGTGCCCTGGACCGGGGGCGAGACCCTGACGCTGGACCTCGCCGCCGACGTCACCTTCGTCCAGGGCGATGCCGCCAACATCGTGATCACCGGGCCCCAGGGCATCGTCGAGAAGGTCCAGATCGACGGCGGTCGCCTGCGTCTGGAAGAGGGCACCGACCGCGTCGTTGTCGCCGTCACCGGCACTGGCATCGAGGGCTGGAACGACACGGAGCGCCTGCGCATCGTCGTCACGGCCCCGGACGTCAACCGCTTCAACGTCCGCAGTTCCTCGGACCTGACGATCCAGGACTACGACCAGGACGGCCTCACCGTCGATATCACCGGTTCCGGCGACGTGGACGCTGCTGGTCGCACGACGCGGCTGGCGCTGGACATCTCCGGATCGGGCGATGCCGAGCTGAACAGCATCAGGGTCACCGACGCCGAGATCGATATCTCCGGCAGCGGCAATGCCCGGGTCGATGCCACCGGCGATGTCACGATCGACCTCAGCGGTTCCGGCGACGTCGATCTGGCCTCGCGCCCGGCCAGCCTGAGCCAGAGCATCTCGGGCTCCGGCGACGTCGACGGCTAGCCGATCAGGACCGGCACGAAGTGGGGGCGGGGTCGCACGGGCGGCCCCGCCCCTGTCGTTTGCGGCAACCCAATCCGGGAAACGACGTTCCGGCAAGAGAGCGACACGGTTCGCCGCATTCCTCCCAAGGACAGTTCCATGAAAATCCATCTCCTCACTGCCGCCGCCGTCGGCACGCTCGCCCTGTCGAGCGCCGGCATGGCCACGGCCCAGACCGCCTATGGCTCGGCCCAGACCAACACCCGCCAGGATACCTTGGGTGCCGTGCTCGGAGCCCTGTTCGGCACGGGAGGCTCGGCCCTCGACACGGCCTGGGCCCGCGGCCAGCGTCCGCTGAACGACGGTCGCAGCCAGTTCACCACCCGTATCGACGCCGACGTCCGCGCGGGCACCCTGGACCGCAACTCCGCCACCCGCCTGAATGCCGAGTACGACGCCCTGGTCGCGCTGGAGACCCGCTACGGGGCCGACCGCCGCTATACGCCCACCGAAACCGCAGAGCTGAACAGCCGCTACGACGCCCTGACGGCCAGCCTGGAGGCCGGGGGCTATGCGGACGACCTGGGCGGCTATCAGTCGGTGGTTGATGGCCGCGCCGACTTCGATGCGCGGGTCAACGCCGCCGTCAGCGCGCGCCAGATCACCCGCGTCGAGGCCACCCGCCTGCGCGCCGACTATGCTGCCCTGATCCAGACCGAGGCGGGTTATCAGTCCGGCGGCCTGACCGCGCGAGAGCGTGAGGAGGTTGAGAGCCGTCTCGACGCGCTCGATGCCCGTTTGGGCGTCACCGTCGGTGGCGGCGGCAGCGTCGCGCTTGACCCCCGCGCCCGTCTGGCCGGAATCGAACGCGCCCTGGGTGCCAACACCCTGCCGCGCGCCGAGGCTGCCGACATCCGCGTCGAGCACGGCGATCTGGTCCGACTGGAAGCCGCCTATTCGCGCTCCAGCCCCTCCAGCGACGACCGCGCCTATCTGGACCGCCGCATCGGCGAACTGGAAACCCGCGCCCGCGTCACCGTCCGTCGCTAGGACGCCGACCCGAAACGAAAACGGGGCCGATGCTTTCGCATCGGCCCCGCCAATCGCTTGAATGGGTCGCTAAGGACTATTCAGCGGCCTTCAGTTGACCGGCCGATTCCTTGCCCGTGCGACGGTCTTTTTCGACTTCGTAGGAAATCTTTTGACCTTCGTTCAGGCCGTTCATGCCTGCGCCTTCAACGGCCGAAACGTGAACGAACACGTCCTTGCCGCCGTCCGAGGGCTCGATGAAGCCGTAACCCTTGGTGGAGTTGTACCATTTGACAGTGCCGGTAGCCATTTTCAGGACCTCCGCTAGATATTCACTCGCGACAACAGCGTCTTGAGTGGGTCGGTTCTGATTGGATCGGCCTAAACTCGGTGCGTTCGCAAAGAGAGGGGGCGTTACGCAGTGAGATCGACGAGCCCCCTCATACGCTCAATGCGACATTCCCACAAGCGGAGTCGTGACCAGCGCGTTCGCCGCCCTCAGTCCTCGTCTGCGAAACACCAGGCCAGCACGGCCTTCTGGGCATGAATCCGGTTCTCCGCCTCGTCCCACACGACCGAGCGCGGGCCGTCGATGACCGCGTCCGTCACCTCCTCGCCCCGATGCGCGGGCAGGCAGTGCAGGAAGATCGCGTCCGGATCGGCCAGGTCCATCAACTCGTCGTTGACGCCATAGCTCTCGAACGCCGCCAGCCGCGCCTCGTAATCCGCGTCCCCCATCGACACCCATGTATCGGTGATCACGGCGTCCGCCCCCTTTACGGCCTCGCGCGGGTCGCTGGTCAAGGTGACGTGGTTGCCGCCCTTGGCCAGATCCATCAGGTCGGGATGGTATTCGGCGGGACAGGCGACGTTGAAGTGAAAGCCCAGTTTCGGGGCCGCATGCATGAAGCTGTGGCAGACATTGTTGCCGTCCCCGACCCAGGCCAGGGTCTTGCCCTGGATCGGGCCGAGCCGTTCCTCGATGGTCATCAGGTCGGCCAGGATCTGGCAGGGGTGACTGCGTTCGGTCAGGCCGTTGATGACCGGAACAGTCGCCACTCGGGCGAACCGTTCGACGTCCTCGTGCCGGTTGGCGCGGATCATCACCGCATCGACCATCCGCGACAGAACCCGCGCGGTGTCTTCGACCGGCTCGCCCCGGCCCAGCTGCATGTCGCCCGCATTGGCGATGATCGAGGCCCCGCCCAGCTGGCGGATGGCGGCGTCGAAGCTGAACCGCGTCCGGGTCGAGTTCTTCTCGAAGATCATGGCCAGGACACGGTCCTTGCCCGGCGCATCGGCGTCAGCCCGGCCCTGGGGCCAGCCCTGACGCGCGGCCTTTCGGGCATGGGCGTCGTCGAGGATGGCACGAAGGTCGGTGGCCTCCAGCCGGTGGATGTCGAGGAAATGGCGGGTCATCTTCACTCTCTGGAGAGGTCGGTGATATCTTGGACGATCAGGTATCGGGCTTCACACAGCTCGTGTGTCGCGTGATCGGCACCCATCTGAAGCTTTGCAAGCTCAAAGATCTCTTCGAACACACCCAGCCTTCCTGCGACGCGTACTCGACCCTCGGGAATAGGGAGGGTCTGGATCGACTCAGGCCGCAGCACTTGAATGCAGTCCTCATTGGACCGAGCATCGCGACTGTTGCGGTCGCCATACAAGCGCAAACCAGCTTGAGCGGACAGGTACCCGTCAATCACTTCATGCTCTGAGGACGTTGTCGGCAGGATCGGAATCGACGAGCAACTCGCGATGCAAAGCCCACCGAGAATAGCCAGATACCTTGTCCCATCTGTCATGCCTACGCCGCCATCTTCCCCCGCGCCGCCTCGCAGGTCCGCTCCAGCTTCTCGACCGCCTCGCGCGCCTCTTCCAGCGTCAGGTTCAGCGGTGGCAACAGGCGCACGCAGTTGTCCCCCCCGCCCGCGATCAGCAGATGCTGCCCATCCCGCGCCCAGCCCATGAACTCGCGATTGTTCGGCTTCAGCTTCAGCCCCGTCAGCAACCCCTTGCCCCGCACGTCCTCGATCACGTCGGGGAACCGCTCCTTCAGCCCATGCAACTGCTGCTTCAGATATCCGGCGATCTCGTTCACATGCGCCAGCGTCTCCGGCTTCGAAATCTCGCCGAACGCCGCCAGCCCCACGGCCATAGCCAGCGGATTGCCGCCGAAGGTCGAGCCGTGCGACCCGACCGTCATCCCCTTGGCCGCCTCGGTGGTGGCCAGGCAGGCCCCGATCGGGAAACCGCCACCCAGCGCCTTGGCGATGGCCATGATGTCGGGTGTCATCCCCGCCCATTCATGCGCCCACAGTTTGCCGGTCCGGCCCATGCCGCACTGGACCTCGTCGAAGATGATCAGGACGCCGTGCTGGTCGCACAGTTCGCGCAGACCCCGCAGACAGACTTCCGGCACCGGACGGCACCCGCCCTCGCCCTGGACCGGCTCGACGATGATGGCGGCGGTGGTCGGGTTGGCGATCGCGGCCTTCAGCGCCTCGTGATCGCCCCAGGTCAGCTGGTGGAACCCCTGCATCTTGGGCCCGAAACCCTCGGTATAGCTGGGGTTGGCCGCCGCATTGACAGCGCCGTAGGTCCGACCGTGGAAGGCCCCGTCGAAGCCGTAGATGTCGATCCGCTCGGGCGCCCCGTTGACGTAGTGATATTTGCGCGCCGTCTTCAGCGCGCACTCCACAGCTTCCGTGCCCGAGTTGGTGAAGAAGGCCACGTCGGCGAACGACTGCGCACACAACGCGTCACCCAGCGCCTCCTGGCCCGGAATGCGGAAGATGTTGGAGACGTGCCACAGCTTCTCGGCCTGGTCCTTGACCGCCTGGACCAGGACCGGGTGGGCATGACCCAGGGCATTGGTCGAAATCCCCTGGACGCAATCCAGATAGACGGTGCCGTCGGCGGCATACAGACGCGCACCCTCGCCACGCTCCACCTCGACCGGAGCCCGGTTGTAGACGCCCATCAGATGGCTGGTCGATTGCGACACGGTGGTGTTCTCCAAAAGCGAGACGGCCCCGCCGCAGGCTGCGACGGGACCGCTTGAAAAAGGGTTCTGCCTTGTCGGTCCGGGGGGGCGGATAGTCAACACACGGCGGTGTGCGGATGGGCTGATGGCTTTTTCTTTCGTCATCCTCCGGCAAGCCGCCCTTGCGGCGCAGACCGGGGGACCCAGCGGCCTGCGTGAGCAGGAACCTGTCGCGCACACCGACACCGGAGACATCCTGCCTGAACAGATCGCCTTCGGCGCCGCTGGGTCCCCGGGTCTCCGCTGTGCTCCGCCCGAGGATGACGAAAGGAAGAAAGCGCCGGGCGTCATGTCCCGCGACCCCTCACAACCACTGCCATCAATGCCAGTGAATCACCGGCATTGGCCGTTTTTCGCCCCGACTTCCCCGTCGGACCCTGAACCCGTGCGATCCTGCGACCGACCCTTTCACCGCCGCCCTGTGCCAGGAGATTCCAGACGATCCAGACTATCCAGACGCCGTTTTTCGATCGGACCGACCGACCTCGCCCGCCCCGTCCCCAAAGTCGCCCCAATCACGCTGAAGCTGGCCTTTGTCGAACGGTCTGGCGATAAGGACCCCGACACGCCTTCCAACGCCGGAGCCCCTCATGCGTCTGAACCTTCTTCTCACCACGGTCGCGGCGGTCGCGGTCGCGGGCGTGACGCTGGTCCAGGCCCAGACGGCGCGGCCTCAGACGGCGGCTCCCCAGCAGCAGGCCCCGATCGAGGTCGAGATCGACCAGGGCGTCATCCGTCCCTTCCAGATCGCAGTCGCCCCCTTCAGCGGCCAGAATGGCTCCCAGGTCACCCAGGTCGTGGGTGAGGATTTGCGGCGCTCGGGCTTCTTCGAGCCGATGAACCCGGCCAGCTTCATCGAGACCGGGCTGACGCTCCAGAATGCGCCCAACTTTCCCCAATGGACCCAGATCGGGGCCCAGGCGGTACTGTATGGCTCGGTCACGCCGCGCCCCGACGGTCGCAACGACTTCGGTTTCCGGCTGTACGACCCGTACCGCCAGTGCCAGCTGGTCAGCTACAACTTCACCGCCACGCCCGAACAGTGGCGGCGGATTTCGCACAAGATCGCCGACGTCGTCTATCAGCGGATGACCGGCGAGAGCGGCTTCTTCGACAGCCGCATCCTTTACGTCGCCGAGAGCGGCACCGGGCTGAACCGGCTCAGCCGTCTGGCCATCGTCGATTCCGACGGGGCCGATCCCCGCTTCCTGACCCAGGGTGACGAGATCATCCTGACGCCGCGCTTCTCGTCCAACCCCGACGAGATCGTCTATATGGCGCTGGGCAAGGACTACAGCCGGATCTACCTCTACAACCTGTCGACGGGTCGCCGAGAAAGTCTGGGCGAGTTCGACGGCCAGCCGATCGGTCCGCGCTATTCGCCGGACGGCCAGAAGGTCGCCTTCTCGATCATCCGGGGCGGCAATACCGACGTCTATGTGATGGATCTGCGGACCCGCCAGCTCAGCCGCTTGACCAGCGATCCCGGCATCGACACCTCGCCCTCGTTCAGCCCCGACGCCTCGCGCATCGTGTTCAACTCCGACCGGTCCGGCACGCCGCGCCTCTATGTCATGAACGCCGACGGCTCGGGCCAGCGGGCCATCAGTCGCGGTGGTGGCTCCTACACCGCCCCGGCCTGGAGCCCACGCGGCGACCTGATCGCCTTCACCAAGTCCCAAGGCGGCCGCTTCGCTACCGGCGTCATGAATGCCGACGGCTCCGGCGAGCGACAGCTGTCGTCCAGCTTCTTCGAAGAGGGTCCATCCTGGGCTCCGAACGGTCGCTATCTGATGTTCGCGCGCCAGACGCGGGGCGGGGACACCAACCTCTGGATGGTCGATCTTTCGGGCCGGGTCATCGCCCAGTCCGGCTATCAGGGGCGCGGGTCCGACCCCGCCTGGTCGCCGCTGCTGTCCGACACCCCCGGCCAGATCGGCCGCGCCCAGGGACCCGACGCCTGCCCGTCGTAACCCGATCTTAACCCTGATGGAGCGGACGCTGGTCGCCAGACGTTCCTTCATCGAACAGCCCTTGCCAGAGACCCGGAGACCTCATCCCATGACCGCCGCCCGCACCCTGATCCGCCTGACCGCCGTGGGCCTCGTCGTCGCCTCGATGGCCGCCTGCACCCGTCGTCCGGTCACGCCCGCCGTGCCCAATACGCCCCCCGGCAGCGACATCGGCGGCCCGGCCTATCCCACGAACCCGACCGGTCCGATGGACGGCAGCACGGGCGGCGTCGGTGCGGGTGCCCCCGGCTCGGCCCAGGAGTTCGCCATCAACGTCGGCGACCGCATCTACTTTGATCTCGACTCCTACGAGGTCAGCCCCGACGCCTATCCGCGCCTGGATGCCCAGGCCCAGTGGCTGCAACGCTATCCACAGGTCACCATCCGGATCGAAGGCAATGCCGACGAGCGCGGCACCCGCGAATACAATCTGGCGCTGGGTGCCCGTCGGGCCGAATCCATCCGCAACTATCTGATCCAGCGCGGCGTCTCGGCGGGTCGGATCGACACCATCAGCTTCGGCAAGGAACGCCCCATCGCCCTCGGCTCCAGCGAGGACAGCTGGGCCCGCAACCGCAACGGCCACACCGCCCTGGTCAGTGGTGCCAACTAGGGTTCCAGCCAGGGCGTGACGGCCTCGACCAGCGCCCTGCCGGGCCTGCGGGGCCGTCCGTCCAGATGGATGCAGACCGCCACCACCTCTGCCCGGCACAGGACGTCGGCACCCCGCTCCACGCTCTGGGAGATGATCAGCCGGGGCCCCCTGATCCGCTGGTACCGCGTCCGCACCACTAGGGCATCGTCGATCCGCGCGGGCTTCACGAAGGTCAGCGCCATCTCGGCAATGACGAAGGCCATCGGCGGGTCGTGATTCAGCAACTGCGCATGGCCGATCCCGACCAGCCTGAGGAAGTCCGACCGCCCCCGCTCGAAATAGCGAACATAATTCGCATGATAAACAAGTCCGGTGAAGTCGGTGTCCTCGTAATAGACCCGGACCGGCAGCAGATGATCCCGGCCCTCGAACCGGCCGGATGTGGGCTGGTCGCTCATCCGGCCCCGGTCGGGGCTTGCAGCAGATCGGGGCAATAGCGTTCGCGTGCTTCTCGGAACTCGACCGTCAGGGGATCGTCGCTGAACAGGATCCGGCTGGGCCGCGACACGAAGGCCACCGCCGCCTTCTGCCCCGCCCGCCCGACATAGCCGCAGACGGCGCGGTTCTGACCCGTCTGGACATAGCGCAGCTCGGTCCCCGCCCCGCGCTGCTCGCGCACCTGACGCAGAGCCCGCGCCGGGCCGTCCTCGGCGAAGCGCGGCAGCACGCTCTGGCTCATCGCCACCACCCCGATACCGCTCAGCATGACGACCGCCGCCGCCAGCGCCGTCGTCACCCGTTTTGTCCTGCGTCGCCTGGCCATGGTGGCCTCCCGATCCAGCCGACAGAATGCCGCCATTCGCGTCTCAGGTGAAGAGGCGAGGGGGAAGGACCGGTTAGTTGCCGCCGAAGAGATCGTCCGGAACCGCCGCCTGCGGCTTGGGCGGTTCGCTCAAGCCCAGATGCGCATAGGCCCTGGCGCAGGCCATGCGGCCCCTCGGCGTCCGCTGGATAAAGCCCTGTTGCAGCAGATAGGGTTCGATCACGTCCTCGACCGCATCGCGCGCCTCGGCGATAGCAGCGGCCAGGGTGTCCATGCCGACGGGACCGCCGCCATAGTTTTCGATCAGGGCCTTGAGGAACCTGCGGTCGTTCGCGTCCAACCCCGCCTCGTCGATCTCCAGCCGAGCCAGGGCGCGTGCCGCCACCACCCGGTCGATCACCGCTGCGCCCTCCGCCTCCGCGAAGTCCCGTACCCGGCGCAGCAGCCGCCCGGCCACGCGCGGCGTGCCCCGCGACCGGGATGCGATCTCGCGCGCCCCGTCGTCGTTGATGTCGGTGCCCATCTTGCGCGCCGCGCCGGTGATGACCCGCACCAGTTCGTCGGGCGTATAGAACTCCAGCCGCAGCGGTATTCCGAACCGGTCCCTCAGAGGCGTGGCCAGAAGCCCCGCCCGCGTCGTCGCCCCGACCAGGGTGAAGGGGGCCAGATCGATCCGCACCGACCGCGCCGACGGCCCCTCGCCGATGATCAGGTCCAGCACATGGTCCTCCATGGCGGGATACAGGATCTCCTCCACCGTCGGGGCCAAGCGATGGATCTCGTCGATGAACAGGACGTCGCGCGGTTCCAGATTGGTCAGGATCGCCGCCAGATCGCCGGCCTTGGCCAGGATCGGGCCGGATGTGGCCCGGAAGCCGACCCCGAGTTCGCGCGCCACGATCTGGGCCAGGGTCGTCTTGCCGAGGCCGGGCGGGCCGAACAGCAGGACGTGATCCAGAGCCTCGCCCCGCCCGCGCGCCGCGTCGATGAAGACCTTCAGATTGCCCTTGGCCGCTTCCTGGCCCACGAACTCCGACAGGGTCTGGGGCCGCAGGGCGCGGTCGTACTGTTCGCCGGGTGCGGGCTCGGGCGAGATGATGCGATCATCGCTCATCGACCCAGCTCCTGAAGGGCCGCGCGGATGACCGCCGACAGCTCAGCCTCATCCCCCAGCCGGATCAGCGCCTGATCCACCGCCCGGCGCGCATTGACCTCGGCGACGCCCAGACCCAGCAGGGCCGACACGGCCTCGCCGATCACGCTGGGCTGCGGCGGGACGCCCTCCGCATGGCCCCCCGATGCGGCGGGCTTGAACGACACCTCGCCCAGCGGCTTGCCCTTCAGTTCTGTCACGATCCGCAGCGCCAGTTTCGGCCCCACGCCGTTGGCCCGCCCGATCGCGGCCTTGTCGTCCCTCGCCACCGCCCCGGCCAGTTCGCCGGGCGGCAAGACATCCAGCACCGACAGCGCCGCCTTGGGCCCCACGCCCTGAATGCCGGTCAGGGTCGTGAAGGCCCGCCGCTCATCCCGGCTGAGGAAGCCATACAGCCGTGGTCCGTTCTCGGCCGACCAGCTCTGTTCGACATGCAGCGTCGCCTCGTCGCCGGGTGCGGGCAGTCGTCCCAGGGTCCGCGCCCCGCACATCACCACATAGCCGACGCCCGCGCAGTCGATCAGGCAATACCCGTCTTCGATCTCGGCCAGCACGCCGCGCAACCGCCCGATCATGAGGCCACCGCCAGCAAGGCCCGTTTCCGCATCTGCGCATGGGTGATCGCCACGGCCAGGGCATCCGCCGCATCGGCCTTCACCTCGCCTGCGGACGGCAGCAACCGCTTCACCATGAAGGCGATCTGGGTCTTGTCCGCATGGCCGGCCCCAACCACGGCCTTCTTGATCAGGTTGGGCGAATATTCCGCCACCGACAGGCCGGCCCGCGCCGGGGCCAGCATCACCGCCGCGCGCGCATGCCCCAGCTTCAGGGTCGAGGCCGGGTTCATGTTGACGAAGACCTCCTCGATTGCCGCCTCGTCACAGCCATGGTCCGCGCAGACTCGACCCACCGCCTCCAGCAGAAACAACAGCCGCTCGCTGAATGGCGCGGCCTCGGGCGGGCTGACCACGCCGTGCGCGACCCACCGCAGCCGCGATCCCTCGGCCACGACCACGCCCCAGCCGGTACGACGCAAGCCGGGGTCGAGACCGAGAATGCGGGTCCCCGCAGGCTTTCCACCGTGAATCAGGCCGTTCGTCATTCGTTCCAGTCTTGCCCCAAACAGGGTTGACGAACAATGACCGACTTTTCCCGATCAGGGGCTCCGGCGGCGTTGAATCAGTGGGTGACCATGGCGCGGGCCCGTTCGGTTTCCGGCACGGAACGTGGTTTGGTTTCACGCATCGATCGTTCCCGACGCGCCGTTTCCAGGGCGGCGGCGATAATGACCGACTCGGCCCGGAAATTCTCGATGCTGCCTTTCAGGGACGAGATCTGGCCGTTGAGGGTCTCGATCTGATCGGCGTGCTCAGCCTGCAAGGCTTCGATCTGGGCCTGGAGCCGGGCGACGCGGTCCTCGCTCCGGGTCAGTGCTTTTTCCTGGGTCGCGGTGGATTTGGCCAGATGATCGGCCCGATCGACGGCGGCGAGACGCGCGGCCTCCATCGCGCCTTGACGTTGACGGGCCTCTTCCGATGCCGCCTCCAGTTCACGGACGCGCTCCAGGGCCCGGTAGAGGCTGGTCTGCATGTCCGATCCACGACGGTCTGCCACCTGCGATGCGGCCTGGAACTCGGCCAGGCGCGTCGACAGGTCGACATTGATCGTGTCCAACCGCGTGGCCCGCGCGTTGACCGTGTCGAGCTTGGCCTGCAGGGCGGCCGCTTCGGAGCGCGAGGCCTCGTCCTGGACCTCCAGCACCCGCAGCGCTCGGGCGCTTTCGGCCTGGTCGGCGGCGGCCCGTGCGCGTTCGGCGGTCAGCTGGCTTTCCAGCGACGCCTCGGCCCGTGCCAGCCGTGCGATCTCGGCCCCGACCTCTTCCATCCGCTTCTTGAGCGCGGCGTTTTCGTCTGCAGTCAGCGACTGATCGCGTAGGGCTCGCGTCCGCATGGCGTCGGCCTCGGCGCGATGCGCTTCCATGTCCTTCAGGGTTTCGCGAAGGGTTGCCTGGTCCTGTTCCAGCTGCTTGACCCGATGCGATGATTCCTGGTCGGCGGTGCGCAATGCTTCTACCCGAGCCTCGGCCTGGGCCAGGCTGTTGCGCAGTCGGTCGATCTCCAGCCGGGCGTCCTGGGTCGCGGTGGTCAGCTCGGCCTCATGGGCCTGGATTTCGTCGCGCTGACTTTCGGCCCCTGCCAGAGCGGTGACGAGCCGCCTATTCTCCGCCGTCAGGCTCTCCATCCGGCCCGTCAGGTCCTGATGACCAGTGCGCAGATTGATCAGCTCCAGATACTCTTCACGCCGGGCCTGGAACTCAGCCGCCAGTGGGGCGCGAACCTGGTTCAACAGCGGCTCGAACGCCTGGAACTGCGATACCAATTCGGCCATCTGCTCCATGCTGCCCTGGATGGTCTCATACCGCTCACCGATCATGCCGGCGACGGCTTCTACAGAGCGATCGGCTGCCGCCTCGGGCTTGGTCGCGGGGCGGTTCTTGTCTCCCTTGCCGCCTCCGGACAGGGCGCGATCAATCTTGGACAGCAGCATCATGGTCCCTCCAGCACAATAGGTGAGGGCCGGGGCCCGGGGAACTACCGGACATCATTCGCTTTTTCAGCGCCCCCTCGTCGAAAACCCTTAATCCGTGACCAAGGGTCTGTCGAGAGAGTTCGTTAACAGGTTGTAAACTCTTTTGGACAGGCCAGTGATTTCCGATCAGCCAGCTGACGGGATGATCGCCCTCTTACGCCGCCGAGGCGTTGAGTCCCTGATGGAATGGCGCATCGCCATCGCCGACGATGCTGACCGACGTCAGGGCTCCAACGAAATCATCGCGCCAGATCGAGACGTCCGTGTCACGCACGACCTGCATCAGGGCCTGCCATTTGCGGATGCGCTCGGCCAACGGCATGTCCAGCGCCACCTTGATGGCTTCGGACAGTTCTTCGCGGCTGAACGGATTGACCAGCAGGGCTTCGCCCATCTGTTCCGCCGCTCCGGCGAACCGCGAGAGGATCAGGACGCCGGGATCATCGGCATTCTGGGCCGCCACATATTCCTTGGCCACCAGATTCATTCCGTCGCGCAAGGGTGTCACCAGCCCGATCCGCGCGGCGCGATAGATGCCGGCCAGTTGATCCCGGCGATAGGTGCGGTTCAGGTAGCGGATCGGCTGCCAGTCCATCTCGGCATAGGCCCCGTTGATCCGGCCCGCGAGCGAGTCAAGCCGTCCCCGGATATCCTGATAGGAATCCACGTCATCCCGGCTGATCGGTGTGACCTGCAGTAGCAGCACCTCGGATCGCTTTTCCGGATTGTCGGCCAGGAACTGTTCGTAGCCAAGCAGCCGCTCCTCCAGCCCCTTGGAATAGTCCAGCCGGTCGACCCCGACGATCAGCGCCCGGAACGCCGTAGACGAGATCATCCGGTCGTAGGTCCGCCGCCCGAGAGCTGAATCGCCAGCCGCAATGAACCCTTCGACATCGATCCCGATGGGAAAGACGCCCGTCTGCACCGTGCGCCCGAAACACTCCAGACCGCCCTCGCCAGTCACGTCGCCGCGCGCCTCTGTCACCACATAGTCCGTGAACAGATCGAGCCACTCCCGTGTGTGGAAGCCGATCAGGTCGTATGCGAACAGCGACTCCACCAGCCGCCGATGGTGGGGCAGGGTGACCAGCAGCTGCCGCGCGGGCCATGGCGTGTGCAGGAAGAAGCCGATCCGGTTGGTGATGCCCAGCCGCCGCAGATCCCGCGCCATCGGGATCATGTGATAGTCGTGGACCCAGATGATGTCGTCCGGCTCGATCATCGGGGCCAGCACCTCGGCGAAGCGCCGGTTCACCCGCTCGTAGCCCTCGCCGTAGCTGCGCTCATAGGCGGTCAGATCGACCCGGTGATGGAACAGTGGCCAAAGGGTTTTGTTGGCATAGCCATTGTAGTATTCGTCGACGTCCTGACCCTCCAGATCGACCAAGGCCACAGTAACCCCGGCGCGGTCCTCGACCTTGGCCTCGCCGGTGAAGGTTTCGACGGTTTCGCCGGACCAGCCGAACCACAGCCCGTCGTATTTCCTCAGCGCGGCCGACAGGGCCATGGCCAGCCCGCCCGCCGACCCTGCGGCCGGGTCGGTCGGTGCGGAGACGCGGTTGGAGACGACGATCAGACGGCCCATGACGGGCCTTCAACGCGCGAATGCTGGCCGGGGGTCGAACGCATTTGCGTGATCGGGCTCATCGCACATCCGTCCACGACCGGCTCAGCAGTACAGCGCAGTTTATGATCCCGACCAGGGAGTAGGTCTGCGGATAGTTGCCCCAGAGCTCGTCGTCGCCCAGCGAGATGTCTTCGCTGAGCAGGCCCGCATGGGTGCGGCGACTCAGCATCTGTTCGAAGATTTCGCGAGCCTCTTCGTCGCGACCATTCTGGTGCAGGGCTTCGATGAACCAGAAGGTACAGAAATTGAAGGCGGTTTCCGGCTCGCCGAAATCATCCGGCTCGACGTAGCGGAACAGGTAGGGCCCTTTCTTCAGGTCGCGTTCGATGGCGTCGAAGGTGGCGACCTGGCGCGGATCGTCGGGGGCCAGGAAGCCCAGGTCGACCAGTTGCAGCAGGGATGCATCCAGCTCGGTCCCGCCGAAACTGGCCCCGAACCGGCCAAGGTCCGGCAAATAGGCTTCGGCCTCGATCCGGTCGCGGACGAGGGTCGCACGTTCGGCCCAGAAGGTGGCCCGGTCGGCCAGCCCCAGCCGGTCCGCCGCCTTGGACAGCCGGTCGCAGGCGGCCCAGCACATCACCGACGAATAGGTGTGGACCCGGGCGATGGTACGGAACTCCCACAGGCCAGCATCGGTCTGGTCGTGCATCTGGAAGGCGCGGTCGCCAACTTTTTCCAGGGCGCGGAAATCGTCGATCGATCCCGACCTCAACAGCCGCTGGTCGTAGAAGCTCTGGACCAGGGGCAACACGATCTGTCCGTACACATCATGCTGCAGATGTTCTCGCGCCTGATTGCCGACGCGCACGGGCTTCATGCCGCGATAGCCAGCCACCGTCTCGGTGATACGCTCGTCGATGTCTTCTTCCAGGCCGACGCCATAGACCGGCTGGACGTGCCCGCCTGCCGACTGATCGACCAGGTTCCTCAGATAGACGAGATAGTTCTCCAGGATATCGACCGCCCCCAGCCGGTTCAGCGCCCGCACCGTGTAATAGGCATCGCGGATCCAGCAGTAGCGATAGTCCCAGTTGCGCCCGCTCTCGGGGAACTCCGGCACCGAAGTGGTCATGGCCGCGACGATGGCCCCCGTCTCCTCATAGACGCAGAGCTTCAGCGTGAT
>CALROO020000011.1:0-93134 GCA_943369795.1 Rhizobium sp. Q54 | reverse complement strand
AGGGTCTCTCCGTTCTTGGCCAGAACCGTTCCGGCCGCTGCTCTTGAGACACCGATGTAGACCTTCTCGGCTAAAGTGATAATCACCGATCCCTGAGAATCACTGTCCATCTTGGAGCGACAATGAACACGTTGGACGACATGCGCATGTTGGTGGAGGTGGTGGATCGGGGCGCCTTCACGGAAGCCGCCCGGCGGCTCGGCATGTCCAAACAGCTGGTCAGCCGCAGGATCATGGCGCTGGAGGACCGGCTTGGCGTCCAGCTGCTGACGCGCACGACGCGGCGGCTCACGCCGACAGAGGCCGGACGCGAGTATGCCGAACGCGCGCGACGCATCCTCGCCGACGTGGCGGAAGCCGATATGATCGTCGGCGGACGCAACCCCGAACCGCGTGGCCTGCTCCGGGTGTCGGCGCCGCTCTCGTTCGGCATTTCGCACCTGTCGCCCATCCTGACCGGCTTTAAGTCCGTCCACCCCGCGGTGGAGATCGACGTCGATCTGAGCGATCGTCCTGTGGACCTGGTGGCCGAGGGCTACGACGTCGCGGTGCGGATCGGTGTGCTCAAGGATTCCAGTCTGATCGCGCGCAAGCTGATGGAGGTGCGGTTCGCCGTCTGCGGCAGCCCCGACTATCTCCGCCGCCGCGGCGTTCCCCAGACCCTCGCCGACCTGAAGGATCACGAGTGCCTCGCCTATCGACACAGCGCCGGCCTGGCCTGGACCTTCGGGTCGGCGGACCGCATCGAAAGCGAGGCGGTGTCGGGTAGTTTCCGAGCCAACAATGGCGAGGTGCTCCGGGACGCGGCGATCGCGGGTCTCGGGCTGGCTCAACTGCCGACGTTCATCGTCAGCGGCCCGCTCGCCGATGGATCGCTCATACGTGTTCTGGACGCGGCGCCGATGCCGACTGGCGCCGTCTACGCCGTCCACCCCGCGCATCGGCAACGCTCGGTCACTGTCCGGGCCTTTACGGATTATCTCGTGGCGGCTCTGGCGACCTAGCCCACGTCCTGGCTTGGCATCGCCAACATCCTGGCGAGCGATTGCTTAAGCTGGTCGAGTTCGCCATCAGACAGCTCTGCTGTGACGTCGCGCTCCGCCAAAATTCCCGCGACCGTCGCCTGGGCGAGCCGATTCCGCCCTTCTGCTGTCAGCCGCAGCGCGTGACTGCGTCTATCCTGCTCATCAGTCGCGCGTTCGACCAGTCCAGCGCGCGTCAGGTCGTCGATCAGTTGACTGGTGCTGGTGCGATCGAACCCCATGTGGCTGCTGATCAGGACCTGCCTAAGTCCCGGTTGTCGATCGATCAGCGACAGAACACCGAGCGTCCGGCCCGACAGACCCAGCGGCAGAAGCGCGGCGTCGGTGCGCTCGCGGACCCGCCCCCCCGCGCGCATCAGCAGGTGACCGAGCCAGCCACTGGGCGGGATCGAGGTGAAAGGGGGCGGTCGATCAGGCAAGCTCAGCTCCATCAGTCTAACCCGGCCGACCGAGGGCCAGTCGGTCCTTACGACCACTCCATCGCCGATCAGGCAAGAGGCACCCGCGTCATTGACTTGACACTCTTTCTGACTATTTCTTCGGGTGACAGAGACCAAGTCGTGGAGCGATCTGCGAGCTTTGATGAACCGCGAGCATGGCGCCCCAGGAGTGACACCGTTGACCGAAGCGGCCGAAACCCTCGCAGATCCGAAACACGTGAATGATTGCGCCCAGATCGGCGAGCTTGTGGCCCGCTTCGACGACGCCGTGAACCGCCGCGATGCGACGGAGTTCGCCGCGCTTTGGGTGCAGGACGGCGTCTGGGAGATCGGCGATCCCCTGCCGATGCGCGTCGCGGGAGCCGCCGGGATCGTCGCGACCTGGTCGAGAATGATCGCGGGCACCTCCTGGCTTTTCCGCGGCAGCTTCGCGGGCGTGGTCGAGATCAGTGGCGACACCGCCAACGGTCGCTGGCCGTGTATCGAGACTGGCACCTTCAAAGACGGGCGCGGCTACGACAACCGCGCGATCTACGAAGATCACTATCGCCGCACGCCTGATGGTTGGCGGTTCGCGCACCGCAGATACCTTTATCTCTGGTTGTCCAGCGAGACCCTGCCCGGCGCGCCGGTGCCACTCGGCGCGGAACTGGGCGCGGTTTGAATCGCGGACGTCGCACCGACCGTGCGCCGCGGAAATCCGACTGAAACAACAACGATGGAGTCGCACAATGAAGCTTCCCCGACTTGCAGGCCAGGTGCGAGAGACCACCTCGGCGGACGACTTCGAAGCGCGCGTCGTCGGCGCGCTGGACCAGTTGGTCAAGGCGGTGCTTGAGGGTCGCGCCGATGCCCTTGACGAGATGGTGACCGCAGACTTTCTTGGGATCGGCTTCGCCGGACAACAGGTGGACAAACGCGCTTACGTCGATGTCCATGTGCCGGGCGGCGTAGAAGGCCGGTTCACCCGGTTCGACATCGACGAGCGAACGGTTCAACCGCTCGGAACCGACCTGGCGCTGGTTCGAGGAACGCAGTCGGTGACGGCCAGGTTCGAGCTTCGAAGTCGCTTCGTACAGTTCTGGAAGACCGAGAACGACCGCTGGCGCCTCGCCTACCACCAGGAAACAGCGATCGTCGATCCGGAACTCTTCGCCGGCCCGCAGCAGCCGGACTGACCTCGCCATAGGATCGGTGGCCACCATCGGGGGCGACCGAGGCGGCGCCAATCCTTTAGCCAGACAAGGAACTTCCAGATGAGCGACAATGATCAGATCTACGCCGGCAACGTGTTCACGCTCAAGGACCCAGCCGACGTCGATACCCTGATCGGGATGATCCGGCAGGGCATCGAGACAACATCGAGCAAGAACCCCGGTTATGTGGCGGACACGGTCTATCGGTCGGTCGACGGCAAGACCGTGCTCAACTTCTCCACCTGGTCGGGCGGGGTCGAGCAACTCATCGCCAACCACGCCGCGAACGAAGCCAATCGGGACTACGGCCGGCAGATGGCGACGATCGGCGAACATGCGGACTTCGCCAGCAATGCCTATTTTGCCGCCTTCCGGCACGGCGGAGCATCGGATGAGCCGGAGATCACCGATGCCGACCTCCGCCGCTGGATCGAAGCGTGGAACAGCCACGATATCGACCGGATCATCGACCTGTTCACCGACGACGTGATCATGCACCAGCCCCAGAACCCCCAGCCGCTGGACAAGTCGGGCTTGGGGACTTTCTTCGGAATGCTGTTCGGGGCCTACAGCGACATCCGCTTTGAACTCCAGGGCCACACGATTCAAGGCCGGGACGTGGCGTCGTGGGAGCGTGTGACCGGGACGATGACCGGGCCGTTCCAGGATCCTGCGACAGGCCGCACGATCGAGCCCACCGGCAAGCCCTTCGACATCCTCGGCGCGATGCACCTCACCTACGGTGACGGCGGCAAGATCAAGGAAGTGCGGATCTATTGGGACCGTCTGCAGCTGATGCAACAGGTCGGCCTGCTCGGCTCATGACCTGGCGCGCGTTCGCGTCGGCGGCGGCGCTCTGGATCCTGCTCACGCAAGGCGCGGTCGCGCAGGTGACTGTGCTGACCCGTTTCGACGCGGCTGCAGGCGAGCACGCAGAAAACCTGGCCGTGGCTGCCGACGGTGCCGTCTTCGTCAGCTTGCTGACGGGTGGCCTCTACATCAGAGCCGCCAACGGCGACGAGCGCCGCCTGCGGGTCGGCGGTCCGCATGCCTCCCTCACTGGTCTCGCGATTGACCGCGACGGTCACGTGCTGGTCGGGGTTGATCGCCGGGGTGGCGAGGGTCCAAAAGGCGTCTGGAGGCTCGATCCCACGACCGGACGCGCCGAACAGGTCGTGAGCCTGCCGTCCACGGCGATGGTGAACGGCGTCGCGGTCGATGGTGAAGGACGCATCTACGTGGCCGACAGCCACGGCGTGGTCTGGCGGGCGGATCGGCCCGGGGCCATACCGGCACGCTGGCTGACCGGCCGAGCGGTCGTGCCGCGAGCACGCCGGGCGATGGTGGACGGCAGGCCGGGGCCGACGCTCGCCGTGGGCCCGAATGGGCTCAAGGTGCGCGGTGACGAACTCTACGTATCTCTGTCCGGCCAGGCCCGGATCATCGCTGTTCCGATCGGGGACCGCCCCGGGCGCGTGCGGACAGTCGCCCGATCAGTTTACGTCGATGATTTCGCGTTCGACGGCGAGGGCCGGCTCGTTGTCGCGTCGGACCGGCGGCAGGTTCTCGCGACCCGGATCGAACGGCTCGACGAGCACGGGAGACCGACCGCTCTCACGACCGACTCGGATCAGCTTCAGCAGCCTTCCGCGATCGCCCTGGACCCGCGCGTCGACGGCTTTCTGATCACCACGCTCGGGCTGTTCGGCGCACAGCAACGGCCCGCGCTCTTCTCCCTTCCTGCCAAACCGTGAACCAAGACTCACATTCGACGGAGACGAACGCATGACCTCGCTTGAAACCTATCAGACCCGCCTCGTTCCCGAAGACTGCGTGATGGTCCTGGTCGACTACCTGACGGGGTTCGATCCCGGCCTGCGCACGCTGCCGCGCGAGCGCTGGGAGCTGAATATCACCGCCTTCACCAGGCTGGCAAAGATCTTCGCTGTACGCACGCCGGTGTTCGTGCTGGGGGACGAAGGCGATTTCCGCGGCAACTTCTACCCACAGATCGCCGAGAACGTGCCCGACGCGCCGCGTTTCGAGCGCGACACGCCCAGCGCCTTTCAATCCGAGGCGTTCAGAAACGCGCTCGCCGCCGCCGGCCGCAAGCGCGTGATCATCGGCGGCGTCTCGCTCGATCTCTGTACGCTGCACACCACCCTCGACCTGCTGAAAGCCGGCTACGAAGTCTTTGTCGTGGTCGATTGTTCAGGAACTGAGTCCGAGCTCGTTCAGACGGCGGCGATGATGCGGCTGACGCAGGCGGGCGCCGTGATGACCAATTGGGTGAGTCTCGCTTCCGAGCTGATGGGCGACTGGCGGACGCCCGAAGGGGAGGCGGTTGGCCGTCTCTATGCCGAGCTCAGCGCTTGGAACGGCAAGTGACGGTGGCCGGTGCGATGATCGACCAGGTTCTCGCCGCTGAAGCGAGACTGACCCAAGCGGTCTTGTCCGGCGCCAGATCTCTGGCCGAGGACGTCCTCGCCCCCGACTTCGTCGCCATCGGTCACGCCGGCAATCTCGTTGATCGACATGATTACCTCGACATTCACTTCGCACCGGAGCGTCGCTTCACCCAGTTCGAAACCGAGGGTCACGAGCACTTCACCGCGGGAGAGGCCGTGGTGGTCACCGGTCGCGTGACGATGGTCAATGCGAACCTCGCCCACAACCCTCCGCCAGCGCGCTATGTCGCGATCTACGTTCTCGACGCCGGGGAAACCTGGCGCATCCGCTTCTGGCAAGAGACACCGATCGATCCCACGGCGAGATTTTAGGACATGGCGGTGCACAACTCCGATGTCTGGGCCCGCGCCGTAGAAGGCGACCTCGATGCTCTGGAAGAAGGGCTGGCGAACGCCACGACCGTGCAACTCGCGACGGGTGGCTCAGTGTTCAGTGGCCAAGAGGTATGTGCCGCGCTCGCGCAGCTGAGGTCGACCATGCTGGACATCTCGGTTACCGGTCGGATCGATCGCTGCGAGGGGGCGGCCGTCGTCTGGTTGGACCTGAGCAACCTGCCCTGGTTGCCCGAGGAAACAATTCGATCGGTGCTGCGCATAACCGGCTCCGTCGTCGAAGTGCTCGGCGGCCTGGAACAACTGCTCGAGCAGGGATTTCGGTCGCCGGATGCAGATAGCGCGGCGATCGCTCCCAGCGCCCTCCATCCGAACGCCCTCATCCTGCGAGCCGGCTATGATGATCCGCCGATACACGCGACGATCTTCACCGACGGCTTTGTCGCCCACACCCCCGGGCGCAATCCCGTGGCCGGGGACTGGCAGGGGGCGGACCCGATGGCCGAGCATCTCGGCCGCATCCGCGAGCTGAGCGGAGACACGATGTCGGTGCGGCCGCTTACCCGCTTCGCGCTGGCCAACGACGGCTTCGGCGTGGTCTTCAGCCGCGCGACCGCTAGCCGTGGATCTGAAAAGCTCGATCAGTATGTCTGTGGAGTTTGGCGCTTTGACCAAGGCAGGATTGCCGAGCATTGGGAGCTCGTTAGCGATCCCGAGGCGTGGGACACATTCTGGAACCTGAAGACAGTGACTTGAGAGCACTCCAGCGGCGAGCCGTCACAGATGGGCGTACCGCACGGCACTGGAAGACGATCACCTTCATTGCGCTTGTCCTAACGGGCGGGTGTCGCGCGACGGCACTCGACCCCGTGGCGAAAGGCTAGGCCGGGAACCCATAGAGGAGATTTTGCCGAGTAGGCGAAGAAGGCGCGCCGCTCGCGCTAGACGGGATTCATCGTGCGCGGTTCTGCGCCAACCCATCAAGGCGATTCCCCAAGCGGTGTTGGCCTGATTCAGCGTTGCGACATGAGCCGCTATGATCTGAGCGATTTCGAATGGCGCATTGATCGCGCCGCTGTTACCGAACAAGCCGAGGAGCGTGGCGCGTGTCGATGACCGCCGGGTCCTGAACGGCATTTTCTGGGTCCTGCGCTCGGGTGCGCTGTGGCGCGACCTGTCTAAGCGCTATGGACCGAGAACCACGTGCTACAACCGGTTCGTCAGGTGGTGCAAAGCCGGCGTGTGGGACCGGCTGATGGACGCCATCACCGAGCCTCCAACAGTGAAATCCAGATGACGACAGTACGTCTGTCCGGGCGCACCAGCCCCTGCGACCGCAAGATGGGGGTCGAGATTATTGTCTCGGTCGCTCCCCAAGGTGGCCTTCCAGCCAAGATCCACATCCAGTTTAGAAGGTCAGCCCATCCCCGAATGCTCTGGCTACCCGACACCCGACCATCGTCAAGAATCGGAACATGGCGCGTTCGATGATGCGTCGTCACCGACATCACTCGGCCAGCCTTGGCGCTGGCCCTCTGACCCGAACCGCGAAAGGCGTTCGACCGACCGAAGTCGGGCGGGCCTATTCCACTAGAGCTTCGGCGGCCTTGGGGGAGCTCAACGCCGCGCAGGAGGTGTTGGCACAAGCCAGATCGGAGATCTACTGCCAATCCGGATGATAGCGCCGCTATCATCCGGCATGCAGCATTTCGGCCCAGCGCTGGTCGACTTTGCCGTCCGATCTCCGCGGGTCGAGCTTGATGTCTCCGACGACGGTCGCATGATGATCGGGTCGGCGAGCGCTTCGATGCTGGGAGACGCATCGGCAACCTGCCCGACTCCGCGCGAGTGGCGCGGCGTTGGCAACGGACTCGGCGCGTGCTCGTCGCCAGGCCCGCCCATCTAGCCGAACATGGTCAGCAGGACCGGTCGATGTTGCGGGGCGCAGCGTGCTGATCTAGGCGAGTACCGGCGCCGGGGAAGCCTGACGCGCCCGTGTCGGCGGACGCTCGGCGCATGTGCGCGTTAGCCCTTGCCTGCGCGCCGACAATGGCAAGTTGCTAGGCCAGGCCGCTGCGCCGGCCTCGGCCTGGCGTTGTTGCCGACGTTCATCGCGTCGTCGTCATTCGATGCCGGTCGGCTTGAGATCCTATTGCCCGAGTTCCCGCCCGAAGAGGTCGCTCCCTGCGCTATGATGCCCCCTGGACGCTCGGTCACCGCCCGCGTCCGGATCCTGGCCGATTTCCTGACGATCTGTTTCGGTCCGGAGCCATCGGGGGATCCCTGTTGGCGAGCCGCCCACCCATCTTGAGGTGATCAAAGCTTACGAAGGGCGGTGCAGACTCGGACTGTCCACCGTAATTCCCGAGCTCTGGAGAATACGTGTCGTTGCGCTCAGATGTTGGCTTAGGAGCATCACGGCAAGATCTGCGTCGCGGCTGATGGCAGCCTCCACAATGGCGCGGTGCTCGCCGCCGATATCCCGCACTGATGGGGCCAGAGGCACCGAGAGGCGCCGGTAGCGTTCCGACTGGTCGTAGAGAAGTGCGCGCAGGCGAAGCAGCCAGGGACTGTCGCAAGCTGAGACCAAGGCAGCATGAAACTCGGCGTGGGCCGCCGCCCAATGATCACCAAGCTGGCGCTCGTCGTCCGGCGATCGTTCGGGCGTTCGGGACAGCCGGTGCAGGGCTGCAACAAGACGCGACTCCCAGGGAACATCGCCAGCGGCGACGGCCCGGCGCAAGCACGAGGCTTCGATCTCCAATCTCGTGCGAGTAAGGTCGACCAAATCCGATGCGGAGACCGGCGCGACCCGAAAACCTTTCTGAGATTCGGCGACGACCAGCCCTTCGGCCGCCAGCCGCGACAGCCCTTCGCGCACGGCCCCCGGGCTGACCCGCAGCGACTGGGCGAGTTCGGCGATCTTCAGCCTTTGGCCAGGCACGAGACGGCAGGCCAGCACGTCAACCCTTATGCGCTCATACACGCCAGCCGTCAGGCTGGGCTTTCCACTGGGACTGGTCACCGTCATGTCCATGACGGGATCATACATCACATGACTATCCCCACAGAAATATATTTTCTGTTGAAACGTCCGATTATCCATGTCAGACATCGGGCGCTGGAGTGTCCGTCAATCTCAAGTGGAGATGAAGTCATGCGGTTCGTCACCTACGTCTCGGCCGGACAGCGCGGCCTCGCCGTGCGACGCGAGGACGGGGGCTGTCTGGGGCTTCCTGAAACGGACGGTGCCCATCCGGGTGCCCTCGGCGACGTGATCGCGGCCGGCGGCGACGCGTTGGAGAGGGCTCACGAGATCCTGGTCCGCCGGGGTCGGGAGCTCGATCTCGCGACGGTCGACATCCTCCCTCCGCTGGTAAGACCCCCTAAGATTATTTGCATCGGCCTCAACTACGCGGCCCACAGCGCAGAGAGCGGGTTCGAGCAGCCGGCCTATCCGACCGTCTTCGCGCGTTTTGCCTCTTCCCTCGTCGGGCACGACGCGCCGGTCGTTCGCCCCGCCGCCTCCGAACAGCTCGACTTCGAAGGCGAGTTCGCGGCCGTGATCGGCGTGGGCGGACGCCACATCGATGAGCGTCGGGCGCTGGACCACGTCGCCGGCTATTCGGTGTTCAACGACGTCTCGGTGCGGGACTTCCAGTTCAAGTCGCCCCAATGGACCGTCGGCAAGAACTTCGACGCGACCGGCGTGTTCGGCCCGGACTTCGTGACCTCCGACGAGCTGCCAGCCGGGGCGTCGGGTCTGCGGATGGAGACCCGTTTGAACGGCGAGGTCGTCCAGAGCGCCTCGACCGACCAGATGGTCTTCTCCGTCGCCAGGCTCGTCGCGATCCTCAGCGAGGCGATGACGCTGGAGCCGGGCGACGTGATCGTGACCGGTACGCCGGCCGGCGTTGGCGTCGGGCGCAAGCCTCCGTTGTGGATGAAGGCGGGTGACGTGGTCGAAGTCGAGGTCGAAGGTCTTGGACTGCTGCGCAGCCCGATCGTTGACCAAGTCACCGATGTGACACAACCACGAATGCAAACAACTGCAGCGTGATGAGCTGAGAGAGGAGATCGTGATGAGCAACGCTTCCGAAACTGCCACCATGATGCCCACGGTGAGAGACAGGCCGCCGTCGGTTCACTCATTGGTCGGGATCGCTCTGGAGGTGCCCGATCTCGCAGTAGCCGAAACGTTCTACCGTGAATTCGGACTGGATCTGAAATACGTGGGCTCTTCGCTCGAGCTTCGGGCGAAACGCGCCGATCCGGCATCCCAGCCCGCCGTTGTGATCACAAAAGGTCACAAAAAGCGTCTTCATCAGCTCGTGTTCGCGGCCTACGCCGAAGAGTTAGCGCGAATTCAACAGGTTCTACGGAGCCGGGCCGTCGATCTCGTCGAAACGGCTGCGGCGGCGGGGAACGTGGAGTCGATCTCTTTTCGGGATCCGGAAGGCATCCTCGTGAGGGTGGTGGCGGACCATAAGCGAACGCCGGACGAGCGGCGGGCGAGTGTGCACCCGGCCCCGGACGGTTGGCGCCACTCGCCCGCCCGCAGCACAACCATCGCCAACCCTTTCCGGCTGGGTCATGCGTTTCTGTTCACCTCGGACCTTGAGCGATCGACCGCCTTTTACCGAGACGTTCTTGGCCTGGGTCTTTCGGACGGGAACGATCACGTCGCCTTCCTCCACGCCCGACATGGCAGCGATCATCACATCGTCGGATTCGCACAGTCGACCGCCCCCGGTTTTCACCACTTCAGCTTCGAGGTCGAAAACATCGACCAGATTGGGATCGGGGGTCAGCACATGGCGGGCCTCGGTCATCGCGGTTGGGGCTTCGGCCGCCACGTCGCCGGTTCCAATTGGTTCTGGTACGTACAGGACCCCTGGGGTAGCTGGGCCGAATACTTCTGCGACATCGACTTTGTCGAGGCCGGAACGGAAGTTCCCCGGCGCGAGCTGGCACCCGAAGACTCGGTCTATCTCTGGGGACCCGAGATGCCTGCGGACTTCATACACAATTACGAGGCGGACAGCGCCTGACACGAGCCTTGTCCGAACGAGCCTACAAGAGCTTGCCGGACGCCCCTGGGAGAAACGAATGGTCAATATCGAAACAGACGTCCTTGTCGTGGGGACGGGTCCTGCTGGCATTTCAGCGGCGCTTTTCCTCGCCCAGCTCGGCGTTGATGCGATCACGATCTCGAAGCATCCGGGTTTGTCGAACTCGCCACGCGCCCATATCACCAACCAGCGCACCATGGAGATCTTTCGCGACGCCGGACTTGAGGCTCGCCTGCTTGGCGCTGCCACGCCTCACCACCTCATGGGCAATGTTTCCTGGATGACGAGTTTTACGTCGCGGGAAATCGCAAGCTTCCGCGCCTGGGGCACGGCGCCCGAGCGGCGCGCCGATTACGAGCGGGCAAGCCCGTCGCCGATGTGCAACCTACCCCAGCATGTTATGGAGCCGATCGTTCACGCCGCGGCCATCGAAAGCGGCGCGGACGTGCGGTTCGGCACCGAACTGGTCAACTTCCAGCAGAACGACGACGGTGTGCTTGCGGAGATCGTCGATCGGCGAAGCGGTGAGCGCTCGATCGTGCGGGCGAAGTACCTCATAGGCGCCGATGGTGGGAAAAGCCTGGTCGCCAACATACTCGGCATTCAGTTGGAGGGCACCGCAGGTCTAGGCGAGGCGGTCAGCTGCTGGTTCAAGGCTGATCTTGGCCCATACGTGGAACATCGGCCGAGCGTGCTGTACTGGTTGATCAGCCCGGGCGAGGACGACTGGCTCGGGGGTGGCACCTATGTTTGTGTGCGCCCATGGGACGAATGGGTGCTGCTCTTCGTCTACGATCCTCGCGAGGGCGAGCCGAATCTCGCCGAGGCTACGCTCGTCGAACGCATCCGGCGACACGTCGGCGACCCCTCCCTGGATGTCGAGATCAAGAACGTCGGCACCTGGACTGTAAACCACCTCCTCGCACCCCGCTACCGGGTGAACCGGACCTTCATCGCCGGTGATGCCGCCCACCGCCATCCGCCCGCCAACGGTCTAGGCTCCAACACCTCTGTGCAGGACAGTTACAATCTGTGCTGGAAGCTCGCCTACGTACTTCGGGGCTGGGCCGATCCGTCGCTTCTAGACAGCTATGACGCCGAGCGCCGGCCCATTGGCCGCCAAGTGGTGGACCGCGCCATTACGAGTCTTCAGAACCTGCGTCCAGTGATGCAAGCGCTCGGCGCTGAGCGTGATCAATCTCCGATAGAGGGCGAGGAGGCCCTCCGCGAGATTTTCGAGGACAGCGAAGCGGGGCGTCTAAGGCGAGGTCAGCTCCGCGACGCGCTCGACCTCCAGCACTGGCATTTCAACTGCCACGGCGTGGAGATGGACCAGTTCTATGTATCTGACAACATTGTCACCGAAGGGCTGCCGGGGCCTGCACCGACTCGCGATGCCGAAATCTATCATCACCCAACCACTAGGCCTGGCGCTCGCCTTCCCCATGCTTGGCTCGCGGCTCCGGACGGGCGCCGCCGCTCGACGCACGATCTCGTCGGCAAGAGGCGCTTCACTCTGATCGTCGGCATCGGCGGCGGCTCGTGGCGCCACGCGGCGCGTGCTGTGTCCGACCACCTCGGCGTTCCGCTCGCGGTCGAGGAGATCGGCTTGGGCATGGAGAACGCCGACGTCTACGGCGACTGGGCGCGATTGGCGGAAATCGAAGAGGATGGCGCGCTGCTGGTCCGACCCGACGCTCACATCGCTTGGCGGGCGGTCTCGGCTCCACACGACCTTGAGGCGGAACTGCTCCAAGCCTTTTCGTCCGCCCTGGGCCGCGCCCATACCTGCAACGCAAGTCGCCTCTCCCTCCCCCCGTCCCCCGGCGCCGCGCCCGTGGATGTTGCCTGAACCGAACCGAAGAGCCACGGATGCTATACTTGAAACTCTGCTATGACAGGCCGGGCACCGGCGAGTTGCGGAACCGCTTGCGCGACGAGCACCGCGCTTACTTGCGCGGCGGCCCGCCCAAGCTGGTCCAGGCTGGTCCCTTCTGCGTCGACGATGTCGATGACACCAACCTTGGAAGCTTCATGATACTTGAAGCGACAAGCTACGAAGAGGTTGTTCGCTTTCACGAGGGCGACCCGTTCACGAAGGCCGGCATCTACGGCGACGTCCACATCCACCGCTGGGACAAGCACGTCGGCTGAAGCCGGATCAAGGACCCGGACACCCGACACCCACCGTTACGGGCGGGGAGAGCTTTGTCTCGAAATGGAGAGAAATCATGCAGACAAACCGAAGCTGGGACACGCGCTACGAATGGAAGGCGGTCGCGCTTGTGTCGTAAGGTCTCGGTCTGGCCGGCGTGGACCGATCCATGCTCGCGTCAATGGTCCCCACGATGATGCGAGACCTGAATCTCAACTATGAAGATCCCGGTTGATGACTTCCCACGACAATATTCGCGGCGTGCGGGTTGGTTCAGAGGGCTTTCGGAGGCGGAGCTTCGGAGCCGGCCCAGCCGTAACCTGTATCGCGGGCAAGGTACCGATCCTCGCAAGTTGGAAGCGGGAGCTCGGCGTCCGCAATCGCTCTGAGGGCGACATTTTCCGGCTCCGTGCAATCGCCAAATCTTGAGGAGAGTGGTCATGCCATTCGACTACGAAACCGATGTTCTGATCGTGGGCAGCGGGCCCGCTGGGGGCACGGCGGCGGCGCTGCTGTCGACCTACGGCGTTCGCAACATGGTCATCACCAAGTATGGATGGCTCGCCGACACGCCCCGCGCGCACATCACGAACCAGCGTACCATGGAGATCCTTCGCGACTTGGGCCTCGAGCAAAGAGCGAAGGCCCATGCCAGCGGCCAGGCGTTCATGGCCAACAGCGTTTTCTGCCACTCGCTTGCCGGCGAGGAGTTCGGACGGCTGCTCTCCTGGGGCAACCATCCCACCCGTCGCGCCGAGTATGAGCTCGCCAGCCCCACCTCGATCTGCGACCTGCCCCAGACCTATCTCGAGCCGATCCTCGTCGAGGCGGCGGGCCAGCGCGGGAGCGCCCTACGCTTCAACACCGAGTTCCTCAGCCTTGAACAGGACGCGGACGGCGTGACCGCGACCGCCAAGGACCGGCTGTCAGGTCAGGCGATCACCATCCGGTGCCGCTATCTGATCGGCGCCGACGGCGGCCGCTCGCGCGTGGCCCAGGCCATAGAACTCCCGCTGGAAGGCGAGATGGGCTTGTCGGGCAGCATGAACATCCTGTTCGAGGCGGATCTCAGCCACTACGTCTCGTACCGCCCGAGCGTTCTCTACTGGATCCTGCAGCCCGGGGCGCGAACCGGCGGTCTTGGCGCCGGCGTGATCCGGATGATCCGGCCTTGGGCTGAATGGCTAGCGATCTGGGGTTATGACATGGCCGAGGGTGAGCCCGATCTCGGCCATGGCCGGGCGGAGGCCATCGTCCGCGAGATGATCGGCGATCCTACGATCCCGATCCGAGTGAAATCGACCAGCGCCTGGACCGTGAACGAGGTCGTCGCGAGCCGCTACTCGGCCGGACGGGTGTTCTGCATGGGCGACGCGGTCCATCGGCATCCGCCGCTGAACGGCCTGGGCTCCAACACCTCGGTCCAGGACGCCTATAATCTGGCTTGGAAGCTCGCCTATGTCCTTCAGGGCAAGGCCGGTCCGTCGCTGCTGGACAGCTACGACGCTGAGCGCCAGCCCATCGGTCGCCGGATCGTCGCGCGGGCGAACAGAAGCAAGCTCGACTATCCGCCGATCTTCGAGGCGCTGGGAATGACGTCGCCCGATCCCGCCGAGGCGAACCTCGCGATCGAGCGGGCGCACCACCTAGACACGCATCCGGATCGTTCGCTGATGGAAGCCGTGCTCCAGGTATTGGGTCACACAGCCGACGATCGTTCCTCGCGCTTAGCTGAACTCCGGGAGCCTCGGGAGCTTGGGTGAAATCAACCCTGCGCATAACTATAGCGCCACGAGGGCCATGCTTGATCGCTGAATGAACGCTCGGGGAACGGTCTTTGGAAAACTTGGCCCAAGACTGCTCTAGATCGATTTGCCTGTTTTTACGTGAACAGGCGAGGCTGTTGCGGGAGAGCGGGCACACTGACGGCAGTCGTTTTCGGCACGCTGATCACGTCGAGATAGAATCTAAGCCTCATGACGCCCTCCTTTAAGAGGCTGCACGCTCGAACGTCGAGCGATTGGCGCGAGAGGCCGGGGTCGAAGCGGCGCTCCTTTCGTAACCAGTTCTTGTATCGGGTTCGGCTTCGCTTCTTCACCTCAGTTAGCGTTAGCCCCGCGACGTGATGTTTTACCGCCGTGAAGGCGGGCTTCTCAGGTCATGCATCCCGCCCGCTCTTAGAACCGAGCGAGCAACTGAACACCATAGGTCCGCGGCTCGCCGCGCTGCGTGTAGGTAAGCAAGCCAGGCACCGTGACCGAGGTGTCGATCAGGTATTCCTCATCAAGCAGATTCTGGACAAACGCGCGAACCTCGAATCGATCTCCGAACCCCAGACCGCCGCTCAGATTGACCAGCGCATAGCCCGCCTGCCGCTCGAACCCGCTGTTCGAAGGATCGTAGAACTGCTCGGAACGGTAGCTCGCCTCGACCCGACCGAGGAGCGAGAGCCCGTCGCGACGGGGAAGGTCGAGATCCCCGACAATGTTGCCCGAGAACTTCGGCGCACGCGGCAGCCGATTGCCGGAGTAGTCGAGGTCGGCGCTGGGCCGGAACGTGTCGTACGTCGCGTCGAGATAGGCCGCACCTAGGCTGAGCGAGAAGGTATCGACCGGTCGCCAGACAAGTTGCGCCTCGGCGCCGTAGCCGGTGGCCGACCCGGCGTTGCGCGTGATCACCGATCCGGCGAAATCGATCAGGACCTGGAGGTCGGAATACTCATAGTAGAAGGCCGACAAGTCGAAGCGCAGCCGCCGGTCGATCAGGTCGCCTTTGAGGCCGACTTCGTAATTCCAGATCGATTCCGCTCCGAAGGCGGGACCGGGCACGAGCTGGTTGAAGCCGCCTGCCTTGAAGCCGCGGGAGGCCGAAGCGTAGGCCGAGACGCGATCGGTCAGATCGACGTTGATCGCCAGGCGCGGTTGCCAGCTCGACTGGCTGTAGCGTTGGTTTAGGGTGCCGTCGGCATCGAGCGTGCCGAGCGCGGCCAAGTCTTCAGCGGGCGGCGGCGTGACGAAGATCGGGCCGAGCAGGTTGTCACCTGTGGCGTAGCGTACGGCGAAGCGCTTGCGGTCGTGGCTGTAGCGCAGGCCGCCGATCAGATCGACGCGGTCGGTCAAGGCGTAGGTCAGGTCCGTGTAGAGCGCGAGGCTGGTGTTCCTGGACCGCCCGAACGAGGTCTCCGCGACACGATCGGAACCCGCGGCACCCGTCGCGTCGAGGCAGGACGCCCCGAACAGGATGGGGCAGAAATCCTTCTCGGAAAAAGCAGCGGTCTGATCCGACCGGATCTCGTCGCGCGCCGCGCTGGCGCCCACGAACCACGTCAGCCGCCCGGCCTCGCCGTTCAGCCGCAGCTCCTGGCTGTAGCTGTCCTGCTTGCCCCGCGTGCCGAAGTGAAGAAGCGTGAGCGGGCTGGCGTCGGTGTCCTCCAGATAGTCGTTCTTGAAGCCGTTATAGGCCGTGATCGAGGTCAGCGTGATCGCGTCGGACAGCTCGGCTTCCAGCCGCAGCGTCGCTCGGGTCGCGTCGATGTCGTCACGCGCGCGCTCGGGCGTGTTCGACGCGAGGTTGACGCTCGCAGGCCCATAGCGATCGCCGCCGACGAAATCGGGATTGATGGAGGCCCCGGGCAGGTTGCGCGTCGAGCGATGCTCCACCGAGAACAGGGCGTCGAAGCCGCTTCCGTCGTATCCCAAGGTCGCCCGGCCCGCCTGACTATCGATGCCGCCCAGCCGGCCGCCGAGCGTATTGCGGTACGGACCTTCGCGTGTCCGGCTCGACCCCGCGAGGCGGAGGGCCAGGCCGTCGCCCAGCGGCAGATTGACCGCGCCGCGCGCGAGCAGGTCGTCGAAGCGACCGTAGCTCACGTCGAGTTCGCCTTCCGCGCTGTCGCCGGGCCGCCGCGTGGTGATGCTGATCGCTCCGGCCGTCGTATTGCGGCCGAACAGCGTGCCCTGCGGCCCCTTCACCACCTCGACCCGCGCGATGTCGAATAGATCGCTGATCGAGCTCACGCCTCGGCCGAGATACACGTCGTCGACGTAGACGCCGAGCGCCGGGTCGGACCCGACGCCGAAGTCGTCGGTGCTGACGCCGCGGATGGTGATCCTGGGCGTCGTCGTCGCGACCGCCGCCCCGCTCACGCCCGGGGTCAGGGCGACGAGATCGTCCACCGTGTCCACACGCGCGCGCCGGATCGTTTCCGCGCTGAAGACGGATACCGAGATGGGCACGTCCTGGAGGGTCTGCTCGCGTCGCTGCGCGGTGACCACGATATCCTCGACGGCCGTCGAGGGCTCCTCCGGCGGCGCGGTCTGCGCTAACGCGGGGGCGGCGGCGAGCAGCGTCGTCAGGCTTGCGCCCCAGGCGAGTAGTCGTGACGGCATGTTCCTCTCCCATTCTTCGATGTGTTTGCGCGCCGGGCGGTCCCCGATCAGCCGCTGACGCCGAGGCGCGACAGCACCTCGGTGGCCACCTTCATCCGTGTCGTCGCGAAGTCGTTGGGCGTGCGCGCGAGCCGGTTGACGGTGTTGGTGAGCACGTTCAGCGCCACATGGCCGGCAAGTTCGAGGATCTCCTCGTCACCCAAGCCGGCTTCCCGCGCTCGATCGAGGACGACGTCGTCGGCGTCGCCCACGCGCTCGAGCAGGTTGAGGACCAAGGCGAGCGAGGCCGCTTCCTTGGGGTCGGTCGCTTCGCCGCGTTCGGCCGCCGCGATCTCGTCCGGGCCCAGCTTCGCGAAACGCCCGCCCGCGCGATGAGCCGCAAGACAATAGTCGCAGCCATTCCGCGCGGCGATCGCGAGCGCCACCTGCTCGCGCATGCGCTTGGGCAGGACACCCTGGCTCAGCGGATCGGCGAACCCCGTGTAGGCCTCCAGCAGCGCGGGCGCGTTCGCCATGACTCGATGCACGTTGAACGTCGTGCCGGCCTTCTTCAGCAGGTCGGCCGCGCGGGGCTCGGTCCGGTCACGCGGCAGCGGTGGTATGCGGGCGTTCAAAATCTTTCTCCGAAGTTGCCTGAGGGTGGGGGAAGTTGACCGAGCACGCGCTCAGTCGCCGACGCCGCGGCAAGCACCGCTTGGTCCGCGCCCCGCCGGCCGACGAGCTGCAAGCCGACCGGCAGGCCATCGACCAATCCCGCAGGCAGGCTCAGCGCCGGGTGCCCGGTGAGGTTGAAGGCGGCGGTCAGCCGCGTGTCGCCGTAGAGCGCTTCCGCCGCGACCTCGCCTTGTGGAAGTTCCGGCGGCAGGCCCGGACTGGTCGGCAAGGCGAGCACGTCGACGCCGTCGAACAGCGCATCGAGCGTGGCGGTGAGCGTATCGGCCCGCCGCAGCGCGCGGCCATACAGCCCCGGATCGCGGCTGAGCAGCGCCCGGCCGGCGGCGATCTCCATCTGGAGCTCGGGCGGAAGGTCGCCCTCGGCGAGCCCCGCCCGCCAGGCCGCCCAGCCGTCGGGGTCGGTGATCGCGAAGGCCGAGGATCCTGCGGGCTCGGCCGCGAACGCTCGCCCAGCGACGTAGACCGCCGCATGCAGCTCGAGCGCCTCCTCGAACGCGCTCCAGTGCACGACCGTCCGCCGCGCGTCAGAGCCATCCAGCCGTTCAAGCGCTGCCATCACACAATCAGCCACTTTGGCATCTGCCAGTGCGAACCCGGGCTCGAACACGCCGAGCCTCAAGCTCTCCGTCGGCACCTGAACAGCGGTCGTGTCGCGGCGCGCCCAGGCTTGACGGGGATCGGTGCCGTCGGGCCCGTCCAGCACGGCGAACAGGCGCGACACGTCGGTCACGGTTCTCCCGATCGGGCCGACGTGCTCGAGCGTCGGCTCGATCGACGGCATGCCGGTGCAGGGAACCCGGCCCCGTGTCGGCTTAAGACCGACGACGCCGCAGAAGGCCGCCGGGATTCGGATCGAACCGCCCGAATCGCTGCCGATGGCAAGATCGACCCGCCCGGCTGCGACGAGCGCAGCCGGGCCGGATGAGGAACCGCCCGCCGAGCGTGCAAGATCGTAGGGGTTGCGCACCGGCTCGGGCCGGCTCGAGAAGCTATTCGCGCCGAGCAGGAACGCTTCGCATTGCGCCTTGGCGACCACCCGCCCGCCGGACGCCCGGACCCGCGCGACCACCGTGGCGTCGTGGTGTGGAACGAACCCAGGAAGGCCGCTGCCGAGGGCCATCGGCGCGCCTCGCACGGCGATGTAGTCCTTGATCGCGAGGGTCATGCCTTGGAGCGGCCCTTCAGCGGTCGCACCCGCTTCGCACGCGACGACCACCGCGCGCAGAGGATCGCGCGGGACCAGCGGATCGACGCTTCAGTCCGGCAGATCGGTCCACCGCCCGAGGAACGAGCCGATCAGAGACTCCAATTCTTCAGAGAGCTCGCTCATGGCTCTCTCCACAGATCGAGAACCTCGCCCTTGATGCCGGCGACGCGCCCCAGCGCGGCGAAATAGGGTTTGGGCGCGAACGCCTGTTCCGGCGTGAGGACGCCGGTTCCCCGCGCCTCGCCGCGCAGCAAAAGGTCTAGCCCGGCGACCAGCGGCGCGGCCGTGGTGGTGGCCATGTCCGTCATCGTCCCGTAGTCGCGAAGGAAGGCGCCGGCCCGGCCGCCAGGACCTTCTGCGATCGCCCAGACGCCGAGATAGGTCGGCCAGTCCTCCGCATGGCCGGGCCGGTGCTCGACCAGCACCTTCTGCGCCGCGTCGCGAATGGAAAGCCCGTCCGCGTCCACCGCCCGGGCGGCGCGGCGCAGCGTCTCGGTCAAAGCGCGCGGCAGTGTCATGACGTTCAGGCAGGTCGTGAGGTGAGGCAGAGTGACCGCCTCGGGGTGGCCGACCGTGTGCGCCGGCCGCGACGGCAGGCCGGGGAAGGCGACCTCCAGCTCGCGCAGTGGCGGATCGTCGGCCATGGCGCCGTCGCGCAGCAGCCGGATAACGCCCGTCGACTGGTGCAGCCAGTGTTCGTTCGCCGCGCTCACCACGTCGCCTGGATCGTCGTCCAGCGACCATCCGGTGATGAGGGTGGTTGCGTCGGGCAAGGCGGCCACGACCGAGGCCGCGATCAGGTTGGCGGTGCCAGGGCTGGCGCCCTGCCCCACGACCGCGGTCACGCCGGCCCGCCGGGCTGCCTCGGCCTGGCCCAGCATCGCAAGCGTCGGTTCCCAGTCGTCGCAGATGTCGAGATAGGGCCGCCCCGCCGCGATGGCGGCCGCGAGCACCGGCGGGCCGAAGCGGTAGAAGGGGCCGACGCAGTTGAGCACCGCGTCGCCCCGGCCGAGCAGAGCCTGGAGGGCCAGATCGTCGGTGACGTCGACGGCCCTCGCCTCGCCGCGTCCGCCCGCTTCCGCCAGCACGCTTCGTGCGTTCTCGAAGTCGCGATCGGCGACGATCAGCGAGGCGACGCCCGGCAGCGCGGCAGCGTAGTGGGCGGCGGCACGGCCGACGACCCCGGCGCCGAGAACGATGACGATGCTTTCACCCATATCCATCCTCCTTGATGTCGAGACGGCGCAGGAGCGGTATGCTCGCCACCATCAGGATGGCCGGCCCGATCGAGAACAGCACCGCGATCGCGACGAGCGCCGATCCCGACTGCGTCGCGCCGCCGCCCACGTATCCGGAAAGGCCGAGCGCCAGGCCTGCGGCGGCGGCTCCGGCCGCCAGCCCCAGCTTTTCGCCGGCGATCCAGATTCCCGTGAGCAGTCCCTCGCGCGCCAAGCCCGTCCGCTGCCGATCCGCGTCGACCGCATCGGGCAGGAGCGCGAAGGCGAACAGTTGCGTGCCCGCATTGCCGAGACCCGCGAGCGCGGCGGCTGCGAGCAGCGTCGGCTCTCCGGCGGGTACGGCCGCGATGAGAAGGGCCAGCGAGGCCGCATAGATCCAGGTCGCGCGGACGAGTCCGGCGCGCCGCCCCCATCGCTGGCCGAGCGCGGCGAACACCGGCGTCCCGGCCAAAGAGGCCACGGTGAAGACCGCGAAGAATAGGCCGACCAGCGCCTCGCCCCCGCCCAACAGGTACTGGGCCGCGTAGGCCAGCATCGCCGCATTCGCGCCGTTGGAAACCATCTGCAGGAAATAGGCGGTGCCCAGCGTCCGAAACGGTCCGGGTCCGACGACGCCGCGCAGCGAGGCGCGGAAGCTCAGGCCGCGCACGCCCGGCTCGACCCGCGCCGACCGGCTCGCCCAGACCGTCGCCAGCATGGCCGCGCCGCACAGACCGGCCAGCACGAACCCCGCGGCTGCGTAGGCGGCGCGATCGCCGCCCCAGGTCTCGATCAGCGCCGGCCCGCCTGCGCCGGCCAGCAGGTTACCGACGGCGACGAAGACCATTCGGAAGGCTAGCGATAGCGACATCGCTCGCGCGATCCGTGACGGCGTGCAGGAGAGCGTCGGCGATGCCGGACAGGAGATCGTCCGTCGTCAGCTCGACCTTCGTCCGACGCTGACCATCCGACCCGGCTATGGCCAAGGCGTCGAGCGAGGTCGGTTTGGTGGATGATGAATGAATGCTCTTAGTCGTAGCGCATCCCCAGAACTTGCCTCACGGCTACATTAGCCATGCCGAACGGGCATCTTTCCGATAGACTTGCCGCACGCGGCTTGAATTTTTTCCGCCAGTTTCGCCGCCACCCCGGATTTATATACCAAACGCAAAGATCATCGACCTCGCCGATGGTCTGAAGGTAACCTTTCCGGACGCTGGGCGTGCGCGGATGTGATGCGTAGAGAGCGGCTAGTTCGTAACCGCGCTGTATTCTGACCGGTGCGTTCGACGTTTCCAACGATGCTCCGCGCAAACGCGATATATGAGCTCCAGCTGCGAAAGGGCGGAGACTTCTCGGCAAACGATCAAACAGCGAGACTCCCAGATGCAATTCGAGCCTACGGACGATCCGGCCGAAAACCGACGCGTCGAACGTTCAGTTGGCGCGCCGCACCGCTGAGACTACCTGTGTCCGCCGCCTCTAAAACGACGCGTAAGTGCTTGAGTTCTACAGTTAATGGAATAACACTGGCGCTGCTCCAGCCACCTCTTCGTTTAGCAAAACTTAGAATCGTTCGGACCATGACCTTAGCTCAGTCTCGAAAGTCTAAGCACTTCGATCCTGCTGCAGGGTCAGTAGGTAGCTCAGTGCGATCGCGTCAGGGGCAAGCATGCTGTCTGGCTCATCGACGGGCTCGGTCAGGTCCGGATTACGGATTGCGCCGTCGATGATGAAATGAGCGACGTGAATGCCTTTCGGCTGAAGCTCTCGCGCAAGACTCTGCGCAAGGCCGCGAAGCGCGAGCTTGCCCATCGCGAATGGCGCAGAGCCCGGGAACCCCTTTAGGCTCGCCGACGCGCCCGTGAACAAGATGGCGCGCCGCCCATCCGGCACCATCCGCCCCGCGGCCGCTTGGGCAACGAAGAAGCCTCCAGCTCCTGTGATCGCGAACAGCTGGTGCCATACGCCTCACCGTGGCGCGACGAACACCGTGAGGCCGTGCGTCCACCATGTCTCCAGAGTCTCAGCGTCAACGCGCGACTTCCGCACCTCGTCAAGCATCGGCTCGCCGAGCGGTTGTCCGGACCGGGCGCGGCGACATGTCTAGGCCGCGTACGCGTCGCATCATCCTTCCACGTTCCCCTGCGCCGGAGCGATGTTGGAGCGGTCCAGGATTTCGCGCAAAGTGGTTGGGCCGCGCCGTTGCGGACCCACGCCCTGCTCGAAGGTCGCACGTCCCGAGTTCAGGGCGTCGTACATCTCCGCCAAGGCTTCGGAATAGCTTCGGCCGAGACCGCCGGACGCGAGCACGTCCACCCAAGCTTCGCGCGGCGGGAACTCGACCCCGACCTCACGCCCAAACCTCGCGCTCAATTCTCTCGCGACATCATCGGCCGACAGGTCTTCAGGCCCTGCGAGTTGGACGACTCGCTCCTGGTCGGCTCCAGCGTCAGCGGCGAGCAGGAGTTCGGCGGCCAGGGTGCCGACATCAAGGGCACACACCTGAGCGACCGCCATATCCGATGGTTGGTGGAAGCTCCACAACACGCCCGACTTCGAAGCGACTTTGACCGGCTCAACCCAGTTTTCCAGATACTCAGCCGGCCGAAGGAACGTCCGCGAAAGACCGCGGCGACGAAACGCTTCCTCGATCAAGTGCGACAGCACGAACATGCCCGTGCCCGACGCGTGCTGAGCCGCCGTCGACGAAAGCACCACGCTGTGTGGAACTTGCGCGGCTTCCGCCGCGCGGGCGATCGCCTCCGCTTTCCCGGTGACATCGGCCAGAAAGTTCGCTGCCAGAACATCGGGTGGGAGGAAAATGTAAGCGGAGGCCACCCCGGTCAGCGCGTCCTGCATCGCCGAGGGGTCGGCGGCGTCCGCGACCCTCACTTCAGCGGCATGCCCCTCGCGTTGTACGTCAGCCACGTTCTCGGCCGAGCTGACCAGCGCTCGGACGCGGACGCCTTGTTCGGCCAAGGCTTTCGCGCAGGCCCGCCCCACGCGGCCGGTAACGCCCATGACGGCGACGGGCCCTAGAGACCCGACGCTCTCGTTTGCGGTCATATTCAAGCCTCCCCATCTGACGTTTGCAGCCGGACGACGTCCGCCATCAAATGATTGTATCGCTCGAACGCTTCCTGGTTCGCGCGCACCATGCCATCCAGCGTCGCCGACGCTTCATCATCGCCCATCGCTTTCGCATAGGCGCCAATGCTGCTGTAGGATGAAACGTAGTAGAGAAGCGCAATCCGGGCCATGGCGATGATCCCGGCGTCTTGCGCGCCGTTGTCCGTCGTGGCCGCAATCGTCCGCTGCGCGGCCGTCCGGACGCCATCCATGATCTCGTCGGGTTCGGAGCCAGGCTCCGCGCCAGTCTTCTTGAGAAGTGCTGCGGACCGCTCGGCATCTCGCTGAGAGCTTTCGGCTCCATCACGGAGGAGCCGCCGGAGCCGATCGTCCGTTGCCGCATCCTCGAGTACTCGCGCAAGATCTCGACCGATGCGGTCCGCGGTATGCAGGGCTTGCAGTCCCTGAATATAAATCTTTCGAAGCTGAGCGTGGTTCATGGCAGGCCTCCGAAGCGAAGAAGGTCTTAGACTATACCGGATATCTGGTATAGTATGCAAGCGAGAGATGATGAGATGGCAAGGCATTATGCGAGCGCGCGAGATGACATCCTAACGGCGGCGCAGCGCGTCGTGGCGAGCGAGGGCGCGCGCGGCCTCACTATCGAGTCGGTGGCTCGCGAGGCCGGCTTGAGCCGGGGAGGCGTTCTCTACCACTTCGAATCGAAGGAGGCGCTGATCCAAGGGATGATCAACTGTCTTATGTCGGACTTCCAAGCCGACATTGATGAGATCGCCTCGGCAGACACCGACTCGCGCGGGCGAAGCGCGCGCGCTTACTCCGGTGCGACGATACGATTGGACAGAGGCGAGCCGCGGGGTCGACCGCGCAGCACCGTCGCGCTGCTGGCCGCTCTCGCTTACGATCCGTCCCTTCTTGATCCCCTGCGATCTCGATTGGCCGCGTGGCGACAAATGACCGAAAGCGACCTCGACCCTGTTTCCGCAGCAATCGTGCGTTTGGCATCTGACGGTTTATGGCTGACCGAGTTGTTTGGCTTCGAAACGCTCGACCATGATCTCAAAGCCAGCGTTTGCCGCCGGCTCGACGAGCTGACGAAGGAGTAAAAACTGTGCGAGGTATTCAGGAGCAGGAACGTCAGTGACGATTTCCTAGCCCCGCACGAAGGCAAGGAGATCCTTGTCACATTGTCCCTGACGGTCGCCGACGTGACCCAGACTGACCCTTTTGTTGATGTCCCAGAAACCTCAGCGGTCCCGATAGGTGCGGGTCGAGGGGCTGGAACCGGCGCTTCTCTCGGAACTGATGGTGTGGACGGCGTCCGCTCCGACGGTAGCGTTGTAAGTCGCTAACCAGGAGGATAACGCGCCATGCATCAGATCACCATCGCACCCGACATCGCCAAGCCTGTTTTCCAGGCCCACGTTATCGACCGCGACGGGAAGGTGCTCGCCCGCAAGAAACTGAGGCGAGCGGAGCTTCTCAAGTTCTTCGCGGACCAGCCGCGGGCGCATGGTCGGCATCGAGGCGTGCTCGACCGCCCACCACTGGGCGCGCGAGCTCGGCCGGCTCGGGCACGAGGTGCGGCTCGTGCCTGCGTCTTACGTCAAGCCGTGCGTGAAGCCGGGCAAGAGCGATGCCGTTAATGCCGAGGCGATTGCTGAAGCCGCCTCGCAGCCGACCATGCGCTTCGTGCCGGTGAAGTCGAGCGACCAGCAGGCCGTGCTCATGCTGCATCGCTCGCGCGACCGGCTCGTGCGCCAAAGAACGATGCTCGCCAATGCGCTTCGCGGACTGGCCGAGTTTGGCGTGGTCGCGCCGGCGGGGCTTCACCAGGTGACTGAGCTCGTCGAGGCTGCCGGTGAAGCGGGCGGCTCGGTGCTGCCGGACGTCGCAAGAGGCTGCGTGGCGACGCTCGCCGCCAGCCTGGAAGAGGTCGAAGCCAGCATTGCCGCCGTCGAGCGTCAGATCCAGGCCTGGCACCGGGCGAGCGAAGTGAGCCGCAGGCTCGAGAGCATCCCCGGCATCGGCGTGATCGCCGCCTCGGCGCTGGCCGCCACCGTGACCGATGCGAGCGCGTTCAGCTCGGGCCGGCAGCTCGCGGCCTGGCTGGGGGTCACGCCCCGCCAAAGCGGGACCGGAGGCAAGATGCACCTCGGGCGCATCAGCAAGCCGGGTGACCGCTACATCCGGCGTCTGCTCGTGCTCTGGGCCACGGCGCTCGTGCGCTATGCGCGCAAGAAGCCGACCGCGCTGTCGCAGTGGATCAACCGCCTTCTCGACCGCCGGCCTATGCGGCTGGTGACGGTCGCGATCGCCAATAAACTCGCGCGCATCGCCTGGGCCGTGATGACCAGAAGCGAGCGCTTCAGGAAAGGGAGCCCTCGTGCCGGCAGCCGCATAGACGGTTGCCACAGGCGATCCCCGATGAGCTGGTGAGGACTGAACCCTAGACGTGATGGCGACCCGGTCGAACCGGAGGTCGGACGAACCCGGAAAATCCACTGCACCCTGGCGTGCGAGGAACTGATTGGGACCCGATCCACGGAATCGTGCCCGCCCAACACAAACATGGCGTCAGAACGCGCCACGAACCAACATTAAAACCCCCATCACCCAAACGGGGGGCAGGATTTGAGCGCGGAACTGGCCGCGGGCGCTCGAACATGTCGAAAGCTTAACTTGGACGACAGTTCTGTGTCCGATACCGAGACGTATCGAGGGAGAATGTAAGATGGCGGGTCGCGAACTATTTGCTGCGGCAAATCCAAAGCAGAGACGGACCTGGACGCTAGCCGCCATCGCGCTGGCCCTGGTTTTTGTTTTTGCAGGGCAAACTATAGGGGTAGTGCCGTTGGCAATCACCGAGTGGTTGCCAGCAGATTTATCCGATTGGCGAACTCTCAGCTACATACTCTATATCGCATTCGGACTGACAGGTGCGTTAACTCTAGGCTGGGTAATTTGCTTTGAACGCCGAACATTTGTCCAGATTGGTTTGAGCCGGGATGCTCTGAAACGCTTTGGGCGCGGCTATGCGATAGGTCTTATCTTACTTGCCTCAACTGTCGGAGTTATCTGGCTGACCGGTTCCTATTCGGCTGAGGCTCCCGGCATGGCTTCGGGTCTTCTGGCACCCTCCAACTTTTTTGCTGTCACCGTGCTCCTGCTTGGGTTCATCGTCCAAGGTTCAACAGAAGAACTTGTTTTCAGGGGCTGGCTTATGAGCCTGATAGCATCGCGTCATGGGTTAGTTTTAGCGGTTATCTTAAACAGTCTCGTCTTTGGGATTTTCCACGCGAGCAATGTCGCGCCGTCGCCCGAACTGCCGTTAGCTCTGATCAACGTTGCCTTGTTCGGAGTATTCGTCAGTCTCTACGCTGCTCGTGAGGGTTCGATTTGGGGCGTTTGTGGCCTTCACGCATCTTGGAACTGGCTTCTGGGTGTAGGATTCGGACTTGAAGTCTCGGGCGGGGTCGTGCGGATAACACCCGTGATCGTGGATCTGCATGCAACCGCGGGGTCTGCAGGGTGGCTGACCGGCGGCACCTTCGGGCCGGAGGGAAGTGTGGTCGTGACCGTGCTTTTGTCAGTGGGTAATGTCGCATTGCTCATGCAACGTGGGTCCGACAAAGCTTCACATTCGGAAGCTTTGCCAGCTGCGTAGAGCGAGATCGCCAAGCCTAATGCAAGTGGCGGCGCATATGTCGATGACCTCCAAGATGCAAATGGGCAAACTACTTTGACACACCCGGTCAAGTGCAGTGGCGAACTAACCCAAGTAAGAGTACGTTTCGTCTGGTTTAGACGCTGCATATGCGCCCTGCCCGGATGCCCCTGGCGGGCGTCAGGTCGCCCGCTGGGTCGCTGCAACGCCCGTGGGGCGCGCCCAGAGCGGCGAGTAGGTGGCTTGGCCCTCCGGGTCTGAGGGGTTGGCTCGGATTGGAGCTGTGAAGCTCGGATCGTCAAACTTGACGCCAAGATTGTCGCGGCTTTCGTTCCACTGTTTCTCCCAGGCTGCCACGAGCTGGCCATGCCGACGAAGACCGAGTGGAGGGGAATTGTTACTGGCATGGGTCCGCGCTGGGCCGCGAAGGTTGTAGGCTTCTCACCAGACGAGTGCTTCGTGCACTAGGTCGTGAACCCATAAACAGGGTGGCGCTGAACTGGACCAAGGGCCGAGAAGGATCTAGCATTTTCGAATTGTCCGCTTTCCAGAGAAAACCAATTCATGCCGCGTATTCTCGTGCTCGTCTTGAGCCTTCTGCTCGCCGCCTGCGCCTCGCCGAGGGGAGCCGATGGGTCTCGCTCCATGAGGCTGGTCGACCTTACTCCCGCTTTTACCCAACAGTGGGAGCGGTCGAGGGACATGGGCGAGAAGCAGCGCGTGGCTGCCCTCAAAGCGTACTTCGCCGACCTATTGCCGGGCTACTATGTCGCTGGCCGCATCGACTGGATGACGCCGGAGCAGTACGACGACAGTATCGCAAGGGCGCTTTCCAGCTATCCCAATGATCGCGCTGGCATCGAGGAGGTGAGCAGAAGGTTCACGTCGATGTTCGATCCAGCGTTAGCGACGTTCGAGAGCAAGTTCGGACCCATGACGGGCTACCCGCCCGTCTACCTGGTGCACAGCGTTGGCGAGTTTGACGGCGGAACGCGGCAACTGACCAACGGGCGATATCTGATCTTCGGTGCCGACGTGATCGCCAGAATCCACCTTGGCCACAACATTCGGCCATTTTTTCATCACGAGCTCTTCCACGTCTACCATGAGCGGCGCTTCCCGGCTTGCGACGCGATCTGGTGCATGCTTTGGTCCGAAGGCTTGGCGGTGCATGTTGCCGAACAACTGAATTCGGGCGCTTCAGATGCGGAGCTTCTGCTCACGATGCCCAGTCCCATCCGGGCGGGCGTGGACGCCAATCGAGCGCTCGCGATCTGTTCGGCCGTCGCCAAGCTGGACGCCACGGATGGTGACACCACAGAGGCGCTGTTCAGCTCGGGTGAGAAGCGTGACCCGAAACTTCCGGCACGTTATGGCTATTACGTGGGGTACCTAGCCGCCGCTCACCTCGGAAAAACCTACAGCCTTGATCAACTCGCGTCCTTGAGACCGACCGAAGTGCGACCAATCCTCGAAAGAACACTGCGTAGCATGGGCTCGTGCTGACGGCGCTGCCAATAGCGTTCGGCCCGTAGTTCAAACGTCACCGTGCGGCTCCAGCCGGGTCGGGTTTGCAGGTTGTGAACCCATAAACAGGATTCACAAGGGCGCGCTGATCTGATTCATCATAGCGCATGAGCCGCTATGATTTGACCGATTTCGAGTGGCGTGTGATCGCGCCGCTGCTGCCGAACAAGCCGAGGGGCGTGCCGCGTGTCGATGATCGGCGGGTGCTTAACGGTATCTTCTGGGTGCTGCGTTCGGGTGCGCCGTGGCGCGACTTGCCGGAACGCTATGGGCCCAGGACGACGTGCTACAACCGCTTTGTGCGCTGGCGAAAAGGGGGCGTGTGGGACTGGCTGATGGACGCGATCTCAGAGGCGCACGACGGCGATATCCAGATGATCGACAGCACTTCCATCCGGGCGCACCAGCAGGCTGCGACCGCAAAAAGGGGGGTCGAGATCATTGTCTCGGTCGTTCCCGAGGTGGGCTCACGACCAAGATCCACGCGGTCGTCGATCGGCAAGGCCTCCCGATCCGGCTCGGCTTGACGGCGGGTCAAGCGCATGACGCACCCGCTGCGCTGAAACTGCTCGACCGGCTCGAACCCCCCACCATCGTGCTCGGCGACAAGGCCTACGACGGCAACGCCATCCGCCACCTGATCGAGGCGCAGGGTGCGGTGCCCAATATCCCGGCCAAATCCAACCGCAACTGGCGACCCTGCTTCTCGAAGGCGCTCTACCGCGAACGCAACCAGATCGAGCGCTTCTTCAGCAAGCTCAAGCACTTCCGTCGCATCGCCACCCGCTACGATAAGCTTGCCGACAACTTCCTCGCTATGATCCTCCCTCGTTTCAGTGGACACCCATGCTAGCTTTTCGGAGCTGGAGAGGAGTGTCTGATGAGTGCTCAACGCCGGGTGTTTCCGGAATCGTTCAAGCGGGAGGCCGTTGATCGGGTCGCCAACAGTGGGCTGACCCCCGGTGCGGTGGCCAGGGAGCTGGGGCTGCACGAGACGGTGCTGCGTCGATGGATGACGCAGTTCGGGATGCAGGCGACGGGTACGTCGCGGCGATCCACAACGCAGGCGTCGTCCCCGTCGCCGTCGGATATGGCGGCGGAGTTGGCCCGGTTGCGGCGGGAGAACGGTCAGCTCCGGATGGAGCGGGACATCCTAAAAAAAGCCGCGCTCATCTTCGGAGCGACCTCCCGATGAAGTTCGGGTTCGTCGATGGGCATCGTCAGGTCTGGCCGATCCGCGTGATGTGCGCGGTCCTGGGTCTGTCGGCCAGCGGATACTACGCCTGGCGCGGTCGCCCCGAGAGCCGGCGGTCCGTCGCCAATCGCGAGCTGACCGAGGACATCCGCCTGATCCATGCCGAGAGCAGCGGTTGCTACGGCTCGCCGCGCGTCCACGCCACGCTTCGCCGGCATGGGCGTCGGGTCGGTCGATCCCGCGTCGAGCGGCTGATGCGCCGCGCCGGCCTGCGAGGGCTGGCGGCCCTGCCGCGTCGGGCCCGGACGACCAACAGCCGCCACGGCTATCCGATCGCGCCCAACCGGCTGTCCCGCAACTTCGAGGCGGCGGCTCCCAACCAGGTCTGGCTCGCCGACCTGACCTACATCCCGACGGGTGAAGGCTGGCTCTACCTCGCCGCCATCCTCGACATGCACACCCGCAAGATCGTCGGTTGGTCCATGCGCCAGACCCTGCACACCGAGATCGCGCTGGATGCGCTCAACATGGCCGTCGAACGTCAGCGTCCCGCGCCCGGCCTGATCCATCACTCCGACCGCGGGATCCAGTATGCCGCCGAGGCTTATCGCTCAGCTCTGGCCCGATCCGGCATCACCCCATCCATGAGCCGCAAGGGCGACTGTTGGGACAATGCCCCCATAGAGAGCTTCTTCCACACCCTCAAAACCGAGCGTGTCCATCACCGCGTCTACGCCACCCGTGACCAGGCGCGGCGAGACCTGTTCGGATACATCGAGGGCTTCTACAATCCCCGTCGCCTGCACTCGTCACTGGGCTACATCAGCCCCGCCGAGGCCGAACGCAGAGCGGCTTAACCCCGTCCACTTTTGCGGGGGAAGATCACTATGGTCAAGCTCGCCTCAATGCGCCTGTGGCTGCGCGCTTATGAGTCTACGGCCTAAATCTGCACGGAAGCTCGACCAAAAACGGGGGGCGCGTCGTACGATCGAACAGACCCTAGGAGAAATTCAAACCAGCTAACATCGATACGACAGGAGCCGCAATGGCGCGCTTGGCTCTGACGGCACTGTGTCACTGGCGTGCGTCAGCTGTTCGCCACACAACGGTCCCGCGGCTGGGCTTGGTGCATAACAGAGGCGCAAGGTTTGGCCGTGTTTGCTGGGGGCTGCTGCTGGACGATGGAGCATAAGTTCGAGGGCAGTCTGGGGTCACCGATGTAGTCGCCGGCAGATCAATCCTAAACGATTCCTCTGCAGGGGCGTCGAGGAGCCAAATAGGAGCCGTTCAGGTCAAGTATGACACACGCGTGGTGAGCTATCAGGATCTAGTCGACCGTTATTGGCTCATGGTTGATCCCACCGACGCCGGAGGCCAAACCTGTGACCACGGCCCCGGCTACCGGCCCGCGATCCTGCCCTCCTCCAACCAGGTCGCGGAGGCCGAGGCCTCGAGGTCCGTGGCTGCAAGGCATTTCGCACCCGGCGAATTTGCGGTTCCTCTGCTGACGGCGACTAATCTTGTTCCGGTGCCTGAGTCAGAGCAAGATTTCGCAAGAAAATACTCGCAGACCTATATTCGATAAAATTTAGGGATGCGGCCGTGACGCCAGGCTTCGAGCGGTGTGGAAAGAGCGAACGGCGATCTAAATGAGCGACGGGGAGAACGCCTTGATCCTGATCGTCGAAGATCAGCCCGACCTGGCTGACATCTTCCGCGGCTATTTCGAGCGGGAGAGCTTTCGGGTCGTCATCGCCGACGACGGCGACAAGGCCGTCCAGTTGCACGATCATCTCCTGCCGGACCTAATCGTCCTGGACGTGCGCCTTCCGAAGCGGAACGGTATCGAAGTCCTCGCCGCGATCAGGCGATCTCACGACACCCCTTGCATCATGGCGACCGCCGCGGATGAGGAACTGCAACGCCTTTTGGCGCTGACGGTGGGCGCGGACGACTATCTCGTGAAGCCCTTCAACCCGGCGGAGTTGGTTCTCCGAGCAAAGGCCATCCTGCGACGGACCAGAGGTGCATCCGGCGCTACAGTTCTGAGGGTCGGCAACCTGGAAGTTCGCCCAGCCGAACACAGTGCGCAGATCTGCGGAGACGAAGGGCAATCTTGGCCTCTGGACCTGACCCTGACCGAGTTTCGGATACTGCGTCACCTGGCGCAGTCGCCGCGACGCGTTTTCACTCGCAGCGATCTTGTGGATGCCTGCCTTCCCACTGATCGCGACACCTTGGATCGCACGGTGGACAGTCATGTCCGCAACCTGAGGGCAAAACTCGCGGGTGCCGGCGCATCGGAAATGATCGCTTCTGTTCGCGGCGTCGGTTATCGGCTGCTGGCGCTATGAGATGAGGCGCATTCACTCGATCGTTGTGCAGCTTGCTCTTGCGATGTCAGCGTGTGTCGTCGCCACGGTCGCGATGGCCATTGGCAGCGCGATGATCGCCATGTCCACGGCGCTTGGAACAGCGGATCAGGCGGGCAGATCGGCACCCGAACTAGACCTCTTCGCGCTTGGATTGGTGGCGATTGCTTCGATCCTGCTGGGCGTGACTCTGTCTATCGTTCTTTGGCGTAAGCTTAGTCGCCAAATTCAGTATATCGCGAAAGCGGCGAGCAAGCTGGCCGCCGGAGACTTCTCCGCCAGGGCTGCGTTGCCACGGCGGTCGGCGGAAGAAATGCAGCAACTGGCCGCAAGCTTCAACGACATGGCCACCGCTCTTCAAGAGGCCGAACGAAAGTCGGCGGAGCAATCTGCTGCTATCGCGCACGAACTCCGGACCCCGCTCGCCGTCTTGTTCGGTCGCGTGCAGGGTATGCAAGACGATGTCTTCGCGCGCGACGACACAAGCATGGAAATCCTGAATCGCCAGATTGTGTCGCTGTCGCGATTAGCGGACGATCTTGCAGTGATCAGCTTGTTCTCGGCGGAAAGCCTCCAACTGAGCCGGTACGATATAAATCTCGCCGAGCAAGTTCGGAAGGTTGCGGCGGATATGGGCTCCCGTCTGCAAGCCGCAGGACTGACATTGGAACTCGATCTGTGTGACGCGCCGGTATCAGCGGACCCGCAGCGCGTGCGCCAAGCGATATCGGCTCTGCTTGAGAACGCCGTCGGTCACGCATCGAGCGGAAAATCCGTCCGCGTCGAAACGGGCATGACCGCGACGGAGGTGTCGCTCACGGTGCTTGATCGGGGCCCGGGTCTGGTGGAGGCCGAGCTGTCGGAGCTTCTTCATCCTTTCTGGAGGGCACCGCGGCTCGAACCGGCGCCATTGCAGGAAGCGGCCTTGGGCTCTCGGTCGTGGACACGATCGTTCGCGCACATGGCGGAACGGTTTGTGCGAGACCGCGCGGAGGCGGCGGCCTGAGCGTGGGCTTCCAGCTGCCAAGATACCAGGTTTCCGCTCGGCTCTGACCTCAGGCCTGCCGTGCGGGCGATCAGATCTTCTTGCAATCTGCACACTCCCTCGGTCCGTCCTTGATCGACCGGGCGCAGCTCGGACTGTCTGACGGAATCGAAGGGATAAACGGATGCCACTCAATGACCGCGAGAGTATTGAACGGGGATGGTCGCTGCCGCTGGCGGTGGGGGCGATCGGGTCCGCCTTGTGGATCGTCGGCGAGTTGGCGGATATCGCCGTCGGTGGTTCGCCGGCGACGGCGGCCGTCGCGGGCGCGGGCATCGTCTTGGTTTCGGTGCTGCCATTCGAACTGATGGATCGGCAAGGCCGCGCTTGGCGGTCCGTCAGCTACATCGGCGCCTTCCTACTGACCGTGGGCGCGTTCCTGATCGGTGCCAAGAATATCCTCCTGATCCTTTCGACCTCGCCGGAGGCTTCGATGATGCAGTCTGTTCAGCAGAACCCATTGGACGCCCTAGCAGGCTTCGCCTATCTCGGCGGAGCGGCGCTATTCACTGCTGGCCTTCTGGGCAACGGCTTCTTTCCTCGCTGGCAAAGCGCGCTGATCCTGGCGACGGCTATTTTGGTTGCTGTTGTCGTGGCACTTGAGGCACCACAAGGCTACGCCAGCGCTGCCAACATTGCGTTGGCGACCGTGTTCATCTCAATGATCGTCAGAGCTGCGAGACACAAATCACAAGTCCAATGAGTCGCTCGGCCCGGTCGAGATCAGGCGCTCAAGGACGCCCTGGTCGCCCATCTCAGCCCCGGTCGCCGATCTCCGGCGACCGTTCGGACGAACGGAGGCATGTCCCAGGACGACGACACCGATGCGATTGCTTCGGTGCTACAGGCGCGGGGATCCTACACGCTCTTCGGCCGCACGGCGAAGCTGAGCGTGCTGATGATCTGGCGATCGCAGGATCAGCGCAATTTTTCAGTTCACCTGCCGGACCAGACCCAACAGACGACCGTCTTTCTAATGACCGACTGCGTGAGTCAGGGTTGAGCACGCCATCTAACGTGCGGATCTCTTGGGAATGGGGTCTGGGATCATGAGCAAGGACTTTGGGTCATCACGCATAAGGCGCTGAACCGCTCGAGGAAGGTCACGATCGGGTTCTCGCCGATCCGGACGCCGTCTGTCCCAGTCCGGCATCGCGTTCGCTCAAAGCCACGCGAGCGTTGGCGAGACAGCGACCGAGTAAATCTCCCAGCTGATCGCGCTCAGTCGCGCTCATTCCCCGCGAGATCTGTTCGTCCATTTTGGCGATCACCGCGCCCCCTTCCTGCAGCTTCGCTTCTCCCTCTTGCGTGAGCACGATTTCGATCAGGCCACGGTGCATCGCGTGCGGCCTACGATCAATCCACCGGTCCGCTTCCAATCGGCCGAGCAGCGTGCCCGTGCTCTGCGGCGTGATCAGGAGGCGACGGGCCAGTTCGGCGCCCGACAAGCCGGGCTGTCGCTCAAGGTGCATGAGCGCCGCCACCTGCGTCAGCGTCACTCCACACGGTCGCAAGGCTTCGTCCATGGCGCGCTCCACCGCGTGCTGCGCCTGCCAGAGCTGATGGCCGAGCCGCTCGCGTGATGCATCCAACCGCCCAGCGGGTTCATCAGCGTTCTTGTGATCATCAGTTTTCTTATGCATAACGCATCCAATCAGCTTTCTGACTATTATTCCAAAGCCGCATCGAGGAACAACAGCATGCCGATGAGCGATCTGGTGGAGGTCCTCATCGTCGGTGCCGGGCCGGTCGGCTTAACCGCCGCCATCGAGCTACGTCGCAGGGACGTGAGCGTCAGGATCGTCGATCGCAAATCCGAAGCGTCGACCACCTCCCGGGCATTAGGTACCCATGCTCGCACGATTGAGGTATATGGTCATCTCGGCGTGCAGGATCGAATCCTCGAACGTGCGCAGAAGCTCCACCGGTTTACCGTCCACACCGGCGGCAAACAGACGACTGCCTTCGGCTACGACTTCGGCGATCTCCATCCTGAGTACGACTTCTCCGCCTTCATCGGCCAAGCCGACACCGAAGCGGTGTTACGCGAACGGCTCGGCGAGCTTGGAGTTGAGGTCGAGTGGAACACCGAGATGACTGCGCTCGCACAAGATGCTGCAGGCGTAGACGCGACGCTACGCTTCCATGCCGCCGATCCCGGGGAGGCACGAGTCCGCGCCGCCTGGCTGATCGGCGCGGATGGCGGCCACAGCACCATCCGCAAGAAACTAGCCCTCCCGTTCGAAGGCGCGTCCGACGAGACCTGGATCGTCACGGACGCGCTGCTTCGGACCGACCTTCCCCCCGACTCGATCCACATGTTTCGCCATCGCGACGGAAACCTGCTGATCTTTCCCTTTCCGGAGTCGGGCAAATGGCGCGTGCTCGAAACGCGTCCACCCGCCGACGGCAACGAGAGGCATCATGACGAGATGAGGCGCTCATTCGCTCGCCGTATGTCTGATGCCAGCGGTTGCAGAGTGCGCGTGGACGTGCTGACCTGGGTGTCGCGCTTCACGATCCAGCAGCGTCAGGTGCCGCGACTACGTGTAGGGCAAGTGTTTCTCGCGGGCGACGCAGCCCACGTGCACAGTCCGGCCTCCGGCCAGGGCATGAACACGGGTATTCAGGACGCATTCAATCTCGCCTGGAAGATCGCATTGGTCCATGCGGGACGAGCCAAAGACGCTTTGCTCGACAGCTACGACCGCGAACGGATTCCTGTGTCGGCGGCGCTCCTCAGATCCGCCGGGATCGCGACCCGGCTCATCCAGTCCCGCGAGGGGCTGACGCACACCTTGTTCACCGCCGCCCTGAGGATCCAGGATACGATCCCATGGCTCCACCGGCGGGTCGAGAAACGGATCGCCGCCCAGCTATCCGCCTTGGGCGTCGGATATGGGCCGGGAGCGAGTGGGGCCGATCAGGCCGGCTCGCGCTTCCCGGCGCTGCCGCGCGACTTACGGCAGGGTACGTCCGGTTCCGCCCTGACGAGGTGGTTGCGCGGTCCCGAAGTCAAATTGTTGCTGACCGGACCGCAGGCGGAGGCGCTCGGATCGGCACTCGCCGCGATGGACTGCGCGGTCGCGGTGCTCGGAGGCTTCGGATCGAGCGTGGAAGCCCTGCCTGATCCGAACCGCGAGATTGCGATGGCCCTCCAGGCCGACGATGCCCGGACGACGCTATGGGCGATCCGCCCCGACGGATATCTTCTTGCACGGCTAGATGAGCCTGACCGCGATCGGGTCCAGGGTATCCTTCGGACCGCAAACCTCGATAGGTGCTAGCCCCCGCGGACTGGGAAACCGTCAATCGGATCGCTCCCACGCGGTTGCCAGCAGCCGGCCGCATCAGGCCTTTGATGAGCGGACGCGACCCAGCGGCGGCAGGCCGTGCTCATGCTGCACCGCTCGCAGCTTTTTGGCTGCGGAAGCTCACCCCGAGGAAGCCCCGTCGTCTCCGCACCCAATAGGCAGCTGGGTCACTGAAGGTTCCATGCGCACCCGATAGGCTTCAAACCTGTGACCGCGACCTTCGGAAGTCACGACCGAGCGGCAGCATGGTGTTCACCGCCGGTTCAACAGCGCCCTCACCTGCCCGCGCCTCATCCAAGCCAGGGTGGCGGTGACCAGCAAGAGCACGATGGCGCCGGCCGGGCTGCCGCCGATGATGAACAGGTGGGTGGCGGTCGCGAACACCATGGTGACAGCGAGTAACAGCCCGCCCAGAGCGGCGAGGCGAGGTGTTATCAGCAGTAGGCCACCCGCGATCTCGACGAGGCCGGTTACGATGCGGAACTCTTGCCCGAAACCGATCTGGTCGAAGCTCTCGACCATCATCGGCACGCCCGCGAGCTTGGCGCCGCCTGCAGCGAGGAAGGCCGCCGCCCCCAAGAGCTGAAGCGTCCAGACGACGATCCTCGCCGCGCGGCTGGTCGGAACGCCTGGCGCGGCGGTTCGCGGTGGGGCAACGGTCATGGCCGGTCTCCTGTTTTGGTTCGACGTGCGAGGTTTAGGTTGGAAGTTGTCGTCTTGATCCGGTGGTCCGAGCCGGTCCGGCCTCAGGCCGACGCGCTTTCCCGGTATCGATCGGCCGGTTGCCCTCGCAGCATCGACTGCAGCACCTTGCCGGCGGCGGCCTGATGATCGCGCCAGGCGGACAGGTCGTGCAACGAAGGAATGGTGACCGGCTCGCCCCGCGCCAACCCGGCCAGGGCGGCGTCGACGAACGCTTCTTTCGCCATGACGATTTCGGGGGGCAGTGGATCACCCTCTCCGCCGGTCGCGACATCATAGCCTTCGGACTCGACGGCGGCTGGAATCACGAGCTGCACACGAACGCCCGTTCTTCCGACCTCGCCCTGGAGGCTCTGGGTTAGCTGATGCACATAGGCCTTGGTGGCACCATAGAGTGACATCGCGGAATAGGGGGCCAGCCCCGTGCCCGAGCCGATATTGATGATCGTGCCGCCGCCGTTCCGCTGGAACCGCTCGATCGCCGCCCTCGACAGGGCGGTGAGCGCGGTCACGTTCAGCGCGATCATGCGCGCGATCAGGACCCCCGGGGTCTGTGCGAATGGCCTGAAGGCTCCAAAGCCAGCGTTGTTGACCAGCAAAGTGACCGGGTCGTCGCCTCTGATCCGGTCGATCACCGATACGACGCCCTCCGGTTGCGACAGGTCAGCGACGAGCACATCCGCACCAACGCCATGGCGTGAAGTGATTTCGGTGGCCAGAGCCTTCAGACGGTCTTCTCGTCGCGCGATCAACAGGAGGTCGTACCCCTGGCCGGCGAGCCGGTCGGCATAGACCTTGCCAATACCGGACGAGGCGCCGGTCACGATCGCCGTGCCTTTGGAGGTTCCAGGTCGATCCATCATGGTGTCATTCCTCTCGATCAAGCTCGCAGGATAAGGTATAGGATCAATACCAAGGATCAATGAGGCACCACGCGTGAACCAGGTCTACTCGAAGAAACCGCAGCCGTGTGCTGATGAGGACGTGGTCGAGATCGTGCGCCCCGTCCTCGAGCAGATCGCGCAGAAATGGTCGATCCTCGTGCTCGCCACCCTCTGCTCGGGACCGAAGCGCTTCAATGCGCTCAAGCGATCGCTTGGCGGGATCACGCAAAAGGCGCTGACCGACACCCTGCGGCGGCTTGAACGCAGCGGCCTGGTGGATCGGCGGGTCATCATCGCCTCGCCCATAGCGGTCGAATATTCGGTCACGCCGCTCGGTCGGACCCTCGAAGAGCCGTTCCGCGCCCTATTCGGCTGGGCCACGGACCATCGTTCCGACCTTGAGCGCGCTCAATCCAGCTTCGATACCGACAAGAATGTTCTTGATCTTGCTGCGCGCCGATCCGTGGAAGACGGAGTGTCGGATGCACCCTCGCCGGGAGACGTTGGGCGAAGCACCGCGCGGGTCCGGCTGAAGGAGGCGACGTCGTGACGGGGGCCGCACCCTGGCCGGAGCTCTCGGCCGCTGACGACCACGGCACGCTGCGGATCCTCCATTTGGCCTCTCAGATGCTGGGCAAGGTTCGGGTCGCCCACGCGCCGTGGAGCAATCACGGCTGGCATGCGGCGCTCCAGCCGGCGGCGAACGGGTTCTCGACGCTACCGACGGGGACGCCCGACGGCCGCAGCTTCACGCTCGTGCTCGATCTGTGCGAGCACGTCATCGCCCTGCGGGTCAGCGATGGCGTGCACGACCGGGTCTCGCTCGAACTCGGCTGCGTGGCCGAAATCCACGCTGAGCTCATCGCCATGCTCGAGCGGCACGGCCTGCCGTCGACCTTCAGCAGCAAGCCAAGCGAAATGCCGGACGCGCTGCTCTTCCGAGCGGATCGGGCACCGAGCGGCTATAGCCGCGGTTCCGCCCGTCGAATCCTTGAGGCTTTCGCCCAGGTCATCCCCGTCCTGGAACAGTACCGCGCGGGCTTCTCGGGCAAGTCGAGCCCGGTGCATCTTTGGTGGGGCGCGTTCGACCTGGCGGTCAGCCGCTTCTCCGGCCGCCCCGCCCCGCCCCACCCCGGCGGCATGCCCGGCTTGCCGGACCGCGTCACGCGCGAGGCCTACAGCCACGAGGTCGCGAGCGCCGGCTTCTGGCTGGGCGGCGCGGCACCGGCAGAACCGTTCTTCTACAGCTACATCTATCCAGAGCCGCAAGGGTACCGCGCCGGGGTCCTGAAGGACGCGCGTTTCGACGAGGGCTTCGGCGAGTTCATGCTGCCCTACCGGGAGATCCAAGCGTCGGCAGAACCCGGCGCTCGGCTCGCAGGCTTTCTCCAGTCGACCTATGCTCTGGGCGCCGATCTCGCTGGGTGGGATCGCCAGACCCTCGAGCGGGATCCGACGACGCCGTGACCCCGGCGACCGTCCTGACGGCTCTTTCGAGACGAACGCCGGCGACCGCCTTGGAAGGCTCACGTCTCGCGCAGTCCCCGAGCGAAAGCGTTTCCAAGCGGGCGCAGAAGATAGCTGAGCAGTGTGCGCGACTGGGTCGGTATGATGACGTCGACCGGCATGCCAGCGGTGAGACGCTCCGCGACGCCCCCGGGCAGCGCGCCAGGCGACAGTCGGGCGCGGGCGAGGAAGTAGGCCTCCCCCGTCACGGGGTCGGTAAGCCGATCTCGAGAGACCGTCTCCAGCTGGGCTCTAGCTACGGGCGTGGTGCCCGCCGGCAGGCCGACGAACCGAAGCTGGGCCTCTAGCCCCGGTGACAGTCCATCGACATCCTGGGGGCGGATGCGAGCATTGACGACCAAGGCCTCGTCGGTCGGGGCGATCTCGAGGAGTACGGCACCCGGCTGAACGACCTCCCCCACGGTCGAGACGCGCAGGCCTTGCACCACCCCCGCCCTCGGAGCCCTAACCTGCACCCGCGAAAGCACATCGTTGGCGGCGCGTGAGCGACCGCGCAGTTCCGCCAGCCTCTGGCGAGTGTCTGCGAGATCCTTGACCACCTGCTCGTTGAACGCCTGGCGCACTTGCAGGATCTCGCGTCGGGCTCCCTCAGCCAGATCGCGGGTGCGGGCGATTTCAGCCTCCGCCCGGCCAATCGATCCCGACAGCCTCGCCCGTTCACGTTCTAGTGCCAGAAGCCGAGGCCTGGGAATAAGCCCGCGCTCATAAAGGCTGCGTACGCCAACCAGTTCATCGTCGATCAGTCGCAACTGGGCCGAACCGGCTTCGCGTTCTCGGGCCAGGCCGGAGATCTGGTTGCCGGCCTGGTCGATCCTTGATTCGAGGATCGAGACCTGGCCTTCTAGTGACGCTCGCCTTTCTGCAAAGGCGCGGCTTTGGTCCGACCGCGCATCCTCGACGATTGGCGACGCCTGACCACCCGCAGGGAACGTCAGCCCGGCAGCTCCGTCCCGCTCAGCCAGCAGTCGCGCCTCTTGAGCCTCGACGGCGGCGAGCTGACCATCGACGATGCCGGCCCCGACCTCGGCTTGCAGAGGCTCAAGCCGGAACAGGAGCTGGCCCGCTCGGACTCTGTCACCTTCTCGCACGCGGATCTCGCGCACCGTGCCGCCCTCCAGGTGCTGAAGCTTCTGACGGTCAGACAGGCTCACGATGAGCCCTGGTGCAACCGCGGCGGTCGACACCGGCGCGAGCGCGGCAAACAGCGTGAAGCCGCCCAACCCCACGATCAGGCAGGCGAGGCCAGCCACAAAAGGCGCACGGGTGGAAAGGGGTTTAGGCGGCGGTGCGGCGACATCGAGCTCTTGACGGGTCTCAGGCTCGCGCAGCACGCGCTCATAGCCCCGCCTTACGAGGGCGGGCATGGATTCGAGGAAACTCATGCGGGTACCTCGTGGGTCATTGTCGACTGAGGCTGGGGGTCCGCCGGGGGCGTCGGGCGGCTCAATGCGGCAATGACTTGATCCCGAGGACCGAACGCACGCACGAGACCCCCATCAAGGACAAGCAGAATGTCGGTGGCCCCAAGCACAGCGATTCGATGCGTCATCAGAACGACGGCGCAGCCACGCGCCTTCAGGCCGCTCAGCGCGAAGGCCAGGGCGTCTTCCCCGGCACCGTCCAACGCCGCGTTGGGCTCATCCAGGACCACGAGCGCCGGGGATCCGTAAAGCGCTCGCGCCAGAGCGATCCGTTGCCGTTGCCCACCTGACAGCCCCTGCCCCCCGTCTCCGACGCGGGTGTCATATCCGTCTGGCAAGGCCAGGATCAGGTCATGGACCCCGGCGGCGCGGGCCGCGTCCAGAACCTGCTCGGCCGATGCATCGGGCTGGAAGCGCGCAATGTTCTCCGCCACAGTGCCGGCGAAGAGGACGCTGTCCTGGGGAAGATAGCCCAGGTCCCGGCCCAGGGTGTCTGGATTCCTCTGGTCGAGCCGCGCACCGTCAAGCCTGATTTCCCCAGCGAGGGCCGGCTGCAGGCCCAGCAGGGCGCGGGCCAGGGTGGACTTGCCCGATCCCGAAGGGCCGACGACGCCGAGGATCTGTCCGGGCTGTAGAGAGAATGAAATCCCTCGCAAGGCGGGCTGACGTGAACCGGGCGGCACGGCAACGAGACGGGTCACATCCAGATGCCCGATCGGCCGTGGCAAGGGCAGGCCCGGCGCGGTCGGTTTGGTTTCCGCCATCATCGCCTCGAGCCTCTCCCAGGCCAGACGGGCTCCCTGAAGTCCACGCCAGCTGGTGACGAGCTGATCGATGGGCATGAGCGCGCGCGCCGCCAGCATCGATGAAGCGATCAGGACGCCGGCGGTGATGTCGCCCCGCACCACGAGGGCTGCGCCCACCGCGGTGGCCAGAACGGGAAGCAGCATTCTAACCCAACGACTGGCCGCGGAAATCCCCCCGGTCCGGTCGCTCGCCTGGGCCTGCCAGCCCAGCATCCGATCACGGCTGAGGGTCCAGGCGCCGCGCACGGCGGGAACCATGCCCAAGGCCTGAACGACCTCGGCATGACGATGCGCCGCCGCAGCGCGTTCGGCAGCCCCCAGGGCGTCGATCTGGGCGCGCCGCAGTGACGCGCGCGTCCCGACTTCGTTGAGGACGGCGAGACCGGCGAGCGCCACGCCACAGACCACAACGACCAGGCCGATCAGCGGATGAAGAATGAAGCAGATGAGGAGATAGAGCGGGATGTAGGGCGCATCGAGCAGGGCCAGCGCCGCCGGTCCTGCAAGGGCCTCTCTGACTTGGTCGAGGTCGCGAAAGGCGTTTGCGTGTGCCGCGTTTCGCGGCGTGGCGACCCCGGCTGCGACCAGCCGGTCAAACACAGGAGCCGCGACGAGATCGTCGAACCTTATGCCTGCGCGAACAAGAAGCCGGGACCGCACGCCCTCGAGGAGAGCCTGCAAGCTCAGGAGGAAAAGGGTTATCCCCAGCAGGAGCGCCAAGGTGACCATGGATCGACCGTTGAGGACGCGGTCGAACACTTGGAGGCTGAACACCGGGCCGGCGAGGCCCAAAATATGAAGCGCCGCGCTGAAGCCGAGGAGGCCGACGAAGATGGGTCGGCACCGGCCGAGTGCGGCGCGCAGGAGTGTGGGCTCACTGGGCTCGGTAGAAGAAGTCATCGCAACTCCGGACGCAGAACGGCAGGTTGGACGCGGACCCTTGAAGGTCCGCGTCCGTCGTGCATGCCTCAGTGACTGGGTTTAACCACCGACAGCTGCGAGCAACTGGTCGGGTGTCACGCCCAGGGCGATGATCACGTCGCCTTCCGTCGAGGTCACGGTCGTGCCATCGACCAGGATCTGGCCGTCGGCGTTGGCCGGGAACTGCGCCAGGAAGGCTGCGACCTCACCAAAGGCGGCCGAGCCGCCATCGGTCAGGCCGAGGCGTTGGCCGACTTCGGCCACCCCAAGACCTTCGGCCTCAAAGGCAGCGAGGACCGGAGCCAGGTCGATCTTGCCTCCTGTGACCGAAGCGATGTTGGCGAGGATCTCGGGCGCGATGGACAGGCGATCGGCACCGTTGCCGAAGTCCAGAGCGATGACCGTGTCCTTCTGACCATTGCCGACGATCTCCTTGCCGATGAAGAAGGTATCTGCGCCCTCCCCGCCGAAGTGGATGCCCAGGCCATTGCCGGTGTCGGTCAGGTCATCGCCTCGGCCACCCAGCGCATAATCGGCGCCGTTATTGGTACGGATCTCGTCATTGCCGTCACCGCCCCACAAGGAGTCGGTGCCTGCTCCGCCGATCAGGAGATCGGCACCGGCTCCACCGAACACCACGTTGTCGTCACCGAAGACGAAGACGCCGTCGCGACCCGAGCCGGCGTCGATGGTGTTGTTGTCACCGAGCACGGTGATGTTGTCGCTGCCCTCGCGGGTGAAAATGGTCCGATCGTCTCCGTTGACGCGGACGGTGTCACGGTCGCCAAAGCTGCTGCGGAAGACGTCGGACCCGAAGAAGGAACCGGAGCCGAAGGGCGAGGTGGGGAATGACGGAAAGGCTGGAAAGGCCGATGAACTGTCAGTCGGAAAAAAGAACGAACCTTGAGCGGAGGAGGACGCAAAAGTGGAGGCAGTGCTAGGCATGGGGACACTCCTTGGATGGGACGCGCCTGAATCGGGCGATACAGGCGCACGCATTGGATTGCGCGATCCTAGGACGACTCGGTCGCTCAACTGGATTGTGCAATCACGCGTTTGTGATCAGAAACTGCCGACCCCCGTTGTTGCGAGGTGACTTTGATCGACGTCCCCGGCGGATTTCAAACGCCGCTCAAACCACACGGCAAAAAAAGTGTCGTCAACATCATCCAACATCGAAGCTGCGGCGTAATGGGGCGTCGGATTCACCGATTATGGAGCACTTTCATGCGTCTAGTCGCCCTAATGATTGCCACTGCATCGCTTCTTGCTACGCCCGCCTTAGCGCAAACAGAGCCCGGTGTATGGCGCGGGTCAATCTTCGCGGGTGCAGACCTGCCCGTGGATGGCGATGTTCACGGCGGTGCGACGTCCACTGTACCGGATCTCGGCGGCCTTAACCCGGCGCTGGCAGGGGTGTCCGCAGAACTGCGCATTGGTGCGCGGAGCTACGATGACATTTATGGCGAGACGACTTCGTTCGGCGGTGAGCTGGCCTACGGGGTCAGCAACAACGCCGAGGTGTTCGGTCAGTTTCGTTATCAGCAGGCCGACGAAGGACGGGTTCAGGTGGGCGGCGCGTTCGTGCCTGCGCTGAACACCGAACTTCCGGTCTTCGGCACCTTTGGTGAGCTCAACGTCTACAGCATCGAGGCGGGGTATCGTCAGTATTTCGGTTCAGGAAATTTGAAGCCCTATGTGGCGGGACGTGTCGGTGTGGCGCGCACCGATGCGATTGAAGCGACCTTCGAAATTCCTGACGCGGCCATCACGATCGCCAACGCCCCCTTCTACGAACAGACCACGTCTGGAACGGTTGGGCTGGATCTTGGTGTCAGCTATGCTCTAAGCGATCGCATCGACCTCAAGGCAGAGACCGGATTGCGCTATGTCTCAAGTCTGGAGGGGGACGACACGGCGCTGGCGACGCTCGGCCTCCAATCGATCAATGAGGAAGGCTCGCGCCTCGAAGCACCGGTTCGCATCGGTGTGTCGCTCCGCTTCTAGAATGTCGGCTCCGGGACGCGCCCGCAGGGGCGCGTCCCACCTGGACTGTCAGCCATGGTGATTCCCTTGTCGGATCCGAACGACCACAACCCTGCCCAACTGATCACCTTTCCTCGACCGACGCCCTCAAACGGCGAGGCGCTTAGGGAGGGCGAAAACCCCTCGACAGCTTCGCTCCTGGAGAACGTGATCACGCAGATCGCCCAGGGAGATCGACTGGCGTTGGACCGGCTTTACCGTCTGACATCGCCCAGACTGATGTCGATCGCCCACTTCTATCTCGGCGGAAGCGACGAAGCCGAGGACGTGTTGCATGACGTCTATATGTCGGTTTGGCGTAAGGCGTCCTCCTACCGTGTCGGCCGCTCACGGCCCATGGGTTGGCTTACGGCCATAACGCGCAATCGTTGCTTGGATCGTCTGCGCTACCGCCTCCGCAGGCCCCAGGCCGCACCCGAGAGCCTCGCCGCAATTCCAGATGAGACGACGGATGCGCTGACCCGGATCGAAAATGAAGAGAATGGCCGCCGCCTACTGCAATGCATGGACAGGTTGGCAGACGATCAACGCCATGCTGTTCGGTTGAGCTTCTATGGCGGCCACACTTACGAGGCGACCGCTCGGGCACTCGATATTCCTCTGCCCACGCTAAAGAGTCGCATTCGTCGCGCCCTGCTATTGATGCGACAGTGTCTGCAACCATGACCCAGCCAGACCCCCTTCCTTTGACGCCCGAGTATTTTCTGGGTCTGGAAGAGCGATCGCAGGATACTGCCGCTCTTTCGACCCCAGACAAGGACACCCTGATCTGGGCTGAGCATCTTGCTCCGCTCTACGCTGCCTTGCCCGAACGTAGACCCTCGCCTGCGCTATGGGACCGCATCCTGCGCTCGTCGGCATTGAACGTTCATCCAGGGCGAGGACGGGTTTGGGTGTGGCAGGGGCTGGCGGCTGCGTTTGGGTTGCTTTCGATCGGACTGGGCGTGATCCTGACGTCGGAGCGCCTTGCTGTCTCATCCCCTCAGGTGCCGCCAATCGCATCAGCCCCGGCTGCCCAGCCAGCCCTAACGGCGGGGTTGCAAGGCTCCGCCGCCGAGCCTGGCCGATTGGCCTTTGTCATGGCTGCTTCGGAAGGCGGCGCATTTATCAGAAGTTCGCCCGCCACGGCGAGGCCGGTTCCCGGTCGCACCTACCATCTCTGGATCGTGGCCCCGGAATGGCGCACCTTCGTTGGTGTGGTCAGTCCCGAAATCCAGCACTCCATTCCCGTGCCGGAAAGGGCGCGAGCTCTGCTCATTGATGGTGCGCAGCTAGAGGTCAGTCTGGACGCTACGGCTGAGCCTCCATTCCAGCCTGGAAGGATCGTTGCTTCAGGTTCGCTCGCCCCTGTCTAGTTTCGCTCGGCTAGCCAGCACATCCGACCGCACTCCGCCACGGCGGCCTCGCGCACAAGACCGTGTGGCTGAACCACGCGGCTGGTCGGCTGCGCGACGTGAATAGCTGCGCCGCCCGGCCGCTCCCATCGGAGCCCAATATCAACGATGAAGCCTGCTGACGCCCATTATGACCACCGGACCAGCGGGGCAGGTCACGCACACTAAAACTGGCCAGGGACCACAGGTCGCGCACGGTCAAGGCGGGCGGAAAAACATAAAGAGGCCGGCCCGATCGACGTGATCCTACCGTACGACCCCAGGGCAATGCGCAATCTTCGCCCCGGTTGGTCATCAGCTCTGTCTTGATCGTTCGACCTCACTTCCAATGCCATCTTAGGTTGGTGAGAGGCTCCGTTAAGTCGTATATGGTCGTCGACTATCCAAGAGGGGGTCGACAGGAAACGGTCGAGATGCTCAGTTGTTTGAGGCGGGTTCCGGAACGGATAGGTGCCGGTCTTGAGCCAGGGGACGCAGCGCGTCGGCAGCGACCAGCACCGAAACCCCGGGCTTCAGTACAGAAGTTCCTGGCCCGCCCCCTATTTCCGGTCTCTTGGCAGTTGAACTGACGACAAATGACAGGTCTCCCGCCAAAGTGTGGTCACCACCGCGCGGCACCAAGCCGGCGCCATAGTTCCTTTTCTTGGTCCGGAACGGCTGCCAAGTCAGCGTGATCGACCCAGTTTAAGATGAGACCGACCTTGATCTCGAAGACAGAGACAGTCCTGACATAGGTCGTTCGACCGCTGCGGGTCTTCAAGGTGTATGAAAGCTCACCGATTACCAGGCTCCCTTCCGTCACGAGCTTGCCGATCCGCACGTCGATTTCGCTATAGCGTTCAAACAGGCGTCTCCAGAAATCCACCACTGTTCGGCGCCCCGCCAGAGCGCCCGACTGTGCAAAACTCGCGCAGACGTCTTCATCGAGAAAGAGGGCAAGGCTTTGTGCATTACCTTGACGGAAGACCTGAGCGAACGCCTGAATGAGATCTAATGCTGAGCGAGACATGTTGATACGACCATTCGTTTGCGCCGCGAATTGAAGACAGGCAACTTCAGCCCGGGATCGACCCTTCTCCTATAACGGATCGATCAGTCCGATCCTGACAGCAAAAGCGACTGCCTCGATGCGGGTTCTCACACGCAATTTCGAACACGCCTTTTCCAAATAGCTATCCACTGTTCGGGATGACAGACCAAGTATGATGCCAATATCACCGGAGCTTTTTCCCCGACTGACCCATTCAAGGCATTGAAGCTCGCGCCCACTCAGTGGAGCCGTCGAGCTGCCATTCGATAGAGCACCAGAGTCCATGGAGATCTCCATTTCGACTGGGAAAGATGACGTCACCCTGTTCTTCGGGCAAGACGCGGCTCTTGCGTAAAGTCCGCAAGGATCCTGCGGTTCTGGAAAAGACGCATCCCAGGCCTGAAGTTGGAGAAGAGGCAATGGCGCTTGCCGAGCGGCATGTCGTCCCGTACGAAAACGCGTCGGGTGCCGTGATATAGAGGCGGGACGAGAGCCGGGGTTCGTCACTGACGAGGGCGGCGTTACACCATGAAGTAGCGGGCCTCTTCGCAGAGGATTCCACGCCCGACCCCTCCGCCTTGCGTCGCAGCTCGGATTGATTCATGCTGGGCCGTCGGTGTTCGCGCCGATAGGGGCCGGGAATCCCCTGTGCGACGTTCAATCAACAGATCCGTGCGGCATGCTGCGGTGAATATCGGCCAGCGACGACGACCGCGCCCGTGCGCGCACCGACGCGCTGTCGATCGCCTTTTGGGTTCCTGGCTTCTGGCACTCGGCTGGAGGTCGCATTGGGCGCTACAAAGGAGATGGATCCGGGAACTGCGGCGAGCCTGAACGGGCTGTATCGCCGATATTCCGTATGGCTGGCAGACCGACTTCGCAGTCGTGTCGGCACTGATGACGCCGCTGACGTTGTCCAAGAGACCTATTTGCGGATCACCCCCTACCTCCTCGACGACATCCGCCATCCCAAGGCGCTTTTGCTTCGGGTAGCCCTCAATCTCGTTCGGGATGAGAAGCGCAGGCTTGCGCGCAAGGATCGCGTCGCTGCGGGCGATGCCTTGGCACCGGAAATCGTGCCCGCAGACGCCGTTGATCGCCTCCAACTCAAGCAGATCCTACAGACCATGCCGCCCCTTTATCGAGACATCTTCGTCTTGAGCCGCTTTGACGGTATGACATACTCCGAGATAGCCCTGGCCCACGGGATTAGCTTAGCCACCGTGGAACGGCGCATGGCCCGGGCGGTCGAACACTGTATGGCGCAATTGGACGTCTAAGGCACGCAGGATGACCGTCGGACCTGACCTCGATGCCTGTAGACGCGAAGCTGCGTCCTGGTTCGCGCGACTCAATCAAAAGCGCGTCTCGGCCACTGATATAACGAACTTTAGCGAATGGCGGCGCAACCCTGAGAACGCGGCAGCCTACGCCCGGATTGAGACCATGTGGCAGTCAGCGGAAACCCTGACGGGTGACGTTGACATCGACGCGCTCACACAGAGCGCGCGCGCCAGAGCCGATGCATCCCGCCGTGTGCAGTCTCGATTAGCGAGGGTCTTCATCCCCATCGGAGCCGTGGCTGGTGCCGCTGCGTTGATCGTGGCTGCCACGCTCTGGACGGGCCGGGGCCAAACCTACGCAACCGGCTTAGGCGAACGCCGCGTCGTTCTCCTTGCGGACGGTTCTCAAGTGACCCTCGACACCGAATCTCGGATCCGCGTGAAGTTGGACCGGACCCTGCGTTCCGTCGAACTGACGGACGGCCAAGGATATTTCGAGGTTCAGGGCGACCGGAACCGGCCGTTCGTCGTCACGGCCGGGAATGCGGCGGTTACTGCGGTCGGGACCCGTTTCGACGTTCGTCGCTGGGGCGATGGGGCGCAGGTCACGCTTGTGGAAGGCAGGGTCGAGGTCCGGGAGCAGAAAGGCTCCCCTCCGAGATGGTCTTTGAGCCCAGGTCAGCAGGTGGTAACCACGTCATCGCGTCCTGAGGTCCGACCGGTCGATGTGGTTTCCGAGATCAGTTGGACCGAGGGGCGCCTGATCTTCGCGGGAGACACGATCGAAGCCGCAGCAGCGGAGGTCAACCGCTATAGCCGCGAGAAAGTCGTGATTGCGTCCCCCCGCATCGCGGACATCGCCGTCAGTGGGGCCTTCAATACAGGTGACATCGAAGGGTTCGTCTCGGCCTTAACTGAGCTGTACCCCGTCGTCGCAGACCGCAGCCGGACTGGACAGATCGTCCTTCGTGACGCCTCGAAGACAAATACTGCCGCCTCCTGAGGGGTTTTGTCACGCCCAACCGTCTCTTCCCCGACCCGCAACTCTGCGGATATCTATTTCGGGGAAATTTGATGCGTATCGGCCTTTGCTCCTCAGCGTTTTCCGCGCTCATCCTTGCGACCGCGCCCCCCGTGCTTGCGCAGGGCGTGACACCAACCGTCCAATTTCGCGTACCGGCGGGGCCTCTTCAAACCGCTCTGCCGCTCTTCGCCTCCCAGAGTGGCGAACAGATCCTCTATTCAACCGAACTCGTAGTGGGTCGTCAATCACCGGGTGTCATGGGTGCCCTCCGAACGGACGCAGCCCTGGCTGCCCTCCTTCAGGGCACCGGATTAAACGCGCGCCGGTCCCGCCCGAACACCTTGGTGGTGTTCGATCCAGCGACGCGCACCGAAGTCTTCGACAACGGCGTTGAGCTCGACGAGATCGTCGTCACGGGCAGCCTGATCCGTGGGCTTGCCGATGGACCGTCTCCGGTCGTTACCGTCACGCGCGACGACATCGATCGCCAGGGTCACGGGACGGTGGCACAGGCGCTTGCCGCCCTCCCCCAGAATTTCGGCGGCACTGGCAACGATGCGGCGATGAGCAACGGCGGCGATCGTACGGGAACCAACAGCTTCTATGCTTCGGGGGTCAATTTGCGCGGACTTGGAAGCGACGCGACGCTGGTTCTCGTCAATGGCCGTCGCATGGCCGGCACGGGCAACAAGGGTGACTTCGCGGATGTCTCAACCATTCCCACCAGTGCCGTGGCCCGCATCGACGTCCTGCTCGATGGGGCATCCGCCCTCTATGGTGCCGACGCCGTCGGCGGCGTCGTCAACATTATCCTTAGAGATGACTATGACGGTGCCGAAACGCGGGTGCGATATGGAACGACCGCAGACGGTGCCAGCGATGAGATCCAGTTTGCGCAAACACTCGGCCGGCGCTGGTCCTCCGGCTCGATCCTCGGCACCTACGAATTCAATGACCGCAGTCGCTTATCCGCTTTCGAGCGCGACCGAGCGAATGATGCGGACTTGCGGCGGTTCGGGGGTTCGGACCGCCGTCGCATCTTCAGCAACCCTGGCAACATCGTCGTCTTCAATGCCGCAGCCGGCGGTTTCGTCCCGACCTATGCGATCCCCCGAGGCCAGAACGGCCGTGGTCTGCGACCAGGCGATTTTTTGGCCGGCCAGGCCAATCTGTACAATCAACGCGAGGGCTTGAATGTCATCCCTGAGCAGACCCGGCACAGCGCCTACCTCGCTCTTAATCAGGACTTCGGTAACCAGGTATCTGTCAACGCCGATGTTCGGTATGGTGTGCGCGACTTCGAAGCGGTTTCTCAAGGCTTTCCGACCACTTTCACGGTAACGTCGGCGAACCCCTTTTTCGTGTCACCCACTGGGGCGACATCCCATGTCATTGCCTATAATTTTGGCCAGGATCTCGGCAATCCGAAGATCGAAGGGAGGGCCGAGAGCGTGGGGGCCTCGATTGGTGCCAAGATCAATCTGGTCGGAAGCTGGCGGTTGGACACCTACGCCGCTTACGCGCGCGAAGACGGAGAGAATGCAAGCACCCGTCAGCTGAACTCGACGTTCTTACGCGAAGCGCTCGGTGCGATTGCCGATAATCCAGCGACCCCCTACAGTGCGCCCCGCGACGGCTATTTCAACCCGTTCGCCGACGGTTCGAACAGCTCTGCGGCTGCCCTCGCCTTCATCGGCTCCGGGTGGGCCCGCGGCGTCGGCGAGACCACCGTTTCGTCCCTCAATGCCTTGGCGGACGGGACGTTATTCAGCCTGCCCGCTGGCGATGCAAAACTGGCCGCAGGCCTGGCTTTCCGCCGGGAAACCTTCGGACGTCAGGACACGAGTTTCACCTCCGGTTTGTTGCCTTTGGTGGGCGCTCGTGCAGCCTTCGACCGCGAGGTTGCGTCCGCCTTCGCGGAGATCCGCGTCCCCTTCTTTGGCGAGAGGAACCGGCGCACGGGTTTAGAAAGGCTTGAGCTTTCTGTGGCCGGACGGTTCGAGGATTATTCGGATGCGGGGCAGACCACGAGCCCAAAGGTCGGCCTGCTCTGGCAGCCATTTTCAGAACTTGTGTTGCGCGCCAACTATGGTGAGTCCTTTCGAGCCCCAGCGCTCCGTGAGCTGAACGAGACCGCTGACCAAAGTCCGACCTTTCTGCCTCGGGGCTCCCAACAGGTGCTCGCCGAAATCCTCTACGGCGGCAATCCCAACCTTGAGCCGGAACAAGCTAAGAGCTGGACCATGGGCGGAGACTATCGGCCAGCCACTCTCCCAGGCCTTAGCATCGGGCTAAACTTTTTCCGAATCGACTTTGACAACCAGATTGGTCAGCCGGCCTTTACGGCGCTTACCACGGCTCTGACCAATCCGGCTCTATCGGCTTTTGTGCGGATTATCGACCCCATCAACAACGCCCAAGATCGAGCGGATATGCAGGCGCTGCTGGACTTGCCGACGACCGCGCTGGCCGATCTTTTTCCGGCTGAAGCGTACGGTGCCATCGTGGACGCTCGGTTTGTCAACACGGCCAGCGTGCTCCTCGAGGGCATCGACGCTGACGCAAGCTACACGTCGAACGTCGGCGACCACGCATTCGAACTCGACGTCAACCTGACCTATATGAACCGGTTTGAGACGCGAGCCACCCCAAGCGCTTTGCTCCAGTCCGGCATCAATGGCCCGAACCTCCCAGTCGATCTGCGGGCGCGGACTTCCGCGAGTTGGAATCGTCTGGACTGGGGGGCCACCCTTGCCCTCAACTATGTCGATGGCTATCCCGACGTCGCCGGCCGCCGGATTGGCTCATGGACGACGGCAGATGCCCAAATCCGGTATGCCCCATCCCACGGGCCCCTCGCCGACACGACGTTGACGTTGAACGTCCAGAACCTGCTGGATAGCGATCCGCCCTTCTATGACGCTCCAGAGGGTGTCGCCTATGACGCGGCCAACACGAACGTCCTGGGCCGCTTCGTCTCCATTCAGCTCAGCCGGAACTGGTGATGAAACCGGCTCTCGGCCTTTTGGCTGCGGCGGCCTTTCTGGTCCACGCCAGCGCAGTCCTCTGTCAGGCCACGCTGGCGTCGGAGACCACTCGGGCTTTCACGATCGATGACCTGATCAGTCAAGAGGGTTTTGGCAATGTGCGCGTTTCGCCGGACAGCCGTTGGATTGTTGTCGAGCGACAAGCGCCCTGGAAGACAGCGAGCACCTTCAAATATGACTTCTATACCCAGACCCTGTTGAGCGGACTGCAGGTTTTTTCAGCCACTGACGGTAGCTTGGTTCATCGTTTGGATGATCCCGGCCGTTCTAACGGCTACGTGTCTGGCCCGTTCTCGCCCAACGGCACTCAGATGGTCGTCTACCGTCTCTCTGAAGCGTCTTGGCGCATGGGGGTGATGACGCTGGCGACTGGCTCCGTCCGGTGGCTGGATCTTTCGCCAGAACTCCCGCGCTTTGGCGAAACCGTGGTCTGGCGCTCGCAACAGGAGCTCCTCGTCGTTGCTCGGCGAAACGGAGCCCTCCCCTATATCATCGGCGTCTATGCCCAGTCCGCCGCGAAACAGACCGAACTCTGGGGACGGGCTCATGCCGGGCACACTGCGTCTTCAATCTCCACACCCAGCGGCGCGGCTCGCGATGACAGAGACAAGGGATCGCCCCTTCAGCTGCTTCGCGTCGACCTATCGACGGGACGCGAGACGATACTGATCGAGGGCCCAATCATCGACGTCTCGCTTTCGCCTGACGGACGGACTGCTGCGGCCCTGCTCGACGGTCCTGATATCCAGTATGGGCCCGAGACAGTGCTGTTCACCGGAACGCCCAAACAGATCCGTCGCATCGTGCTGGCGAACCTCATCACTGGCGAAACGGCAGAGCCACTTCCAAACCAGGATTTCACCTCCCACCTCTTGGCCTGGTCGTCCCGCTCGGATCGCTTGATTGCCTATGGGCGACAGCCAGGCGATCCGTTCGAGAGGGGACGTTTCTGGCTTCTTGATCCCACCGGGTCGGCTCGCGCAATTGACCTTGCGGACGCGACCCCCTGGATCGACAGCGACAGCCAGACTATTCCCATTCCCAGCGCCAGTTGGAATGATGATCGTCCTGTTGTTCAGGTTCGCACGATGGCCGGGGTCAAGGCCTGGATGACCTGGGACCACAAAGGGGTTCGCCGGATCGTCGAGCAGGCCGAGGATGGGGAGGCCCTTGTGAGTTTCGGCGGCACCACCTTCGTTGCCCGCAACCACGGTTTGACACCATTCGGTGGCGATGTCTCAGAAACCACGCATCCCGGTCGTTTGATAGACGCGGGCACATCAATCGATCTTGGCGCGCGCGCCACGCAGAACCCTAGGGCGGACCGGCTCGGTCAGTCTGTCCTAGTGGATAAGACAGGCTGTCTGCGGAATGCGGCCGGTAGAACGCACTGCCTGGGTTCGTTCCAAACTGATGAGACCGTCGCCGCAGCGGGCGCAAACGCGGCCGTTCTGGTGACGCGCGTACGGTCTGCGGCCGGCGCGACAGAGTTGCGGTTGCGGGCTCCGGCGACGGACGTGAGACTGGCCTTGATCAATGCGCCGCTCGATCATCGTGCCTGGGGCGATGTCCTGCCCGTCGAGCACACCGGTAGGGGTGGCGAGGCGTTGCGGAGCTGGTTGCTGCTTCCCTCTGCTGCCACATCCGCCCCCCCGCCAGTGGTCGTGATTGCCTATCCGGGCCTCGCCTTCTCATCGCCTCCCGCTCGGCTGCTGCCGGGTTCCCAGAAATTTCACATCAACGCGGCGATCCTTTCGGCGGCTGGTTACGCCGTGCTGATGCCCAGCCTACCCCAGCAGGCGTCGCCATCCTCCGACCTTGACGGCCTCGGTGCTGAGCTGGTGTCGATCGTCACCGCGGCTTGCGCATCCGGCCGGTGCAACGCCGATCGTGCGGCTTTGGTCGGACACAGTTTCGGCGGCTACGGCGTCCTGCGGGCGGCAGCGCAGACCGATGCGTTCAAGGCGATCATCGCCTCGAATGGCTATGCCGATTTAAGCGATGCCTATGAACCGCGACTTTATTCTCGGCTGAGCGGCGAGGCCGGTGTCTTGATACAGAGCGGTTGGCTCGAGGGGGGACAAGGTGGTATGGGATTGCCTCTGCCCCTTGACCCTCATCGGTATGTTGAACGCAGTCCGCTGTATGCGGTCGAGCAGATTCACGCGCCGACCTTGCTTATCGAAAGCGACTTCGATGGGTCACGCTTTGATGCCATCTTCGGTGCCCTTTACAGGCTGAACCGGGAAGCGGAGCTGGTGACCTTCTTTGGAGAAAGCCATGAGTTTGTCAGTCCCGCCAACATACGGGATCTGCACCTACGGATCCTCGACTGGCTTGAACGCTATCTTGGCGCGTCGGGCCCGCTCGATTCGACCCTCCCAGCTTCGCGCCCACACCTCGAGCGCACCCAGGATCAAGAAACGATTGGTGGTCGGATCGCTGATTAAGCGTGCATCCGAGAGCGTGTGGTCCAAACTATCGGCGTCGATCAAACCTTCTTGCGCAAGGCGACCGCCCACGAGCAGCGCCTTGAGGACATCGACACTCGCCCGCACCGTCAAGGCGTAGAAACGGCTGAGATCGCCCTTGTCTCGCCGCTGGGCGATCATCAGCGGGAGCCGATTTGCGAAGGCCAGCCTGGCCAGACCGCGATCCCTGGCCCCTGAAGTCAGCCGGTCGGTTGGAATAGCGAGGCAATGTTCGATGACCGGTTGGGTCAGTAGGGGGTGAAGAAGCGTCGCCGACCGGGCTCTTAAACAGTCGCTCCAAAAGGTTTGGCAGTTGGCGAGTTGAGCCACCTGACGGCCCTTGGCCGGCGGCAACGCCTCGACGTCAGCAAGCCAATGATGACGACGTTTCGTGGGTTCGGATCGAGGCCTGGGGAACATGCTGTGTTTGGCGATCGTCCAGACTGAGTGACGGGTCCAGCGCGCGACCGCCGCCGTCTCGGCGAAATCCAGCCCCCTCACGCCTTCGCGGCGCACCCGGTCCGCGACCACCAATGGATCCGGAGATTGAAAAAACACAGCGTCCCCACCCTGTCCGGTGAGCAGGCCCGTGGCGCGGCCATCTCGGGCCCGACCGGCCATGTCGGCGTCGTAGACCATATCGATACCATGAAGCGCTGGTCGGACGCTCTGGCCAAGCGGCTCGAACTGTTCGACGGTCAAGGGTGCAATAGGCTTGTGAACCTCCACGATATCGACTCCACATCGCGCTGCCGCTGCGCGGGCGAACACGCGTTCATCCCCTTCTGGTTGGTCGTCGAAATAGGTCACGAACTGTGACTTTGTGTTCCCACCGCTGGCGGCGAGACTCGCGGCGACGATGGCTGAATCCAGACCGCCCGAGATTTCTGTAATGATGTGATCGTGAGCGGCGACCAGGGCCGTGACGGAGCGATCAACGACGTCCACCATCGCGTCTGGGCTGTCATCCCAGTCTTTGGCATCCGCTGCGAATATGGCCGGCGTCCAGATCGCTTCCTGGCTCACCGTCTTCCCGATCCGCGCCAAGTTTCCTGGCATGACCGCATGAAGCCCAGACAAGGCGAGCCTGTCCGACGCCAGGTTCACGGCACCCACGATCTCTTCAACGACGGTCCAGTCGATCGCGAGCCCTGTCGGAAGGACAAGATCCAGGGCCTGTGGCGGCTGACTGGTCACGATCGACGCTGTTCCGAAGTGCCAGCAGATACAATCGAGAGCACCACTGGGATCGCGCAAAACCCGCAGATCGTCATTGTCCTGCCGCCAAACAAAAACATAGCGCCCCCAACCGTAGGACACCACAGCGCGTGCCAGACTGGTTTCAGATCGGTGCTGAGCGATCAGTGTCGACAGAAACGCGTCGCTCCGCCAATCGCCGATCAGGACATGTCGTCTATGAACCTGCACCGCCTTCAGCGGCGAGTCTGGCCCCAGGAAAACGGTCAAGCCGTCGACCTCAACGGCCGTGCGCCAATCCGCTTTGAAAAGCTGACGACGCACTTCGGTCAACATCGGATGATCGACATCGACGCGCCCTTGGTCGATGACGATATAGCCGCGACGATCAGGTGTCCCGGCGTTCATCGGCAATAGATCGGAGTGTAGGCGGCGAGCCGCTCAAGATCGTCATTGAGACAGACGTCGTCGATCTGGACCCAGCAATGCGCCGCGAACGGCCAAAGCCGAACACCGAATACCCAATCCGCCGAAAGTCCGCAGCGGCGCAGATAGCTCATCAACAATGCCGACCGGACGAGGCATTCGCCTTCGATGGGAAGCCACGGCGCGATGCGCCAGAAGGCCTTGGCTGCGTCGACAACCGATTGCGAGTTTTCTGCGGGTCGGCGAGCCGGCGCGACGGCAAGTATGGAACAGAGCCCTTTTTTGCGGACTGCGCGACGAAGGTCACCGACCGCTGCCAAGCCCTTCAGCCAATGGCCCAGCGAGAGCTTTGGCGGGGAATCGTGAATGATTGTGCGCGTGGGAAGCGTCGGCAGTGAACGGATGATCTCGCGGGCTTGCTGATCACAAAGGCCCGCCTGGCATAGGGCTGCCGCGGTCGCCCTCGAGAACGACATCGCTGCGCCGATTTCGCCGTGCGTTCCCCTGGCACCACCCGGGATGCACAGGTACGCGTCGGCCCTCAAATCAATGAGCGCCAGATCCTCGCCAATGGCGACCGCATGCACCCCGTCCCTCAGGAACTTGGCGGCCGCTTCTTGGGCTTGAGGGGGGAAAATCCGCGCGACCTCCCGTCCACCCAACAGTTCAGGTTTAGGATCGCTCGACTCGGACTTCATCACTGTAAGAGTCCGCGCAAAGACCTCGGCAACACAGTAAGGCAGGCGCCAACCCCTGTGCTCGCCCTGTTGATCTCACGTGCTCCCGTCCGTCTCCGAACCGGGCTGCAGGCAATCATCGTGGCAGAACAGGTCATGTTTGATCTCCCGCTGCGAATGGAGCCCCCGGCGGTGCCGGAGGCTCCGCCGGTCGCTCAGCTAAGGCGAACGTCCGCCGTGGCGTAGCGAAGCTCGGGGACGAGCTCGACCCGCTCGCCGTCCTCGACCGCCCGGGTCTCCTCCCGGGCCGACCCCAGGCGCGTGACTTCGGATCCCACACCGGCCTTGGTGTAGAACTGGCCGCCGATGAGCTCCATGTGAGTCCCATCGGCAATCGCACGGGTTTGGCTCCGCGCTGAGCCCAGAGCGATCAGGCTCGACATCGTCTTGTTCAGCATGACTTGCCTCCTTTATCCGGGCCAGATGCCCGTGCGCACAGGAGGACCCTCGGCAGTTCTATTTTCAAACTATATTTCCAAAATACTTGACGCCGACTGCCGCATCACCTTTTCGATCATCGGCGCGAGCTGAAGGCGCTGTGAATGATACTCACCAAGCCCATGGACCAACTCAGCACGCTTTCCCGTGTCGTGGCACCGCTTGATCTCGAGAACAGTGTCCAGACCGGCGTTCTCAAGACGCCGTTCGATTCGTCGGATCGGCCGAAGCTGGGCTGACGCGCGTCTGAACGCTTTAACGATCGCATCGCTCCGGCCTTGCCGAACGATCGCGTCAAAGATCGCTTCGATGGGATCAACCGGCCCGGGCACCGCCGATGACCGGGGTTGAGAATTGCCATGCTCGTCGCCGAGTGACCACCGCAGACATTCTTGATGCAGTTCGTAGATCCCGACGATATCAGCGGCAGTGGGGCTGGGCGCGTAGTAACCTCGACCGGGATGGTGTTCGATAATGCCTTCCCCCGCCAGATGAGCCAGGGCTTCACGAACAGGCGTTGGACTTAATCCGAGTTCGGCAGCCAGCGAGGTTGCGACCAGAGGATGGCCCCAACCGAAACGTCCTGCTGCCGCATAACCGACCAGGGCACTACGGGCGGCCGTGAACTGATCCCGTTCACGCGGCATGGCTTTGACCTTCGACGGCGACCGCCCGCCATGCGGGTCTTGAGCTCAGAGCGTTGACCGCCGCGTCCGCGCGTTGAGTACGCAGGTCTACTAAATCAGTTACCATACAGACTCCGCATGATGTTTGCGCAATCACCGCAAGATTTGAGATACCGTTGACTTCCCGTCTTTCATTTGATGCTCATCTGCCGCATTTTTCAACCACCGGGAGTCCGCGTCCAAAAACGCATTGACCTCCACAACCCGAGGCAGGCGATCTGATGGAAAGCGAAACCCCCCGCTCCCAAAACGAAATCCTGGCTGTGGCGCTTCGTCTCATTCGCCTGCACAGGCGGATGAAGCCCGCCGAGGTCGCTGATAGGATGGGGATCGCCAAGCGGACCTACGAGCATTTCGAGGCGGGCAAGGGGGCCATCAATCTCGAACGAATCCATCGTTTTGCTGATGCGACGGATAGCGATCCCTACGCGATCATCGATTGCATGGCACTTGGATCTCCGGAGTTTGCGCTCCGCTGCGCCGACAATAAGGCCATGGTCGCCTGGCGCGTGATCACCCAGGAGTTCAACACCGAAGTGGGTGACGCCATCATGGAGCTTGAGACGGCCTCCATCATAAATGCCTTTACCAAGACCCTGAAGGATCTCGCCATGCAGGCCGTGCGACGCGACGACGTAGCCAAGGCGTGGCTCGAACAACGTCTCGCAAACCTGGTCAGGCCTTCGTCAGACGACGAGACCTGACGCGTCCTCTCTCTTCCACCGTCGATCTCCGACCTTGATCTTGCGGACTTGCCGCAAAGTCCGATCCGGGTCTGGCTTCAGGAATGCCCCAGCAGCAGCGTTCCACAACCTCAGTTGACGTTCCTAGCACGCGCCGTCTTACCGAGCGCCAGACGGCCTGTTTGCAGCTTGCCTCGGAAGGCCTGTCGTCGCGACAGATCGGTCACCGTTTGAAGATCTCGGCCCGCACGGTCGATGATCATATCCTCTTCGCCTGTCGACTGCTCGGCGTCCGAACCCGAATCCAGGCCGTGGCCCGCCTCGCTCAAGACCGACGTCGGGCCGAGGAGGCAAAAAGCTTTCCGACCGTAGATCCCCGGTAGAGCACTCACGGATCGCGGCGCGCGCGCCAATCGGTTTGTCTGAAGGCTCTTTTGGAGCCGTCCCTTGCTTGATCTCGCTCTTGTCCTCACCCTCTCCGCACAATGCGCGCCTGGCGTTTCGCCGCAGACGCTGGCGGCGGTCGCGTACGCCGAAAGCCGCTTCAACACCCTGGCAATCGGCGTCAATCGCGGCACCGCCGTGCGCCAGCCCAAGACGCGCGAGGAAGCGGCGTGGGTCGCCCGCCGATTGATCGCTTCGGGGGCCAACATCGATCTGGGTCTTGCCCAGATCAACTCCGGCAATCTTCGATGGCTGCGATTGACGGTGGAGGACGCTTTCGATCCGTGCCGCAACCTCACCGCGGCAGGGAGGGTGCTGCGCGCCGGCTTCGATCCCGCATCGACCGGCGACCGCCAGCAGGCCCTGCGCGTCGCTTTGTCCCGCTACAACACCGGCCATCCTGATCGCGGCTTTCGCAACGGGTATGTCGCGCGTGTCGAGGCCTCGGCGGCCCAACTGGGCCTGGCCGTCTCCGCGCCTGCGCCCCTTATCGAAAGCGTGGCAGGCCCCATCAAGGACCCTGTCGCGCCAAACCCCGTCGCGCCGCCCGCCGACTGGGACGTCTTCGCGCGCGCCAGCGCCAGCACCGTCGTCCTTTTCGCCCCCGCCCGAAAGACCCAGACCCGGAGCGTCATCCCGTGACCTTGTCCCCTAATCAACGCCGCCGATGGGCGCTCGGAGCAATCGCCTTGGCGACCACACTGATATCGGTGCAGCCCGCCTTCGCCCAGGCCAATGTTGAGGGCTTGCTGCAGAACGTCGTCGATTTGCTGACCGGCAACACGGCACGACTGTTGGCCATTCTGGCTGTCGTCATCGTCGGGATCCTTTGGATGTTCGGCCTGTTCGATCTGCGCCGCGCGGCGATCGTCATCCTCGGCATCATCGTCGTGTTCGGCGCCGCCGAGATCGTTGGCCTGATCACGGGTGGTGCCTGATGGCCCGGGCCGATGCCTGTCTGATCGTCGCGGGAATCGCCGGCGGCCTGGCGCTGACGCTGATGCTCGGCGTTCGGCTGATCTCGCCGGCCCGCTACGCCCAGGCTCTGGGTGGTGGTCTCGTCGGTCTTGCTCTGGTGAACGCCGTCTTCATCCTGAGCGGGGTGGCCCATGGCTGAGGAACGCCTGATCGAAGAGCCTCTGTTTCTGGCCTGCACCCGACCGGCGATGATTATGGGGGTGCCGATAGAGGCCATGGGCGTCAACGTCATAGTCTCGGGCCTGGCCTTTCTGGTCGGCGGCAGCCTGCTTTATCTGGTGACCGCCCCCGCTCTGCATCTGGTGTTCCGGGCGATCTGCAAGGTGGATCACAACGCCTTCCGGCTTCTCATGGTTTTCGTCGACACCAAGGGTCGGTCCCGGAACGGTGCCCTGTGGGGCGGCAGCTCGGCCACGCCCCTCCCCCTTGTCCGGCGTTATAGCGCAGGGGAGCTGGCCCGTGGGTGAGCCCCGTCTCTCGCTGTCGCGACTGCGCAAGGAGGGCGACGCCCTGGCCGGCCTGCCCTATGCGCGCCACGCGACTGACCACATCGTCACGCTTGATACCGGGGCGCTGATGACTGCCTTCCAGCTTCAGGGGGCAGCGTTTGAGACCGCCGACCGGCGCGACCTGAACGACTGGCACGTCAAGCTCAACCAGACCTGGCGGAACCTGGCCGACGATCGGTTGGCGGTCTGGCACCACATCGTCCGGCGCCAGGTTCAGCCCGAGGTCATGGGTGGGTTCCGCTCCGACTTCGCTCAAGATCTGAGCCAGGCCTACGAAGCGCGGCTCGGAGGTCGGCGGCTGTTCTTCAACGAACTCTTTGTCACCCTGGTGCTCCATCCCGGGCGGGATCCCGGCGATCGCGCCGCGGCGCTCATGCATCGCCTGCAGACAGCCCGCCGTCAGGACACGGAGGTCGCCCCCGAACAGATTAAACGGCTCGAGGACGCCGCGCGAGATCTTGAACAGTATCTCGGCCGCTATGCGCCGCGCCGCCTTGGCCTCTATCAACACGGAGACATCTGGTACTCCGAGCCGATGGAGCAGGTTCGGCTCGTCCTCACCGGACGGCCGGGGCGCATCCCCATCGTCCACGGCCATCTCGGATCCGCTGTGCATACGGTGCGGGTCATTTTCGGACGCGAAAGCCTGGAGCTTCGGGACGTCGACGCAGGCCGTTTTGCCGGCGTCCTCGCCATCAAGGAGTATCCGGCCTCGACTCGGCCCGGACTGTGGAACGCCCTGCTGAGCGCGCCCTTCGGTTTCGTCATGACCCAGTCCTTCGCCTTCCTGTCCAAGGCGGCCGGCCGATCGATTATGGAGCGCAAGCAGAACCAGATGGTCTCCGCGCGCGACCGCGCCGCTTCCCAGATCGACGGCCTTTCGGACGCTCTGGACGATCTGGTCAGCAACCGGTTCGTGCTCGGCGAACACCAGGCGTCCGTCCTGGTCTACGGCGACACGCCCGCCGCCTTGGCCGACCACCTTTCTAAGGCGCGGGCGCATCTGGCGGACTCCGGCCTGGTCGTCGCCCGCGAGGACCTCGGCCTCGAGGCCGCCTTCTGGTCCCAGTTCCCGGGCGGCTTCGCGCGGCGCACGCGTCCGGCCGCGATCACCTCACGCAACTTCGCCGCCCTCGCGCCTTTTCATGCCTATCCTGTCGGAAAGCCCTACGGCAATCACTGGGGCCCGGCGGTGGCGACGCTGCGCACGACGGCCGGATCGCCCTTCTACTTCAACTTCCACGTCGGCGATCTCGGCCATACCTTCATCTGCGGCCCCTCCGGATCGGGCAAGACGGTCGTCCAGAACTTCATGCTGGCGCAGCTGGAGCGGTTCGACGCCCAGCAGCTGTTCATCGACAAGGACCGGGGTGCCGAGATCTTCGTTCGGGCCTGCGGCGGCACCTATCTGGCCCTGCGCAATGGCGTGCCCACAGGATTCGCTCCCTTCAAGGCGCTGGTGCCGTCACCGGCCAATCGCGCCTTCCTCAGCCGACTAGTGCGGGCCCTGGTCGCCCGACCGAACGAGACCCTGTCGGTGCCGCAAGCGCGCGCCATCGACGAAGCGGTCGCCGCGCTTGAGGCCCTCCCGCGCGAGCGACGCTCGCTTTCGGCGCTGCGCAGCCTGCTCGGTCAATCGGACGTCGGTGGCGTCGGGGCGCGGCTGGAGCGCTGGATCCGGGGCGGGCCGCTTGGCTGGGCTCTGGACGGCGAGGATGACGCCCTGTCGCTCGACACCCGCTTCGCCGGCTTTGACATGACCGATGTGCTTGACCACCCCGAGGTCCGCACGCCGATGATGCTTTACCTCTTCCACCGCATCGCGCAGCGGGTGGATGGGCGCCGGCTCGTCCTTGACATCGACGAATTCTGGAAGGTGCTGGGCGACGCCGCCTTCACCGACCTGGCCCAGGACGGCCTGAAGACCTGGCGCAAGCAGAATGCCCTGATGGTGTTCGGCACCCAGTCCCCGGCGGACGCGCTGAAGTCGCCGATCGCCCACACCATCCTCGAACAGTGCGCGACCAAGATCTTCCTGCCGAACGCCCACGGCCAGGCCCGCGACTATGTCGAAGGCTTCGGCCTCAGCGAAGAGGAGTTCCGACTGATCCGGGACGAGCTGACGCCGGAGTCTCATCGCTTCCTGGTCAAACAGGGTCACGACAGCGTGGTCGTGGAGCTTGACCTGAAGGGACTGGATGACGCGCTGGCCGTCCTGTCCGGTCGATCCGAAACCGTCGCCCTGTTGGACCAGCTGAGAGCCGAAACTGGCGACGACTACGCCAACTGGCGGGACCCCTTCCAGACCCAGAGGAGACTGACATGAGACGCTCCATCCTTTCGATCGCCGTCGCGCTGGCCGCGATAACCGCTGTCCCGGCCCATGCCCAGCAGATTGTCTACGACCCGACGTCCTTCGCCCAGATGGTCAAGGATGCCCGTACCGCGATCGAACAGCTCGACCGCCTGAAGGCCCAGGTCCAGCAGGGCGAGGAACTCTTCGCCAGCCTCAACGACCTGTCCAACGTCAATGCGATCGCCGAGCGGCTGGGTCTGCCGGAGATCCGTAATCCGCTGCCGGACATGGCGACGCTCCGGTCGGCCGCGGATGGGGATCTGTCGGCGCTCGGTGAGCTGGCCGAGCGGGCCGACGCGATCCGCCGCGAGACCCGCATTTATACGCCTGGCGCGCCGTCCGCCGCCGCCGACGCGCTGGAGCGGTCCGGCGCGCGGACGGCCCGTGATCTGGCGATCGGCGAGACCGTCGACCGGGCGGCGACCGATCGTCTCGAAGGCCTGGAGACGCTGCGTCGAGCGCTCGATACTGCTCCGAACGCGCGGGCCGTGATGGACCTGAACGCGCGGCTCGCAGCGGAACAGGCCCTGATCCAGAATGAGCAGGTGCGGCTGCAGGGTTTGGCCCTGACCCAGGCGGCGGAAGCGCGTCTCGAGGACCAGCGGGCACGGGAGCGTATCGCCGCGGAACGGTCGGCCCGGATGGACGCCTACCGTCAGGTCTTCCAGTGAAGGCCGTCCTGATCCTGCTCGGCATGCTCGCCGGTTGCGGCGAGCAGAAAGCGCCCCGGGCTGAGCCGCGCCTGGATCGCGCAGCCCTCGAGGCAGCTGTCGAGAGATGCGAGCGCGGCGCCCACCGGCATGGCTGTGACGCTGCGCAGGCGCGTCTTGCCGAGGTCAGGCGAGACGACCGGATCGCTGCCTATCGGCAGGGCTTTTAGGGGGTTGCCATGTCGTTTCGGGTCTTCGAGCCGGCCTATGTCTTCCTCGACCAACGCCTGAGTGTCTTCCTCGGGGACCGGCTGGGCGCGGTGATCGCAGAGGTCGAAGGCCCGCTGCGCATCGCCCTGGTCCTTTACATCGTCCTTTACGGGTTCGCGATCTTCCGGGGTGCCATCAGCGAACCGGTCATGGATTTCGCGATCCGGGCAATCAAACTGCTGTTCATCTATGTGCTGGCCACCACCCCCGCCTATTCGGACTTTGTTACCGAGCCCCTGTTCCGCGACCTGCCGAACCTCCTGACCCGGGCCATCAGCGGCGCGGAGACGCCGAACGTGGGCGCGGCCTTCGACCAGTTCCTCGCCTACGCCGGCTATCTCGGAGAGAAGATCGGCAGCGAGGGCTCGGCCTTCGACCCATCGCCCTGGATCGTCGCCGCGGTCGTCTTCATCGTCGGCGCCCTGGCCTGCGCGCTCGGCTTCGGCGTCGTGCTCGTCGCCAAATTGGCGCTGGCCCTTCTGGTCACCCTCGGCCCCATCTTCATCGCCTGTGCCTTGTTCGACGCGACGCGGCGCTTCTTCTTCGGCTGGCTGTCCCAGGCGGTGAACTACCTCGTCCTCTTCGCCCTGATCATCACCATCTTCCAGCTCGTCCTGTCGCTGGTCCGGGATCAGTGGGGTGCGATTGAGGGCGGCGACCCGATGGTCGGCGGCCTGATCTTCATCGCCCTCTGTTTGCTCGGCGCGATCTTCTTCCTGCAGACGCCCGCGATCGCGGCCGGCATCGCCGGCGGCGCCAGCGCCGGGCTCGCCGACTTCGCAAACGCCACCTCCCTCGGATCCAGCCCCAGCGCCGCCGCCCGGGGCCCTCTCGAAGCCAGTCGTCAACCGCCGCGTAGCGGCGGATCCATCCGTCCCATTGGAGCCCGCTGATGCCCTCTCTGCAAACTTCGTCCCGAATCGTGTCGATCGCCCTGGCGGTTCACGCCCTGTCGGCCTGCGCCACCTTCCGGACCGCTGATCCGCCGGTCTGCGACGGCCGCCAGCGTCGAGCCGCCAATCCTTATGGCTCGATCCTCTCGCCGGCGACACCGCACACGCCCGCGTCCGCGCCCAACCGGTCTTCTTCGAATGATCCTGGCGTGGGAGGCTGCCCATGACCGGGGTCCCCTCCTCCGATCTGAAGGCCTATTTCGCCGAGGCGCGGCGATGGGATCAGGACCGGCTTAGCGCAGCCCTCCGATCGGTTCGGCTGGCCTGGACCGTGACGGCTGTGACCGGGGGCCTGACCGTCGTCGCGGTCGCGGCGGTAGCGGTGCTGACCCCGCTCAAGACCACCGAACCCTTCGTCGTGCGGGTCGACCGAACAACGGGTGCTGTCGACGTGGTACGGGGTCTGTCATCCTCCGAAGGTCCGGCCACCTATGACGAGGCCGTCAGCAAATATTTCCTTGGCCAGTACGTGCGCGCCCGGGAGGGCTATCTCGACCCCGCTGCAGAGGAAAGCTTTGCCCTGGTCTCGATCCTGTCGGGCGCAGCAGAGCAACGCCGTTGGGCCGACCTCTATCGTGGCTCCAACCCGACCAGTCCCCAGAATCTCTACGGACCTCAGGCCGAGGCCGTGATCGCGATCCGCGCCATTGGCTTCATCAATGAAGGCGTCGCCAATGTGCGCTTCCACCGCACGGTGCGTCAGGCCCAGCAGATCGAGGAGAGCGATTGGATCGCCACGATCGCCTTCACCTATACGCGCGCGCCAATGTCGGAGCCGGATCGCCTGCGCAATCCGCTCGGGTTCCAGGTCACCTCGTACCGCGCCGATCCGGAGGTGGTGCGATGAGACGCCAGTTGATGGTCCTGGCCGTCGGCCTTGCGCTGATGACCTCGTGGCCGGCCTGGTCCGAAGAGCGCGACGCCCGGATGGTCGAGGTCGACTACGCCCCGGGTGCCGTCTACCGCATCTCTGGCGCCTTCCGTACCGCAACCCAGATCGTGTTCGGTCCGGACGAAGCCATCCGCCATGTCGCGATCGGTGACAGCGTCAGCTGGGAGGTCGCGGCCGAAGGTTCCGTCCTCTTCCTCAAACCCCGCGAACGCCTTAAGGCGACCAATCTGCTTGTGGTCACCGAACGTGGAGGCGCGGCGCGTCACTATGCGTTCGAACTGGCGGCGCGAGACGCTCGCGATCGATCCTCCATGGCCTACCAGATCCGGTTCCGCTACCCAGCGGACCTCCAGGCCGCGAGCGTAGCGTCGCTCGACGCCGCCGCCGAGGCGATCGAAGACCGCGTGATCGATCTGGCGCTCGACCAGGCAGCCCTCTCTGGCCCCCGCAACCTCGCCTACAGCGTTCAGGGCGCGTCGGTCTTGCAGCCCAGCGAGGTCACCGACAACGGCCGCTTTACCGTGCTGAGGTTCCCAGCGAACCAGCCCCTTCCTTCGATCTTTGCTGTTTCCACCGAGGGCGAGGAAAGCCTGGTCCCCTTTGATGTACGCGGCGAGTTCGTGGTTATCCACGCGGTCGTCCCGGGCCTGCGGCTGCGCCGCGGTGCTTCGGTGCTGTGCATCTTCAACGAAGCCTACGATCCCCGCGGTGTCGCCACCGGGACCGGCACGGCCTCGCCGATCGTGGAGCGGAGCGTGACGCAAGGAGCCCAACCATGACCGCCTCGCCTGGACCGAAGGACGATGCCGCGGCGGAACCCCGCTCTGAAGGCCAAGGTCTGCCGCCAACGATCGACCGAGGCATATCCCCAATCGCCGGCCGTCTCGGCGGCCGCGCGTCCAAGGTCGTCACCCTGACCGCCCTGGGCCTTGGATGCGCGGTCTTCCTCTTCGCCACATGGGATCGTGGCGAGGGGGATGACCAGAAGGCGGCGGCGGACGAACCGGCCCGGCAGGTCGTCCCGTTCGAGCCGGCTCGCCGCGAGGCCGAGCCGCCCCTGCTGACGGATCAGCCTCTCGATCCCGACGCACCCGTCCTGACGTCATCGGACGAACCGGTGCCGGCGCTCGAGACCTCGCCCTCCTCTTCATCGAACGGCCCCTCGGCAGCCGAACGACGCCAGACCCTGATCGACGAGGCGAGGCGGTCCCCGGTCCTCGCCTATAGCCGCCAAGGCTCCGGCGTCGCACCGACCGGCGTCCTGACCGCTGCGACCGTTGCGCCCAGGACCCCTGCGCCGATCCAGGCCCGCGTCACGCCGCTCGACGGCTTGCGCCAGACCTCGCCGATCCGTGAGGCGCGCGCCGGCCAGCTGGGGGATCGCAACCTCTTGCTGACGGCGGGAGCCTCCATCCCCTGCATCCTCCAGACGGCGATGGACAGCGCGACCCCGGGGTTCGTCAGCTGCATCCTGCCACGCGACGTCTACTCGGAGAGCGGAACCGTGGTGCTGATGGAGCGCGGCACCCGGGTGCTCGGCGAATACCAGGGCGGTTTGCAGCAGGGCCGCAATCGGCTCTTCGTCCTGTGGACCCGCGCCGTCACGCCCGCAGGCGTCACCGTGGGCCTGGCTTCTCCGGCCGCCGACGCCCTCGGACGCGCGGGCTTCGACGGCCGCGTGGACACCCATTTCTGGGACCGGTTCGGCGGCGCCCTCCTGCTGTCGCTGGTGGACGACGGTCTCTACGCCGCCGTGGGACGTGACGACGCCGTGCGCGAGACCGCGCGGGTTCCGTCGGACGCGGCTGGCGTCGCGTTGCAGAACTCGGTCGACATCCCCGCGACGCTGCGCAAACCCCAGGGCACCGAGGTCTCTATTTTCGTGGCCCAGGACCTGAACTTCGCCGGTGTCTATCGGCTGAGTGAAAGGTGATGGACGACACCGCTGTCCTGGAACACTACCTCGCGCCGCTGCGACCTCTGCTCGCGCCAGACGATGTGACCGAACTGGTGATCAACCGCCCCAGCGAGGTCGGGATCGAACAGGGCGGCCGGTGGCACTGGCATGTAGAGCCGCTGCTTACCGAGGCCTGGCTGAGAACGCTTGCCGTCGCCGCCGCCGCCTTCACCAAACAGGATGTCAGCGACGCCCGGCCGATCTGCTCGACGACCCTGCCCGGCGACGAACGATGCCAGATCGTTCTTCCGCCTGCGGCCCCGACCGGCACGGTGTCCCTCACCATCCGCAAGCCCTCGCGCCGGCAGTTCGGCCTCGACGCCTTTGCAAGCGGAGGCTTGTTCGATGCGGTCGTCGCGGCGGATGACGCGTCTGCCGATCCGGTCGACGCCGAACTCCTCGGCCTAAAGGAGTCGGGCGACTGGTCGGCCTTCTTCAAACTGGCCGTGGTTTCCCGGCGCAACATCCTCGTCTCGGGTGCCACCGGCTCCGGCAAGACCACCTTCGCCAAGAGTCTGGTCGAAGCCATACCCGCTCATGAGAGACTGCTGACGATCGAGGACACGCGTGAACTGGTCGTGCCTCACCGCAACGTCGTCCACCTGACCTATTCAAAAGAGGGCCAGGGTTTGGCGCAGGTCACCGCCAAATCCCTGCTCGAAAGCGCCCTCAGGATGCGGCCCGACCGGATCCTGCTGCAGGAACTCCGCGACGGCACGGCCTTCGTCTATCTTCGCAACGTCAACTCCGGGCACCCGGGCTCGATCACGACCGTCCACGCCGACAGCGCGGCCTTGGCCTTCGAACAGCTCACCCTTCTGGTCCGCGAGTCCGAGGGCGGGCGTGATCTGCCGCGGGATGACATCCGAGCGCTGCTCCATCTGCTGATCGATATCGTCGTCCAGATGCGCAAGACCGATGGTCGATTCCGAGTGACGGAGGTCTGGCATGACCCGCTTCGAAAACGCCAACCCGGCCGTTAGACTTTCCCTCGCCTTGGCAGGCCTAACCTGTCTCTCGGCACTTGGCTTGATCGGTGCCGTGCTGATCGCGTTGGCGGGACTGAATAGGCTGTCGGCGGATATCGACCTCACCCGGGTGCCGGCCTGGCTCTGGTACTATCGTCACGACTCCGATCTCCAACGCTGGCTTCGTATCGGGCTGCTGATAAGCGCATCGGCTGTCGGGATCACAGGTGTCGCGGTCGCGCTGAGCCAGAAACGCCCCCTGCACGGCGGAGCGCGCTGGGCCTCGATAGGGGATCAGGCGGCGGCGGGTCTCAGGTCCCGCGAGGGCATTATCCTCGGCCGCACCGCAACCGGCCTGCTCATCTCGGGCGGTACAGATCACGTCATGCTCTATGCCCCGACCAGAACGGGCAAAGGCGTGGGCGTCGTCATCCCCAATCTGCTGACCTGGCCCGGTTCGGTGGTGGTCCTGGATATAAAGCGCGAAAACTATGAGGCGACAGCGGGGTTTAGGGCTGCAGCGGGCCAACGCGTCCTGCTCTTCGACCCCCTGGCGCTTGACGGATGCACCACGCGCTTCAACCCCCTCGGTCACATCGACCGCACGAATACGATCGCCGTCCTCGACGAACTCCAGCGGATGAGCGTCATGCTCTTCCCCGGCCATGACCACGCCGATCCCTTCTGGTCCGAAGCAGCCCGCACCGGCTTCATCGGGATCGGTACCTATGTTGCTGAAACGCCTGATCTGCCGTTCTCACTCGGCGAGATCTTCCGCCAGCTGACCCGTAACGATGCCCGCACCCGCTTTCCGGACATTATACAGGCGCGGGGCCAGACCGACGCGCCCCTGTCTGCGGGCTGTATCTCCGCCCTGTCCGACTTCTGCGGCTCGAGTGAGAACACCTTCGCCTCCATCCGCCAGACAATCACCAGCCGGATGGGCCTGTGGCTCAATCCGACGGTCGATGCCGCGACGGCTACAACCGATTTCGATCTGCGCGACCTTCGCAACGGTCGCCTGTCGATCTACCTCGGCACCTCGCCAGACAATATGCTGCGGGTCGCACCGCTCTACAGCCTGCTCTTTCAGCAGCTGGTCGATCTCAACTCCCGCCGCCTCTTTTCCGCAGGAGATCAACCGGTTCTCGTCCTTCTGGATGAGTTCGCCCGGCTTGGTCGGGCACCGGTTCTGGCTCACGCCTTTTCCTATCTCGCAGGCTACGGGTTCCGATTGCTCCCTGTCATTCAAAGCCCCTCTCAGCTTCGGGCGCTCTATGGTCCGGACGTCGCCGACGAGATCATGACCAACTGCGGTGTCGAAATCATCTTCGCACCCAAAGAGCTGAAGGTTGCCCAAGAGCTTAGCGAGCGGCTCGGTTACATGACCGTGACCGCGAAAAGTCGCAGTCGTCCGATGGGTCTTGGCTCGGGACGACGCAGTACGACGGCCTCGGACCAGCGCCGCGCCCTGATGCTTCCGCAGGAACTGATGCAGCTTCCGGCCGCAACGTCGATCATTCTCAAGGCGAGCGTCCCGCCGACGCGCGCCGCCAAGATCGTCTTCTACCGCGACAAGCGGTTCACCCGTCGACAGAGACCGGCACCCCTTCAGAAACGCCTCTCAGAAACCGTCGACATGGGTGCGGGCACGATCCAGACGCACCCCGGCCCCGCCGTGGAGACATCAGATATGGATTACGACGCCATCGTTCGCCGTTTTTCGGCTGAAGGCTGCGCTCCGCCTGAACTAGGCGCGTCCGAACAGCAGGTCGCGGACTGGCTCGACCGGATGGTCGACGCGGCCGCCCGTCCTGACCTCGGCCGCGGAGCCGACCGGTGAAGACGCCCAGCCAAACCTCTGGTGCAGCCGCCCCCGAGAACGCGGTGTCAGCGTCTCCTCAGAAAAAAGCGGACGGCCGCTCAACCACCAAGGGCGAGATCCCCGCTTCGATCCTGGATCGATATCTGATTGAGCGCGACCTTCAGGGGCGTCCTGAACGTTTCTATCGCGATCACCGCGCCGTCAATCCGATGTTCACGGACGAAGGCAAGCGACTGGTCACCCGTCAGGCTTATCCGGATACAGTCGCCGATATGCTCAAGGTGGCCCATCACCGCGGTTGGACGCAGGTCCGGGTGTCGGGCGACGAGGCATTCCGGAGGGAGGCGTGGGTCCAGGCAGGCGCCCTGGGTCTGGAGGTCAAAGGCTACCAACCACGCGACCGGGACAGGCAGGCCTCGGGCGAAAAGGCGCGAAAAACCCTAAAGGCACCCGATCGCTCCGGCGATCGGCCATCCGCTTCTGTCGAAACGCGCCTGGAGGACGCCGCCGTCGTCGTGCGCCGGCTAATAGCCGATCCGGCCGCCCAGGCCCGGCTAATCGAGAACGCCTATCACCGCGCGCGCCACCTTGTCCCGGGGCAGACGCGCCAGCACAATGAGGATCGCACGGGGCACCGAGACAGCGATCGGAACCGACGCTAAGAGGTCGGATTTTGGCGTTTTGGACACCCTGTATGCCACCGAATACCCTGATGCGGTGGCAGCTTGATGAGGTCTACGTGAAGATCAATAGCCAGATGCACTTCCTCTGGCGAGCCGTCGATCACGAGGGCGAGGTGCTAGAATCCTTTGCTAGCAAGACGAGGGACAAGGCTGTGGCGCTGACCTTCATGAAGAAGCTGATGAAACGCCATGGCCGCGCCAGGGCCATCACGACGGACGTCTGCGCTCCTACAAGGCCGCCATGAACGACCTCGGCAACACAGCCAAACAGGAGGAACGGGCCATGCTCAGGTTTCGGCAGATGAAGACGCTGCAGAAGATCAGCTCCGTCTACGCTCGCATCCGTTGCACCCTCTTCCCGCGAAACTCTGCGGCGAACATCGGACCAAACCGGTTCCACCAGAGCCGCACCGTCTCATAGCAGAAGTCGATGCCTCGCTTGGCCAGCAAGTAATCTACGTTCCGCAGCGACAGCGGTACCTCACGTACATCATAACCACCATCCGGATCACCTCCGGCGATGAGTCAAACCAGCGGAAGGTGTTGTAGGTCTTTTTCGGGCGGGCCATCTGCGCCCACTTTAACAGGGAGCCTTCCCGGTCGGTGCATTTGGACTGACCCAGCCTGTTACTAGCATCGTCTGGTCTGGCAAGACCGTCAGAAAACCTTGTCTTGAATCCCTCGATTATCGGCGGCATGGCAGATTTTTGCCGCGTCTTCGCGATCTGGATCGAGAAACAATCATGCCGACCACGACGCCGTTCATCAATGAATTCCACTATGACGATGCCGGTGCCGACAGCGGCGAGTTCATCGAAATCGCGGCTGCGGCCGGCACGGATCTGACGGGCTACTCGATTGTGCTCTACAATGGCTCCGGTGGTGCCCCTTACGCTACGATCGCGCTTTCTGGCATCGTTCCGGATCTTCAGAACGGCCGCGGCGTGCTGAATTTCCCCCGGCCCGTAGACGGCATCCAGAACGGTTCGCCAGACGGCATCGCCCTAGTCGGGCCCGGCGGCGTTGTGCTGGAGTTCATCAGCTATGAAGGCGTGATGACTGCGGTGGGCGGTCCTGCCAACGGGATGATCAGCACCAATATCGGCGTCTCGGAAACGGGCTTAGCCGACGGCACCTCGATCGCCCGAATCGGTACAGGCGAGAATGCCGGCGATTTCACATGGGGCCTTTCAAGCGATGACACGCCCGGCATCGTCAACGCTGGACAGACTTTCAGCGGCGGCGTGACCGCACCAACATTCAGCGTCGGCGACGCTACCGTGATCGAGGGCGACAGTGGAACCCGCACCCTGACCTTCACCATCACCCGGTCCAGCGGGACGGGCGCTGCGACGGTGGCCTATGCTACGGCCGACGGCACGGCCGCTGCAGGCTCTGACTATTCCGCTGCCACGGGCACGGTGTCGTTCGCCGACGGCGAGACCAGCCGGATTGTGACCGTCACCGTCAATGGCGACACAACCCTCGAGGCTGACGAGACCCTGACCCTGACCCTGTCCAACCCAACCGGTGGGACGCTGGCCGACGGCGTGGCTACGGGAACGATTACAAACGACGACATCGCGGCTTCCACAGTCAGCGTCGCTGACGCCGTAGTAGCGGAAGGCAATGTCGGGACGACCAGCCTGACTTTCACAATCACCCGGTCCAACGGCACAGGGACGGCAACGGTCGCGTACGCCACGGCCGACGGTATGGCCACGGCGGGCGTGGATTACACCGCGGTCGCCGGAACGGTGACCTTCGCGGAGGGCGTCACAACCCAAACCGTGACGATTATTGTCACCGGCGACACGACGTTTGAACCCGCTGAGGCCTTGACCCTGACCCTGTCGGGCGCGACCGGCACGACGATCGCCGATGGCGTCGCGACCGGCACGATCACCAATGACGATACGGCTCCCGTGGTCGCGCCGCCCTTTATCAACGAGTTCCACTACGACAACGCCGGTACTGACGCAGGCGAGTTCATCGAGATCGCGGGCACGGCCGGAGCCAGCCTGAGCGGCTATTCGCTGGTGCTTTACAACGGCAACGGCGGGACTGTGATCAATACCCTGAACCTGTCGGGCGTGTTTCCGAACCAGCAAAACGGTCAGGGCGTGCTCAGCTTCGCCTATGCAGGCATCATCCAGAACGGTTCACCCGACGGCATTGCCCTCGTCGGGCCGGGCGGCGTGGTGCTTGAGTTCATCAGCTACGAAGGCGTTCTGACCGCCACGGCAGGCCCGGCCGCCGGCATGACCAGCATCGACGTCGGCGTCGAAGAACCCGGCAACGCCAACGGCACTTCCATCGCCCGCGTGGGCACCGGCGGCACGGCGGGCAATTTCGAATGGGTTCTGACCACCGACGACACGCCGGGCGCGGTCAACGGCGGCCAGACCTTCACCCCAACCGTCTCGGTGGGCGACGCCACGGTGATCGAGGGCGACGCTGGAACGACGGTCCTGCGCTTCCAGGTCACCCGGTCCAGCGGCGCAGGCACCGCCTCGGTCAACTATGCCACCGCCGACGGTGCGGTCGTGGGAGGGCGCGGGGCCAATAGCGCCGACTATCAAGCCATCAGCGGAACGGTCACCTTCGCAGCCGGTGAAACCAGCCGTATCGTGGAAGTGGTCGTGACCGGCGACATACGCGCCGAGCTGGACGAACAGCTGACACTGAACCTGACAGGCGCGTCTCCTGGCCTGACCATCGCCGACGGCCAGGGTACCGGCACGATCGTCAATGACGACGCCGTGCCCGCCACCGTGAGCATTGGCGATGTCCGCGTCACCGAGGGCGATAACGGCGAGACCCTTGCCACCTTCACCGTCACCCGCGCGGGCGGATCCGCCGCGTTCAGCGTGGATTTCGCGACTGCCGACGGCACCGCCACGGCCGGCTCCGACTATGTGGCCACCACTGGCACGCTGAATTTCGCCGCTGGCGAGACCAGCCGGACCATCACCGTCGTGGTCAACGGCGACGCCAGCGCCGAACCTTTGGAGACCTTCACGGTCAATCTCGGGGGCACAACCGGCGACGCGGTCATCGTTGACGGAGAGGGGGTCGGCACCATCGTCAACGACGACCTGACCCGCATCTTCGAACTTCAGGGCGAGGGTCACATCTCGCCGTTCATGGGCGAGATCATCCTGACCGAGGGTGTCGTTACCGCCATAGACAGCAACGGCTTCTACATCCAGGACGCCACGGGCGACGGCAACACACGGACCTCCGACGCCATCTTCGTATTCACTGGCACGGTGCCGCTGGGGATCGCTATCGGCGACCTGGTGCGCGTCCAGGGCGAGGTCGAGGAGTTCCAGGCCGGCGGTTCAGGGTCCTCCAACCTAAGCGTCACCCAGATTTCCGGCGACGCGGTCGAACTCGACTACGATGTGGTCGGCACGGGTACGGTCGTCGCGACCGGCATAGGCGCGGGGGCCGGGGACCGCTCCCCACCGACCCGCACCATCGATAATGACGGCCTGACATCCTACGATCCCGAGACCGACGGGATCGACTTCTTTGAATCCCTGGAGGGGATGCTGGTCACCGTGCGCGACGCGCGTGCGGTCACGTCGACGGACGCGGGGGGGACCTATGTCGTCGCCTCCAACGGAGAGGGCGCGACCGGCAGTAACGACCGCGGCGGGATCACGCTGGGCGAGGACGATGGCGACGCCGATCTTGAGGACGATTTTAATCCAGAGACTATCCTGATCTACGACGACTCGACGGTGTCCGGTGGCTACACCCCCGGCCACAGCACCGGCGACCGGCTGGGCGACGTCACCGGCGTGGTGAGCTATTTCGGTGGAGAGTATGAAGTTGTCGTGACCGGTCCGGTGACCGTGGTGTCGGATGTCACCTTGGTGGGTGAGGTCACGACCCTGGTTCAGGGTGACACCGCCGAGACCGGTACGGCTGACCAACTCACCGTAGCCACCTACAACGTGGAAAATCTGGATCCTGGCGACGGGACCCGGATCGTTGCCTTGGCCGAGGACATCGTCATTAACCTGGGCACGCCCGACATCATAAGCCTGGTCGAGGTTCAGGACGCAGACGGCAGCGGCCGTGGCGCCGATCTGAGCGGCCAGGCTTCGGCCCAGGCTCTGATTGACGCCATCTTCCAGCAGAGCGGCGTGCGCTACCAATACGTCGAGGTCGCCCCGACGGTGGCCGGCAGCACCGGCGGCGAGCCGGGCGGCAATATCCGTAACGGCTTCCTGTTCAATCCCGCCCGTGCAGACTATGTCGACGGCTCGGCCGTCTCGGTCACCGGGGCTGCGTTCGAGGGGAGCCGCCGGCCGCTGTCGGCGCAGTTCGAGTTCAATGGCGAGACCGTCACCTTGGTCAGCGTCCATTCGACCTCGCGCGGCGGCAGCGACCCGTTGTTCGGCAACGTCCAGCCGCCCCGTAACGAGGGCGACGCCGCCCGTCTGGCCCAGAGCCAGGCCATAAATGCCTATATCGACGCGCTCCAGGCCGCCGATCCGGACGCCGACGTCATCGTTTTGGGCGATCTGAACGCCTTCCAGTTCGAGGATTCGGTCGAATTGTTCGAAGGCGGCGAGAGAGGTCTCACAAACCTGTATGACCTGCTGGCCCCAGAAGACCGCTATTCCTACGTCTTCGGTGCCAACTCCCAGGCGCTGGACCACATCCTCGTCTCGCGCTCGCTCGTAGATGGGGCCGCCTTTGACGCAGTTCACATCAACACCGGCGTGCCGGGAAGCCAGCAGGCCAGCGATCACGACGCGCTCCTGACACAGCTTCTAGTGGTCGGCAGCGGCAACAACCGCGTTGTCGGCTCCCTCGGTTCCGACGTCCTGCGCGGGTTTGCCGGCGATGATGTTTACACCGTCAATGCCAACGGTGATATGGTGATTGAGGCTGCGGGCGAGGGCACCGACACGGTGCTGGCCAGCATCAATCATACGCTGGCCTCAAATGTTGAGAACCTGACGCTGACGGGCTCGGCCATAAGCGGAAGCGGCAACGGGTTGGACAATCTGATCATCGGTAACGGATTGAGCAACATCTTGATGGGCCTGGGAGGCAACGACGTGCTGGACGGCGGTGCGGGAGCCGACACCATGACTGGCGGGCTGGGCGACGATGTCTACTTCGTGGACAACGTGGGCGACAGAACTGTCGAGGCCAACGGTGCCGGCAACGACGAGATCCGCACGACGCTTTCGACTTTCACCTTGGCGTCCAACTTTGAAAACCTGACCGGTATCGGTACGGCGGGTCAGATACTTAACGGCAATAACGGCGACAACCTCGTCATTGGCGGGATAGGCGGTGACACAATTGATGGTCACAATGGCAACGACACCCTTCGAGGCGGTGGCGGCGACGACTTCCTCTACGGCGGCAATAGCGACGACTTTCTCTACGGCGACGCTGGAGCTGACTCACTATCCGGCGGTAACGGCGGCGACAGCCTGTACGGCGGTGCCGGCTCCGACAGACTGGACGGAGGCAACGGCAACGACGTCCTCGTTGGTGGAGCGGGTGACGACATCCTGACCGGCGGCAACGGGTCTGACGTCTTCATCATCGGACCCTCTTCGGGCATGGATCAGATCACAGATTTCGGTGGCGGTGATCGAATCGACTGGTCTGCGATGACCAAGGCCGGATACGAAGCGACCATCACTCAGTCGGGTTTCAATACGGTGATCGCCTTTGGCGACGGCTCTTCCGTCAGGCTCAATGGTGTCACCGCAAGTTCGCTGCGTGGCGAGTGGTTTAACGCGGGTTTGACTTCGGAGACTGCCAACGATGTCCCTGGCAAGACGAGTGATCAACCCCAAACTCTGGTGCCAGGCGACGATCCGATGGTCCTGGCTCCGGGGCCACAGATCCTGATCCCTGCAGACGACTCATTCAATAAAGTTCAGACTTTTGATGGCCCTCAGACCATCCCTGGCGCGGTCGTCTACGACCCCGCTGACATTGTGATCGACTTCAAGGCCGCAGACGACACATTCGTCCTGCCGCCGCAGGACGGCCTAGGCCCTCTCGTCTTGCCAGCTGTTGTGGACTTCGACCTGTCGATGGTTGGCGGGCTGTCGATGCGTCCTCCGATCGGTGACACGATGCTGACGCTACCGCTTGACGACGGTTCGGCCCCTGCAGACGTGGCCCCGTTGTACCGACCCGAGCCGGATGATGGGTGGATGATGGTTTAGCGGCTGGGTACGGCCAGATCGATTGCTGAGAATGGCCCGCCAGGGGATCGGCGGGCCCAAAGCTTTGGAAGAGCTCCGGCCATTTGAACTAACTGGCGTTTCACGGAATGGGGCTTAGGCGTGCACGGACAGGGGTTAATGACCGAGTCTGGCTCATAGCGGACCGTCGGAAGGTCGGCTGTCAAGCTGGCAGCCGAGCCTAAAATCGAGCGGCATGATGCTCGCACTGCGGCAGCTCAGCAGTCCCGCTTACTTAGACACCGAAACAGCCAAACCCGGCACAAAGGCGCGCGTCGCCGGGCCCGGCCTTGTTCCATCCGCGAACTGCAGCTTGGTTCTCGCCGAGCCAGCCGGCGCCGAGCTTTGGAAATAGCCGGCGCGACACGATGTGGCGAACCGCGCTGTCGCCGTGGGCATCGAGGCGGTCTACACACCCTGGTCGTCGACGCGCCCTGCGCTCGGCTCGGCCTAGTAATAGGATCAGCGCAGGCGGATCGGCACGGTCGCGGTCGCCCTAGCGCGCATGGGCTGTAACCGGCCTGCCGAGGTCGAGAGAACCTTCGCATAGAGGTTCGGCGTCTTCTTCTGAGTAATAGTCAGAATCAGGGCGAACTTCAGATGCGACGGCCGACCGGAAGCCACTTGCCCGTGCGAGCGCGCGGTGTAGCTGACGTCGAAGACCGGACGTTTCAGCGACGAGCACAAAAGTCCTTTGGTGCGGCTAAAGGTGGATTCCCATTTATGGGCGTCTTCCCGCCGCATGAACTCCGGCGAATAGAGGTTGGAGGAGGAGAAAAAGCGGGTCGCCTTGGGAACCTTGGGCTGGATCAGGACGCCGTCCTGCTCGTAGGGTGCCGGAGCATCCACGCTGTTGGGACGAAACGCGATCTCAAGTCCGCCGCGCGTGTAGTTGAGCGTGTCTTCGGGATCAACTTCCGAGAAGAAGCAAAAGGTGCCTTTAAGCTGGATTCGACCGGTCAGATCGGTCGGGACAGGGAGCTCCAGACGAACCGTCCCGGTCGCTGGCATGGCCCGCTGGTAAACGACGTGCGCTTCGCCGTCCCCGCACAGCACCAGATCGCCGAGGTTATGAGACAGTCGGCCCCAGCCGACCTCGTCCTGCGGCTGGTCGTCAAGCCGCGCATGATGGACGAGAAGCGCTTTCACCGTCGGTGCCCACAGATGCTCGGTGAACTGGGCCCGCACCCCGGCCGCGCACCTCATGGCCAGAGGGGAGGCAAAGCTGGTGCCAAGATCGCCGGACACAACGCCGGGGCCTGAGCCATCCAGGCCCAAGAAGGGGGAGGCGAGCGATCCGCCGAAGGCAACTAGGTCCGGTTTCACAAACCCCGGGCTCCGGCCTGGCCCACAGGCACTGTAGGCGGCGCGCGTCCAGGATGATCCCGGCGCATCGGCGGCACCGACCGCGAGCATGTTGACGCCATCCGATGGCGGCTGAATGCGGTGCAGGCCCAGCATTCGGTCATCACGTCCATTATTGCCGCAGGCGACGGTGGCGACTGTGTCGCCGCCCGCGAGGTGGAGGTCGAGAGTGGACGTCCACCGGGTGACGTCATCGTCGTCGATGGCGACGGCCGGTCCCAGACTGATGTTGACGAGATCGTAGGCGCGAGACGACAGGACGTCTTCTATCCGGTCTAGGATCGGCAGCAGCTCGAAGTCGTCATTGCGAGTGTCGTCGCCGTAGACGCGCCAGTGATCGACGTTGGCGGGCGGCTGGCCGAGAGGCGCGGTTTCGCTGGCGGGGCCGAACAGAAAAGCGGAAGTGACCCGCATGCCGTGGGTCAGGGCGCCCGAGATCGGGCCGCCTACGCCCGGGGCGTCGTGAAGGGTCACCCATCGATCAAGGCCGTGGCCCGCCGGCAGTCCGCCGTCGAAGATCGCGACCGATAGATCCGGCGCGGCAGCGTTGACCTCGGGCAGCGCGACCCTGAAGGCGGCACCGGTCACGCGCATCGGCGGATCGAATGGCGCTAGGCCTGGCATGGCGCGCAAAGCACGAAGGTGAGTGAAGTCTAGCATGGCCGGAAGATCGGCCGGCGCGCCGCGAGCGGCGAGGAAGCGCAGTCCGCCCACCTGTTTGGACCGTTTGGGAAAGACCTTGACGCCGCGCGCGGCCGCGAAACGCACAAAGGCCGCCTCGATTTCCGTCGCATGGTCCGGGTCGGCGTGCAGCACCACTTCCAGCGGCAGGGTGGCCCCGCGTTTTGGAGCAGGCGGCAGCGCCTTCAGACGGTCGGCCCCGGGTAGGGCCAGGGTCTCAATCTTCCGCACGTCATCTCGGACGTCGTCGTCTCGTGGCCGCCAGTCCGCGAGGCCTGCGGCGAAAGTCTTAATCCGATCGGCGTCGCCGGCCACATAGATGAGCGGGGCGAGAAGTGCGCGAGGATCATCCTGCGCCTTCTGGGTCACGACCTTATCCGGACGAATGTGCACGGCCCGGCTGCCCATGTGCCGCAGCTGCAGATCTGCCAGGAGATGACCGGGGTAGTAGCTCTTGGCCAGATAGGAGGGGTGCAAAGTCAGGCCGACAACGGCCTCATCGTTAGGCAAGGCGTCGTCGGGCAAGGCGGCAATGCCACGGCTGACCGACCAGCCCTGTGGCGACAGGCGCGCGATGGCGGTGTCAAAACTGTAGGGGTGCGCCTTGTCGCCAGGGACGGGGCGGACCCTTGGCACCTCGCTCGACAGAAGTTCCCCGCCGCCCAGCAGGTATCGCGGCTCGACCGGATCGGCCATCTACGCCCCTCTCAATGATCAACCTGAACGCTAATTTTTAGGCCGACGATACTTCCTGATAGTGTCGCGCGCTACGCCGGTCAAATGAGCAACCTTACGCTCCGCCAAACCCGCGTCGTCGAGGTTCAAGGCGGCTTCCCGCCGGACCGCGATCGGCGCCCGCGAGAGGTCCTCGCGAATGAACTCCGTCAGGCTTTCGACCAGTGAAACGCCGGATACCGCCGACCGCCTACGGCACCAGTTGAGCCCGCGCTCAATGTCACTGAAGGATCTGCCGGCCCACAAACGGGTGAGCACGGGTATCCAGACCGCCAGCGTTTCGTCGGCGGGGCCAAGCCCTTGCGTAATCGCTTTCGTGATCAGGGCCTCGTCAGGCAGTTGGAAGTCGATCACTTCGTCGAAGCGACGCCAGATCGCCGGGTCGAGCAGTTCGCCGTGGTTCGTGGCGGCGATCATCAGATTATCCGCCGGCCAGTCATCGACCTCCTGCAAGATCACCGTCACCAGCCTGCGCAGTTCACCGATATCGCTGTCGTCGTCACGGCGTTTGGCGATGGCGTCGAATTCGTCGAGCAGCAGAACGCAGGGCACCGATTTGGCGTAGTCCAGCACGGACCTGACATTGGACCCGGTCTTGCCCAGATAGCTGCTCATGACAGTCGCCAAATCGAGGGTCAGCAACGGCAGGCCCAGTTCGCGCGCCAGCCAGCGCGCCGACAGCGTCTTGCCCACCCCCGGGGGGCCCGCGAAAAGCAGCGCCCTGGCGGGGGACAGGCCTTCGCGGCGCAGGGCGGCCAGGTTCTTTCGCTCCGCAATCACTTGATCGAGGCGCGCCCGGACATCGCGGCTGAGCACCGGATCGTTTTCGATCAAGATCGGATGCTCGTGGCGTATAAGGGCCAGCCGGCTGTCACTGTCGACGGGCACGAAGGCGGCACCTGCGTCCCTGAGCGGTGAAGTGACTGAGGGGGCGGCCGCAAGCAGGGCCGACAGTTCGGCGGCGACCTCGGGGTGATCCAGACGCAGCCCCTTGAGCGACTTGCGCAGATAGGCATGCACATCCTGGTTGCGACCGGTTAGCGCAAGCCGCGCGACCTGGACGAAAAATGGCGAAATCTCGGACGACAGGGCCATGTACCGCTCCGGTCGCACAGCAGACGGCGACCACGGGCAGTCCTATCATGGACCAAAACCTTACTCAATCGCTTCTTCTCGCCCATACCGCCCAACGTGGCGAGCCCATGCGACGGGCGATACGATGGGGGCGGATCTGGGTCATAATCATGTGTTGGCGGTCTGGCATGTCGCGACTGGGCGGCCAAGCCAGTCGATGTACACACGACCTCGCAACGTTGGTTACCGGCGCGGGCGCTGATGTCCGCTGTGGCGCAACGCCGACGCATCGCCCGGGGCGAACTTCGAAAGCGAACGGAATTGGCTAGCCAATCGTTGAGGGACAGTTCTCGATAAGGCAATTTTGGTACGCGGGAACTTACCAACGGGGCCTAAGACAACCCGATCGGAACATTATGAACAGCAGCTATGACCGCAATGAACTGGCGCGGCTGGCGACTGCCGAAGCTACGCTGCTCAAGGAAGTCGCCCATTACGAGTCCGACATGGGCAAAGCTCGAGCCGCCGCGGCGCAGCGCCGTAACGCCCCCGGCAGTACTCGGTCACCTACGATGGCGCAGTCGCACAATCGCGCAGCAGATGCCGAAAGCCGGAAGGTGGCCTCAGCCGCTGACAAACTGGCGACCGTCAAACAGCGCCTAGCCCGTAACGCCGCCTACCAGGCAACAAAGCGAAGGTCGTTGGAAGCGGCGGAGAAGACCGAGCGAACCAACGCCGCAAGGGAAGAGCAACAACGACGCGACAAGGATAAGGCGCAACAGCGGGACGCTGATCGTGCCGCAGAGCGCCGACGTCGGGTCGAGAAGGATCATGCCCGGGAAGTCGGACGGCTGTCTCAATAGACGGTGCACCACGTCTTTGTGAGACTTCCTGAGCCAGAAAAGCTGCGCGTCCTGTATCTGACTGCCGACCCAGACCCGGAGCGACCGCTGCGGACCGACGCGGAGGTCAACAACGTGCTGAAGGCGCTCAGGGGCGCACGCCATCGCGACTTGATCGATCTTCAGCAACGACCGGCGGCGACGCCACAAGATATTATGGACGGCGTCAACGACCTCCGGCCCCATGTCATCCACTTCTCGGGCCACGGGGGCGGCCAGGGCCTTTCGTTTGATACCGCCAGCTTGGAGGAGCCGCACACGTCCAACCTGTCGTTCGACGTCCTTGCGCGGGTCATCGGCGCGACTGACACCCCACCAACGCTAGTTGTTCTCAACGCCTGCGACACCCTGGATGGAGCCGAACTTTTGCTCGAGGTCGCCCCCGTGGTGATCGCCATGGCCGACGAAGTGGGCGACATAACCGCAGGCCTATTCGCAAGCCAGTTCTATGCCGCAATTGCCAGCGCACAGTCCGTAGGTTCTGCCCTGAGACAGGCCAAGGCGATGATGGCCGCAAACTTCCTCGAGCACGCCGATCTGCCGCAGCATCTCAGTCGGGCGGGTGTTGACATCGATACCCTAATCCTAGTGCGTCCCGAGGAGCCAGACGCTGGCTAATCGACCGTCGCGGGGGCGAATTCTCCGGCTAGTGGGTCGCTTTGACCGCGGGCCCGGGATGCGGCACCGCCTTGCGCCCCAGAGCGGTCCGGCTTGCGCGCAGTTCGCCGGCGCGTTTCCACCCGCCGCCGCCCCCAAGCCGCACTGCGGCCCAGATGACGTGCCGCTGAAACCAGCCAATGCGGCGATCGATCATGCCCTCCATCAGGATATCGTCGGACTGGCGGCGCGTGAACGGCGGATTGCGCTGGACACCCTGTCGACGGCCCCAGGCACCGTCGCCTTGGGTGTCGTAGAGAAAGTCGTGGACGACGGCGGCCTTCACCCAAGGGCCGTCTGGCGGATACAGGCTCCAGACGGGACGTGGGATGGAGGCGAGGTCTGTGACGAAGCCGGCGGGCACCACGATGCGGTCGCCATCGCCGGCGTGGTAGGTCATCGGTCTCTGCAAGGCCCACAGGGATCGACCCGCGCGGATGGCTGGGCCGTCTCGATTGTCGAGCAGGACAAGGTAGAGCTTGTGCTTGAACCGGCTATCGGTTTCCCCAGCAGTCACTTTGCGCTCCAGAATGCGCTTAACGATGGCGTACGCGCCTTCACCTGTCAAAATCGGCAGACAACAAAGGATGATCTGCTCGCTGGGTGAGGCGATGGGAGGCCGCACCTCATCGACCACAGCAGATCGAGGTGCTAGATTCGAACTGCGCCAATCAAGCCGTGACCGGATCGCGGTTTGACCAGTGTGAAGGTGGAACGGCAGGCAATCGGAGACCGGGATGGCGAAGGGTACAGTGAAATGGTTCAACGCCAGCAAGCAGATGGGCTTCATCACGCCGGATGACGGCGGGGGGGACGTGTTCGTCCGAAAAGGGTCTCTCAAGGAGTCTGTCACCGGCAAGAAATCGACGGTGACCCGAGGCCGCGCGCAGGCTCCGGAGCCCGCCTTGATCGAGGGCCAGCGCGTCAGCTTCGAAACCGAATTCAGCGACAGCGGGCATGTCCAGGCGACCGCAGTGCAGGCGGAACATACCTAGGCGCCGCCGCCCGGCGGACGCAGTGATTTCGACCGGGAAGGGGGACGGCGGATGGCCCGTGTTGTTGTAGTTCCTGGGACGCTGGTGGAGTGGTTTCTGCTCGGCCGCGCGAGCCCTGGCGAACTCCAAAGGTTCACCCAGGACGCAGGGATCGTCGCGGATGTTTGGCTCACCTTTGCGCAGGATCTAAACTCGCCGCAGCGGGTTCTACTCGCGCCCGTCGACGGAGTGCCCGCGACGGAAGTTGCTGCCCTGCTCCATGATGCTCTGCGACGGTATCGCGCTGATCCCGCGCAAACCGGTGAGATTGACGGCGATCTCCTTCTTCCCGATCCACCCCCCAGCAGGGCATTTCCGAGTGTGTCGCCGCTGGAAAGCTTCGTCGCCGTCACCCTCTATTTCGATGAGTTGATACGGGTAGTATTGCCGTTGACGCATTGGTGGCGATCGAAGGGCCTGGACGCCGTCCGGGACAAGGAGGCCAGCGCAGAGTTCCGCGACAACCTCGAAACCCACATCGCCCAGCGCCTAGGTCCGCTCCCGTCACTGGCGCAGCAGCAAGCTCAGCGCCCTCTGGCGGCGCCACGTCCTATGGGACGCTCGACCGACGGCAAGATCCTTGAGGCTACGTCTATCGTCGCTTTGATCGGTCTGATGGCTTTGGCCGCGCGAGACCCGGATGCCTTGACCCCGCTCTCTTCGTTCGCGGACAAACCCGCCGATCAGTCGGCCTGGACACAAGAGCACGCCGAACTCATAGCGCGCGCGGCCGTCAGAGAACTGCGAAGGCCGGCGCTCAGCGCGAACGTGAGCTCCTGGCTCACGACACGTTTAGCCCGCGGACCTGCGCCGGCGCTGGTCCAGCGCGTCTTTCTTGATCGCGCTTCGCACCTCGCGGACGCCGAGGCCGTCTGTACGGTTAAGGCTGACGCGGCGACACGGGTCTTCAACATTTCCTGCCGCAACCTCACTTGGGCGGTGCTCGACAGCGGTGTTGCGGCGTCGCACCCTGCCTTTGACGAGTTTGACACGGGAGCTGACGGCCGCCCCGTGCGCACAGGCCGCAGCCGTGTGCGTGCGACCTACGACCTGACCCTAGTCGATCGTATTCGCAACTTCGACCTGGTGACCGAAAACACTGAGTATCGTGACGGCGTCATTCTCGACATCATCCGCGACCTCAGACATCTGCCCGGACAGCGGGCGGCAGATTTTGACAAGATTGCAACGGCGAACCTTCGGGCCATTGCCGTCCAGCTCAAGCAGCGCCTTTTGCCGGACTGGGGTCTGATCGAACCACTCATCCGGATCGACCGTAGTGAAGACGCCGATCTGCGGTCCGATCACGGAACCCACGTCGCCGGCATTCTCGCCGGCGACTGGCGAGAGCCAACAGCTGAGGCTACCGGGGAGGCGGACGAAGAGGTGGTGCTCCAGGGGGTCTGTCCCGATATCTCAATCTACGACCTTCGGGTGATCCATCCCGGGTCAATGAAGAACACCGAGTTCGCGGTCATCGCGGCCTTGGAATTCGTGCGCTACCTTAACAGCCGAGCCGCCGGTCCTCCCCTGATCCACGGCGTCAACATCAGCCTATCGATCCCTCATGAGGTGCGGAACTACGGATGTGGCGTCACCCCCATCTGCCAGGCTTGCGACGACCTCGTCCAGGCGGGCGTCGTCGTCGTCGCGGCCGCCGGAAATCGCGGCTGGAACGAACGTGAGATCGGCTTCGGCAACTTCGTCTTCTGCTCGATTACCGACCCCGGGAACGCCCAGCGTGTCATCACTGTAGGCGCGACGCATCGGGCCAAGCCGCACACCTACGGCGTCAGCTATTTCTCGAGCCGTGGCCCGACTGGCGACGGCCGGAGCAAGCCCGACCTGGTAGCCCCGGGAGAGAAGATCCGCGGTCCCGTCCGGGGCGGCGCCGACGACGAGCTCGATGGAACGAGCATGGCCGCGCCCTTCGTCAGTGGCGCCGCAGCGATGCTGATGGCCCGCAATCGGGAGCTCATGGGCAACCCTCAACGGATCAAGGAACTCCTATGCGAGAACGCGACCGACCTCGGCCGAGAGAGGTACTTCCAGGGTCACGGACTGGTGGATGTTCTCCGCGCGCTCCAAGGCGTCTGAAAGGGTACCGTCTCATGCTGTTTAGTCTCGAAGTCCTGCCCGCCAAGGAAGGCGACTGCTTTATCCTGCATTGGGGTCGGCAAGACTCGCTCGCCCTTATCGATGGAGGACCTTCTAACGTCTACGCAAAGACGTTGAGACCAAGGCTCGAGTCGCTGCGAACGGCGCGAGGCGCGGGACCGCTTCCGGTGGAGCTGGTCATGGTCAGCCACGTTGACAACGATCACATCATTGGTGTGACCAAGCTGTTCGCCGAAATGCGCCGAGAGCACGAGACCCAGACGCCCCTGGACGAGAGACTCCTGGCGGTTAAGCGTCTGTGGCACAACACATTCACCGACGTCCTTGGCGCGCCTATCGATGCCTACTTCACGGCCACGGCCACGCGCGCCCTAGCTGCAGTCACGGGACTTACGCCTAATCCCGACACGCTCTCCAAAGGCCTTGAACAGGCGGGGTTGGGCGAAGACCTGTCCAGTCACGACGCCATAGACCTGGCCCTTGTGCTGGCGGGTCACAAGGAAGGGCGCCGCGTGCGAGACGATCACGCTGTCCTGCACCAGGCCGGCCAGGTCCAACGGCTCAACTCGCCGTTCGAGAACGAAGGAAGGCCCGCCGCGGTCCGGCGGATCGCCAATCGACCGCCAGAGACCATTGAGGGGCTGCTGATCGAGATTGTTGGCCCGAGCGAGGTCGACTTGACACGGCTGCACGCCAACTTCCAAAAGGCGCTCAAAAAGTATGGCTGGGCGATCCCCGCTGCTCTCGCCGCCTTGGCCCACGTGAACCCCGATACCAGCCCTACCAATCTGTCGAGCCTGGTCTGCCTCGTTGAATACAATAGTAAGCGCATGCTCCTTACGGGCGACGCGCATGGCGACAGTGTCCTGGCCGGACTCAAAGCGGCCGGACGGCTGACGGGTGGAAAGCTGCATGTCGAAGTGCTGAAGGTTATGCACCACGGCAGCGCCCGCAACGCCAGCGAAGCCTTTTATCAAGCAGTGTCCGCGGACGCCTATGTGTTCTCGGGTGACGGCAAGCACGAGAACCCCGACCGCCTGTCGCTCGAATGGTTGCTCCAGTCGCGAAAGCCGGAGGACAACTTCGACATCGTCTTCACATACGCGCTCGCGGACATCGATGCGCGGCGCAAGCGGCTGCGAAACCCTGACGAAACGCCATGGTCAGACGACAAGGATGCGATCGCGCATCTCATCGCAGCCAAGCGGGCCGAGAGTTATGTCTTCCGCGTCGTGGAGGGCGCCACCATCATCGACCTTGGCGACGAGACAGTCTCCGCCTAGTGGTCTTCTCCGGCATATCTCGCGGCCATCGCACCGCTTAGGGCAAGGGCCCACAACTGGCCCGGAGACCTGGGGGAAAAGCTAAATTCGGCGCTCTCCTGATTATAACCGCGCGAGCACGCGCGAAAAGTCGCAGCGTCACATAGCTGTAGCCCGTCATCTGATGCGGCTACCAATGTCTTGTTTCCAGTCAGTTGCTGATGTCCGCTGTTGGCGGATACCGTTGAAAAAGTCGGCAATTGCCACGGGCTTCATGGGCTGATTCACTCTGGTCATTGAGGCTGGAGGCAGCGCGATGATGGGCGAACGGCGGGTCGATCAAGCGGCCCTGTTCTATACTTTCTCTCTGGAGGACCACGTTCCGGGGAACCATCTGCTGAGGTCGATCGACCGGTTCGTGGAGTTGGAGGGTCTGCGAGCGCATCTGGGTCCGTTCTACAGCGCCATGGGTCGCCCCTCGATCGACCCCGAACTGCTGATCCGGATGCTGCTGGTCGGCTACTGCTTTGGCATTCGGTCGGAGCGTCGGCTGTGCGAGGAGGTCCACCTCAACCTGGCCTATCGCTGGTTCTGCCGACTGGGTCTGGAAGGCACCGTGCCGGATCACTCGACCTTCTCCAAGAACCGCCACGGCCGCTTCAGAGAGAGCGACCTGCTGCGTCAGTTGTTCGACACGGTCCTGCGCCGGTGCGTGGCGGAAGGCCTGGTCGGCGGCGAGGGCTTCGCCGTGGACGCCAGCCTGATCAAGGCCGAGGCGAACCGGGAGCGCAGCGTGCCTGGCGGTCCAGGTCTGCCGCCCGAGGCGTCCAGCCGGGCCATCGACGAGTACCTGTCGGTGTTGGACGACGCGGCGTTCGGTGGGGCCACGCCGGTGACGCCCAAGTTCATCTCGCCGGTAGATCCGGCTGCGCGCTGGACCGCCGCCAACAAGGGGCCGGCCTTCTTCGCCTATGCCACCAACTACCTGATCGACCTGAAGCACGCCGTCATCGTCGATGTCGAGGCGTCTTCAGCCGTGCGGCCAGCAGAGCTGACTGCGGCCCGCACCATGATCGAGCGGGTTCAGGATAGGCATGATCTCCACCCCGATCGCCTTGCCGCCGACACCGCCTATGGCTCGGCCGAGATGCTGGAATGGCTGGTCAACAAGCGCCAGATAGCGCCCCACATTCCGATCATCGACAAGTCTGGCCGGACGGACGGGACCTTCTCTTGAGCCGACTTCACCTATGATCCCGCCGCGGACCTCTATCGCTGTCCGGGCGGCAAGGAACTGAAGCAATATCGGCGAGCCTTCCGCACCGATCACCCCGATACCCCGCCGACTGACACCTATCGGTATCGCGCCTCCAAGATCGATTGCGACGCCTGCGCGCTGAAGCCCGAGTGCTGCCCCAACGGGCCGGCTCGGAAGGTGACCCGTTCCATCCACGAAGACGCCAGGGACGTCGCCCGCGACATCGCCAGAACCGACACCTATGTCACCTCCCGGCGCGAGCGGAAGAAGGTCGAGATGCTGTTCGCCCACCTCAAGCGCATCCTCAGACTGGACCGGCTGCGCCTTCGCGGTCCCTGCGGCGCCCGCGACGAGTTCCTCCTCGCCGCCGCCGCCCGGAACCTGCGCAAAATGGCCCGTCTAATCCCACTACAGACCGCCCCGGCACCCGCCTGAAGGCCTGAAGCGTCTCGAACCCCGTCACAGCCTGACAACCGAGCCGCGCTGTCCCGTCAGTCAGCCGACTTTTTCAACGGTATCGGCGCAAATCCGACTTTTTCGGTCGCTGTTGATCCCACTCCCTTCAGCTCTGCGAAGTGAAAGTCCGCAGCGAAAAAGAGATGGGCTCTTGCCTACCGCCCCTGGCGGCGTGTCGGTTCGCGCTCTTTCGCTTTGGCGACCCGGCTTTCGATCTCCTTGGCCAACGCCTCCTGCCTTGTCTCCACCGGCGGCATTGTCTTGACGAAAGCCTCGAGCGTCTTGGCCAGGCGCTGATCGTCAGCATCCGGCGATCGCGATAGCGCCATGGCCTGGGCGACGAAATAGGTCCGCACCGCCGCCTGTCGCTCTCGACTTGGCGCGATCCATGGCTGCCGATGCACCCCATCGAGCGCCGCCCTCACCGCGCCGACATCCGCTCTTGAAGGCTCCCCCTGCCCTTTCTCGAAACGATCCCTCATTCGCCGAACAGCCCCAGCCTCAGCCTTTCTGACGACGCCCCGCGCCCGTCTCGGCGTCGCCTCCGCCTCTACGCCCCGATCGCGAAGCACTGCGGCGAGGGACTGGCGCCATTGCTCCAAATCCGCCTTCCTTGGGTTCAGCTTTCGGCCGTCATGACCCAGTGTTCGCACCGTCAGATGGACGTGCGGGTGGCGCTCATCGGTGTGAAAAGCGAACATATAGGGGTGGGTCTCGCCAAAAGTCCGCGCCGCAAACGCCCGCGATGCGTCGTGCATCCGGAAGGGGTCCGTTCCCGAAGGCATGCTGAGCACGATCGATAGACTGACGGACGCGTCCTTGCGTTTCCTAGGATCGGCGTCCACCTCCGCCATCCAATCCGTCGCCAGCGCTTTTACCGCCTCGTGCGTCTTGAGCCGTTCGCCATCGGGGCCTTCCAGCGGGAGCTCCGAGTTGCGAGAGATGTAGGCCAGATGGGCGGCGAGATGAGCACCGTCCTTCGTCCGACCCGTGATCTTGACCATCACCTCCGGGACCCGACGCGCGATCCGATCCAGACGCGCTCGCGGTGCCATATCCACGCGCGACCGTAAGGCCATGGTCCCGTGATCGGTGATCCGCGCGCGCTTCGGCCCGATGGGGGCGCGGACCGCGTCCTCGAACCCTCGGACCTGGATGAAGTCCGCCATCAGCAGTCCGACCAGTAGTCGAGATTGCCACGAAACGCCGCCTGCAGTCCGGACAGATGGCCCCGGATTTCGGCCGAGAAAGCAGCGAGCTGGATGACCTCAAGGTCGAGAACGCGGCCCTCCAGGACGGCGGTGTTGAGCGCCCGGGCGATCTGGTTGACGTTGACTCCGATCCGCCGGAGTTCGCGCTGGACGCCAATGAACGCAATGGCATCGGACGGCGTCAGTTGGGGCCGACCATGGAGCCGACGGCGGATCAGTGCGACGGCCCACTGGGTGCGAGACAGGCCCGCAACGGCGGCTGTAGCCTCTAGCAGGCACAGGTCATCGACGCCCAGCCTCAGCGTCAGCTTGGCGCTCGAGCGGGTACGGACGGTCTCAGAGACGTCGGGGATGCTGGCCTGCGCCGCGCCCACGATCAGACGACGCAGCAGCCGCGACCGGCTGCCCTGTTCGGCTGCCGCCGCATCGAAACGGCGGGCCAGGTCGGGCGAAAGGCGAACGGTGAGACGGTCCATGAGGGCGGTCGTTTGTCTGACAATGCCGGCGCAAAGCCTATCCTGCCCTAGACCGTCACACCCTTCGCCCCGTAGGCCTCCGGTGCGACCCGCCCTCCCCTCGGCGACCGAAGCCGGCCGCTCGCCCGCCGCCCAATGGCGCCCCAGCCTGGCGGGTTCGACCCTCTCGCCTTGCTTTGAATCTTGGCGTCCTTCATCGATGAGGCACCCCACATTCCGCCGGAGATCGCCATACCTTAAGCCGCTCTACGGCCTGGCACCGTCGCCATGATCACCGGTGTGCACCCGGCATCGGCCTTGCCGCAGCGCGCCGGTTCGCTTCGCTCGGGCTCACCGTCTGCATGGCAGACCTGAGAGCCGACCGCCTCGAACAGGCCGTCCGCTCGATCCGGTCTGAGGCCATATTGGGTGCGATGTCATTGCGATCGAGACGGATGTCTCCGATCGCGCGGTACTCGAAAACCTCCAACGCACGGTCGCCGATCGCCTAGGCGGCACCGACGTCCTGATGGAGAACGCCGCCATCCAGATCGCGACCGACGCCCTCTGTTCGGAAGAAGATTGGCGTCGACTATGGCGGTCAATCTGTGGGACGTCATCGACGCCAGCCAGGTCTTCGCGCCGAACATGATCGCGCGTCGGAAAAATCCGACCTTAGCTTCAACATGGGCTCGAACCAGGGCATCACGACCTGACTTAGAGACCCGGGCTACAACGTCTCCAAGGCCGGAATGAAAGCCTTTACCGAAGCTCTCGAACATCAGCTTCGCCACACGCTGGACTGCCAGGTCTCGGCGCACCTGCTGATCCCCGGCTATGTCTTCACGGGGCTGACGGCGAACGGGCGGACGGAGAAGCCGACCGCCGCCTGGAGCGCCGATCAGACCGTGGACTTCATGCTGCGGCGTCTGACCCTTGGCGACTTCTACATCCTGTGCCCGGACAATGACGTCGATCGCGCACTCGACGAGAAGCGCATCGCCTGGGCGGCCGGCGACATCATCAACAACCGGCCGCCGCTCTCGTGTTGGCATCCGGAATACACGGCTCTCTTCGAAGCCTTCATCGCCGGCGACAGCGAGGATCAGGGGCGCGACGCCTGAGCGTCGCGCCCCTGACGGCTCACGCCGGTCCGGGTTGCAGACCGTGGAGATGATCGACCGCCCTTTGCGCATGGGCGGCGGCGGAGACGATGAAGCGCTTGTCGTTGCGCAGCACCTGCAGCCACGACGCCAGATAGGCGGCGTGGTCCTCCCGGGGCTCAAGGGCGAGACCCAGGTCGGCGCAGAGGAAGGCGGCCCCGAGTTCGGCGACCAGCTCTTCGCGCGCGTATCCTTCGTCGCCATGGCGCTGACGTCCGAAGTCGCGATCCAGGCGGCTGGAATGCCGGGTCCAGTGGGTCATCTCGTGACCGAGGGTGGCGTAGTAGCTCTCCGCGTCGCGGAAGCTTTCGAACGGCGGCATCTGCACGATGTCAGGCCCCGGCGCATAGAAAGCTATTCCGCCCCCATGGCGGATGTCGGCTCGACAGGCTGCGAAGAAGGCCTCGGCTTCGGTGATCCGCACCTCCGGATTGATCGCGGGCTGCGGTTGCGGCGCATACCGTTCTGGCAGACCCTCGATCTGGTCGATGTTGAAGACCGTATAGGCCTTGAGGAAAGGAATGCGGCTGGTCGCCTCCTCGCCGGCATCTGACGTCTCAGTGCGGACCAAGGCGTTGGCGTAGACGACGGTGGATCCGCGTTCTCCCTTTCGGACATGGCCTCCCAGTGCGAGCGCCTGACGGAAGGTCATCCAGGTCGGGGCGGTGAAGCCCCGGACGGCGGCCTCCGACCAGAGGAGCAGGATGTTGATGCCGTTGTAGGGCGTCCCGTCGTGCCGGAGCGGACGGCTGACATTGCCGGCGGAGGTCCAGGGCTGGATCCAGGGGCGGACCCCGGCTTCGAGCTGGGCGAGAATCTGGTTGGTGATGCGGGTGTGGATATCGGGGCGTGCGGGTTCGTTCGGGCGCGTCATGGCGGCCTCCTCGAAAATAGCGATGGAAGAAAGGGCGGCGG
>CALROO020000010.1:0-96503 GCA_943369795.1 Rhizobium sp. Q54 | reverse complement strand
CACCTATATGGCGGCTGTGCGATTGACCCCGGCGGGGTGGACGCTAGACATCTCGCGCGCGCCTCCCCGCGCCGATCCTGAGCAGAGAGACCTGATCCATGGCCGAAGCCGCATCTTATGACGTCGTCATCATCGGCGGCGGTCCCGGTGGCTACAATGCCGCGATCCGGGCCGGGCAGTTGGGGCTGAAGGCCGCCTGCGTCGAGATGCGCGAGACCCTGGGCGGCACCTGTCTGAACGTCGGCTGCATGCCGTCCAAGGCGTTGTTGCACGCCTCGGAGATGTTCGAGGCGGCGTCGAAAGATTTCGCTGGGCTCGGCATCGAGGTCACGCCGAAGCTGAACCTGGCCCAGATGATGAAGCAGAAGGGCGACAGCGTCACTGCCCTGACCAAGGGCATCGAGTTCCTGTTCAAGAAGAACAAGGTCGACTGGATCAAGGGCCGCGGCAGGATCGCCGGGCCGGGTTCCGTCGAGGTCGAGGCCGCCGACGGGTCGAGAACGACCCTGGCTACGAAGAACATCGTCATCGCCACGGGCTCGGAGCCCACCCCCCTGCCCGGCGTCGAGTTCGCGGAAGGCAAGGTCGTGGATTCGACCGGAGCCCTGTCGCTGGGCGCGGTGCCGAAACATCTGATCGTCATCGGGGCCGGGATCATTGGTCTGGAGCTGGGTTCGGTCTGGCGGCGGCTGGGGGCTCAGGTCACCGTGGTCGAATATCTGCCGCGCATCACGCCGGGCATGGACTCCGACCTGGCCACCGCCTTCCAGCGGTCGCTGACCAAACAGGGCATGACCTTCAAACTGGGGGCCAAGGTCACGGGCGCGAAGACGGGCAAGGACGGCGTCGAACTCACCGTCGAACCCGCTGCGGGCGGGGCCGCCGAAACGATCAAGGGCGACGTCGTCCTGGTGGCGATCGGCCGTCGTCCTTACACCGCCGGACTGGGGCTTGAGACCGTGGGCGTCGAGACCGACAAGCGCGGTTTCATCGTTGGCGACCATTTCAAGGTGGCCAATGGTGTCTGGGTGATCGGCGACGTCACCACCGGCCCGATGCTGGCCCACAAGGCCGAGGAGGATGCGGTCGCCGCCATCGAGCTGATCGCGGGCAAGGCCGGGCATGTCGACTACAATCTGGTGCCCAGCGTGGTCTACACCTTCCCGGAAGTCGCCTGGGTCGGAAAGACCGAGGACCAACTGAAGGCCGACGGTGTCGCCTACAAGTCCGGCAAATTCCCCTTCAGCGCCAACTCCCGCGCCAAGATCAACCACGAGACCGACGGCTATGCCAAGGTCCTGGCCGACGCCACCACCGACCGCATCCTGGGGGTCCACATCATGGGGCCTCAGGCCGGGGAGATGATCGGCGAGGCCTGTGTGGCCATGGCCTTCGGCGGGGCGTCCGAGGACATCGCCCGCACCAGCCACGCCCACCCGACCCGCTCCGAAGCCGTCAAACAGGCGGCCATGGGCGTCGAGGGCTGGACCATGCAGGCCTGATCCGGACGAACCGGGTTCAATCGCGGCGGGAAATGGAATAAGCTGATCCGACGTAACGGAGTCGGCTCGATGTTGTCGCTAGCCCTCATACTTCTGATCGGCCCTGTCGATGAGCGAGCGACGGGTCCGTTTCCGCCGTCAACGGTCGACGTGCAGGTCGGCGAGGGTGGGGACGTTCGGAGGGGCGCGGTGGCGGTGGATGCTGCCATGGACCGTTTTCTGTCGGGCCGCTGCGAGCCGATCCTGCGCTACGTCTCGCCGCCGCCTTCGACCGGCGTGGTACGTCCCTTGTCGACCTTCGACGCCGCCGCGCCCGTAGCGGAGCCCCGTGTACGCATGTATCACTTGCTGGAACGCACCATCGACGGCTGCCGCGTTCCCGTCATCGCGATCGACCACCTGCCCGAGGCGGATCAGGCGATCGGGCGGACGTTCGGCGGACCCGTCATCCCGCGCTGAGGCTCAGGCGGTCCCGACGGGCCGGCGTTTCAACCCGCCGAAGGTCATCCGCGAGTTGCCGAAATCCAGCGACACCCGCCGGAACCGATAGAGGATGTCCGCCCCAATCAGCAGCGCCGGACGCTCGATCAGCTCCAGCACCCGAAACGCATGCAAGTCCGCGAACAGCAGGGGCGTCGGCCCCATCCTCTGGCGCGCCAGTTCCAGCTGCCGCACCTGACCGGGCTGGGCCAGCAGGGTCTGGCCGGTGACGCCGTGGACCGCGATCGGCGTTGGCCGCAATCCCCCGTCCGACCGCGACCCAATCGCTTGGAGCAGCGCCAGGTTGCCGATCGAATACTGGGCTCCGCTGTCCACGAAGGCCTCGACCTCGACGTCCTCGGCCCGGGTGTTGACCAGGATCAGCTGTCCGAACCGTCCCTGACGCGCCCGACCGGTGCGCAGATGGGTCAGCCGCGACGGCACGACGAAGGTGTGGCTGACGGTGGTGATGTCCGAGCCCGAGGGCTTCAGTCGGACGGTCCGGCGGTTGAGATCGAAGCTCAGCTCGAACCGCGACAGCACGTCCAGCCCCAGCAATCCGTCCGCCGCCAGCATGTCGCGCGGGAAGACCGGGCAGATCAGATCGTCGAACCGGCGATTGCCGAAATGGAGCCGCGCGAGCCGCACCGTCGGGGCCCGCTCGGCCGAGGTGACGCCGTGAACCAGCACCTCCGGGCCCGGCGGCAGTCCCATAGCCTCGGCGACGTCCCGCGCGATCGCGGTGCGACCCGCGCCGGTATCGATGACGAAATTGAATCCGGATCGTCCGTTGAGATGGGTGCGCGTCGCCATCCGGGTCAGCAGATTGGCCAGCAGATTGCGTTCGTCTGCGTCGATCTCGCCCGGCATGAAGGGCACGGGGACCTGCGAATCGATCCCGGCCCAGGCAATACCAGGCAGCAGACTCGTGCCAATCAGCCCGGTGACGATGGCGCGTCGGCTCCGGTCCTGAAGACCGATGAAGGCCTCGCCGTTTTCGGCTGATGCACCCATGACCGCCTCCCGCGCGGTGATGGTACGAGGCTACGCCCGTCGATCCGCGTTCGGAAATGAATTCGCGGTCACACGTTCACGCCCTGGGATGCGCCGCCGCATAGGCCCCCAACAGATGGGCGGCATCCACCGCCGTGTATTTCTGGGTCGTGGACAGGCTGGCATGGCCCAGCAGTTCCTGGATCGACCGCAGGTCGGCCCCGGCACCCAGCAGATGGGTCGCGAAACTGTGGCGCAGGGCATGGGGCGTCGCGCTGGCGGGCAGACCGAGGCGACCGCGCAGGTGCTGGACCGTGGCCTGGACGTGGCGGGGACTCAGGGGGCCGCCGCGTCTGGCGCGAAACAGGGGTTGGTCGGGCGACAGGACGAACGGCTGGAGCGCCAGATAGGCCTCGACACCCGCGCTGACGGCGGGCAGCACCGGGACGATCCGGGTCTTCGAGCCCTTGCCGACGACGCGCAGGGTATCCGGCAGGGGGGCTTCGGCGTAGGTCAGACCCAGCGCCTCCGAAATCCGCAGACCGCAGCCGTACAGCAGCCCCAGCACGGCGGTGTCGCGCGCGGCCTCCCACGGCTCGCGATCCGGGTCGGAGCCCGGCTCATGCAGCAGGCCGCGCGCCTGATCGGCGCTGACCGGACGCGGCAGGGACGGCTTGACGCGCGGCCCGCGCACTAGGGCCAGTTGCGGGGCCGGCGTGGCGCAGCGGCGGTCGAGGAAGACGTGGAAGGTGCGGATGGCCGACAGGGTCTGGCTGAGCGAACGGGCGTTCAGGGGGTGATCGCCGCCCCCTTGACCACCTTGGCGGCGCTCCGCGAGGTGGGCGCGGACCTCGGCGGCGGTGATGGTGCCCAGATCGGACAGGGCCTGGGGTTCGCCGCGATGGCGTTCGAGAAAGGCCAGATAGGTGCGGCCGATGTGGCCATAGGCCTCCACCGTGCGGGGCGAAAGGCGACGTTCGTGCGCCAGATGCTCCAGCCAGGCCGACAAGCCCTCGGATGCGGTCAGTTCAGCCCCCCCTAGTTCAGAATGGGCCATCGCTCGGCCATCCGTTCGACCACGCGGGCGATGAAGGCGACCAGTTCGCAGCCCATCTGGGGCGTGAACCCATCCTCTTCCAGCGACCCGAAGCCACACAGCCCCGACCGCGCCTCTCCGTCCGGTCCGACATGGGGCGCGATGCGGATCAGGGCCACAGCCTTGATGGTTTCAGCTTGAGCCCCGAACAGGTCCAGATCGTCAAACGCCGGCCCCAGCCAGGTCAGGCCATGTTCGCCCAGCCAGCGATCCACCCCGCCCTCCTCCAGCCCCCGCCAGCCGAACGGCACCCCGCCCGGCTTCTCCAGCGCGATGGCCGCCCCCGCCAGACCGAACCGGGCCTGAACCGAGGCGTCCAGACGGCGCGCCAGATCGGAATGGCTGCGCGATTCCATCAGGTCCAGGGTCGCGACATGGGTCTGGGTCTGGGCGGCGAAATTGGCGCGGGCGACGGCCTCGATCTGTTTTCGGGCGTCGGACTCGCGGGTGACGACGGCCTCCAGCCGGGTCAGGGCGGCAGGACCGAACGCGATGACGTTGCGGCCATGCGGCATCAGGCCGATCTCTTCCAGCAGAGAGCGGTCGTCCAGCAGGATTTGCGGATGGGTCTGCAGCCAGTCCCGGACCTCGGGCCAGTGAAGGTCCGGGCCGGGCGTTTCGCGCAGCAGGTCGGTCGGTGCGCTCAAAACGACGTCTCCCCCGGAAACGCCGGGCCGAATTTACAGGATCGACTGACCGGTCTTGCCCCAGTCCGCCAGGAATTGATCAAGCCCCTTGTCGGTTAACGGATGCTTGACGAGGGCCTTGAAGGTGTCGGCCGGCAGGGTCGCGGCATCGGCCCCGGCGACGGCGGCGTCGCTGACGTGAACCGGATTGCGCAGCGAAGCGGCGAGGATCTGGGTCTCGAAACCGTGGATGTCGTAGAGTGTCCGGATTTCCTCCAGAAGGCCGATACCGTCCGCGCCATGGTCCTCCAGACGTCCGACGAACGGCGAGACGAAGGTCGCGCCGGCCTTGGCCGCCAGCAGGGCCTGGGCGGCGGAGAAGCACAGGGTGACGTTGGTCTGGATGCCCTTGTCGGCGAAAGCGCGCGCGGCGCGCAGCCCGTCCCAGGTCAGGGGCAGTTTCACCACGACGTTCGGGGCGATGGCGGCCAGCTTGTCGCCCTCGCGCACCATGGTCTCCAAATCGGTCGCCACGGCCTCGGCGGAGATCGGCCCCTCGACCAGGGCGCAGATTTCGGCGATGACCTCGGCGATGTTGCGACCGGATTTGGCGATCAGCGAAGGATTGGTGGTCACGCCGTCCACCATCCCGGTGGGCAGCATGTCCTTGATGACGGCGACGTCGGCGGTATCGAGAAAGAGTTTCATGGGCGCGCTTCTAGCCGACCGGTGTGACGGGTGAAAGTCGCCTCCGTCCTGATTCCGCTGCCGGTGCCGGAAGCCTTTGACTACGAAGTGCCCGAGGGCCTCGACGTGGAGCGCGGCGATCAGGTGGCGGTGCCGCTGGGGCCGCGGCTGATCCGGGGGATCGTCGCCGAGGTGCGCGAGACCACCGGATCGAACCGGCGGCTGAAGGCGGTGGACAGCCTGCTGGGCGATCCGCGCCTGCCGCCCGGCACGGTGGATTTCGTCGAATGGGCCGCCCGCTGGACGCTCAGCCCGCCCGGAGAGATGGCGGCGACGGCGCTGAAGGGCCTGCGCGCACCCAAACCCCGGCCGGAGCGTCGCGTGCGACGGGTCGGCGACCGGATGCCTGCCCGCCCGACCCCGGCGCGGACGGCGGTGCTGGAGGCCTTGGGCGACCGGGCCGTTGCCGGCGCCGAGCTGGCGCGGGCTGCGGGGGTCTCTTCGGGCGTGATCAAGGGGCTAATCGACGAGGGCGTACTGGCGACCGTCGAGATCGCGGCCGACGCCGCCTTCGCCCCACCCGATCCGGATCATGCCCCTGCTACCCTGAATGCCGATCAGGCGGCGGCGGCAGATGCGATGGCCGAGGCAACCGCGCAGGGCGGCTTCGCGGCCTTCCTGCTGGACGGGGTCACCGGCTCAGGCAAGACCGAGGCCTATCTGGAAGCGGTCGCGCGAACGTTGAAGGCCGATCCCAAGGCGCAAATCCTGATCCTGCTGCCCGAAATCGCCCTGACCCAGGACCTGATCGCCCGGATCACCGCCCGGTTCGGCACCGCCCCCGCCGAATGGCATTCGGGCATCGCTCCGCCCCGTCGCCGCATGGTGTGGGAGGCCGTCGTCGCCGGGCGCTGCAATATCGTGGTCGGGGCGCGGTCGGCGCTGTTCCTGCCCTATCCGAATCTGAAGCTGATCGTTGTCGACGAGGAGCACGATGGATCCTTCAAACAGGAGGACGGCCTCGTCTATCACGGTCGCGACCTGGCCGTGGCGCGGGCACGGATCGAGGGCGCGGTCGCGGTCCTGGCCTCTGCCACCCCGTCGCTGGAGACCCTGTGGAACGCGCATCAGGGCCGGTATCGGTGGCTGAAACTGTCGGCGCGACACGGGGCGGCACAGCTTCCGGACATCCGGCTCCTCGACCTGCGCACCGCTCCGCCCGACCCCCAGACCTGGCTGTCCGCACCCTTGCGCGAAGCTATCGGCGAGACCCTGGTGAAGGGCGAACAGACCCTGCTGTTCCTGAACCGGCGCGGCTATGCGCCGGTGGTGCTGTGCCGGGCCTGCGGGCACCGGCTGACCGCGCCGGACACGGATTCCTGGCTGGTCGAGCATCGCTATACCGGGCGGCTGGTCTGTCACCTGACCGGGTTTTCAATGGCACGTCCGAAGCTGTGTCCGTCCTGCGGGGCCGAGGACAGTCTGGTCTCGGTCGGGCCGGGCGTCGAACGGGTCGAGGAGGAGGTCCGCCAGCTGTTCCCCGACGCCCGCGTCGCCGTGTTCAGCTCCGACACCGTGCCGGACGCCCGGTCCGCCCGCGCCCTGATCCAGACCATGAAGGACGGCGGCATCGACATCCTGGTCGCGACGCAGGCCGCGGCCAAGGGGCACAATTTTCCGAACCTGACCCTGGTCGGGGTCGTCGATGCCGATCTGGGCCTGCGCGGCGGCGACCTGAGGGCGGCGGAGCGGACGTTCCAGCTGCTGACCCAGGCGACGGGCCGCGCGGGCCGGGCGGATCGTCCGGGACGGGCCCTGCTCCAGACCTGGACACCCGAACATCCGGTGCTGATCGCGCTCGCCGCCGCCGACCGCGACGGCTTCACCCGGGCCGAGATGGCCGAGCGCGAGGCCGCGTCCCTCCCCCCCTATGGCCGACTGGCCGCCCTGATCCTGTCGGGTGAGGACGCCGCCGCCGTCGAGCGGCTGGCCCAGGCCCTGGCCCAGAACATCCCGAATGCCGAGCGGCTCGAGGTCTACGGCCCCGCCGACGCGCCGCTGGGACTCATTCGCGGGAGACGGCGAAAGCGGCTTCTGGTCCGCGCCGACCGCGACGTCGATATCCAGGGCTTCCTGCGGGCCTGGCTGACGCGGGTGAAGGTGCCGGGCTCGGTAAGACTGACGGTGGATGTGGACCCCTACAGTTTCCTGTAAAGACATCCCAGATAGAGCCTTGCCGTGGCCGGATCGTCCGTCCCCTCGATCCGCAGAGTCCGCCTTGCCCCCAGCCGAACCGACCGCCGCCCCCGGCATGACCCCCGAAATCGCCGACCTTGTCGCCGAGGTGAAGGCCGATATCAGCGCCGATACGGTGGTTCAGATCGACACCGTCACCCCGCCCCAGGTCGAGGCCTCGCCCGATCCGGAACCTCGCGCGCCTGCGGAGGAACTACGTTATCGGCTGCGACAGCAGTCGCTTCTGGCGCGGTTCGGCGAGCAGGGTCTTCGCGAACGGGACCGGCAGGCCCTTCTGGATGCCGCCTGCGAGGCCTGCGCCGGGGGGCTGGAAACGCCGTTCGCCAAGGTGCTGGCCTATGATGAGGCGTCGTCCCGGATGATGCTGGTCGCCGGCGTGGGCTGGCGGGCGGACGCCGAAGGGCGCGCCTCGCTGGGATCGGACATGGAGAGCCCGGCGGGCTACGCCTTCCGCACCGGAAAGCCCGTGCTGTCGAACCATCTGGAAAACGAAGAGCGGTTCCGCACGCCCAGCTTCCTGGCGGAACACAAGATCCGGCGCGCCATCAACGTCCTGATCCAGCCCGAGATCGACGGGCGGCCCTATGGCGTGCTGGAGGTCGACAGCCCCGACGAAGGCCATTTCGACGCCAAGGACGCGATCTTTCTGGACGGCTTCGCCTCCGTCCTGGGGGCGGCCATCGCGCGCCAGGGCGTGGAGCAGCGGCTGCTCGCCGCCGTCGAACACCAGGCCCTGATGGCCCGCGAGGTCAGTCACCGGGTCAAGAACAGCCTCGCGCTCGTTTCGGGGTTGCTGTCCATGCAGGCGCGCGGCGCGGCGTCCGAGGAAACCCGTCAGGCCCTGACCGATGCCGGTCTGCGGATCCACGCCATCAGCCAAGTCCACGACCAGCTGTGGCGCAGTGTCGATCTGGATACGGTCGAGCTGAACGCCTTCCTGTGCCAGCTGTGCGAAGGTCTGGCCGAGAGCGCGCCCAGCCATTTCATCGACTGCGTCGCAGGGCCGGGTTCGGTCCCGTCGGATACGGCCATTCCGCTGGGCCTGATCGTCAACGAGTTCGTCACCAACGCCATCAAATACGCCTACGGATTTGAGGGCGGACGGATCGAGGTACGCGCCGACATCGAAGGTGACCGGATCCAGCTCTCGGTCTCGGACCAAGGTGCCGGATTCGACCTCGCCTCCGCCCGGTCGAACCGGAGCCTCGGGCTTCGGGTGGTGGACAGCCTTGTGCAGCAACTCGGGGGAACGCTGCGCGACACCGCCGACGGCCGTGGGGCCCGCCTGACCCTGATGGCGCCCATGACGCGGCAAGCCGAAATGTCGTAGGAGAGGCGCCATAGCGGAGGCCTGGAGCCAAGAGGGCGGCAGATCGCCTACAGCTGCGGATCGATCTTCAGGGTGAGGACGTCGCAATAGGACCCGGCGAGCTTCTGGCTGGGGTCGAGAGTCGGATCGATCTGCACCTGGAACGGTACATTGTCGAATGTCACCGCCGTCCTGCCATCCGGAGTGCTGTTCCGATAGGGCCGCGAAAGGTCTATGGGCCGACCGTCCAGTGTCGCCGAATAGGCCACCGTATTGGACGCGACCGCAGCGTCGCCCGGCGTTCAACCACACGGACTGACGCGTCTCATGACGCCATTATATTGCGACGTCAGCGACACCTGGAACGGGTCGGTCGCCCGGAAACGCAGGTTGACGCTGCCGGTTTCAGCTGCGTTCAAGGCCCCGAAGGCCATCGTATGGGTTCGACCACCCCTTGCGATACTGGCCTCGAAGGCACTGGCGACATCGATGGCCAGGGTCACGAGGCGCGACTGTGTCTGAATCGCGCCGGTCGGGCCCTCGAACCGCCAGAACATCCGGTACTGTCGGCTTTCGCTGAAAGCGCCGGCGGAACCGCCGGGCAACCGCAGCCGCAGATCTCGCACGGCGGGTGCATTGGCGGCATTGTAGGTATAGCGGGCGACCTCGCGGACGGTCTGACTAGGGCCGTACACAACGTTGTTGCCACCATCGAACAGTTCGAGATCGAGGCCACCCAGCGAACCATAGGCCAGGCTGTTTTCGGATCGATCCACGAACCACACCTTGACATCGCGTGCGCCGCGCAGAACGCCGCGGTCGCAGACATCGGAGAAGGTCAGCTGACCGAGCCGCTGCCACCGATCCCGGCCTCGGCCAGTTCGACGCGACCGTTGATGTTGTAGCTGTTGGACTGCCTCAGCGACGTCTGGTTGAAGCTGGCCTCGATCTGCTCCTCGCGCGTATCGGCCTGGGCGGACACGAAGGACCGCTCCCCGAACCGCGTGCTGAACCCGAGCAGCAGGCCGAACCCATTGCCGAAATCCTCGTTGTCGGAATCGCGATAGGAGGCCGAGACGGTGAACTGCGGCAGCCGGCCCCAGCGGAAGGCATAGGCGGCTCCGATGTCGAGCACGTCCTCCGATGCGCCGCGCCCCTTGCTGTAGCTGATATTGAAATTGGCGTTGCTTTCCTGGCCGATGCGGAAATTCGTCGAGGCGCCGGCGGTCCAGGCCGAGCCGTCGCGAGCGGGTTCGATGGCCTGCAGCCCGCCGAAGTTCACCGAACGGATCTCGAACGCCAGGTTCAGACCCTGAAACCGGGTCTCGCCGTTGCTGATCAGCTGGTAGTTCAGACGTACGGCCGCGCCGGTGCCGAAATCGGCGTTGGACACGGCGGCGTCGATCCCGAACGTCCCGACGGACGTGGCCCAGATGGCCTCACCGCCGACGACCTGACTGTCGTTGTCCAGCTGGGCGTTCGCACCCGCCGTGATAAAGTCGTTGATGCCTCGCCGATAGAAGCCCGAGGCGACCCAGTCGTCGGTGTCGTAATCCAGCCCGTCGCGGCCGGGCGTGGCGATCACCCCGCTGGCGAAACCGTATTCCGACAGGCCCACTTCCAGCAGCTGCGGGTCGAAGAACCGGCTGAAGCTGGCGATCTCCTGGCGACCGGTCGGATCGGTGGCGATGATCTGGACGTCGTTGGACCCGCCGACGAAGGGGAACTGATCCAGCTGATAACTGCCGGCGGGCAGGACGAGGCGCCGCGCGACCCGCCCGTTGATCACGACGTCCACCTCGGAATCACGATCCAGGTTGAAGGCGTCGAACGACCGGGGCCGGATGTTCCGCTGCGGCTCGAAGGTCCGGTACAGCTTCTCGGCCGATATACCCAGCAACAGGGGCGCGTCCTGGAACGAGGCGCTGGGCGTCTGCACGTCGCCCAGGCGGGTCCGCAGTTGCAGCGAGGGGATGTCGTAGACCAGGGCCGTCGACCGGCGCTGGAAGGTCGAGCCGTTCTCGCGATCTGAGAAGTCGACCGTGGCGAGAGCCTCGATGGCGACCGGTCCGATGCGCGACCCCAGGTCCAGGTCGAACAGTGGATCGCCGACCCCCTCGTGTGAGCCGACGTGTTCGTAGTCGAGCGATCCCCGGATGTTTAGATAGGCGGTGAAGGCCTCCGGGCTCTCGAACTCGCCATAGATGGGCCGGTCCAGCTCGGCCAGGGGGATGCGGCCGGTGGAGCGCCCGCGACTGGCCACGCGCGCGGCTAGCTCGATCCGGCGCGGGTTGTAGCTCAGGTCCAACCCGTTTGCGGCGGCGGCCTCGACGGTGATGAAGCCGTCCGTCTCGCGCGCGGCCGTCAGGGCGGTCTTGGTCTCTTCGGACAGGGCCGGGCCCAGCGCGGTGTTCACGTCGTCGTACTGGACGCTCAGCCGATCATCGGGCGTGATCCGCACCAGGACGTTGCCGAGCGGCCGCTCGCTCTCGACCAGGGGGACATAGACTTCCAGCGTCCGTCCGGTCGGATTGAGCCGCTGTTCCACCGGCGGGAGGGGCGCGGCGGTGGGGGGGGGGGCGCGGCGCTCCCGGGGCACGGGCACCTGGCTCTGGGCATGGGCGACGCCGACCCAGAGGCCCGAGATCAGGGCGCTATGCAGCAGGGGGGATCGGCGACCCCGAGCAAGTAGTTACTGCTCCGGAGAGCTAACCACACAGACAATATCGCCCAGCCGAACGACAGACCGGTTCTTGTCTTGGGCCTCCGTAATCATCGCAACAATCCCGCATTCGACGCCACCGGACCGCCGCGCTGTCAATGTCGATCCGACTGGACCGCTAATCGAAAAGTAACCTTGGTCACTTGTGACAGCCAAATCAGTTCCCGTCTGAACGATCGCGCGCGATAATGGAAAGCCTTGGGCATCGACAAGACGACCGTAAAGGGTCACGACCCTAGATGCCGTCCAATCCAGCTTGACCACATTTCCAGGATACAGCGGCACTTCGCGCGGCGTCAGATCGATATCAAATGGCGGTGCCGCCTCGGGAGCCAGACCGATTCTGGGGCGAGTGAAGGCGGGCAGAGCGATCGTCGCGCGCTGACCGACGCGGATCGCGTCGTAGGGCAGGTCGTCGACGACGACTCGAAACCGACCGGCCTCCGTTGCGCTTTCTGTAGGATCGGAAATCTCGACCAGAACCGCAGCGTCGCCCAAACCGCGAGCACCGGGTTGAAACACGCCTCCACCATAAACAAAACCGGTACGTACGTTGCCGGTGAAATAGGTATCTGTTGAGTTGCTTTGTCGAGCGCGTGTCACGCCAGCAGAAATATCAACATCCCCGAGACGCGACGCAGCGCCACCAGATAACTGCAACAGCGCATCTCCGTTCGAAAATCCGCCATTGATACCGCCGCTCACAGCAATATTCCGGTATTCACCAAACCGATTGTAGCCGATCTGAGCGATTGGATAGATCCCGCGACCGTCACCGCCCGTTTCACGCTCAGAAATGTACTCACCCCCGACCGCCCCAGTCAGAGATGAATTCCGGCCAAGCCCCCGCAAGAAGGTCAGGCGAAAACCTATGCGGTTTTCGACGTCAGACGCGATCGCCTCGACCGAGAAAATTCCGTTGCCCAACCGTGTCTCTCCGAGCGAACGATTGTAATTGGCCGCAACAATGTAGCGTTCGTCAGCGAAATCGCTCCGCGAGTAACTGCCTCGAAACCCAACGCTGCCGCCAAAAGCCCTAGTCTGTAAGCTGCCGAAAACAGTGTCCTCCGATTGGAGAAAGGGTCGATATCGCGTGAGGCGATCCAAATCTGCCGGCGTGACTGGCACCGATTCGACAAATCTTGCGCCCAGGTTTCCGGTGAAGCCACGATATTGAAAGCTCACACTGCCCAAAGTCGCGAACTGACTGTCAGGGCCAACAGCGGCCGCTACCGCTGCCCGCAGATCGCCACGATAAAGTTGGAAACCCGCTTCTGGATAAAGATCGCCATCGACCGAAGTCAGGCCGAGTGTCGCGGCTGTTGACGCTCCGATCCGACGGCTCGCCGTAGCACTGAAAACGCTTTCGCCTGAGCTGTCTGGCACGAAGGGCTGCTGACCGTCGTCGATCAGCAGGCCGCTAAAGCCATCGTCGGCGCGCACCCCCGCCTGAAAGCTATAGATCGTACGACCTGGTGGGGGAAGGTCACCTGCCTTCGTGAAGGTGCGGACTTCATCCAGAACGATCCCGCTCGCGTCTCTCGCTACGATACGGATCGGATAGCTGCCTGTTGGTAGGCGCCTCGTGTCCAGAACTTGCAAACCGCTGCCATACTGGGACGCGGCAAGCAGTGTTCCGTCGCGATAGATCTCGACACGGCTCTCGCGGGGTAAGACGACATCGATCGGCGTTGCGGTATACTGATCCTCCCCCGCAACCGTCCCGTTGAAGGACGATACTTCAACACCGTAAAGCTTGAGACTGTTCAGAGTAACGGAGCTTTGAGAACGAAACAGCCCCCCAGCGTAGCGCCGTGTGTCGCGGTAATGCTGAGCGTATCCTTCCTCAAGCTGGAGTCCCTGCTGATTGTCACCCAATATGCGAGACACGGCGGATGTGCGACCAAGGCTGGCAAGCGTATCCAGCGCCAGACCGTAGCGAACGTTTTCTTCGCCGGCTCCGCCAGCAGAAACACTGCCGGTGATATTCTGGATGATGGACGGACCCGAAATCGGCGCCCCCAGTAGTCGACTGTCCGCGACGCCCTGAACCAGGAACTCGCGACCTAGGTAGATGTCGACCCTGAAGCTATCGGGGTTGACAATGACACCGGAAAGACCTGACGGCAGGACGCCACAAGCTTCCGTTTGACCAGGCAAGCAACGCAACTCTTCATTTGAAGCCAGCGGTTGTGACAGGAACGGAAGAACTTGCTCCGCTACCGTATTCGGCAGACGCGCGCTCAGCCCCTGGGCGTCCAGAAAGGTGAACTGACCCGAATCCAATCGCCCAGGGGAAGCCCCGATACGCCGTCCCTGGAAATACACATCGAAAAGAGTTTCGAGCGGCCCCTGCAGGTCTTCGAAACCTGCGGGAACGCCGAATATTGGTGGCGCCGTGCGGATGATCGTATCTTGGGCAGGGGGCGGTGGTGGGGTTTCCGGGTTCGGCGCTGGTGGGTCTTGATTGACTGAAAACAGATCCGTAACGGCGTAGGCGAATGCGCTATCCACCAACAACGCCGGCACACAGACTACGATCAGCAGACTGCGGCGAAACCCCACCGTATACCGGCGTCGGTTGTTGTTTTTTGTATGGATAGCGATAGTCATTCCCCCCGGAATGAAGGCGATCGAGTAGCGTTCGCGTTAACGCGCTTCTATCGAAACAGATATCTGGTCGTTGTAGGTCCCAGCAATGCCCGCCATTGCCTGATCGCTGGCCAGTGACACGACAAGGCGCGCATTAGGACCGCTGCCACAGGTCCGATCCGGATCGACCTGTCCGCTGAAGCGAACGACCGGGTTGGAACGTGAAAGTACCCCGGACATAATCTCGCCAGCGGCCTCAAATTCGATCGTGTAGGGCAGAACCATTTCCCCGGTCAGCCCTTGTCCAGAGGTAGTCTGAATCGAAAGTTCGTAGCGCCCGGTTGGGCTGCTTACGCAGACAGGGACGCCGTCACGAACGTTGCCACGCCCCGTCCAGCGCAGGGTTGCGGGACGCGAAGATGGAAGGATCACGGATGCCGGTTGCAGCACCGCAGGCTTGATCTCGGCCTGTTGAGCATGAACTGGCCACGAGACGACCAAGGCGATCATCGATGTCGTGACGACGAGAGCATTGATCTGCCTGTTCATCCGCTAGCTCCTGCAGAAAAGAAGAAGCGGCGGAGCATCGCAAACGACACTCCGCCGAACGACTTACGTAGCGCTGGCAACCACGGTGAGGGTGCCCGTGAAGGTCCCTGCGTTCGCCGCCAGGACGTCGTCCTTGTCGAACCCGATGATCAGCTGCGCATTGGTGCCGCCGACATCCGAGCAATTTGCAGTGTTCGGACGGTCACCGGCCACGCCGCCGTCGGCGCGGAAGGAGAACGAGTCGCCGGGGCCTACCTGGCGGCTGATGGCACCATCGGTGTGGTTGACGGTGTAGAGAAGCTCGCCTTCACCGGCCGTCCCGGTCAGGGCCCAAGAGTTGCTGCCGCCGCCGACGGCATCGACACCCGTCACCGACAGCGAGTAGCTGCCTTGGCTGCCCACGTTCGAATAGATGCAGTAGGTGGGGCGCTCGGTGACGCTCAGCGCGCCAGCATTGTTCAGGAAGGCAGCGCCGAGCGTGAAGGTGAGGCTGGTTGGCAGGCCCGAGACACGAACGACGGGAGCCAGGGTGGCAGACAGTGCAATGCTGTCTTGCGACGTCGCACCGAACTGGCTGTCTTGAGCCTGAGCGGCACCGGCCATGGCGGCCGTCGCGATCAAGCCGAGAGCGATTTTCTTAAGCATCTGATAAGTCTCCAAGATCTTATGGAGCCCTAACGGCGATATGCCTTCGCTCCACAAAATCTTAATGACCCGTTAAAAACCTAAAATCAACATAAAAACGCTCGTTTTCGTAATGAAATCAATATTCACCTGTGAGGCGAGTAGAATTCGACCAAACAAAAATGGCGCCCTACAGTCCGGAGACCGTAGGACGCCATCGATACCAAATGGTTCTGAAAAATTTGGTCCGCAGAAACTCTAGAACTCTAAACTTCGGTCAGAGGTAGCCGTCGTATCCCTTGCCCTAACCTTAAACTTCGCGTCTGGCGTCTGTAACGGAACACGCAACTCTGCTCCAGCATATAGACGGACGTCGCTAACGCTCTGACAGCTCTCATCGTCCTGGCCGAGCGCACATGTCTTTCCATCGACAAGCAGCGTGTTGCTGTTTCCAGTGTTCCTCAGCACAAGCTCGTTGCCTTCTCGGCGAGCTACGATCTCCACTTTCGGATCGCGAGGGCGCACGACCACCAAGAGGTCATAGGCCGTCAACATGACGATATTCACACCGCGCTCTTCACCCTGAACCGGCTGTGCGGCGATGTCCCCGACCTGCGGCGTAACGCGGATCCGGTAGACACGGTCGGTATCGAGCTCAGGATTGATGGACACAAGCCGAAGTGACCGCGTAGCACCGGGTTCCAGGACGAGCCGCCCCGGTGAAACCAGCAACCCGAGATCTTCGGGATTAGACAGCTCAACGCGTTCCTGGTTTTCGAGCCCCGGACGGACAATCTCCGAAGGAACGACGGAGATGTAATAACGAATTTCGCTCTCGTTCTTCATCACCACGTCCTCGCGGCCGGACGCGCTGCTGTCGAGGTCGATCCAAAGCTTGTCCACCACAAGCTGGGCAGCGGATGGCGTCGCCGACAGGGTGACAAGTAAAACCGCCAGCATGGCGCTGGTGAATGACGAAAAACTCACTGCCTGGCCCCCAAGCAACATGGTCGCACCGTTTTGGTACAACTTCCGCATTGCCTAGCCCCCGCGTCGCAATCGCCGTGCCAATATCAGGCAGTCGACAGAGCTGCAATAGGGTAAACGCCGTTCAGCGAGCGACGAAAGCGCCGCATCTCCCAAGCAATATCAAAAACCTAGCTTGACCATATAACTTTGGGAGCCGTGGAGGCTGCGTCAACTTGGCATTCTACGCCAGAAGGTAATGCGTCAAATCGAAGAAATGACGATACCCGCCTTGGTGTATGCTGCTACCCGCTGGGCGCTTCGTGGAAGGACGAATGCCATCCTTGTCAGCCCATTCTTATTCTCGAGTAGCAGTGGGCTGATGGGAGAGAATGAGCCGCTCGAATCGATTTCCGCCAAAACGAACCGGTTGCGGTCACTGCGATATATGGTGACGTCGTCAATCCCGGCCGATTGGTCGCCGTTGATTGTCACGGTTGGCAGATTGACCATGAAGCCACCACTCGACTTATCGATCGTCCAAGCCCCTGCTGCTCCCGTGTCGCGCGCTGCGATCGCGGCGGCGATTGGTGGAATGATAACCCGGATTGAGATCGAGGCGCTTTCCTGAGCCTTCGCAACTGCTGGTGTGAGCAGCATGGCTGTGCCAATAGCGATCGTCGTCAGCAAAAATTTGGTCATGGTCTCTAAATCTTGCCTGTTCCACACAGGACTTAACCGTGACCCACTAAAGATCAGATCAACGAGCGTCATGAACGCCAGTTTACCAATCTGTCTGGCATCTTTCCGCCGAGCGCGTGGCAACGCATCTGGGCGTGTCGCTCGAGACCGTTCGTACCCACATCAAGCGCATCTATGCCAAGCTGGGAATCGGATCGCGCGAGGAGTTGTTCGCCGGCGTGCTGCCCTTCGCGCTTCGGTAGGATAGACCGAACTCACCGCCCCGCGACCAGCTGCACCGTGATCGGCTCGCCTGTCACCGCCGTGGCGTTCCAGCGCGTGCCGACACCGCCGCGCACGATCGGGGTGCAGTAGGATCCCGGGACGATGATCGGGCGGCGCAGGCTGAAACAGACCTGACCATCTCGAACGCGCCAGGTCCCGGCATTGCGCCCGCCGCGACGCCCTTGCCCCTCGAACCGCCCGTCCGGCGTCAGCCATGCCTTGGCCGTGCGACCATCCGGATAGGTCGAAACCAGGGTATTGCCGAACACCGGCGCCAGGTCGGCGGCGGTGGGGGCCTGACCCATCAGGGCCGCAGCGATCGTCAGGGCAAGGATCATCCCGCCAGCGAACCGCTTTATCCCGCCTGCGTCAATCCGCCCGGAACTGCAGCTTGGCCAGCCGGGCATACAGGCCGCCGCGCGCGACCAGTTCGCCATGGGTGCCCTGTTCGACCACCCGGCCGTCCTCCATCACGACGATCCGGTCGGCGCGCAGGACGGTGGCGAGCCGGTGGGCGATGACGATCGTGGTACGGCTCTGCATCGCCTGATCCAGAGCCACCTGAACCAGCCGCTCGTTCTCGGCGTCGAGCGCACTGGTCGCTTCGTCCAGCAGCAGGATCGGCGCGTCGCGGACCAGGGCGCGGGCGATGGCCAGACGCTGGCGCTGACCGCCCGACAGGCTCTTGCCGCGTTCGCCCAGCGGGGTGGCAAACCCTTCGGGCAGGGCGTCGATGAAGCCGAGCGCCTGGGCCTCCTCGGCGACGGCGCGGGCCTCATCCTCGGTCGCGGCCTCGCGCCCGAAGCGGATGTTCTCCAGCGCGGAGCCCGAAAACAGCGGCGCTTCCTGCGAGACCCAGGCGAACCGCCCGCGCACCGCGACGGGATCGGCCCGGCGCACATCGACCCCATCCACCGACACCAGCCCGCTCTGGGGGTCGTAGAACCGCAGCAGCAGCCGGAACACCGTCGACTTGCCCGCACCCGAAGGCCCGACCAGAGCCACGGTCTCGCCCGGCTTCACCGTCAGAGAAAACCCCTTCAGCGCGGGCAGGTCCGGACGACCCGGATAGGCGAAATCGACCGCCGACATCGACACCTCGCCCAGCGGCGGACTGGGCAGGGCGACGGGGTTTGCGGGCGCGGTGATCGCCGCCTCAGCCTGCATCAACTCGTCGATCCGCGCCATCGCCCCGGCCGCCTTCTGGACATCGCCCCAGCTCTCGCCCAGCGCCCCCACGGCCCCCGCTGCCAGCACCGACAGCAGGACGAACTGCAACAGGGCCCCCGGCGACATCGTGCCCGAAATCACGTCCTGGGCACCCAGCCAGAGCACCAGGGTCACCCCGCCGAACATCACCACGATGATCATGGCCGTCATCATGGCGCGGGCCCGCATGCGGACGACCGAAACGCCGAACGCGGCCTCCACCGCCGCTCCGAAGCGGTCGATGGCGCTGTCGACACGACCGAAGGCCTGGACGGTCTCGATCGCGTCGACGCTCTCTCCGGCGAACCCCACGGCATTGGCGAACCGGTCCTGTGAGGCCACGGTCAGCTTGCGGACCTGACGACCGAACAGGAACAGCGGCCCCAGCAGCAGCGGCACCACCAGCAGGACGAACCCGGTCAGCTTGGGGCTGACCACGAACAGCAGGATGATGCCGCCGACCAGGGTCAGGAAATTCCTCAGCGCGAACGATACCGAGGTCGTCAGCAGCGTCTCGACCAGGGCGATATCGGTGGTCAGGCGGCTGAGCACCTCGCCGGTCCGCATCTGGGCATAGAAGGACGGGTCCAGCGTCAGGATCCGCCCGAACAGGCCCTTGCGCAGATCGGCGATGACCCGCTCGCCCGTCTTGGTCACATAGAAGTACCGCAGCGCCGTCGCCAGACCGAGGAACAGGGCATTGGCCCCCAGGACCAGGAACCACAGGTTCAGCTGGGCCCCGCCGTTCTCGAACCCGTTGTCGATAGCCCCGCGCGCCGTCACCGTCAGACCCAGCGACGCCGCCGTGGACAGGAGCAGCCAGAAGACCACGATCCCGGCATCGACCTTGTGCTGCATCAGGTAAGGCAGGAGCCGTCCCAGGGGCCGGACGTCCTTGCGCTTGGCCCTTCGCTGGCCTGCCTCGCCCAGCTGTTCGACCAGAAGGGCACCCGCGCCCGGACGATCCACCGAACTGGGGACGGCGGCGGGGCGGGCGTCAGGCAGGGGGGAAGCGGTCATCGATGCGCCTCTTGCCCCGGAACGGCCCCCGGTGTAAACGCCGCCGCTCACTCCCGCCGGAGCCTCTGGCGGGATTTATTGTTTCCGTCGCTCAATCAGCGAGGCTCCGCGAGCCGAGCGTTAGCGACACCCAGCAAACGCGCACCGACGGTCGGCATCGTCATCGCGCATGAGAGACCGGACGACGATCATGAAAGCGGACACGCACCCCGACTACCACTTCATCACCGTCACCCTGACGGACGGTTCGAGCTATCAGACGCGCTCGACCTACGGCAAGGAAGGCGCGGTGCTGAACCTGGACATCGATCCGTCGACCCACCCGGCCTGGACCGGCGGCAACCAGCAGATGCTGGACCGCGGCGGCCGCGTCTCGCGCTTCAACAACAAGTTCGGCGGCTTCATCAAGAAGTAGGGCCATCGGGGCTCAAGCAGCGCGAAGCGCGGTCGCCCCCTTGCAAGTATGTCGCAGGCCCTGCGGCAACACGATCACGGAAAGCGTCGGCCCCTCGGGGCTGGCGCTTTTTGTTTGGCCGGAACACCGGTAAGATGCGGTGCGTTCGGCAGGCCGGGCGTCGGCTCGGCGAGATGCCGCCGGACACTGGATTGAGCGGACCACGATGAATCGACGGCAACTGGGTTTCGGCATCGCCACGGCGGCGATGACGGCAGCGGCGACGGCGGTCGCCCAGCAGGCCGCTCCCCTCGTCCAAATGGCCCCGCTCCGGCCCAACACCCGCTGGTCCGCCGCCTTCGAGGACCAGATCGGTCGCCTGCCCGAGACCATCCAGGGCGACGTCCGGGCCTTCTATGACATCAATGGCTGGCGTCCCGTCTGGACGGCGGAGCGACTGCGCGGGCTGAACGCCGCCGCGGGCCGCGCCGAGCGCCACGGCCTGCCCGCCTCGGACTTCTTCGACTTCGTCGGCTATGCCGCCGATCGCGACAGCGCCGACGTCCGCACGACCGCCGCCGCCCTGACCTATGCCCGCGTTCTGGCCGAGGGCCGCGTCCGGCCCGAGGACGTCGAAGACCTGTGGGAGATGCAGAAGAACCGCGTCGACCTGCCCATGGCCCTGAACGATGCCATGGTCCGCAACCAGCTGATCGAATGGTACGAATCCCTGGCTCCGGCCGACATCGGCTATGCCAATCTGTCGGCGGGCTATGTCCGCTATCGCCGGCTGGCGCGCGACGGCGGCTGGCCGCGCTTCGCTCCGGGGGCGACGATCGAGCCCGGCAACAGCGACCGCCGCATCCCCGCCCTGATCGCCCGGCTGGTGGCCGAAGGCGACCTGTCCGCCGCCGACGGCGAGGCCCTGAAAGCCCAGGGGGTCGTCTACAGCGCGCCCTTGCAGTCCGCCGTGCGCGGCTTCCAAGCCCGCCACGGCCTGGGGGCCGACGGTCGCATCGGCACCGGCACGCAGCGGTCCCTGTCCGCCTCCGCCGAGGACCGCGCGCGTCAGATCGCCCTGAACCTGGAACGCCGCCGCTGGCTGAAACGCGAGGTCGCGCCCGAGCGGATCGAGGTCAACACCGCAGCCGCCATCATGGTCTACTGGAAGGACGGAAAGCCGGTCCACTCCAACCGCGTCGTGGTGGGCTCAGCGGAAAACCAGACTCCCAGTCTGGAAAAACCGTTCGCCTCCGTCGTGGCCAATCCGCCGTGGAACGTCCCGACCGGCATCGCCCGACGCGAGATCCTGCCGCGCGGCCCGGCCTATCTGCGCAGCCAGAACATGTACGTCACGCCCGAGGGCAATGTTGTCCAGCGCGCCGGACCCTTGGCCGCCCTAGGCTACGTGAAGTTCGAGCTGCGCGACAGCTACGCCATCTTCCTGCACGACACCCCGTCCAAGGCCGCCTTCAACCTGGCCACCCGCCAGCGGTCGCACGGCTGCGTCCGGGTGCAGAACGCGGTCGAGTTCGCCCGCATCCTGCTGGCCCCCGATCCGGTCAAGCTGGAACAGTTCGACACCGCCCAGCAGACCCGCGAAACCAAGCGCGTGACCACCGGCCGCGAGATCGGCGTCCGGTTGCTGTACTGGACCGCCTTCGTCGACGGCCAGGGCCGCGTCGCCTTCCGCGAGGACGTCTACAAGCGCGACCAGAAACTGGCCGAAGCGCTGGGCATCGCCATCAGCCTGCCGACCCCGGTCGATGACGGCCGCACCGACGTCAACGACGTCGGGCCGTGATGGTAGGACATGATTGCCAACGGAACCTTCAAATCCGGGCTGAACCTTTGGCGGCTCATGGGGTGGAACCTAGTCGCCGGGCTGCTCCTCGCTCCCGCCGTGGCGATGCGGTTCACCGACGAGGTGGCGTGGACGGCCAGCGACTTTGCCTTCGCTGCCCTGCTGCTGGTAGGCGGCGGATTGCTGATCGAACTGGCGCTGTGGAAGGCGAAGAACGCGCGCGCCCGTTTAGCCGTTTGCATGGCCGTCTTGGTCATGGTGGGCCTGATCTGGGCCGAAGGGGCCGTCGGCCTCCTGCCTTAGCAATCGGCCCAAGCGTCAGGCGACCGGAGCAGACCGATTGCGCTCCTGCATTCCGGCATTCACCGCTTGCGCAGCATCGACCAACCGCGCCATTTCGTCCGCATCGAAAATTGGACGCGACAGCGGCACAGACGGTCGTAATCCGACGTCGAAGGTCGGGGTGAAGCTCGCCGTCGTCCAATCGACCGATCGCGTGTCGGCGTCACAGAAGAACTCCAGCAGGTCAATCACGCCGTTCTGGCTCCACAACTTGCTGCCTACAGGGTGCCTGATACCTTTGATCAAAAACCAGCAGACAAGTTCGTCCGATGGCCTGTCCAGCTTGATGAGTGTGTCGTTCGTGATCACCACCAGACAACCCTTCCCCGTATTCCAGCGCAGGCGGACGTCGGCCGTTTTGAGGTGCCGGATCAACTCGGCTCGAAGGTGGCCGTCGCGCCCATCCTCGTCCTGAATCGCCGCGAGTTCGAGAGGACTAAAGCCAGAATGCTGTGCCGGCTGGAGCGGCACGCCACCGACCCATAGATGCAACGCGCTTAGCTCTTCTCTCCACCGGATGACTGCAAGATACACGAGCAAGCAACCGTAGATCGCGAGGAGCCAGAACGCCCCCGCATTTCCAAATGCAAACAAGGCTACAAACCAAGAGCCGACCGCGACTGCCACCCCCGCGAAGACCATCTGTCTCCGTCGGGAGGCTTTGCGATCAGAGCGAGGTCCGAACTTGTCCAAATCCGATCACAGGTTCAGCAACGCCGGGTCGCCGCCCTGGGCAGAGATGTTGTTGCTGATCGCCTTTTCAGACGCATAGCGGATAAGGCTGTTGGGACCGCCCGCCTTGGGGCCGGTGCCCGACAGGCCCTCGCCGCCGAAAGGCTGGACCCCGACCACCGCGCCGGTGATCGAGCGGTTGATATAGACATTGCCTGCCGGGACGAGGGCGATCACTTCCTCCGCGAACGCCTCGATCCGGCTGTGGACGCCCAGCGTCAGGCCATAGCCGCGCGCGGCCAGTTTCCGCGCCACCGACGCCAGATCCTTCGGGTCGTAGCGATAGATGTGCAGGATGGGGCCGAACACCTCGCGCTCGAGGAAGTCCGGCGTCGGGATCTCGGCGATGGTCGGGGCAAACAGGTCGCCCTTGGTCCCGCCCTCGGGCAGGGCGGCGCGGGCCAGGACCTTGGCCTCCTTCGACAGGCGGGCCACATGGCCCTCCAGGGCGGCACGGCTCTCGGTGTCGATGACCGGGCCGATGTCGGTGGCAGGGTCGGTGGGGTCGCCCAGGACCTGGGCTGCCAGGGCGCCCTTGAGGCCTTCGATCAGACTGTCGGCGGAATCCCTGGGCGCATAGAGGATACGCAGGGCCGAGCACCGCTGACCTGCCGAGCCGAACGCCGAGACGATGACGTCGTCGATGACCTGTTCCCTCAGCGCCGTTGTGTCCACGAACATGGCGTTCAGCCCGCCCGTCTCGGCGATGAAGGGCAGGATGGGGCCGGGGCGGGCGGCGATTGACCGGTTGATGGCGGCGGCGGTGTCTGTCCCACCGGTGAAGGCCACGCCGTCGATGCCGGGGTGGCCGACCAGGGCCGCGCCCACGGTTTCACCCCGTCCGGGCACCAGAGCCAGCAGATCGGGGTTCAGGCCCGCCTTGTGATACAGCCGCACCGCCTCCGCCGCGATCAGGGGAGTCTGTTCGGCGGGCTTGGCCAGGACGGCATTGCCGGCGGCGAGCGCAGCGGCGATCTGGCCGGTAAAGATGGCCAGGGGAAAGTTCCAGGGACTGATGCAGGCAAAGACGCCGCGTCCGTGCAGCACCAGCCGGTTGGTTTCGCCCACCGGCCCGTTCAGCGGTTGTGGCCCGCCGAAGTCCTTCTCGGCCAGCATGGCATAGTAGCGACAGAAGTCGGCGGCCTCCCGCACCTCGGCGACCCCGTCATTCAGGGTCTTGCCCGCCTCGCGGCTCAGCAAGGCGACCAGCCGGTCCATGTCGGCTTCCAGCGCATCGGCCATGGCCCGCAGCACCGGCGCGCGTTTCGATCCGCCGGAGCGGTCCCAGGCGACCTGGGCTCGCGACGCGGCCTCGATCGCTGTGTCGATATCCGCAGTCGTGGCCTCCGAGACGTGGCCCAGCACCTGCGTGCGGTCGAACGGATTGGTCACGTCCTGGGGGTTGGTGCCCGCCAGCAGTTTCCCGCCGACGATCGGCCCGGCGGTTAGCTTTTCCGAGTCGACTTTCGAAAGGGCCAGGGCGTGGCGTTCGCGGTCGGCGCTCTGCGAATAGTCGCGACCCAGCGAGTTCGGGCGGTCCATATACATGTCCTTGGGCGTGGGGATCTTGGCGTGGCGGTCGGGGTGGGCCTCGACTGCGGCGATGGGGTCGGCGGCGACGGCCGAGGCGGGCACCCGCTCGTCCAGCAGGGCGTGAACGAAGGACGAATTGGCCCCGTTCTCCAGCAGGCGACGCACCAGATAGGGCAGCAGATCCTCATGCCCGCCGACGGGGGCATAGGCGCGGACGTTCAGGCCTTCGTTATGCGCACCGAACGTCTCAGCCGCCGCTTCGTACAGGGCCTCGCCCATGCCGTGCAGACGCTGGTACTCGATCTTCACATCGGCCTCGCGCGCCATCCGATGCACGGCCGCCAGCGAATGGGCGTTATGCGTGGCGAACTGCGCATACAGATGCGGGGCCGCATCGATCATGGCCCGCGCGCAGACCAGATAGTTCAGGTCCGTCGCCGCCTTGGTCGTGAACACCGGATAATCGGTCCGCCCCATGACCTGGGCGCGCTTGATCTCGGTGTCCCAATAGGCGCCCTTGACCAGACGGACCATCAGCCGCCGTCCGGATGTCCGCGCGAGTTCGGCGACACGGGCGATCACCTCTGGCCCCCGCTTCTGATAGGCCTGCACCGCCAGACCCAGACCGGTCCACGATCCCAGCTCCGGCTCGTGCGCCAGCCGGTCCAGCAGTTTCAGCGACAGGGCCAGCCGGTCGGCCTCCTCGGCGTCCATCGTGAAGTTGATGTCGGCGGCGGCTGCGATCCGGGCCAGTCGCAGGATGCGGGGATAAAGTTCATCCCAGACGCGATCCTCGTGCGTCGCCTCATAGCGCGGCGACAGGGCCGACAGTTTGACCGAGACGCCGTGGCCGACCTCTGGCCCCTGACCCTTGGCGGTGTTGCCGACGGCGGTGATGGCGTCGGCGTAGATCTTTTCATACCGTTCGGCGTCGGCAGACGTTCGCGCGCCTTCGCCCAGCATGTCGAAACTGCACAGCCAGCCTTCCTTGTTCGACCGTTTCAGCGCCGCCTCGATGGTCCGACCGACCACGAACTGTTCGCCCATGATGCGGACGGCGGCGGCCACGGCCCGGCGGATCACCGGCTCGCCCAGCCGACCCGCGACGCGGGTCAGAAACCCCGGCAGGTCAGTTTTGGCCTGTTCGTCGGCGTCGACCAGCTTGCCGGTCAGCATCAGGCCCCAGGTCGAGGCGTTGACGAACAGACTGTCCGATTGCCCCAGATGGCTGGCCCAGTCGGCCGAGCCGATCTTCTCGGCGATCAGCCGGTCGCGGGTGTCCTCGTCCGGCGTCCGCAACAGAGCTTCGGCCAGACACATCAGGGCCAGACCCTCGCGCGTACCGAGGCTGAATTCTTGCAGGAAGCTCTCGACGACGCCCTGTTTCTTCTGGCTTCGGCGCGCGTGTTCGACCAGGGCGATTGCGTCGTCCACGACGGCCTGACGCGTCTCGGCCTTCAACGGCGACGCGCTCAGAATGGCCCGGACGGCGGTGGGCTCGTCGGCGTATTTGCCGTGGTCGAGGGTGTCCCAGTCCTGGGTCAGGGCGATAGGCGAAGCGACATGAACGTTCATGTCGCACGCTCTACTCTCGCCCCCTCATCGGCGAAAGGGGTCAGAGAGGACGCAGCAACCCGACCTCCCTGAGCCTCGGCGGACCACCTTCCCCCGCAAGGACCGACGGGCTATGGGTTCCGACCCGTCCACGGTGAAAGCCGCCGCCTGTATGCGCATCGTTCTGGCCACTGACGCCTGGGAGCCCCAGGTGAATGGCGTCGTCCGCACCCTGACCCGCACGGTCGCGGAGTGCCGCGCCATGGGCCATGAGGTGGACGTGATCCGCCCCGATCAGTTCAAGACCATCCCCTGCCCTACCTATCCGGAAATCCGGCTGGCCCTGGGAGCAGAAGAGGAAATCCGCGAACGCCTGCGCGCCTTCGAGCCCGAGGCCGTCCATATCGCGACCGAAGGCCCGATCGGCATCGCCACCCGCCGCATCTGTGTGGAGTGGAAACTGCCGTTCACCACCAGCTACCACACCAAATTCCCCGAATATGTCTCGGCCCGGTTCCCGATCCCGGTCCAGGTCGGCTACGCCTATATGAAATGGTTCCACAAGCCGTCGGGGCGGCTGATGGTGGCCACCCCGACCCTGCGCGACGAGCTGGTCGAGCATGGATTCCGCAATGTCTCGCCCTGGTCGCGCGGCGTCGACACCGAACAGTTCAACCCTGATCTCGAGCGCATCTATGACGACCTGGGCGGGAAGGATTGGCCACGTCCTTTCTGGCTGAACGTCGGGCGGGTGGCGGTGGAGAAGAACATCGAGGCCTTCCTGTCGACCGACCTGCCGGGCACCAAGATCGTCGTCGGCGACGGCCCGGCCCGGGCCGATCTGGAGGCGCGTTATCCGGAGGCGAAATTCCTCGGGGCCCGGTTCGGCGAGGAGCTGGCGCGCTGTTTTCGCGACGCGGACGTCTTCGTCTTCCCGTCCTGGACCGACACCTTCGGCCTGGTGATCCTGGAGGCCATGGCCACGGGCACGCCGGTCGCGGCCTATCCGGCGCACGGCCCGATCGACATCATTCCGGGCTCCAATGCCGGGGCCATCGACGACGACCTGAAGACCGCCTGCCTGAAGGCGCTGGAGTGCGACCGGGCCGACGTCCGCGCCTATGCGGAAAAATTCAGCTGGAAGGCCTCGGCCGAGCAGTTCGTCGAGAACCTGGAGCCCTATCCGGAACCCGAGCGCGGTCGGTTCTGGCGGCGGCTGCGGCGCATCGCAAGGGTACGCAGACGCGCGGCAGCCTGACCCGTCGGGGCGGGAGAAATGTCACAGGCACGGACGGAATGCCCGACGCCGCACATAAGTCTATTGAAAACATGGGCTTAGGTATATCCGGGCCTGCCTTGACCTTCCCTTGATCGGACGATAGGTTCCGCGCCAAATTCAGACCCGTTTCGGACCCTCCGGAACGTCGATCGAACAGGCCCATGTCCCCGAATACGGAATCGCGCGAAGAGGCGATCGCACGCCTCACGAAAAGCGCATCCGATCTGGAGGCGCGGACCACCACGGAAACGCAATCCGATGCGGCCGGTCGTGCCGTCGCGGGACAGGCGTACAAGGTCGTCGCCCAGCTTCTGGGCGGGGTCTTTCTGGGGATCGGCGCGGGGTTTGTGATCGACCGCTTCGCCGGAACGGCGCCGTGGGGTGTGATTGGCGGAGTCCTGGTGGGTTTCGCCGTGTCTTTGTGGATGGCGTGGCAGACGGCCCAACGGCTGATGGCACAGGCAGCGGCGACTGGTGTGGAACCCCGTTCCATCCCGTTCGACGACGCCGATGATGAGGAGCGATAGGCCTTGGCCGATCCGATCGAACAGTTCGAGATTCACCCGCTGCCGGGCATGACCTTTGGCGAGGTCACGGTCCCCGTGCTGGGCAATCAGGTGATCGCCTTCACCAACTCGCACGTGGCCATGACGATCGCCTTCCTGATGGTGGTGCTGTTCCTGACCGCCGTGACCTCCAGCGCCAAGGTGGTGCCGGGTCGCTTGCAGGCGACGGGCGAGACCCTGTTCGGCATGATCGATGGCGTCACCGATTCCATCATCGGCCATGAGGGCCGCAAATATTTCCCGTTCGTCTTCACCCTGTTCACCCTGATCCTGGGCATGAACCTGTTGGGGATGTTCCTGACCTTCACCGCCACGTCGCAGCTGGCCGTGACCATGACGTTCGCAGCCCTGACCATTCTGCTTGTCCTAGCTGTCGGCTTCGCCAAGCACGGCATCGGCTTCTTCAAGCTTTTCGTCCCATCTGGCATTCCTTGGCCGGTACTGATCCTCGTGACCCCGATCGAGATCGTCTCCTTCCTGCTACGGCCGGTCACCCTGGCGCTGCGTCTGTTCGGCAACATGCTGGGCGGTCACGTCGCGCTGAAGATCTTCGCCGGCTTCGTCGTCAGCCTGGGGGCCATGGCCTTCGCCGGCGAGGGCCTGGGTCTCTGGGCCCTGCCGATCGCGGCCCTGTCGATGACCATGGTCGTCGCCCTGACCGCGCTGGAGTTTCTCGTGGCTTTCCTCCAGGCCTTCGTGTTCGCCGTTCTGGCCACCATCTATCTGAATGATGTGGTCAACCTGGGCCATGGCCACTAAAGGCCACGACCAGTCTCTTCGCCCCAACCCCTCAATCTCTGAAAACTAGGATTAAAATCATGGAAGCTGAAGCCGCCAAGTTCATCGGTGCCGGTCTGGCAACCCTCGGCATGATCGGCTCCGCCATCGGCGTGGGCAACATCTTCGCCAACTTCCTGAACGGTGCCCTGCGCAACCCTTCGGCCGCCGGCAGCCAGGTCGGCAACCTGTTCGTGGGCGCGGCTCTGGCCGAAGCCCTGGGCATTCTGTCGTTCGTTCTGGGCATCCTGATCCTGAACGCTCCGACCGCCTAAAACTAAAGACGTCACCAGCGGCGGTGCCCCTGACTGGGGGCACCGCCTCTTTGCTGATATTTCCCAGACGGACACTCAGACCACCCCATGGCTGCTCCCGAAACCACAGACACGCACGGCGCAACCACCGCCACGACCGAGGCCGAATCCGGGGGTCTGCCCCAGTTCGACACCACCGTCTGGGGCGGGCAGATCGTCTATCTGCTGTTCCTGTTCTTCGTCCTGTACCTGCTGATCGCCAAGGTCTTCGCGCCGCGTCTGCGCCGGGTCATGGACGAGCGGGCCACCACCATTTCCACAGCCGTCGCCACCGCCAAGTCGGTCCAGGCCGAGGCCGCCCTGCAAGCCGCTGCGGCCAAGGCCGAGGTCGCCGAGGCCCGCGCCCAGTCGCGCGCCATGGCCGCTGCCGCCAAGGCCCGCGTGACCGAGGAAGCCAACGCCCGTCGCGCTTCGGAAGAAGCCGAGGTCAATGCCGGGATCGCCGCCGCTGAGGCCTCGATCGGCCAGACCCGCGACGCCGCCATGGCCAATGTCGGCACCATCGCAGCCGACACGGCCCAAGCCATCGTCGAGCGCCTGACCGGCAAGCCCGCCAGCGCTGCGGAAGCCGCTGCTGCCGTCAAGGGAGCCGCCTGACATGCCCCATTTCCTCGATCCCCACATGTATGCGCTCGACAATCCCGAGCTGTGGGTCGCCATCGGCCTGCTGATCTTCTTCGGCATCGTGATCGCCGCCGGCGTGCCGAAACTGGTCGCCGGAACGCTGGACGCCAAGGCCTCCAAGATCCAGGCCGAGCTCGACGAGGCCGCCCGCCTGCGCGCCGAGGCCGAGGCCCTGCTGGCCACCATCCGCGCCGAGAAGGCCGAGGCCGAGGCCCAGGCCGCCGAAATGCTGCGCGCCGCCGAGGCCGACGCCCGCACCATGGAGATCGAGGCCAAGGCCAAGCTGGACGAGACCATGGCTCGCCGTCAGGCCATGGCCGAACGCCGCATCGCCCAGGCCGAGGCCCAGGCCACCGCCGAGGTGAAGGCCGCCGCCGCCGACGTCGCCGCCCGCGCCGCCGAGGCCATCCTGACCGCCCGCATCGCTGGCCAGACCAGCGACCCGATGCTGGACGGCGCGATCGCCCAGATCGGCACGCGACTGAACTAAGGACCTGGGACGTCCGAGTAAGCCTGGCCATCCGGCGGGTTCATCACGGAGAGCACCGAGGGCTCACGGAGGACACGGAGATGTCGGGAGGGTTTCCAGGATAGCGCCCCGCACGTCGAGCCTCAAAGAAGGGCGGCTTCGCCGCCGGGCATCGCGGGTAAGCCCTGACGCGACGAGATCGAGCGATGAGGTGGCTGGCGTTCGGTTCCTCCGTGTTCTCCGTGAGCCCGCCGTGCTCTCCGTGATGAACCCCTTGGGACCGCCACAAGCCAGTCCTGGCGAAGGAAGCGTTATCCGGCCGGTTCTGCCGCCGTCAGACGGATCTCGAACAGCTTCGGCCAGTTCTTGCCGGTGACGAACAGCCGCCTCTTCTCCGAGTCCCAGGCGATGCCGTTCAGGACGTCGTCCGTCGGATCGGCCCGTTCCGATGTCGGCAGGATCTCCGTCAGGTCGATGACTCCGACGACCTGACCCGAGACCGGATCGATCTTCACCAGCAGGTCCTGCCGCCACAGATTGGCGACGATCTGGCCGTCGATCCATTCCAGCTCGTTCAGCCGCGACACCGGGCGCCCGCCATAGGTGACGGTGATCCGCCCCGTCTCGGCGAACGTCGTCGGGTCCAGGAAACGGATCACCGGCGTCCCGTCCGACAGGATCAGCCGCGTCTCGTCATCGGTCAGGCCCCAGCCCTCGCCCGGATAGGTGAACTGTCCAAGGGGCTCCAGGGTCTCGGCATCCCATATGAGACCCGTCTGGTTCTGCCAGGTCAGGCTGAACAGTTTGCCGCCGATCTCGGTCACCCCCTCGCCGAAATAGGCCAGGTCAAGATCGCGGGTCTGCAACACCACGCCGTCGGCCAGCCGCACGCGGCGCAGGGTCGAAGGATACCGGCCGGTCGTCTCGATCAGGTCGCCGTCGTGGACGATCAGCCCCTGGGTGAAGGCTCCCGGATCATGGGGGTAGGTGGCGACGATCTCATAGCCCTGAACCGGCGGCCGGGCCGGTACGTCCTGCGCCCCACTCCGCGCCGGTGCCCCGATCAGGAGCAGGACGACGAAGAGCGGGGTCAGGCGGCGCATCTCAGTGTTTCGGATCGGCGGCGGCGGCCTGTTCGGCGGCCTGGGCTCTGGCCTCGGCGGCATTGGCCTGGGCGCGCGCCCGTTCGGCCTCCTCGCGTTTGGACCCGGACTTGCGGCTGAGCATGTTCAGCGCCTCGACCCCGGCCGAGAAGGCCATGGCGGCGTAGATATAGCCCTTGGGCACATGGACCCCGAACGCATCGGCGATCAGCACCATGCCGATCATCAACAGGAAGCCTAGGGCCAGCATGACCACGGTCGGGTTCTTGTTGATGAAGTTGGCCAAGGGGTCGGCGGCCAGCAGCATGACGGTCACGGCGACCAGAACGGCGACGACCATGATCGGCAGATGCTCGGTCATGCCGATCGCGGTCAGGATCGAGTCGATCGAGAACACCAGGTCCAGCAGGATGATCTGGAAGATCGCGGCCCCGGCGTTGTTGATGACGGCATTCTTCTTGTCGAGCACGTCGTGGCTCGGCGTCGGATCGACCGTGTGATGGATTTCCTTTGTCGCCTTCCACATCAGGAACAGGCCACCGGCCAGCAGGATCAGGTCCTTCCAGCTGAAGGCCGTCTCGAAGGCCGGTTCGCCGTTCTCTCCGATCGGACCGACGATGCCGAGATCGATCACCGTGGCGGTCAGGCCGACCAGCCAGGCGATGATCGACAGCAAGGCCAGACGCATGATGAGGGCCAGGCCGATGCCGATGCGCCGCACCCGCTGGCGCTGGTTCTCCGGCAGTTTGTTCGACAGGATCGAGATGAAGATCAAGTTGTCGATCCCCAGCACCACCTCCATCACGATCAGGGTGACCAGGGCCGCCCAGGCGGCGGGGTCGGACAAGAGGGGCGTGATGCTGTCGAGCATGGCGTCGGAAATCCTGTGAGGTCTGGCCCCGGAAGCATTCGGGAGAGGGTCGGGCCTGTGAACACGCTTCTAGCGTCACGGTTGCCTGTCGATCAATGCTGAGGCTTGCAGGACACGGCTTTCGTCGCGGTCCCGCCTGCGGTGCCCTGCCTCGGTTGCGAGGGGGGATCACCCATGCTATCAGCGCCCCGGCTTAGCGAAGGCCCGTCCCTGAGGCGGGTTTTTCGTCGTGCTTCACCAAGCATTTCAAGCTCTTGATCGGCGAGACCCTCTCCGCCGGTCGTAAAACGACCAACGCTTAATCCCCGGGCGGACCCTATAAGTGGCTGACGATTTCAGAACGACGGATGTCGGAGAACGCTATGCACAGGCGTTGTTCGACCTGGCCCTGGAGACGGGCAAGCTCGATGCGGTGCGCGCGGACCTGAAGTCGCTGAAGACCGCCTGGATCGAGAGCGCCGACCTGCGCCGCCTCGCCACCTCGCCCGTCATCGCCGCCGAGGACCAGCAGAAGGGTCTGGTGGCCATCGCCGACGCCGCCAAATTCGACGGCACGACCCGCAACTTCCTCGGCCTGCTGGGCCAGAATGGCCGAGCCCGAGATCTGGGGGCCGTGATTACCGGCTTCGAGGCGCTGTATGCCAAACACACCGGCGTCGTCGCCGCCGAGGTCGTCTCCGCCGTGCCACTGAGCGCCGCCCAGAACAAGGCCGTGATCGCCGCCCTGACCCAGGCCTTGGGCAAGACGCCCGAGATGACCGCCCGCGTCGATCCGACGATCCTGGGCGGGCTGAAGATCAAGGTGGGGTCGAAACTGTTCGACGCCTCGCTGAAATCCAAACTCGACCAGATGAAGTTTGCCCTGAAGCGGGCTTGAGCCACAACCGATTGACTGTCGGACCCCCTCTTTCTCATTAGGGGCGGTCCGCACCCAAGACGAAAACCAGAGAGCCAAACCATGGACATCCGCGCCGCCGAGATTTCGGCCATCCTCAAAGGCCAGATCGCCAACTTCGGCGTCGAAGCCGACGTGTCCGACGTCGGTCAGGTGCTGTCGGTCGGCGACGGCATCGCCCGCATCCACGGTCTGGACAATGTCCAGGCCGGCGAGATGATCGAGTTTCCCAAGGCGGGCGTGAAGGGCATGGCCCTGAACCTGGAACGCGACAACGTCGGGGCCGTGATCTTCGGTGCCGACGCCCAGATCGCCGAGGGCGACGAAGTCCGCCGCCTGGGCGAGATCGTGGACGTGCCGGTCGGCAAGGGGCTGCTGGGTCGCGTGGTCAACCCTCTGGGCGAGCCGATCGACGGCAAGGGCCCGATCCAGTTCACCGAGCGCCGCCGCGTCGACGTCAAGGCCCCGGGCATCATCCCGCGCAAGTCGGTGCACGAGCCGATGCAGACGGGCCTGAAGGCCATCGACACCCTGATCCCCGTCGGCCGTGGCCAGCGCGAGCTGATCATCGGCGACCGTCAGGTCGGCAAGACCGCCGTGGCGATCGACACCATCCTGAACCAGAAGTCGATCAACGTCGAAGGCGCGTCGGAAGGCGAGAAGCTTTACTGCATCTACGTCGCCATCGGCCAGAAGCGCTCGACCGTGGCCCAGATCGTCAAGACACTCGAGGAGCGCGGCGCCCTGGACTACACCATCGTCATCGCGGCCACCGCCTCCGAGCCCGCCCCTTTGCAGTTCCTGGCCCCTTTCTCGGGCACAGCCATGGGCGAGTTCTTCCGCGACAACGGCATGCATGCCCTGATCGTGTACGATGACCTTTCCAAGCAAGCCGTCGCCTATCGCCAGATGTCCCTGCTGCTGCGCCGTCCGCCGGGCCGCGAAGCCTATCCGGGCGACGTCTTCTACCTCCACTCGCGCCTGCTGGAGCGTTCGGCCAAGCTGAACGAGGACAATGGTTCGGGCTCGATGACGGCCCTGCCGCTGATCGAGACCCAGGCCAACGACGTCTCGGCCTACATCCCGACCAATGTGATCTCGATCACCGACGGCCAGATCTTTCTGGAATCCGACCTGTTCTACCAGGGCATCCGCCCGGCCGTGAACGTCGGCATCAGTGTCAGCCGCGTGGGTTCGTCGGCCCAGATCAAGGCGATGAAACAGGTCGCCGGTTCGATCAAGGGCGAGCTGGCCCAGTACCGGGAGATGGCCGCCTTCGCCAAGTTTGGCTCGGACCTGGACGTCTCGACCCAGAAGCTGCTGGCCCGTGGCGCGCGTCTGACGGAACTGCTGAAGCAGCCGCAGTATTCGCCCCTGACCGTCGAGGAGCAGGTGGTGTCGGTCTATGCCGGGACGCGCGGATATCTGGACGCCATCGCCGTGGCCGACATCGGCCGTTTCGAGAGCGAACTGCTGGCCCGGATGCATTCCAACCACGCTGGCATCCTGAGCAGCATCAAGACGACCAAGGCCCTGTCCAAGGAGCTGGAAGCCGAACTGAAGGCCGCCATCGAAGCCTTCGCCAAGACCTTCGCGTAAACTGACCAGAGAGCGAGAGTAGCGCCGGATGGCCAGCCTCAAGGAAATGCGCAGTCGGATCGGAAGCGTGAAAGCCACGCAGAAGATCACGAAAGCCATGCAGATGGTCGCCGCGGCCAAGCTGAAACGCGCCCAGGACCAGGCCGTCGCGGCCCGGCCCTATGCCACCAAGATGGCCGCCGTCATCGCGAATCTGTCGGCGGGCATCAGCGGCGACGATGCGCCGAAACTGCTGGCCGGGACCGGTTCTGACCAGCGCCACCTGATCGTGGTGGCCTCGGCCGACAAGGGTCTGGCGGGCGGCTTCTCGTCCAACATCATCCGCGCGGCCCGCAAGCGTATCGACAGCCTGATCGCCAGCGGCAAGGACGTTCGCGTCATCGCCGTGGGCCGCAAGTCGCGCGACCAGCTGACGCGCCTGTATGGCAAGGCCGTGGTCAAGACCTTCGAACTGTCCGAGCACAAGACCATCGGCCTGCCCTCGGCCCAGCCGATCGCCGAGCTGATCGCCGAGGAGTTCGAGGGGGGCCGCGCCGACGTGGTCACCCTGTTCTACAGCCAGTTCAAGTCGGTCATCTCGCAGGTGCCGACCGCCAAACAGCTGATCCCGACGGTCGTCGACGGCGATGCCGCCCCGATCGACTTGAAGGGGGCGGTCTATGAGTACGAGCCCTCGGAAGAGGGAATCCTCGAGACCCTGCTGCCGCGCGCCATCACCACCCAGATCCTGGCCGCCCTGTACGAGAACCAGGCCGGGTTCTTCGGGGCCCAGATGAGCGCGATGGACTCGGCGACCCGCAACGCCGGCGACCTGATTTCCGCCCTGACCCTGCAATACAACCGATCCCGCCAGGCGCAGATCACCAAGGAGCTGATCGAGATCATCTCCGGTGCCGAAGCCCTCTGATCTGATCCTGACCGAACACAAGACAACGGACCGCAACCGATGACCGATACCGTCGCCCCCAAGAAGCCCGCCGCTCCGCGCAAGGCCGCCGCGCCGAAAGCCGCCGCTCCCGTCGCCGCTACTCAGGGCGGCAAGATCGCCCAGGTCATCGGCGCGGTCGTGGACGTCGAGTTCACCGGCCCCCTGCCGGCCATCCTGAACGCCCTGGAAACCCAGAACGTCGACCAGAAGACGGGCGAGCCCTTCCGCCTGGTGCTGGAAGTCGCCCAGCACCTGGGTGAGAACATGGTCCGCACCATCGCCATGGACACGACCGAGGGCCTGACCCGCGGCCAGCCCGTGACCGACACCGGCACCTCGATCATGACCCCGGTCGGCCCCGCCGTCCTGGGCCGGATCATGAACGTCGTCGGCGACCCGATCGACGAGGCCGGTCCGATCCTGACGACCGAGCGTCGCCCAATCCACCGCGAGGCCCCGACCTTCGAGGAACAGTCCACGTCGTCGGAAATCCTGGTCACCGGGATCAAGGTCATCGACCTGATCTGCCCCTTCACCAAGGGCGGCAAGGTCGGCCTGTTCGGCGGCGCCGGCGTCGGAAAAACCGTTACGATGCAAGAGCTTATCAACAACATTGCCAAGGCTTACGGCGGCTATTCCGTCCTGGCCGGCGTGGGTGAACGCACCCGCGAGGGCAACGACCTGTATCACGAGATGATCGAGTCCAACGTGAACGTCGCCGGTGGTGGCGAGGGCTCCAAATGCGCGCTCGTGTACGGCCAGATGAACGAGCCTCCCGGCGCCCGCGCCCGCGTGGCCCTGACCGGTCTGGCCCAGGCCGAGTATTTCCGCGACGAAGAGGGCAAGGACGTCCTGCTGTTCGTCGACAACATCTTCCGCTTCACCCAGGCCGGTTCGGAAGTGTCGGCTCTGCTGGGCCGTATCCCCTCGGCGGTGGGCTATCAACCGACCCTGGCGACCGAGATGGGCAACCTGCAGGAGCGCATCACCTCGACCAAGAAGGGTTCGATCACCTCGGTCCAGGCCATCTATGTGCCCGCCGACGACCTGACCGACCCGGCCCCGGCCGCCTCGTTTGCCCACCTGGACGCGACCACGGTTCTGAACCGCGACATCGCCGCCCAGGCCATCTTCCCGGCCGTCGATCCGCTGGACTCGACCTCGCGGATCATGGACCCGCTGGTCATCGGCGAGGAACACTACCGTGTCGCCCGTTCGGTCCAGGAAGTCCTGCAGCAGTACAAGTCGTTGAAGGACATCATCGCCATCCTGGGCATGGACGAGCTGTCGGAAGAGGACAAGCTGGTCGTTTCGCGCGCCCGCAAGATCAGCCGCTTCCTGTCCCAGCCCTTCTTCGTGGCCGAGCAGTTCACCAACTCGCCCGGCAAGTTCGTCGAACTGGCCGATACCATCCGCTCGTTCAAGGGCATCGTCGCCGGTGAATACGACCACCTGCCCGAAGCCGCCTTCTACATGGTCGGCACCATCGAAGAGGCGGTCGAGAAGGCCCAGAAGCTGGCCGAGGCGGCATAAGTGGCCGGTAAGCTCAACTTCTCCCTCGTCTCGCCTGAACGCGAGGTCTTCGCGGGTCTCGTGGACCAGGTCGATGCGCCGGGCGTCGAGGGCGATTTCGGCGTCCTGCCGGAACACGCGCCCTTCATGACGGCCTTGCGTGAAGGCCCCGTCACCGTCTTCACCGGCACCGCGCGCCGGGTGTTCACGGTCAAGGGCGGCTTTGCCGACGTCAATGCCGAGGGCCTGACCATCCTGGCCGAGGAAGCCTCGGAGACGGTCACGGCCTGACCAATCGGAGCGTCAACTTCGCCAGTCTCCATCGTAAAGATCGCCAACAACACCAAGCCCGTCATTTCGGGGTTGGCGACCGCCTACCAAGGGCCTCCCGTTCGCGCGGGAGGCCCTTTGCGTTCCGGGGCATCCGCTTGACGCCATGCCGCCTCACGGCGAGGGTGGGCGCATCGATCGGTGGCTTGGAGTGGCGTGATGCGGCGATATGGCGTGGCGGCTCTGGCCGTGACCTTGATGGCCAGCGGATGCGCGACCGGCACGGCGTCCGGCCCGGATGCGCCGCCCTATGGCGCCCTGGTGTCGCCGACGGCGGCGATGGAACTGGTTTTCAACGAGGTCTGCCTGCCCGCGATCCTGGAGAACCAGTCGATCGAGGCCTTGGCTTTGCAACGCTTCATGCGCCCGGTCGGCCTGCGCGAGACCGGCTCAGATCAGGCGGTCGCGGCCTGGCGACTGGCGTCCTACAGCAGGGTCTATGTGATGCAGCTTCCGAACGGCGGCTGTTCGGCCTCCGTCGATGCCGGTGATCCGGGCGCGCTGAACGCCCGCGCCCTCGAACTCCTGGCCGCGCGGGGGACTTTCGCCGTCGGGGCCTCCTACGAAACGCGGGGCGGCAACGCCGTCAACACGGCCCACTGCTCGCCAGAGGTCGATCGCCCTGTCGTCGTCGGCCTGGTGCGCAAGACCGGGGGACGCGGTGCCGCCTTCCTGGCCAACGTCTTCCGCGCCCAGAGATCACCTCCGTCGTTCTGCACGGCCGGAACGGAACGGTCGGGAAATGGCGGGGCCTGAAGCGATCCTGACCCTGGCCAAGGTCGCAGCGGTCGTCGGGCCAATCCTCGTCGGCCTGATCGCCTGGTCGCTCTGGAAACGTGGAGGGCGGCGCAGGGTCGTCGTTTTCGCGTCCGTAACCGCGATCGCCTGGGGCCTCGGCGTCTGGGCGTTCCTGATCGAACCGTCGCAATTGACGGTGCATGAGATCACGATCGAGAGCTCGCAATGGTCGGGACCACCGCTCCGCATCGGCGTCATCTCCGACACCCACGTGGCGGCCCCACACACCGACGTGGCCCGGATCGACAGGGTCGTCGCGGCCATGAACGCAGAGGCGCCGGACATCATTTTGTTGCTGGGCGACTATGCCGGCGGCCATGAACCGGCCAATGTCCGGGCGCGGGCGGAACAGTCCGAGGTTCTGAGTGGGGTTCTGGCGTTCCGGTCCCTCCGGGCTCCGCTTGGTGTCGTCGGCGTGCTGGGCAATCACGATTCCTGGTACGACGAGGCAGCAATCGCAAACGCCATGCGAGCCGCCGACATCGAGGTGGTCGAGAACCGTGCCGTCCGCATCGACCGACCCGGCGGTCCCTTCTGGGTCGCAGGCATTGCCGATCTGGAATCGAAGCGTATCCAGCCTTCGGTCACCGAAGCCCTGTCATCCGTGCCAGCCACAGCGCCGGTGATCGCCATCACCCACTGGCCCGATCCCTTCGCCGACATCCCGGGCCGGGTGGCCCTGACCCTGGCGGGTCATACCCATTGCGGGCAGGTCAATCTGCCGTTCTTCGGCCGACGGGTTCACGCCTCGCGAGCCTCGGAAAAATGGGGATGCGGCCTGTATGAGGTCGGTGGCCGAAAGCTGTTCGTGACCTCCGGTGTCGGCGTATCGATCCTGCCCGTGCGGTTTCGCGCGCCGCCCGAGATTGCCATCGTCACCCTGCGTGCGGTGCCCTGACGCTAGGCCGCGTGATGCGCGAAGGCCGCCACCACTTGCGCATAGGCATCGCGCTTGAACGGCACGATCAGGTCGCAGGCCTCCGACAGGTCGCCCCAGCGCCAGGCGTCGAATTCGATCTCGCCGTGCGCTTCCAAATCGATCTCCGCCTCGTCGCCGATGAAGCGGTAGGCGAACCAGACCTGTTTCTGGCCCAGAAAACCCCGCGCCTGTTTCGACCCGCCATAGCCAACCGGGAAATCATAGACGATCCAGTCCTCGGTCCGGCCCAGCGGCAGGACGGACGTCACCCCCGTCTCCTCGGCCAGTTCGCGCAGGGCGGCGGCTTCAAGATCCTCGCCCTTGTCGACGCCGCCTTGAGGGAATTGCCAGTTGCTCGGCCCCTCGGTGCCCGCGCGTCGCCCATACCAGACCTGGCCCCGCGCGTTGAACAGCACGACGCCGACATTGGGGCGGTAGAGGGTGAGGTCTTTCATAGGGGCTAGGTTCTAGGGGTTAGTTTCCAGGGAAGGAAGCCGCCTGGCACGCCGTTTCCAGCATGGCTTTCGCGCCCTAGAACCTAGAACCTAGAACCCAGTCCCTATCTCCCCGGCCGCTGCGTCATCGCCGACGCCGGTGCCAGTTGCAGCCCCCGTGCCTCAAGACCGGCGGTCCAGCGGGCGGCGGCCTCGACCGTCACGGGATAGCTGAAGCCGGTGCCGAGCGCCGATCCGCGCGACTTGGCCAGGGCCTCCAGGGCATTCAGCTGTGCCACGATCGCGGCGGGGGTCTGTTGCTGGTCGATGACGCGGTCGGCGCTGGCGCGGGCCCACGCACCGGGGCGACGCCGTGCGGTGCCGTCGTCCATGAAGGCCAGACCCTTCTGGCGCAGGATGCCCAGGAAGGCGCTGGTCCCTGCGTCCGAGGCCACGAACCGATCGCCCAGATAGTTGGTCACGCCGAAATATCCGGTCGCCCGACCCAGAAGCCAGTCCATCTTGGCCTGGATATCCTCGGGGCTGCCGCTGCTCAGCAGGGTCTGGGGACCGGGGTCGTTGTCGGGATAGCCGGTGGGCTCCATCGGGATCTCGATCATCACCTCATGGCCCTGGGCGCGGGCCAGGTCGATCCAGCCCTGCAGGCCCTGGGCATAGGGCACGAAGCTCAACGTCACCTCGGCGGGCAGGCGTTCGATGGCGGCGCGGGTGGTCACGGCGTTCAGTCCCAGACCCCCGACGATCAGGGCCACTCGCGGCTTGCCGTTGGACCGGAACGGCCGGGCATAGGCCTGGGCCGGGACGCGGCCGTCCGGCGCGATGACTGGCAGGGGGCCATTGGGGCCGGGTGCGCTGAGGCCCGCGATCGGGGCGGCGGGCAGGGGCTGGGCAGCGAGGCGCGGTGACGCTATCGCGGCCCCTCCGCCGGACACGGTCGCCCCGTCGGGCAGGGTGATCAGGGCGTCTCCGCCCGCCGCCCCGCTAGGGTCGATGACGCCCTCGGCGGTCAGATCCTGATAGGCCCCGAAATCGCCCATGCTGAAGGCTTCCAGCCCCGTCGGTCCGACCGGGGCCACGACAGGCGCGCGCTTCAGATCGACCCGGGCCGACGGCGTGCCCGCGCGCGGATCGCCCAGCACGGTCAGGAACAGGGCGGCGGTGCCCAGCAGCAGGAACCCTGCGGCACCCACGGCCACGGGCGGCTTCTTCAGTGCCTCGAGGATGGGCTTGGCGGACAGGCGGAACGGCGCGCGCTGCGGCGGCGCTCCGGCGGTGGCGGCGAGGACGGACTGGCGTTTGGCGAACATGGACACGGGGCGAGGCTCGGGTGAGAGACCGCAGGGCGGCACGCTTCAAGCCTCAGTGTGGCGGGCGGCGGTTAAGAAAGCCTAACGCGCGTAAACCCTGTTTCGCGAGGCCGATCGAAGGGGGTTCATCACAGCGATCACAACGGGGTCACGGCGAACACGACGGAACCGAGCCGTCGTAGATGTCGTCGATCCACCCGCTCGACATTTTGGACGAAAGAGGGCGGCTCCGCCGCTGATCTCAGCCTTTTGGGGCTCTCCTGACCCAAGGTGGGATTCAGCGATCTGGCCCCAGTAGCGGTCCCGTCGTGTTCGCTGTGACCCCGCTGTGCTCGCTGTGATGAACCTCTCGCGGGGTCAGGCCAGATCCTCGATCTCGCTGTCGGTCAGTTCGCCGGGCACGATCGTCACCGGCAGTTTTCGTCCGCTGAAGGCCGCGCCCTGTTTCAGGACCGCCGCGACCAGCGGTCCCGGTGACTTACCGCCCCCCGCCGAGGCCAGGACCAGGATCTTGATCTCGGGATCCTCGCCGACGACCTTGCGGATCGCGGCCTGGGCGTCGCCGGTTTCGATCAGGAAGATCGGCTGGGCCCCGGACCGTTCCGCCGCCGTCTCGCCGAGGCGAACCAGAAGCGCTTCGGCCTCCTCGCGCTGCTGGCGCTGGATCTCGTCACGGACGCCCGACCAGTGCTCGTCCGAACTGTCCGACAGCACGCGCAGCAGGGCCACCCGCCCGCCCGTCGATTTCGCGCGCCGGGCGGCATAGCGCAGCGCGGCGTCGAACTCCGGACTGTCGTCGACGACGACCAGAAACTTCCTCGGCATGATGGTCCCCAACCCTGATCGGCCCGCAAGCGACGCCATGCGGAGGGGCGAGTCAACTCACCCCTCCGCGATCACCGATCCCTGCGGCTCAGAGCTTGCCCGCGATGCTGCGGATCGCGCCGTTGGCGATGGTCAGTTTGGCGAAGGTCCAGCCGGTGCCCGAGGCCTCGATCTCGTCGACCGAGGCGCGCATGGCCTCGACCTGGGCCAGCCGTGGTCCGATCCAGGCATCGACGGCGGCCTCCGCCGCCTCTTCGGTCGCGCCGACCGAAACGTCGGAAGCCTTGGCCACCGCGCGGGTCAGGGCGACCTGTTCGGCCATGATGTCCTCGATCAGACGCCGTACAGCCAGCCGGTCGAAATGATCGACCGAGGGCACGCCGCTGGCCGCCGCGCGCAGCCGGTCGAAGTCGAACGCCGCCCCGACCTGGTGATAGAGCCGCGCCATCGCCGCCGCCGGCCAGCCGGTCTCGGCCGCCAGATCGGCGATGTCGGCGGTAGCCACCGACGGCCGCAACAGGGCGAAACCGCGCGCCAAGGCCTCGGGGGAGCCCATGGCCAGGAAGGCCTGCACTCGCTCGTCCAGCCGTCCCTGCTCGAAGCGCGATAACACCGCGCCGCCTTCCGGCACCAGGGCATCGACCACCGGCCGATAGGCGGCGATCAAACTACCGACCGTGGCCCCCGGTCGCGCCGCGCGACGGGCCAGCCAGGACGTCTGGCGACGCAGGACGATGGCGATCTCGCGATACAGCGCCGTCTGGGCCTCGGCCGAAATCTGGCCGTCCAGGGCCGAGACCGCGTCCCAGGCTTCGTCCAGCCGGAACACCCGCCGCGCCGCCTCGAAGGCGATCACGAGTGCCCGTGTGTCGCACTCCGCCGAGACCCTCAGACGCTCCGGGAAGGTCGCCCCCGTCATGTTGACGATCTCGTTGGCCAGGACCGTGGCCACGATCTCGTGGCGCAGGCGGTGCCCCTTCATCTCCGGCTCGTATTTCGCCAAGGCATCCGGGAAATAGCGGACCAGCGTCTCCTCGAAGAAGGGATCCTGTGTCGCGCCGGAGGCCACGATATCGTCGAACAGTTCGATCTTGGAATAGGCGGTCAGGACGGCCAGTTCGGGTCGGGTCAGGGCCTGACCCGCCGCCTTCATCTCGGCGATCCGGACGTCGCCGGGCAGACCCTCGACCTTGCGGTCCAGTTTGCCCTTGGCCCCCAGCCATTGCATGAACCGCTGCTGGGCGTCCAGCGCCGCCGACCCTTCCGCCTGTTGCAGGGTCAGGGCCAGGGTCTGATCGTAGTTGTGGGCCAGCACCTTCAAACCAACCTCGTCGGTCATCGAGGCCAGCAGGGCGTTGCGCTCCTCGGCCTTGAGCGTGCCGTTGGTCACCGCCGATCCGACCAGGATCTTGATGTTGACCTCATGGTCGGAGGTGTCGACCCCGGCGGAGTTGTCGATGGCGTCGGTGTTGATCCGCCCGCCATTGGCGGCGAAGGCGATCCGTCCCGCCTGGGTCAGACCCAGATTGGCCCCCTCCCCCACCACCTTGACCCGCAGCTCGTCGGCATTGACGCGCAGGGCATCGGTGCCCTTGTCGCCGACCTGCGCGTCGGTCTCGGCGGCCGACTTCACATAGGTGCCGATGCCGCCGAGATACAGCAGCTCCGCCGGAGCCTTCAGGATGGCGCGGATCAGGCTGACGGGGTCGAGCGTGTCCTCGGCGATGTCCAGCGCCGCCTTGATCTGGGGCGTCAGGGCGATCGACTTGGCCGAGCGGGAAAAGACCCCGCCGCCCTCCGAAATCAGGCCGGCTTCGTAGTCCTGCCAGGACGAGCGCGGCAGCTGGAACAGCCGGTTCCGCTCCTCCCAGGACCGCGCCGCGTCCGGGTTCGGATCGATGAAGATGTCGCGGTGATCGAACGCCGCGATCAGGCGTGTCGCCTTGGACAGCAGCATGCCGTTGCCGAAGACGTCGCCCGACATGTCGCCGACGCCGACGGCGGTGAAGGTCTCGGTCTGGATGTCCTTGCCGGCTTCGCGGAAATGCCGCTTGACCGCCTCCCACGCCCCGCGCGCGGTGATGCCCATGGCCTTGTGGTCATAACCGACCGATCCGCCGGACGCGAAGGCATCGCCCAGCCAGAAACCGTAGTCCGCCGACACCCCATTGGCGATGTCGCTGAAGGTCGCCGTTCCCTTGTCCGCCGCCACGACCAGATAGGGATCGTCGCCCTCCCACATCACGACATGGTCGGGATGTTCGACCGCGCCGGTCGCGCCGATGTCGTCGGTGATGTCCAGCAAGCCCGACAGGAAGCTCTTGTAGGCCCGGATCGCCTCGGCCTGGATGGCGTCGCGGTCGCCGCCGCGAGGCAGGTGTTTGGGATAGAAGCCGCCCTTGGAGCCGACCGGCACGATGACGGCGTTCTTGACCTGCTGCGCCTTGACCAGACCCAGCACCTCGGTGCGGAAGTCGTCGCGGCGGTCGGACCAGCGAAGGCCGCCCCGCGCCACGGGACCGAAGCGAAGATGCACCCCCTCCACATGCGGGGCCCAGACGAAGATCTCGCGATACGGCTTGGGCAGGGGCAGGTCGTCCAGCTCGCGCGAGGCGATCTTGATCGAGATATGCGGCTTGGGCTGGCCGTCGGCGGCGCGCTGGAAATAGTTGGTCCGCTTGATCGCCCCGACCAGCAGGGCCAGGCGACGCAGCGCCCGGTCGTGGTCCAGCGACTTCACGTCCTGCAACAGGCCAACGATCTTGTCCGACAGCTCGGTCGCGGCGGCCTCGCGCGACGCGACATCGCCGCCGTGGTCCGGATCGAATTTGCACATGAACAGGGACAGCAGGGCCCGCGACACCGCCGGATATTCGGTCAGGGCGGCCTCTTGCACCGCCTGGGAGGGGTCGAGCCCGGTCTGCTGGCGATAGCGGGCCAGGGTGCGGATCAGCGCCACCTCGCGCCAGGCGACGCCCAGCTCCATCACCAGCCGGTTGAAGCCGTCGCTCTCGGTCCGGCCGGTCCAGACGGCGACGAAGGCCGCCTCGAACGGCCCCTTGATGTCCGCGAACGTCAGGGCCGCGCCGCGCGGGTCTTCCAGCAGGAATTCGTGTACATGGATTTCGGCATCGTCCAGCGGCCGGATGGCATGGCCGAACTCCTCCAGCGTCTTCAACCCCATGTCGGCCAGAATCGGCAGGACGTCAGACAGCGGCACCGCCGCCCCCCGGTGATAGAGTTTGAAGCGGAACTGCAGCGGACTGTCGCCCGCCGTGCGGAAGGCCCGCACCGCCACCGGTTCTCCGCCGTCGTTCAGGCCCGATGCGTTCAGCCGGTCGATCTGCTGCAGGTCGGCCACGGCCTCGGTGGCGTCGTAGCGGTCGCGATACCCGGCTCCGAAGGCCTCGGCCCAGCGCTGGCTCAGCGCGCCGATCTCGGCGTCGTCATAGTCGGCGGCGCGGGCCGCGCCCTCGAACCGGTCGACCCAGCTGCGCCCGGCCTCGGCCACCTCGGCCTGTAGCGCCTCTGCATCCGGCACGACATGATCGCCTGGCGTAATGCCGATGATGTAGTGGATGCGCACCAGCGGCGCGTCCGACAGCTGTGGGTACCAGGCCGACAGCCGCCCGCCCCAGGCTCGGGCCAGGATGCGCCCGATCCGCTCGCGCACCGCCCCGTCGAACCGCTCGCGCGGGATGAAGGCCAGGACCGAGACGAACCGGTCGAACGGATCGGTCCGCGTGAAGATCTTGATCCTGGGCCGGTCATACAGGTGCAGGATGCCCAGCGAGATGTTCAGCAGCTCGTCTTCGGAAATCTGGAAAAGCTCGTCGCGGGGGTAGTTCTCGAGAATGTTCTTGAGCCGCTTCTCGTTGTGGCTGCCCGGTGCCTTGCCCGCGCGGGTCAGGGCGTTGGCCACCTTCCTGCGCAACAGCGGCACCTGGGTCGCGGCCCGGTCGTAGGCCTCCGCCGTGAACAGGCCGACGAACCGGGTCTCGCCCGAGGCGCGCCCGTCCTCGCCGTACCGTTTGACCCCGACGTAATCCATATAGGCCCGGCGGTGGACGCGACTGCGGATATTGGCCTTGGCCACCGTGACCGGCTCGGACAGCACCATCTGGCGCTTCATGGCCTGGGTCAGGACGGCGGGTTCGGACGTGCGGCGCAGGACGGTGCGTTCGGCGTCGCGCAGGACGCCGACCCCTTCACCCGACTGGCTCAGCGGGGCTTCGGCCTCGTAACCGCCGTCGGTCGTGCGCGGATAGTCATAGTCGCGGGCACCCAGGAAGACGAAATGGTCGTCGTTGAGCCAGCGCAGGAAGGCCAGGTTCTCGGCAACGACGTCCGGATCGACCCCGCCGGGACAGGCCTCCAGGTGGGCTACGGATCGATCCATCAGGGCGGTCATCGCCCCGTGATCGGCGACCGCCGCATGCACGTCGGCCAGGGCCTCGCCGATTTGCCCGGCCAAGGCGTCGCGCCTTTCCTGCGTCAGGGGATCCATGACCACCACGATGGTCGACTGACGCCCCGCATCGCGATCGATGATCGGGTGGAACAGCGACCGCACCGAAACGCCCGCATCGGCCAGTTCGCCCATCACGCTGTCGACCAGGAAGGGCCGGTCGTCCTGGACGATATGGGCGACGTCATAGCCCGTCGCCCGACCGTCGGCGCCCTTCAGCGGCTCGACCACGATGCGTGGCAGTTCGCCGGGCTTGCGCGTCTCCGCCGCCTTCCAGACCTGGGCCAGCAGTTCGGCCAGGTCGTCGCCGTTCAGTTCGGGTGTCTCGTCCTCGGCATAGTCCTCATGCGCCTGGGCGAGGAAGGACTGTTCCAGCGGGGTCGTTTCGCTCCGCCCCACCGCCTTGCCGAACGCCCGCCCCAGCGCCTCCAGCGTGATCGGCTGAGGCAGGGTGGGAAGGTCGCCGGACATGGGCAGGGTCTCGTGAGGCGCGGCCGGGCCGCCTGGGATCGGGCGACAGGGTGAGCCCATCGCGCCGGAGGATCAATCCGCTGATTAGGCCGGGTCGCGACGCCGCGAAACCCCCAAAAATCCCGAAACGCGAAACGCCGGGCCCGCTTTCGCGGACCCGGCGTTCGTGATCGTCGTTCTCTCGATCGGAGAGGTTTAGAACCGGACGTTCATGCCGATGTTCAGAGCATGCAGTCCGAATTTCGAATTGCTTCGGATCATGTCGGTGCCGGTCGTGTTCGGGGCCAGGACGAAGGGGTTGGTGGCCGGAGCCGTCCCCTGGCCGACGCGGACCGTGTAGTCGCCGGGCTCCAGCGAGGTGTAAAGATACTCGCCCGTCACCGACAGGTTGGGGGCCAGCTTGTATTCGATGCCACCACCGGCCTGCCAGCCGTCGGCGTCATCGTCTTCCTCGTTGCGGGTGAAGCTGTTGGCGCCGTTCGAGGTGATGAATTTGTTCTCGACCTTGCCGTAGGCATAGCCGCCGGTGGCATAAAGCAGAGCCGGACCCGCGACGAAACCGGCGCGCAGACGGGCTGCAGCCAGCGACTCGAGATTGCGGGTGAAGACATACGACGCCGGGGTCGTGCTGAAGCCCGTGACGCTGTCTTCCTGCCAGACGGCGCTGTAGTCGCCGACGACGCCCAGGACGACGCTGCCGAACTGCATGTCATAACCCGCGCGGATCCCGGCCTGGGCCCCCGAGGAGTCGGCGTCACAGCCGTCGGCGGCCGTCGTGGCCTTGGCGGCACCGTCACAGAAGCCGGGGCTGAAGGCGTCGGCGCCAGCAGCCGTCGTCACCGGATCACCGTAGTTGCCATCCAGGTTCCGGTCGAAACGCAGCGTCTCCTTGCTGTCGTCGTTCTTGTCGGTGTAGCCGGCGAAGGCCCCGATGTAGGGGCCGCTGAAGTCCGAACGCCAGTCGGCGCTCTGGGCCGTGGCCGAGGTGCCGGCGGCTGCGGCCAGCAAGACAGCCACCGAGGCTGCGGAAATCATCGTCTTCATCATCTGATCCTTGAATCGTTTAAACCACTAGGGGCGGTCCGCCCTTCCCACGGCCAGAACGGGAGATCGCCGTGACCGTTCCCGGACATTTCTGTGGCCTCTACAATCTGGACACGGACTGTTGCGGATTCATCGCGGTCATGAACCCGGCGAACGGGACGCACCCAAAGACAAGGCCGCCGAACCCGGGGTCCGGCGGCCTGCTTTGGATCCGGCGCTGGAGGGGGAGGGGCACCGGTCCTTGAACGTCACGACCGGGAGGGGGGTGGGCCGCGACGTCTGAGGGAGAGATGGGTCGCGATCCGTCCGGTTCAAGCCTCCGGTTCGGCCTTGCCGCGACCGAACGGGTGCGGCCGCTTGTCGCGGGCTTTCGCGGCCGGTTTCTTCGGCTTGCCGCGGTCCTCCGGATAGGGCTCGCCATCGCCGGACAGCAGGACCGCCATCCAGTAGGAGCCCTTGAACTCGGCCAGGACGGCCATGGCCATGACGGCCAGCGGCGTCGACAGGAACATGCCCGCCACGCCCCAAATCTTGCCCCACAGCGCCAGCGACAGCAGGACCACGACGGGGTCGATGTTCTGGTTCTCGCCCTGCATCCGCGGCTGGATCATGTTGCCGACGATGAACAGGATCGCCTGAAGACCGGCCAACAGGATCAGGGCGGGCCAGTAGTCCGGGAACTGCACCAAGGCGAACAGCGGCGGGGCCAGACCGGCGATCGCGCCCCCCAGGATCGGGATGAAGCCGACCACGAAGATGACGAAGGTCCAGAACTCCGCGTTCTGGAGCCCCACGGCCCGCATTAGCGCCCAGGCCGCCGCGCAGATCATGACCCCGGTCACGGCCTGGACCCACAGGTATCCTTCCACGCCTGAACGGACCCTTGCGACCACCTGCATGGCGTCCTTGCGGGCCGCGTTGTCGGGGAACATGCCGACGATCTTCTTGCCGAACCCCGCCTGGGACGCCAGCAGGAAGCCCAGATAGACCAGAACGAAAAAGCCCCCCGAGGCGATGCCCTGGATCTGCAGGGCGAAGGTGGTCAGATAGCCCCGCAGGTCGATGCCGGCGATCAACTCGCGTGCCGTCGGGGCGGTTTCGACCCTGAACATGCCGGCGACATCGGCGATGATCTGGTCGATGCGCGGGCCGATGTTGGCGGTGACGCCGGACGCATCGGTGAAGAATCCCGCCGCGCCATCGACGATGATGGCAATCGACACGAAGAAGCCGACGACCACGATCAAAACGGCCACCAGCCCGGACCACCGGTGCGGCAGCGGCGTCCGCTCCTCCAGCTCACGCTGGATGCCGCCGATCATGATCAGCAGGAAGATGGCGATGGCCAGGGGCGTCAGGATGTCCGCCAGCCAGAACAGGGCCGCCCCCCCGGCCACCGCCGCGATCAGGACCAGGGCGTTTCGGGCGACGGCGGAGCCGGACAGGCTGATAGGCAGTTTCATGGGTGCGACCTTTCGGCCCACGAACACATGGGGTCAATCACCGTTCCGTGATGAGCCGCACGGTCTGGAGAAGGTCACTGGCCTGAGCTAAGCAGGACACACCCTGCCGCACGGAACCGCCCTCATGTCCGACACCCTCCCCGGTCTCTTCCTCGGCCAGTCGGAGGCGGACGGCACCAACCGGCCCGAGAGCCTGCTTTACAAGCGCGCCAACCGCCACGGCGTCGTCGCGGGTGCGACCGGCACCGGCAAGACGGTGACGCTGCAGATCATGGCCCAGGGGTTTTCCGACGCGGGGGTGCCGGTCTTCTGCGCCGACGTGAAGGGCGACCTGTCGGGCATCTGCATGCCCGGATCGCCAAACGAGAAGCTGACCGCCCGGGCCACTGGCATGGGGCTGACGCTGGAGCCAAAAGCTGCGCCGACCGTGTTCTGGGATCTGTACGGCCAGAAGGGTCACCCGATCCGCACGACGATCTCGGAGATCGGCCCGGTGCTGCTGGCCCGGATGCTGAACCTCAACGACGTGCAGGAAGGCGTGCTGTCGGTCGTCTTTCACGTCGCGGACACCGAGGGCCTGCTGCTGCTCGACCTCGACGACCTGCGCTCCATGCTGGCCTATGTCGGAGAGAACGCCGAGCGGATCGGGCGCGAGGTCGGCAATGTCGCGCCTGCCTCCATCGCAGCGATCCAGCGATCGATCCTGCAGCTGGAGCAACAGGGCGGAAAGGCCTTCTTCGGCGAACCGGCCCTGCGGCTGGAGGACATGATCCGGGTCGGTCTGGACGGCCGGGGCCAGGTTAATGTGCTGGACGCCACGAAACTGATGAACTCGCCGCGCCTGTACGCTGCCTTCCTGCTGTGGCTGCTGTCGGAACTGTTCGAACAGCTTCCGGAGGTCGGCGATCCGGAAAAACCCCGTCTCGTTTTCTTCTTCGACGAGGCCCACCTGCTGTTCAACGACACGCCCGATGCCCTGCGCGAGAAGGTCGAGCAGGTCGTGCGGCTGATCCGGTCCAAGGGGGTCGGGGTTTATTTCGTCACCCAGAACCCGGCCGACATCCCCGACAGCGTCCTGGCCCAGCTGGGCAACCGCATCCAGCATGCCTTGCGCGCCTACACCCCGGCCGAACAGCGCGGGCTGAAGGCGGCGTCCGAGAGCTTCCGCCCCAACCCCGCCTTCGACACGGCCGACGCCATCCAGGGCCTGGGCGTCGGCGAGGCGCTGGTCTCGACCCTGGACGAGAAGGGAGCCCCCAACATCGTCGGCCGCACGGCCATCCGTCCCCCGAACAGCCGCCTCGGCCCCGCCACCGACGCCGAGCGCGCCGCCATCATGGCCGCCAGCCCCATGCGCGGCGTCTACGAGACGACGATCGACCGCGAATCCGCCGAGGAAATCCTGTCCGCCCGCCGCGGCGAGGCCGATCAGGCTGCAGCCGAAACAAAAATGGCCGAGGCGAAGGCGAAAGCCGACGCGCTCGCCGCCAAAGATGCCGAGAAAGCCGCCGCCGCCCGCGAAAAGGAACTGGCCCGCCAGGACCGCGAAGCCGCCCGCGCCCGTCCTGTCCCCCGCGCCGCCCCGCGCCGCTCGACCCGCGAAACCCCGATCGAGGCCGCGACCAAGTCGGTCCTGCGCACGGCAGGCTCCACGATCACCCGCGAGTTGCTGCGCGGGCTGCTGGGTGGGTTAAAGCGTCGATGAGAGCACCGATCGTCTTGTGTGTTTCGTTCGCTGCTTTGGTTGGCTGCAGCAGTGTGCCGGAGATTGCTTCCTCTCCCAACGTCAGCAGCGCCGAGCTATCGACGTATGTTCGTGAGCATTGGACTGATTTCCAGTTGCGCGCGGCATTTCTGGCCGACCGCCAAGGTACTAGGCCCGAGCTTGAGGGCGTTGAAGCTGCCGTGTGTAGGCCAGCTGGTGGCGACTTCGCGTGCGGGTTCGTTGCTCGAATTCGATTCCCTGATGGCCAAACAGCGAAACCAGATATCGACGTTAATCTCAGACGAGAAAGCGACGGCAGATTGGTGCAATTGATTATGGTCGTACGCGAGCCAGGCTGAGTCAGGCCCTCGGCACTAGCCGCCACATCCGCAGCGGATGCCGCACCGCCCCTGCTTCCTCGCCCGCCGCAGCGCCGCGACCCATATAGAGGTCGGCCCGGACCGGTCCCCGGATCGCGGACCCCGTGTCCAAGGCCATGACCAGCCCGGAATAGCTGCCCCGTGCCCCGCGCAGGTTGCCGCCCTCGGCCTGGATCCAGACCAGGTCGCCATAGGTCCAGCTGGCGGGATCGACGGCGATGCCGCGACGCGCGGTCAGGGGCACGCCCGCCGCCCCAGCAGGATCGCCGCCGTCGTCGGGGGCCAGGGCGAAATAGATGTAGCGGGGATTCAGCGCCGTCACCGCCCGCGCCCGCACCCCCCGGTTGGCGGCCAGCCAGCCCCGGATCGCCTCGCCCGAAGTGCCGTTGGCGGGCAACAGGCCTTGCGCCTCCATCGGCCGGGCGATGCCCACGAAGGGCCGACCGTTGTCGGCGGCGTAGGAGGCGCGGGCTTTCGAGCCGTCCTCGAACGTCAGATAGGCCGAGCCCTGGATCTGCATGAAGAACAGGTCCTCGGCCCGCATCCAGGCCAGGGCGTCGGGGGCGGTCGAGGCTTCGATCGTCGATCGCTCCGGCCCGGTCCAGCCGCGCCGCCAGCCGGACGGGGCCGGGCGGACGGGCGTGTCGAACAGAGCGTCGGGGCTGCGGCGCGCGCTGTACTCCGGCGCGAAATAGCTGGTCAGCAGACCGGGACGGCCGTCCGGTGTCTCGGCGGCGACGACGCTGAACCCGGTCTCGAAGAAGGCGCGAGCCTGCGACGGGGTAACGGAGGTCCGGTCCAGATCGCGGGCCCGGTCGCACTGAACCTTCGACGCCACATCGCGCGCCACGCCGCAGCCGCTTAAATATGCCCGGAAGGCCGCCAGATGATCCTCATGGTCCCAGCCGGGCAGGGTCGCGGGACTGGCGGGGTCCGGGACCGAGGGGACGGCGGGCTCGGGCGACGACGGCACCGGCGTGGGCAGGACCGGAACCGGCGGCACCGCCCCTCCCCCGCCACAGGCCGCGAGCCCGACCGCCGCCAGCAAGGCCGCCGTCGCACCTGTCCATCGCCGGATCATCGGACCCGACCCCTCAGGCGTTGGCGGGCTCGACCCGGGCCAGGACCCAGTTCGGGTCGCTGGCCCCCAGTTTCCGCTCGAAGGTCCAGTGTTCGGCGGTGCGGCGTTCCTCCACGCGCGGTTCGCCCTCGGCAATCGCCTCGCCCGAGGCTGGCAGGATCTTGCTGCGCATCTCGGCCAGGAACCGCACCTTGGCGATGGCGCGGTCGCCCTCGGCCGTCGCGCTCTCCAGGTCGGCGCGCGGCCCTTGCAGGAACTCGACCTGTTCGGTCTCGCCGCGCGTCTCGCGCGCCGCGATGCCGCTTTCGAAGGAGTCCATCACCGCCGGGGCCAGCAGCGGCTTCAGCGCCGCCCGATCGCCCGAAGCATAGCCGCGCACGATGGTCTCATAGGCCTGACGCGCGCCTTCGACGAATTTCTGCGGATCGAACGCCGGATCGCGCGCCTTCAAGCCTGAGATGGCGGCCATCGTCTGGGCGTCCAGCAAGGGTCGCGCGGGCACCGCAGTCTCCGCTGCGCCGGGCAGGGCGGGCGTCTTGGCGTCTTCCTGGGGCTGGCGACCCACCTTCTTGCCCAGCACATTATAGAGCTGGAACAGGATGAAGGCCGCGACCACGGCGAAGAAGACGATCTGAAAGAGGGCAGGCGGCACGGGCGATCCTGGGCTGGCGGCGTCCGGCGAGCCGGGCGTCGTTAGGACGATTAGGGTTTGATATAGGCACACGCAAGGCATCGCGCACCTGTGCTCGGTCTCCCCGTTGCCGCAGGCGCAGCCCTCGTGCTAGTCGCCGCCCCTTCACGCACCGCGCGAGACCCGCGCCGCGACCATTCCTTTTCAGATCACGGCCCCCGCCCATGACCGACGTCACCACCCCCGCCGACACCTCAGCCGTCGATCCGACCGCCAACGGCCAGGCCCCCGCAGGTCCCGGCTTCCGCATCCTGGCCCAGTTCGTGCGCGACCTGTCGTTCGAGAACCCCAAAGCCCCGGACTCCTTGCGCGTCGAGGGCAAGCCCCAGATCGACATGGGCGTCGAACTGGCCGCCCAGGGCCGCCCCGACGGCCTGTTCGAGGTCGACCTGAAACTCTCGATCAAGGCCTCGGCCAACGGCACGCCGGTCTTCCATGTCGAGCTGGTCTATGGCGGTCTGTTCCAGCTGTCGGGCGTGGCCGAACAAGACATCGAGCCGATGCTGCTGATCGAATGCCCGCGCTATCTGTTCCCCTATGCCCGCGAGATCGTGGCCGGGGCGACGGCGGACGGCGGCTTCTATCCGCCCTTCATGATGGACCCGCTGGACTTCCAGGCCATCTACATGGCCCGCCAGCAACAGATGGCCCAACCGGTCGCCGGTCAGGTCTGAAACGCAGTCTAGGGACTTTTCCGAAAGCCCGGACGAATGCCGGATCTCTCAGTGGCTCGGCCTGGGGTGAAGCGGTTCGTCACGGAGAGCACGGAGGAGACACCAAGAACACGGAGGTTTTGCGTGTGCTGGGGCTCCAGCTTGTTCCCGCCTCGCTCTACATCGGCGGCGAAGCCGCCCTCCGGTCTGTTGCGCCATTGACCGCAAGGGCCGTGACAGAGGCAACCACGCGGTCCCTCCGTGGTCTTTGTGTCTCCTCCGTGCTCTCCGTGACGAACATCTTGCGATTTCCAAACGGGCTCTAGGGATCAGGTTCAGGCGAGCTTGGGATTGGCCAAGCCCTCCCCATATCCCGCCCATGACCGTTCTGTCCGTTCTCGATCTCGCGCCGGTGCCCCAAGGGTCCGACGTCTCCCGCTCGCTGGCCAACACCATCGATCTGGCTCGCCATGCCGAGCGTCTCGGCTACAACCGCTACTGGCTGGCCGAGCATCACAACATGCAGGGCATCGCCTCGGCCGCCACCTCGGTCGTGATCGGGGCCGTGGCGGCGGCGACGAAGACCATCCGCGTCGGGGCCGGGGGCATAATGCTGCCCAATCATGCGCCGCTGGTGATCGCCGAACAGTTCGGCACCCTGGCCGCCCTTCATCCCGGTCGCATCGATCTGGGCCTGGGTCGTGCGCCGGGGTCGGACATGGCCACAGCCCGCGCATTGCGTCGCAACCTTGCGGGCGATGCCGACAGCTTTCCCCAGGATGTGATGGAGCTGATGCACTGGTTCCAGCCCGCCGAGGAGGGCCAGCGGCTGCGTGCCAATCCCGGCGAGGGTCAGGACGTGCCGATCTGGATCCTGGGGTCGTCGACCTTCGGGGCCCAGCTGGCCGCCCACCTGGGCCTGCCCTATGCCTTCGCCAGCCATTTCGCGCCCGGCGACCTGATGTCGGCGATCCGCATCTATCGCGAGACCTTCCGCCCGTCCGAACGTCTGGCCAAACCCTATGTCATGCTGGGGTTCAACGTCTTCGCCGCCGAGACCGACGCGGCGGGACAGGCCCTGTTCAGCTCGCTGCAACAGGCCTTCGTCAACCTGCGCTCCGGCCGTCCCGGCAAGCTGCCGCCGCCGGTTCCCGGCTATGCCGCCACCCTGCACGACGGCGAGCGGGCGATGATCGACCAGGCCCTGTCCTGTTCGGCCGTCGGCGCGCCCGCCACCGTCAAGGCGGCGCTGGAGGACTTCGTGGCCCGCACCGGGGCCGACGAACTGATGATCACCAGCCAGATCTGGGACCACGACGCCCGCGTCCGGTCGCTGGAAATCCTGGCCGAGGTGACGCTGGAACGACGCGCCGCCGCCTGAACGCGCCCGGCCAACGGGGTTCGCGTCGGCGACCGGTTCGGCTAAGACGCCCTCCTGCACCGGAGCCCTGCGCATGACCGACACCTATGACACCCTGCTGATCGAGCGCCACGCCGACGGCTATGCGGTCGTGACCCTGAACCGGCCCGAGGCGCTGAACGCGCTGAACTCGGCCCTGTTCGCCGATCTGGCGGCCTTCCTGGACGCCGTGGAGCATGACGATACGGTGCGCTGCCTGATCCTGACCGGTTCGGGCGACAAGGCCTTCGCCGCCGGGGCCGACATCAAGGAGATGGCCGACCAGTCCTATGCCCAGATGTACAAGGCCAATTTCTTCAGCCACGGCCATGACCGGATCGTCCGGTTCCGCAAACCGATCATCGCCGCCGTCAACGGCTTTGCCTTGGGCGGTGGGTGCGAACTGGCCATGCTGTGCGACTTCATCGTGGCCTCGGACAAGGCGAAGTTCGGCCAACCCGAGATCAACCTCGGCGTCGCCCCCGGCATCGGCGGGTCGCAGCGGCTGACCCGGCTGGTCGGCAAGTCCAAGGCCATGGACATGGTCCTGACGGCCCGCATGATGGACGCCGCCGAGGCCGAACGGTCCGGTCTGGCCTCGCGCGTCTTCCCCCACGACACCCTGATGGACGAGGTCCGCAAGATCGCGGCCAGGATCGCGTCCCAGTCGCCCTTGGCCGTCATGGCCAACAAGGAGATGGTCGAGGCGGCCCTGGAGACCACCCTGACCCAGGGCGTCCAGTTCGAACGCCGCCTGTTCCACAGCCTGTTCGCCTTCGACGACCAGAAGGAAGGCATGGCGGCCTTCGTCGAGAAGCGGAAACCGAGCTTCACCGGCACTTGAGCCGAAGATTACGCGGAATTAAGCCGCAAGCCCTACCGGAACGGGCATGATCGCCGTACGTCGGGGAGGGCATCATGACGTTTGATACAGCCAATACCGGGCCTGTGCCCGGAGCCGCTGAGGCACCGCCCACGCGTGTCACCGAACTCGCACCCGTCGCCACGCGCGACCGGGTCGTGACGCTGGATGTGCTGCGTGGGTTCGCGGTGCTGGGCATCCTGGCGGTCAATGCGGCGGCCTTCGCCTGGCCGTTCGACGTTTTCCTGGCCCCGGACCTGGCCCCCTATCTGACCAATGGCTTGATGAACGATGCCGACCGCACGGCCCACTGGTGGGTCGACGTCTTCTTTTCCGACAAGATGCGGACCCTGTTCTCGATGCTGTTCGGGGTCTCGGTCTTCCTGGTCGGGGGCGAGCGATCGGACCGACCCCGCGGAGCCCTGCTGCAGCGACGCCTGCTGTGGCTGGGCGTCTTCGGCCTGATCCACGGCCTGGTCTTCTGGTTCGGCGACATCCTGCTGCTGTATGCGGTCTGCGGCCTGATCATGCTGCTGTGCCGGTCTTGGTCGGCGAGAAAGCTGCTGTGGGTCGGCGGCGGGATCACCCTGTTCTTCGCTCTCTGCCAGGCGGGCGGCGCGATCGGCATGGCGGCGCTTCCGGCGGATATCGCGGCCAAGTTCGGGGGCGGCGGGGCCAACCCCTTCGGGGCGACGCCGGAATCGATCCAGCAAACCATCACCGCCTATACCACCGGCCTGGGGTCGTTCGCCCAGAACGCCAAGGGCTGGGTGCTGGCCACCCTGTTCACCCTGCCGGTCATGCCGTTTGCCACCGTACCGCTGATGATGATCGGGCTGGGCCTGTACAAGGTCGGCTTCTGGGCCGGCCGGTCGCCGGTCTGGGTCTATGGGGGCCTGATCGTGCTGTCGGCGATCAACCTGTATTTCCTGGCCACGACCCAGGCCCAGGAGCTGGCCGTCCCGACCTCCCAGAACCCCACGCGTGGTCTGGGCGAGGCCATGGCGGCCTTCGCGCCCCTGGTAACGCTCGGCTATGCCTCGGTACTGATCCTGCTGACCACGCGCGGTCTGGCGATGGTGACGCGGGTGTTCGCGCCGGTCGGGCGGATGGCCTTCACCAACTATCTGACCCAGACCCTGATCATGACGACCCTGTTCTACATGCCCTGGGGGCCACGCTGGTTCGGCGAGGTGACACCCGCCGGGCTGTGGCCGATCGTGGGGGCCATCTGGGTGATGCAACTGATCTGGTCGCCGCTGTGGCTGTCGCGGTTCGAGATGGGGCCACTGGAGTGGCTCTGGCGCTGCCTCGCCTATGGACGGCGGGTGCCGTTGAGGAAGGGACTAGGGACTAGGGATTAGGGGTCATGGGTCAGGGGCTAGGGCGGACAGACCGCAAAGGGCCGGCCAGTCGATGCACAGCGCCCCTGCGCTTCCCTAGTCCCTAGTCCCTCTTCCCTATTCCCTCTAAACACCCCGCCCATGACCGACACCGCTGACGACACGCCCATTCGCCCCGAGGCGCGCAGCCCGCGCGGCTTCGCCGACCGCCGGGGAGCCGACCTGATCGCCGAGCGGCGTATCGTGGCCCGGGTGTCCGAAGTCTATGAACGCTGGGGCTTCGAGCCGCTGGAGACCGGCGCGTTCGAGTATGCCGACGCCCTGGGCAAATTCCTGCCAGACGCCGACCGTCCGAACGAAGGCGTGTTCGCGCTCCAGGACGACGATGACCAGTGGATGGCGCTGCGCTACGACCTGACCGCGCCCCTGGCCCGGTTCGCGGCCCAGACCTGGGAGACCCTGCCCAAACCCTTCCGCCGCTATGCCTTCGGGCCGGTGTGGAGGAACGAGAAGCCCGGCCCCGGCCGGTTCCGCGAGTTCACCCAGTGCGACGCCGACACCGTCGGCTCCGACCGGCCCGAGGCCGACGCCGAGATCATCGCCATGGCGGTGGAGGGTCTGGGCGCGGCAGGGCTGGACGACGGCCAGGCCGTGGTCCGCGTATCAAATCGAAAGTTGTTCGACGGCCTGTTCGAGGCGGGCGGCATCGTCGACCCGGTCCAGAAGCTGACGGCGTTGCGCGCCGTGGACAAGTTCGACCGGCTGGGCTGGGACGGCACCGCGGCCCTGCTGGGCGAAGGTCGGCTGGACGACAGCGGCGACTATACCAAGGGGGCGAAACTGCCCGCCGCCGTCATCGCCACGATCGAGGCCTTCCTCGCATCAGTTTCCAGCCCCGACCTGACCCGCGCCGAGACTCTGGACGCCGTCGCTCGCGCGGGCGGCCTGGGCCAGACCGGCGAGGCGGCCTTGGCCGAACTGGCCGCGATCGACGTCGCCCTGAACGCCATGAAGGTCGATCAGGACCGCGTCCGGTTCGACCCGACCATCGTGCGCGGGCTGGAATATTACACCGGCGCGGTGTTCGAGGCCGAACTGCTGCTCGACACCGTCGATGACAAGGGCCGGGCCGTGCGGTTCGGCTCGATCGGGGGCGGGGGTCGTTACGACGATCTGGTCGCGCGCTTCACCGGCGAGCGCACGCCCGCGACCGGTTTCTCGTTCGGCGTCTCTCGCCTGGCCTCGGCGCTAAAGGCGGCGGGTCAGACAGGGGCCGAAGTCCGGGGCCCGGTCGTGGTCATCGTGTTCGGTCAGGACGACATGGCCGCCTATCTGGACGCGGTGGCCGAGTTGCGCCGTGCGGGCATTGCCGCCGAACTGTATCTGGGTCGCGCGGGCATGAAGGCCCAGATGAAATACGCCGACCGGCGCGGCTCTCCGGCCGCCGTGATGCTGGGCGGCGACGAGCTGGCCGCCGGTCAGGTGACGATAAAGGACCTCGATGCCGGACGCGTGCTGGCCGCAGGGGTAGCCGACAACGAGGCGTGGAAGGCGGCCCGGCCCGGACAGGTCACGGTGGCGCGCGACGCACTGGTGCAAACCCTTCGCAAGATTATCGACGCTTCTTCGACAAACTGATGCGTCCCGCATGTATAATCGACGTTCAGTCATAAAAGTCGCCATTTTCGTGTGCGGCTTGATTGACTTGGCTTGGGCGGGCGGGCCTATAGACATCACTCGAACGGCGCAGCGCCCCGGCTGAAAAGCAAGGCGCAGCTACCGAACGGAGGCGTTTCGGGGAGGAAACGTCCGCTCCTTAGAGAGCGAGAAAGCCCGCTGCGATGTATCCCCCGCAGCGGGCTTTTTCACGCCTGACGCCCGTGAGAGATCGGCGGCTGGTTTGAGCGGGGGCCTCAAAGGCCCATCACGGAGAACACGAAGGAGGCACAGAGGACACGGAGGGACCGTGCCGACATCAAGGGCGTCCACGGCTCACCCGAGCTCCCGCACTAACGGGTAAGGACGCTACGCGCCGATACGAGCCCGGCGGCGCATGCCGCCCTTCCACGATATCCGATCTCTGCGACGACAGATTGGAGCCTGGACCCCCCGCTCGATCTCTCCGTGTCCTCTGTGCCTCCTTCGCGCTCTCCGTGATGAACTTTTTCATTCCCCTGGCTGCGTCTAACGAGATGCCGCTTTGCCCTAGCCCACCCGCGGGTTCTTCATCCTGCGCTTGTTGGAATGGGTCGCCGGGGCGGTGCCCAGTTTGTCCGGGATCTCGCCCTTGAAATAGAACCGCTGCCAGGCCTCCTTGGCGGCATCGGGATCGCCCGAGGCCAGGCGGTTGTTGAAGCTGGTCCGCTCGCGGTTCCAGGCATCGAACTGGCCCTTCATCACCGGATTGGATTCCAGCGTCCGGATCACCGGCTGGAAGCCCTCCATCTTCTTGTGTTCCACCAGGCTGATGAAACAGAAGGGCTCGCCGTTGGCGAATTTCACGCGCCCCGGCCGGGTGAACAGCCAGTTCATCGTGAACGGAAACGGCAGCCAGTCCGTCTCGATCAGCCCGACCAGGGGCTGGATGCCGTCCTTGATATGGTTGGGCGATCCCGAACACATCATCCCCCAGCCCGGCGGCGTGCGGAACAGATATTGCGGATGCAGGGTCAGCACACCGCGCGAGAAATGCGAGGTCACGAAATGATCCAGCTCCGGCTGGGGCCGGTCCGGCGTGATGGTGATGTCGTGCTGATGCGGCCCACCGTTCCATTCGGCGGTGAACCCGAACGGGCACAGGATCTCCCACCCCGTGGAGTTGGCCATGGTCATGGGCAGGCAGCGATAGGGGTGGCGGCTGATGAAGGCGTCCATCCAGTCGCGCGACTGCCGCGCCGGCACCATGTCCGGCGGCCGCTGCGTCATCGGATAGCATTCCAGTTCCACGGGCGGGCTCCAGGCGGTAACGACGAATGTCCTTCCTAGCCCGAGGCACCATGACCGCTCAACCGCTGCATGACCGCAACAGTTTGCTGGCCTTCCTGGCCGACCATGGCATCGCCCACCTCACCCACGACCACCCTGCCGTCTTCCGCGTGGAGGAAGGGTTGGAGCTGAAAGCGGCGATGCCGGGGATGCACACCAAGAATCTGTTCCTGAAGGACAAGAAGCAGAGGCTGTGGCTGATCTCGGCGGCCCAGGACACGGTGATCGACCTGAAGGCGGCACCCGCCCTGATCGTGTCGGACCGGCTGTCGTTCGGCAACGAGACCCTGATGTGGGAAACCCTGGGCGTCCGGCCCGGCTCGGTCACGGCCCTGGGGCTGATCAACGACGTCGACCGACGGGTCGGCTTCGTGCTGGACCGACGGCTGTGGGAGGCGGACGTCGTCAATTTCCATCCCCTAACCAACACAGCGACGACGGCGCTGGATCAGGCTGCGTTCCAGCGATTCTTGTCCGCGATCGGACGCGAAGCGATGGTGGTGGATTTCTCCTGATCCTTCTCCCGGCGGGAGAAGGTGGCTCGCGAAGCGAGACGGATGAGGGGCAAGCCTGCACGAGCGAGCACCGACCAGCCCCTCACCCTTTCGCGCAAGAACGATCGCTGCGCTCTCGTGCGCTCAAGCCCTCTCCCGTCGGGAGAGGGACGAGATCTACGGCCCGTGCTTCCTCTTCCCATCGATCAGCACCGCCTGCTGCCATCGGCTGGGGGCCTTGTCGGTGCGGTGGATGCAGCCGGCCCAGCAGCAGGGTCGCTTCTTGCCTTCAAGCAGTTCCTCGCGGGTCCGCGCGATCCGACGCTGACGGGTCGCAGGCTGTTTGGCGTCTTCGACCCAGCAGATGAATTCGTTGCGGCCGAGCGGGGTCAGGCCTTCCCACAGGGCAAAGACCGTCGAATCCGCCCGCACGGCGGCTTCCAGATCGTCGCCCGCCTCGTGGACGGTGCCCTGCGGAAAAGCGTTCATCGGAGACCCTCGTCGCCGCTACACCTTCGCCGACCGGCTCCGCGTCCAGGCATAAAGTCCGAACGCCAAGGCCGCGAACACCGCGATCCCGACCAGCATCGCCGGCCAGGCCGATCCTTCCGGGATCATCGCGAACGGCGCGTCATTGCCGGTGGAGACAATCACCCCGGCGGTCATGACCAGGAACAGGCTCTCGCCGACGATCAGGCCGCTGGCCAGCAGCACGCCCATCCGGCGACCGACGTCGGCGAACCGTGTGGTCTTGATCGCCTTGTCGTAGAACCAGCCGCATATGGCCCCGATCACCAGCATCGTCGTCACGGCTGCCGGCAGGTAGAAGCCGATGCCGACGGCCAGCGGCGGCAGTTTCATCCGGCCCTTCGTCGCCCGGTTCAGGACGATGTCCAGCACGATGATCACCACCCCGATCACCGCGCCCAGCCCGATCAAATCCCAGCGCAGATCGCCGCCGATCACGCCGCGTGCCAGGGCCGAGATCAGCGTCGCCTGGGGTGCCGCCAGAGGTTCGTCGGCGATGCCGGGAGGGCCGCCGGCGAAACCGAAGGCCTGGTTCAGCAGGTTTAGGATCAGGGGGATCACCAGGGCGCCCGCGCCCACGCCGACGATCAGCGCCGCCTGTTGACGCCACGGCGTGGCCTCGACCAGCTGGCCGGTCTTCAGGTCCTGGAGGTTGTCGTTGGCGATCACGGCCACGGCGAACACGATCGCCGTGACGATCAGGGCGAAGGCCACCACCGACGGATCGGCGGGCAGCCCGGCCAGGGCCAGCACCCCCAGCATCAGCACAGAGGCGATGACGACCGCCAGGATCCCGACCCCCGACACGGGGCTGTTGGACGATCCGATCAGCCCGGCCATATACCCACAGATCGCCGCCACCGCGAAACCGATCACGACGACATAGACCAGGCCTCCACCGACCAGCAGGGCCGTCGATCCGGCCAGGGTCGGATTGCCTTGGGCGAACCAAGCCAGGATGCCCGCGATGCCGATCAGACAGACCACCGACAGGCCCGCCACGATGGTCATCGGGATGTCCTGTTCAGTGCGGTCCAGCACCTTTCCCGAGGCGCGCTTGCGATTGGCGGCCAGGGCGGACGTCAGTCCGCCGATAAGGGGCCCGGCCAGCTTGATCAGGGTCCAGATCGCCGCGACGCCAATGACGCCCGCGCCCATGAACCGCACTTCGCGGCTCCAGACGGTCCCGGCCAGTTCCTCCGCCGCCGCGCCGGGCTCCAGGGTCGTCGCGATCGAGGGGATGCCGTTGGCGGTCAGCCAGGCGATGGTGTCGGGCGAGGTCAGGATCGGCACGGCGATCCCCCAGGCAAGGATCAGCCCGAATAGCTGAGCCAGACCGACGCTGAGCCCGATCAGATGCCCGGCGCCCAGAAGCGCGAACTGCATGCCGAAGCCCAGGCCGGTCGCCCCGCCGCCCAGCGCCGCCGGCAGTTTGATGAATTTCGCCGCCTCGCCCGCGAACACCCGGCCCGCGACCAGCAGGGCGTAACCCGCCGAAACCAGCGCCCCGGTGATGACGACCCACAGGCCGGACGCATTCTCGCGCACCGCGCTCTCGGTCTGTTCGGCCCCGCGTGAGCCGACGGTCAGCACCTCGGCCGCCGCGACGCCCTCGGGGTAGGGCAGGCCCGCATCGACCACCAGCGCCCGGCGCAACGGGATCGAGAAGGTGACCCCCAGCACCCCGCCGAACACGCAGATCAGCACCGATTCCCAGAACGGAAAGTCCAGCCACCAACCCACCATGACCAGTCCGGGCAGGACGAAGATGATCGAGCTCATGGCCCCACCGACTGAGGCCACGGTCTGGACCGTCATGTTCTCCCAGATGGTCGAGGTCTTGAAGAGCCGCAGGATGGCCATGGAGATGACCGCCGCCGGGATGGCCGAGGCGAACGTCAGCCCGACCTTGAGCCCCAGATAGGTGTTGGCCGCCGTGAAGATCACCGCCAGCAGACACCCCAGAACCAGGGCCCTCAGGGTCAGTTCGACGCGTTTGAGCGGCTTTGCGGCGGTCGGCGTGGCGGTCATGAAGGTCTTCCCCGAAATCGAGGCGACCTAAGCCGGAAAAATGCCAGGTGGCTAGGGGGTGGCGCGCGACGGGCGAGTGGCCTCGACCGAACCTTTGCTCAAGCAGCGAGCCGCCGCGCGGCACGCCGTAGCGACAAACTCCGTTGCTCAAGCAACGAGCGCCCGCGGCGCGAGCGTTAGCAACAAAAAAGAGGCTGAGGTGGAGACCGCGACCCGAAGGGGAATTCGTTGTGGCTGCTGCCTTCCGGCCCTGACCAGGTTGGCGAAGCCTTCGCCCGCGATCTCCGAGGCCTATATCGCGGGTGACGCGCGACGAATCAAGTCTCCCGCCGGACGCGGTGCGCGGTTAAGGTCGCCGACATGGCCCTCCCCGTCCTGAACACCTTTGCCGGCAATCCGCTGGACCGCGCCGGCGACCGCCGCAACGACCCCGCCTGGCTGGCCGAACAGGAGGCCGATCCCGAGGCGCTGTCCATGGTGCTGTGGGAAGGCAAACCGCTGCTGGAGCCGCATGCGGATGGCCCGCGTCTGGCCTGGGTCGCCCTGCCGCATGCGCGCGACCTGGTGCCGGATCGCAGCCTGTTCCTCGGCCTGTGGAAGTCGGCCCCCGTGTTCGCGGTCGAGTTCGAGGGCGCGATCGACCCCGCCACCGGTCCGGTGCAGGGTCTGGGGCAGTTCACCGAGATGCGGGAGGCTGCCGCCGTCCTGTCCGGCCCCGAGGCGGCCATGGCGGGCACGGCCAAGTCGCTGTTCGACTGGCGACGGCGACACGGCTTCTGCGCGATGTGCGGGCAGGAAAGCGCCGACGCCTGCGGCGGCTGGAAACGCATCTGCCCGGCCTGCGGCACCGAACATTTCCCGCGCGTCGATCCGGTGACCATCATGCTGCCGGTCTATCGCGGTGGGGCGGAACCCATCTGCCTGCTGGGCCGTCAGGCCGCCTGGCCTCCCGGTCGGATGTCGGCTCTGGCGGGGTTCATCGAGCCCGGCGAGACCATCGAGGAAGGCTGCGCCCGCGAAATCCTGGAGGAGTCGGGCCTGACGGTGACGTCGGTCCGCTACCACTCCAGCCAGCCTTGGCCGTTCCCGTCCCAGCTGATGATCGGCCTGATCGCGGAGGTCGACACGGATCAGGCCGCGCCGGACCTGACGGAGCTGGAAGAAGTGGCCTGGATAACGAAGTCGGAGGTTGCCGACATACTGGCCGGACAGCACCCGTCCATCAAGGCCCCGCCACCGTTCGCGATCGCGCATACGCTGTTGAGGGCTTGGGTGGAAGAAGACGGGTCTTAGGTCTTAGGTCTTAGTTTGAGCAGCAGAAGCAGCAGGGTGTTCAAGGCCAATCTAACCCCTACCCCCTAACCCTAACCCTAATCCCTTCTCGAACCGCCGCGCCGCCTCCAGATCCCCCGGATTATCCACCGACAGCGGCGCATCACCGATCACCGCCGCCCAGATCGACAGCCCCATCTCGAGCGCCCGAAGTTGTTCCAGCTTCTCGCGCCGTTCCAGCGGCGACGGCGGCGCGGCGCAGAACCGCTCCAGCGCCGTGCGGCGATAGCCATAGATGCCGATGTGTCGCCATACCGGTCCGTCGCCGTACAGGGTCGAACGCGTGAAATAGAGCGCCCGTCCGTGCCCGGCCCCCTCGCCCATGGCCAGCACCGCCTTGACCACATCGACATTGGTCCGGTCGTCCGGCCCGGCCTCCGGGGCCACCAGGGTGGCGATGTCGCAATCAGCCTCCGCCGCCAGCACCTGGACACAGGCCCGCGCCAGTCCCGGATCGGCGAACGGCATGTCGCCCTGCAGATTGATGATGACGTCATGGGCACCGTCCGGATCGATGGCGTGCATCGTCGCCTGAATGCGGTCCGAACCGCTGGGCAGGGCCGGATCGCTGACGACCGCCTCGCCGCCCGCCGCATGGATCACATCGACGATCTCGGGGTCGCCCGCCGCCACGGCGACCCGATAACCCGAGGCCATGGCCTTTTCCCATGCGCGCACGATCATCGGCTTGCCGCCGATGTCGGCCAAGGGCTTGTTCGGCAAACGGGTCGCGGCCATCCGCGCAGGGATCAGAATCAGGGGGTTCATCGTTCACCATCGGACTGCGACGCCCCGACACCCCTTGGAACGCCGTGGGCCGGTTGCGATCCGGGCGCTAGCGTGTCAGAGACGCCCACGCAAGAATTTCGCCCTTTGCCGCCTCCCCGGCGGGGCCTTTTAGACGGGATGCGACGACGCGGATGAGCGGCGATCTGAACTTCAACAAGATCATGGGCGCGGGCCTGGCGACGGCGTTCGTCATCCTGATCGCGCAACAGGTTTCCGGCGCGATCTATGCGCCGAAAGAGCCCGAGAAGATGGGCTATTTCGTCGATGCGCCCGAAGAGGCCGCCGCCGGAGCCGAGGAAGCCGAGCTGCCGCCGGATTGGGGCACGCTGATCCCGGTCGCCGACCTGGCCGCCGGCGAAGCCGCCTTCGCGCGCTGCCAGGCCTGTCACAATGTCACGTCCGGCGGTGCCGACGGCATCGGCCCGAACCTGTACGGCGTCGTCGGTGGGCCGGTCATGCACCGCCCCGGCTTCGCCTATTCGGATGCCATGGCCACCCACAAGGCCGAGGCCCCGACCTGGGGCTATGACGAGCTGGACCAGTTCATCACCGCCCCGGCCCGCTACGTTCCGGGCACCAAGATGTCGTTCGCCGGTCTGCGCGACACGGCGGTTCGCGTGAACCTGATCGCCTATCTGCGCTCGCAGGGCTCGACCGGTTTCGCGGTGCCCGCGCCCGATCCGACCCGCCAGCCGGGCGCCGCCGCGGGGGCAGCTCCGGCTGAAGGCGCGGCCCCTGCTGCCGGTGCGGCGCCGGTCGAGGGTGCGCCCGTCGGTCCGGAAGCCGCGCCCGTCACGGGTGCCGCCGGTGCGTCGCCAACCCAGACCACGCCTGCGGCACCGCCCGCCGCGACCAGCCCGGCTCCGCCGAACAGCTGATCGAAGGTTATATCGAGATCGAAAGGGCGGGCCTCGGTCCGCCCTTTTGCGTTTCAAGCCGCGATGCGACGAAACACCGGGGCGTCGAAGCCGTCTGCGACATAGCGGGCCTCGGCCTCGGCCAGAGCCTCGATCACCACCGCGCCGTGATGGCCGGTGGCGTGGATGACGCGGTCCCCATCCAGCATCAGCGCCGAGTGGCCGGTCCAGGCGTGCGGGCCCGGACTGTGCGGCCAGATCACCAGATCCCCGCGCCGGGCCTGATCGCGGGCCACGCCCTGGCCCAGTTCGGCCTGCTGGTCCGCGAACCGGGGTCCGGCCAGGCCACAGGCGTACAGCGCCTGCTGCACCAGTCCCGAACAATCGGTGGCCTGCGACGAGCGCGCGCCCAGCCGGTGCGGCACGCCCAGCAGCCGCTCGGCCACGGCCACCGGATCCGCCTCGAACGTGCCGATCGGCATCAGATGGGCGTCGTCATTGTCGGCTACGACCAGAGCATTGAACGGCAGGTCCGCAGACACCGACGCCACCCGATGGGTCGGCAGGGGCGCACCCTCGGACAGAGCTCCACCATCAATCCAGCCGACCAGACCGTCGCGCCGTGCGCGTCCCCACAGACGGTCGCCTGATCGGTCCAGAACGTCGAAGGCCTCTCCGAACAGCAACTGGTCGATCCGCTCCGACGCAGGGTCCTGGCCCGTATGGAGGTCGGCGACGGCGACCACGGCATGCATGGCCTGCGCCGAGCGAAACGCGGTCGCCTGGACGCGTCCCTCCAGCCCCTGCTCGGCCAGATCGGGCCGGGCCAGGGTCGTGCGGGGGTCCAGCAGAGGATCGTTGATGGACAAGGCGGCGCGACTCGAAAGCGTTGAAGCCGGATCGTCTCAGCCTAAGGCGAAAGCCCCGTTAACGCGCACGACTTTTCTGTCGGAAACCGCTCAATTCGCCGGATAACGCGCGGCCAGCATGGCGTGGCAGGCCCGGATCGCCTGGGCCTCGCCGCCTTCGGGCCAACCGGGCCGTCCCCGTGGGTTCCAGGCGAAGATGTCCATATGGGCCCACGACCCCGTCGTCGGTGCGAACCGCTGCAGGAACAGCGCCGCCGTCACCGATCCGGCCTGTGCCCACGCCGCCGAATCGTTTCGCAGGTCCGCGATCTCGCTCTCGACCGCGCTGCGATATCCGGCCCACAACGGCATCCGCCAGAGCGGATCCCGCACCGCCCGCCCGGCGCTAAGCATCGCCTCGGCCAGCCCGTCGTCGTCGGTATAGAGCGGCGGCAACTCCGGCCCCAGCGCCACCCTTGCTGCCCCCGTCAGGGTAGCGAAATCCAGCGTCAGATCCGGCGCATGCTCCCCCGCCCGCGCCAGACAGTCGGCCAGCACCAGCCGCCCCTCGGCATCCGTATTGCCGATCTCGATCGTCAGGCCCTTGCGGCTGTTCAACACGTCGCCCGGCCGGAAAGCATCGGCGGAAATGGCATTCTCGACCGCCCCGACCAGCACCACCAGCCGCACCGCCAGCCCCGACCCCATCACCATCTGCGCCAGCGCCAGGGCATGGGCCGCCCCGCCCATGTCCTTCTTCATATTGCGCATGCCCGCGCCGCCCTTGATGTTCAGGCCGCCGGTGTCGAACACCACCCCCTTGCCGACCAGGGCGACCAGCGGCAGGTCGGCCCGGTCCAGGTTCCAGCCGATCTCGATGATCCGGGGCGCCCGTTCCGCCGTCGCCGCCCGACCCACGGCATTGATCGCCGGATAGTTCGCTTCCAGCAACCCATCCCCGACCGTCACCGCGATCGATGCCCCGTGCCGTTCGGCGATCTCGCGAGCGATGGTCTCGATCTGCAATGGCCCCATGTCGGCGGCGGGGGTGTCCACCATCTGACGGGCCAGGGCGCAGGCCGTCGCGACCCGCGCCGTCGCCGCGATATCGACGCCGTCGCCGACCACCAGCCGCACCGGCCCGCGATCGGACCGCGCCTTGTAGCGATCGAACCGGTACAGCCCCATCGCAAAGGCCAGGGCCGCCAGATCACCGTCCGCCGCGCCCTCCAGCCGCCAGTCGCCCGCAGGCAACCGTGTCGCCACGCCGCGCAGGCTCATCGGATCGAACCGCTCGCCCGCCCCGACGAGCGCCGACTCGACCGCGCCGTCCGCGCCAGGCACCAGCAGCACCTGCCCCGGTCGTCCCTGAAAGTCGTTCGCCCCCGCCCAGGCCGCCACCCGCCCGTCCAACGCCGTCCCGGCGCTCACGATTCGCAGCGGTAGGGCGGTATCGGCGGCAGCGATCAGGACATCGGACGGTCGGGACATGCGGGCCTCGTTTCGGGCATTAACCAAAGATTGACGACGACGCGGGATTCTGGGGGCTCAGGATTCCGATCGGACCGTCTCCATGTCGCGCAACGCCGCCCTCATCGCAATCGGCCCCCTCGCAATGGGCCTTGCCATTCTGGCCCTGTCGTCCGTGCCCGCTCAGGCTCAGGATCGCGGCCAAGCGCCTGTTGCAGCTCAACCCCGCCAACCCGCCACGGCGCAGGAACGCGCCGCCTACGACCGCCTCGACCCTCTCGCCCGCTCAGTCGTCTGGGCACGCGAGCGCGACGTCAATCCGGCCGACCCCGTCGCCGGCGTCAAGGTCGCCGAGGCCATGCGCCAGCTCGGCCAGTATGACGCGGCAGTCCAAGCGGCCGACGGAATCCTGATCGCCCAGCCGAACAATGTCGAGGCCATGCTGGAACTGGGTCGCGCCCATATCGCGCGGGGCCAGGCCTTCTACGGCATCGCCGCGCTGGAACGCGCCCAGACCCTCGCCCCCAACGACTGGCGGCCCTTGTCGCTGCTGGGCGTGGCCTATACCGCCGTGCGCCGGACCGACGACGGGCGCGACGCCTGGAACCGGGGCCTCACCCTGTCGCCCGACAATCCCGACATCCTGACCAATGCCGCCATGGCCCTGACGTCCCAGGGCGATGCCGCCGGAGCCGAGACCCTGTTGCGCCGCGCCGTGGCCCAGCCGGCCGCGACCCTGAAGATGCGCCAGAACCTGGCCCTGGTGCTGGGCCTGCAAGGCAAGACCGCCGAGGCCGAACAGATCCTGCGCCGCGACCTGCCGCCCGAGGCCGCCGACCGCAATCTGCAATGGTTGCGCGACAAGGCCGGAACACCCGCCGATGCCGCCCGGACCTGGGACTCGCTGCAGCAGTAGCCAAATACAAAAAGGGCCGACCCCCTTTCGGAAGCCGGCCCGATCTCCAAAACGGGTAGAGACCTCAGACGCCGCGTCGCGCATCGGCCAGTCGAACCCGTGCGCGCAGATTCGCGTCCTGCGACACCGCTGTCGCGATGGCATTGAAGCGTTCGCGGGCCAGACCGGAAGCCTCCACGGTCGAGGCCATTTCCGCCTGTTGTTCCGCTGTCGGCGTCGCGCCGTCTGTCGGAGCCATTGCCCGGATCCTGACCATGGCGGCCGAGAACTGATCGACCTCGGCGTCTGTCACTGCGGCGGCGACAGAGCTGGAGGCGGGTTGCGGCGCATTCATCACGGCCAGACGCGCCTGGAGGACCGGATCGCTCGAAACCGACGTGCTGACAGCATTGAACTGCTCGATCCCGAGCCCAGAGGCCTCAATGGCCGCCGCCATTTCGGCTTGCTGGGCCGGGGTCGGCGTTCCGGTCCCTACGGCCTCGGTAACGCCTCGCATCCGGGCCATCGCGGTGTTGAAGGCCGCCAGGCGTTCGTCGCTGATGGTGTCGCTCGAGGCGGCGGTCGTGGCGACAGGCGCAGTGTCCTCGGCGGAGGCAATCGCATCCTGCGCGTGGGCGGCACCGGCCAGCAGGGCGGCGGACGAAATGGCGGCGATAAGCTTGAGCATGACAGTTCCTTTGATCTTCGACGTATCCAGGATTCCGGCACCGGCAGGTTGCGCGGGGATTAAGGACAGGGAGGGGTCGTGAAGGTCTGCGACCTTAAGCAAATCAATGCCCGAGGCCAGATCAGGATGCCGATCCGACCATCACAACCTTGGCCGTACAATCACGGTTTCGTGAGGCTTCGATTTGATTGCGGCTTTCCGGACGCGCGACCCATCCCTATCTGAGAGGCCATGATCGACGACCTCTACAGCGCCCGCATCCTGCGCCTGGCGGCCAACCTGCCCCACGCCGGGCGGTTGCCCGCGCCCGACGGCACCGGCGAGCGGGTGGCGAAACTCTGCGGCTCGCGCGCCACGGTCGATGTCGTGCTGGACGACGAGGGCCGCATCGCCGACTTCGCCCAGGACGTGAAGGCCTGCGCCCTGGGCCAGGCGGCGGCGGGGGTCCTGGGCGAAGCGGTCATCGGCTCCACCCGCGCCGAACTCCAGACTGCCCGAGACGCTACCCTGGCCATGCTGAAATCCGGCGGCGACGGACCCGTCGGCCGGTTCGAGGGCCTTCGCGCCCTGAAACAGGTCGCCGACTATCCCGCCCGTCACGCCTCGACGATGGTCGCCATCGAGGCGACGATCGAGGCTATGGAAGAGGCGGCAGCACGGCGCGCCCGATACGGTGCCGCCAGTGTAGTCCAAGCCGGCGGGTGAGCGCCTAGATTTGTCCGGTTGCCACCAATTGGCCCAAGGCGGAGTTAACCCGCGTCTGCCATCCCGGACCACTCTCGCGCAGGTGCTCCACCGTCTTGGCGTCCAGACGAATTTTCACCTCGACCTTCGGCGTTTCCAGCTTCGGACGCCCCCGCCGGGATGGCTTCATCCCGGTCATGAACGCGGTGTCCATCGGCGGATTGTCGTCGTGGATTTCAGGGTCGAACTTGGCCATGATAGAACCTCACCTCATGCTTCTCCGCCGGTCGCAGACTGATCGCGCGAACGGCCTGTTCATGGGAGCCTTCAGCGAAGACCAGCACATGCACACGGTCGGCGATCAGGCCGATGGCGACGAACCGGACCTCGGCGTAGGTGAAGCGATCATCCTCGCGCTCAACCGCCGAGTCCCATTCAAAACCTTTCGCGGCCTGCAGCGACAAGCCATGTTTGGCGAGGTTCGTCGCATCCTTGGATGGGTCGAACTCGATTTCCATTTTTCGTACACCCGTTAAATCGTGAGCGCAAGGCGTCGGTCGCACCCAAGAGCGCGAGCGAAGAACAACCTTGCGACCAGAGGCTGCGTCTACGACACGGTATAATCAACATGCCCTCACTCTACGAACGCGGTGTGCGCGCGGCCCATCGGGGCTACAAGATCGCGCTCAGCCCCCTGATCGGCCAGTCGTGCCGCTACCTGCCGACCTGTTCGGACTACGCGCGCGATGCCCTGTTGCAGCACGGACCGGCACGCGGGGGGTGGCTCATGGTCAAGAGGCTCTGTAAATGCCACCCCTTCGGCGGATCGGGCTACGATCCTGTACCGCCGCCCCCTGACAAAGACCGACCATGATCCAGCTGACCTTTCCCGACGGTGCCACGCGAGACTATGCGGCGGGTTCGACCGCCCGCGACGTGGCGACCTCGATCTCGCCCTCGCTGGCCAAGAAGGCCGTCCTGGCCGAGCTGAACGGCGAACAGCGCGACATGGACCGGGTGCTGGAGACCAGTGGCCCCTTCCGCCTGATCATGCGCGACGACCCCGCGGCGCTTTACACGATCCGGCACGACACGGCGCACGTCCTGGCCGAGGCCGTCCAGAAACTGTTCCCCGGCACCCAGGTCACGATCGGCCCGGCCATCGAGGACGGATTCTATTACGACTTCTACCGCGAGACGCCCTTCTCGACCGACGACTTTGCCGCCATCGAAAAGGAGATGGGCCGGATCGTCGATCGCGATGCCAAATTCGAACGCGAGGTCTGGGACCGCGACGAGGCCATCCTGTTCTTCGAGGCGCGGGGCGAGAAGTTCAAGGCCGAGCTGATCCGCGACCTGCCGGGCACCGAGACGATCACCCTCTATAAACAGGGCGACTGGATCGACCTGTGCCGGGGGCCGCACTTCCCCTCGACCCGCCACGTCGGAAAGGCATTCAAGCTGACCAAGCTGGCGGGGGCCTATTGGCGGGGCGATTCCAACCGCGAACAGCTGCAGCGCATCTACGGCACCGCCTGGGCGACCAGGGAGGATCTCGACGCCTACCTGCTGCGGCTGGAGGAGGCCGAGAAGCGCGATCACCGCCGCATCGGCCGCCAGATGGAGCTCTTCCACATGCAGGAAGAGGGCCGGGGCATGGTCTTCTGGCATCCCAAGGGCTGGGTGCTGTGGCGGGTGATCGAAGATTACATGCGCCGCCGTCTCGACGCCGCCGGCTATGTCGAGGTCAAGACGCCCCAGGTTCTGGACCGGAAATTCTGGGAGGCTTCGGGCCACTGGGAGAAATACCGGCCCAACATGTTCGTCTGCGAGACAGTGGAGGGCGAGACCCTGTCGCTCAAGCCGATGAACTGCCCCGGCCACGTCCAGATCTTCGGCATCGGCCAGCGTTCGTATCGCGAACTGCCGCTGCGCATGGCCGAGTTCGGGGCCTGCCACCGCTATGAGCCGTCGGGCGCCCTGCACGGCCTGATGCGGGTGCGCGGCTTCACCCAGGACGACGCCCACATCTTCTGCCGCGAAGACCAGATCGTGGAGGAGACGCGCCGGTTCATCGAACTGACCCGCATCGTCCACGCCGACCTGGGCATGACGACCCACGAGATCGCCCTGGCCACCCGGCCGGACGTCCGCGCCGGGACCGACGAATTCTGGGACAAGGCCGAGGCCATGCTGGGCGAGGCTGCGCGTCTGGCCGGCGTCGAGCCGGTCATCGCCGAGGGCGACGGGGCCTTCTATGCGCCGAAACTGGATTTCATCGTCAAGGACGCCATCGGCCGGACCTGGACCTGCGGCACCCTGCAGCTCGACTACGTCCTGCCCGAACGTCTGAACGCCGAATATGTCGGCGAGGACGGCCAGAAGCATCGGCCGGTCATGCTGCACCGGGCGATCCTCGGCTCGTTCGAGCGGTTCATCGGCATCATGATCGAGAACTACGCGGGGGCCTTCCCCCTGTGGCTCGCCCCGGTCCAGGCCGTGGTGGCGACGATCACGTCGGACGCCGACGACTATGCGCTCGACGTCGCAGCCAAGTTCAAGGCGGCGGGCCTGCGCGTCGAGACCGATCTGCGCAACGAAAAGGTCGGCTACAAGGTCCGCGAACACTCGGTCGGTAAGGTCCCGGTCATCGCCGTGGTCGGCCGTAATGAGGCCGCCGAAGGCCAGGTCGCCATTCGCCGCCTGGGCTCACAGGCCCAGACGGTGGTCACGGTCGAGGAGGCCATTCGCATCCTGACCGAGGAAGCGACGCCGCCCGATCTGCGGGGCTGACCCGCGCCATGCCGTTCACCGCCCCCCCTTTCACCGCCACCGTCCTGACCATGTTCCCCGAGGCCTTTCCCGGCCCGCTCGGCGTGTCGCTGATCGGGACGGCTTGGCGCGAGAAGGGGCTGTGGAGCCTGGAAACCCTTGACATCCGGGGCTTCAGCGACGATAGGCGCGGCTTCCTGGACGACACCCCTGCGGGTGGCGGCCCCGGACAGGTTCTGAAGGCGGACGTGGTGGGTCGGGCACTTGATAGTGTCAAAGGCCCGTCCCGGCCGCTTTTGTACATGAGCGCACGCGGTCGGCCCCTGACGCAGGCGCGGGTGAAGGAATGGGCCAGGGCGGACGGGATCACCGTCCTCTGTGGTCGGTTCGAGGGGGTGGACCAGCGGGTGCTCGAGGCGCGCGGGTTCGAGGAGGTCTCCGTCGGAGACGCGGTCCTGGCCGGTGGCGAGGCGGCGGCGATGGTGGTGATCGAGGCGTGCGTACGACTTCTGCCCGGCGTCCTCGGCCAGGCGGACAGTCTGAGTTCCGAGAGTTTCGAGGACGGTCTTCTGGAGCATCCGCAGTACACGCGACCGCGGACGTTCGAGGGGCTGACGATACCCGAGGTGCTTCTGTCGGGCGATCACAAGCGGATCGCGGCCTGGCAGCAGGCGCAGCGGGAAGCGACGACCCAGGAACGACGGCCCGATCTGTGGGCCGCGCATCTGGCCAGAATACCTGCGGAAACGTCCGCCAAATCACAGCTAAAGGGCAAAAAAGCCCGAGGAGAATAGAATGAACATCCTTCAGACCATCGAAGCCGAAGAAAAAGCCCGCCTGATCGCCCAGCGCGAAATCCCGAACTTCCAGCCCGGCGACACCCTGCGCGTCATGGTCAAGATCAAGGAAGGCGACCGCTCGCGCATCCAGGCCTTCGAGGGCGTCTGCATCGCCCGCGACGGCGGCGGCGTGAACGAGACCTTCACGGTCCGCAAGATTTCCTTCGGTGAGGGCGTGGAGCGGAAATTCCCGATCCTGTCGCCGAACATCGACGCCATCGAGGTTAAGCGTCGCGGCGTCGTCCGGCGCGCCAAACTCTATTACCTGCGCGACCGTCGCGGCAAATCGGCCCGGATCGCCGAGCGCCAGACCGTCCGCCCGGTCAAGGGTGCAGTGGTCCCGGTCACCGGCACGGCCGAGAAGCCCGAAGAAGCATGATGCTTGGGGCTAACGGCCTTCGGCCTGCTTGAGCCCCTCACCTGATTGAGGCCCCGATCGCGAGATCGGGGCCTTTTTCTATGACCGTTTCCGGGGAGTCGGCACCGTCTTCGCCGCCTCCGGATCGCGCTCCTGCACCATCGCCTCGGTCGAGGCGCTCAGTCGCTGGAACACGGCCAGCGCCAGGAACAGGGCCGTCCCCGCCAACATCAGGAAAACCGGATAGATCAGGTCGCTCGGCTTGTCCCGCGCGATCTCAAAGGTCATGACCAGGCTTTCCAGCAGCACCGCGATCACGATCGTCGAGCCGAATTTGGTCAGCGAGCGCCGCGTCTCGGCGGCGTTGCGACGCTCGTCGTTCGACAGCACCTCTTCCTCGAAGATGTATTTGGCGACGTCGAACACGGCGATGGCGACGATCAGATAGCCGATCGACTTGAACAGCTCCGCGTCCAGCCCCTGGGTGTCCATGAACGCCTGCACCAGCGTCACGGGCGCATAGATCATCAGCCCCAGCGCGATCAGCATCAGCAGGATGCCCCCGAACGCGAAGACCCCCTTCACTACCCAGCGCATCGCCCCGCCCGTCATTGCGGGGCGATGTCCAGACCGGCGTCCTTCTGGCCCTGGACGCTGTGCTTCAGGGCCACGACGTCCTCATGCCCGCGCGCGACCTCGACCCGGGCGCGGCGGACCGTCTCGCGCGTCGTGGCGGACATGGCCCCGTCCTCCAGCGCCTTGTCGAACCGGGCCAGCAGCGCCGTCTCGCCGTGTTCGACTTCGGACAGGGTCACCGCCTCGTCGCGGCCCAGCGCCTGTTTGACCTCCTTGACCACCTTCTGCGCCTTGGCCAGCAAGCCGTCGCCGTGGCTCGGCTCGCCGCCGCGCGCGGTGATCTCGGTCGCCAGGGTCCCGGCTAGGGCGCGCCGCTGGGCCTCCCGTTCGCGATAGAAGCCCTGATGACCCACGTCGCCGCTCGCCTCGGCCGCCTCGGCATAGGCCTGGGCATTGCCCAGCGTGGCCGAATACAGGCCGTTCAGCAGCTTGATGTCGTGACGATTGTCGATGGCCATGGCGGTGTTCCCGATGTCAGGCCATCAGAACCGCCCAGCTTGGCTTTGGTTGCCGCTACAGCTTCGTCCGCAACGACCACAGCTCGGGGAAGCACCGCTTCTCCAGCGTCGTCGTCAGATAGGCCACGCCGTCGGTCCCGCCCGTCCCGCGCCGGCGTCCGATGATCCGCTCGATCGTCACCACATGTTTGTGCCGCCAGGTGACCATGGCGTCGTCCAGATCGACCAGTTTCTCGGCCAGCTGGTACAGGGACCACCAGCGGTCGGTGTCGCGGTACACCTCTAGCCACGCCGCCTCGACGCCCTCGTGCGGCACATAGGGGCGGCTGACGTCGCGGTTCAGCACCGCATCCGGCACCGGCAGGCCAGCGCGCGCCATCTGCCCCAGGGCGTCGTCGTACAGGCTGGGAGCGGTCAGGGCCTCGGTCAGGGCGGCATGGGCCTCGGGACGGTCCTCTTGGAACTTCAGGAATTTCGCGTCCTTCAGTCCCAGCATGGCCTCCAGCCGCCGGAACTGGTCGCTCTGGAAGCCCGAACTGGACCCCAGCACCGACCGGAACCTCAGATAGTCGGCGGGCGTCATGGTGGCCAGGATGTCCCAGCTCTGGGTCATCACCGCCTGAATCCGGCTGACCCGCGCCAGGCTCTTGTAGGCGGGGACCAGATCGCCGGACCGCACCAGCGCCTGCGCCAGTCCCACCTCATGCAGGATCTGCTTGAGCCACAGTTCCTTGGTCTGGTGAATGATGACGAACAGCATCTCGTCATGCTGGTCGCTGAGCGGATCCTGCGCCGACAGCAGCCGGTCGAGCCCCAGATAGCGGGCATAGGTCATGTCAGCGGCGACAGTATCAGCGGGCGTATCGGTCATGGCCGCTGTATCGGCCCGATCGTGCCGGGTCTCAAGTCACCCGACCAGGACCGGCGGCTCGTCTCCCGTCGGACAGGTCGCGTTCAGCACCCGCACATCCGCCTCGCCCAGCTTCAGCCCCAGCGTATCCAGCAGCGGATTGATCACCCCGTCCATAGCCGGCCCAAGCGGCGTCAGCAGCACCCCCAGCGCCGAGGTCAGATTGCCAAGCCCCAACCCCAGACCGATCACATCCACTTTGACGTCCATCCGTTGCAGCAGGCTGACCACGACGCCGTTGGCCAGACCCCGCGCCTGCACCGTCTTCAGCCGCTGGGAATTGATGTCGGCGTCGCTGAAAGACGTGGCGGTGAAGCCCTGATCCCCGGCCTCGATCTCGGCCTTCGCCGTGATGGTGACCAGACCCAGCACCGACAGCAGGGTCGCCCGCGTCGGGACCAGCGCCGTCTTGAAATCCGCCAGCCTGGCCTCGTTGATCGCCCCGATATGCGCCTTGGCCAGACCGGGCCGCACGCCCAGCTCCACCGTCCGCGACGGATCGCAGTCGATCGCGTTCAGCCGCGCCTCCGACGAGGCCAGTTCGATCAGGATCGGTAGATTGACCTGGGCCAGGCCCGAAAGCTTCTGCGCCGTACGGGCCTTCACATACAGCCTGGCCTGGGCCGTTCGTATGATCGGCGTCCCCTTGTCGGTCACCGTCATCCAGGGCGAATTGTTCGGCCGCTCGCCGATGGCCAGCGATACCGACACATCCGCCAGCCCGGCCTTTGCCCCCAGCGCCAGCTGGGCCTGCCGGTCCCCCGCCCCGATCTCCAGCATGGCCATGGCCAGGTCCAGCACCCCGATGTCGGCATCCAGCGCCCCGGCCAGACCGTCCTGCGCCGCCGCCTCCGCCCCGATCAGTTCGCCCAGATCCACCTCCACGCCCGTCGCAGCGGTGGCCAGTTTCGACAGGGCGCTGTCGCCCTGATCGCCCGCCAGCCGCTCCAGCACGTTCAGCGCCCGCCCGGCATCCACGCTCCTTTCCAACAGCCCGTCATAGTCCCCCGCCTCGACCCCCAGCTCGGTGGCCAGGGCGTCGGAAAAGCTCAACAGATTGACCTTGGCACTCGCCAACGCGTTGTAGTCGGCCACGCTCAGCGACACCGTCGATCCGGTCAGCGCCCCCAGCACGTCATTGGCGATCCCGCCGTCCAGCCGCGCCAGTCGCGACCCGATCGAGAACATGGCGCGCGGCGGCTCGACCGCCACCGCCGCCGTCGCCGAGCGCGTCATCTCGACCGTCTCCCGCCCCAGGATCCAGCGCCCGAAATACAGAGGTGCCGCATGGGTCAGTGTGACCCGCACCGCATTGGGCTGGCTTGCGTTGGCGGTGAACCGCAGTTCGGGCGCGACGTCCGGGTCGGCGACATAGCGACCCAGCACGATCTGCGCCCCGATCGGCGTGCCCAGGTTGTCGCTGGCTGTCGCGGAGGCCGCCGCCTGGGCATGGTCCCGATCCCGCGCCGCCGACAGGGCCGCCAGATCGGCCGCCCCCTGCAGTTGCCGCGCCTTCAGGGCCAGCGACCCCACATCGATGGTCAGGGCCGCCAGGCCACAGAGCACCCCGCCCGCCATCGCCACCGTCGTGGCGATCACGCCCCGCCGGTCGCGCCAGAAGCTCCCCTTCGAACGGGCCATCTCAATACCCCCCGATCCGCACGACGGCCGACCGCTCGATCGTCGCGGGCGGGTCGGGGATCAGCACGGCCAGTTTCATCAGCGGATGGCTGGCCGCGTCATAGGAAATGCGCACCCGGATCGCCTCGGCATCGCTCTCGACGACCACGGCGGTCCTGGCCGGATCGAGGCCCGACGCTCCGCCGTCCGACGCCGCCACGAACCGCCGGGCCAGGCTCTCGCGCTCCGCCGCATCCAGCCCGCCGATCGCCGCCCGCGCGCTTTCCGATGCCAGCGACTGCACCGACTGGGCCAGCCAGAACCAGCCGCCGTAAACGACCATCCCCATCAGCAGCAGGATCAGCAGCGGCCCGACGAGGGCGAACTCGACGGCGGTCGAGCCTTCGCGCCGATGGGCGGTTTTCGCAGGGCCGGTCATGATCGCTCGCCTCCTGTACAACGACCTATAGTTGCACGGTGCGATTAATGGAGCGTGTATGGCGTCGATCCGCTCTTGCGTTGCCGGGGAACTGCGGTGCAAGCACGCGGCGACCAAAGTCGAGTGCCCTGATGACCGAACACGAAGCCTTCGCCGTCGAACTGGCCCGGGTCGCCGCCGCCGTGACCCTGCCCTTCTTTCGTGGCGACTATGCGCAGGAGAACAAGGCCGGGCCGGGTGCCTTCGACCCCGTCACCGAGGCCGACAAGGCCGCCGAAGCCGCGATCCGCCGGGCCATCGCCACCCGCTATCCCGACCACGGCGTGATCGGCGAGGAATACGGCGAGGACCGGCCGGACGCCGACCATGTCTGGATCCTGGACCCCATCGACGGCACCCGCGCCTTCATCGCGGGCCTGCCGCTGTGGACCACCCTGATCGCGCTGCGGACCGAGGGCCGACCCAGCGTCGGGGTGATCGCCCAACCCTATCTGGACGAGATTTTTCTGGGCGGCCCGTCCGGGGCGCGGCTGCTGCGCGGCGAAACCGAGACGCGGCTGCGGGTCCGGTCCTGCGAAAGGCTGACCGACGCCGTCCTGGCCACCACCGATGCCGACCTGTTCACCGGGCCGGAGCTTGGGGCCTGGACCCAGGTGCGGGCCGCGGCGAAACTGGCCCGGTTCGGCTGCGACGCCTATGCCTATGCCATGGTCGCGGCGGGCCGGATCGATCTGGTGGCCGAAAGCGGGTTGAAGGTCTGGGACTGGTCGGCCCTCGTCCCGGTGGTGGAGGCGGCGGGCGGTCAGGTCACCGACTGGCGCGGTGCCCCCCCGTCCGGCAACGGCCAGATCATCGCGGTGGGTGACGCGCGGGTGCGCGAACAGGCGCTGGTGGCCTTCAAAAGGGCAGCGCTTTGAGAATCGATCCCTCTCCAAGTGGGAGAGGGCTTGAGCCTCCAAGAGCGAAGCGATTGGCAAGGCGAAAGGGTGAGGGGCTACGCTCTCACCGGTTGGCACCTTAATCCCTCACCCTTTCGCGCAGGTCCGATCGCCTGACGGCTCTCGGGCGCTCAAGCCCTCTCCCACCGGGAGAGGGAAGATGAACGGCCTACTGAGCGGTCACGCCATCCGCCACGGCATCGAACTCGGCCAGGAAGACGGCCCGCAACGGGTCGGTCTCCATGATGACCTCGTGCTTGGCACCCGGCACCTCGACATAGCGGCCGCGCGCCAGCCGCTTGGCCGCCCACTGGTTGGTCTGCTTCCAGACCTTGTCGTCATCGCCGCCCTGGACGATTGTCACCGGGATCGACACGGCCTTCAGCGCACGCGGCTTGAGGGCCCGCTCGCCCGCATCCAGCGCGAACGCCAGCCAGCCCCAGGTCGGCCCACCCAGTGCCAGATGCGGACAGGCATAGAGTTGCTGCCGCCACAGCTCATATCGGCCGTGGTCCGTGGTCAGGGCGTCGGTCTCGAACGTATGCCCAAACGGATCGTCGGGCTCGCCCAGCACGAAATCGCCGGCCTTGCCGTGCCGCAGGTTCCAGCGCACGGCCAGTTTCACCGACCACATCGACCGCTTGCCGGTCTTGACCCTCAGCATGGGGCTGGACAGCACCGCGCCCGCGAACCTGCTGTCGTTGGCCTCCAGCGACAGCAGGTTCAACGCCCCGCCCATCGAATGGCCGACCATGATCCACGGCCTGGGTGCCCGGTCCTGGTAGGCGTCCAGCAGCCGATCATAGTCGTCGAGGAATTCCTCGACCGCCCGCGCATGGCCCTTCAACCGGTCGGGCAGCAATCGCGCCGACAGGCCCTGTCCGCGCCAGTCATGGGCCAGGACGCAGAAGCCCCGGGCGAGGAAATTGCCGATCACCTCGAAATATTTTTCGATCGGTTCTGTCCGGCCGGGGCTCAGCACCACGGTCCCGCGCGGGGTCTTGGCGACCAGCTTGGAGGGCGTCCAGAAGGCGGCGCGCAGGCGCAAACCCCCGGCTCCCCGGAACCACTCGCCCTTGCCGCCAGGCGGCGAGTCCGCGCCGGGCACGCCCATCAGGGGTGCGTCGATATCGGCGCTGCGCACGCGGCTCATTCGGGCTTCCTGAACTTCAAGGTCATCCGGTCGCTCTCGCCGATGGCGTCGTATTCGGTGCGGTCGAAATCCGGGTTCGGGGGCGAGCCTTGCGGTGCGGTCAGCCGTTGCGGCGGCAGGGTCTCGACCCCGAACGGATGGTCCTTGGAATCCGCATCATTGGCGTTGATTTCCGAAGCCTCGACGAAGACGAAGCCCGCCTCCTCTGCCAGTTGCCGCACGAAGGCCTCCTGGACATAGCCGTTGGCGGCGGCCGGGTCCTGATCCGCATCCGGCCCCAGCCGGTGCTGTTCGACGCCCAAGATGCCGCCAGGCCTCAGCGCGGCGAAGGCGTCGGCGAACGCCTTTTCCGCGATCCCTGACGCCATCCAGGCATGAATGTTCCTCATGAACAGCACCATGTCCGCCGTGCCTGCAGGCGCGACCGGACCGGTCATGGCCCCGAACGCGCTGAACTGGATATCGCCGTACAGCGTCCGGTCCTCGCTGAACTGGCGCTGATAGGCGGCCATCAGGGCGGCCTGGGCCGGGTCGGAGCCGGGGCCGGTGGCGAATCCGGCGGCGATGTATGTGCCGCCGCCCTCGGCCAGATAGGGAGCCAGGATTTCGGTGTACCAGCCGCTGCCGGGCCAGAACTCCACCACCGTCATGTCAGGTCTCAGGCCAAAGAATCGCAGCGTTTCCATCGGATGGCGCCATTCATCGCGCGCCCGGTCGGCGATACGCCACGGTCCCGTGACCGCCCATTCCAGAGAGCCCTCGGGCGGTCCGGACGGGGTGGCGGCGGGTTCGGGCTTGGCGGTTTCCTCGCGACGCCCGCATCCGACCAGCACCAGCGCCGACAGGGCCGATGCGCCCAGCAACAGGCCCCGGCGCGAGGCGAACCCTCGCGATGTCGGTCGATCAGACGCCATGCCCACTCCCCGTCAGGCCGTCGCGCGCAGAGGAGGCTTGGCGCGCGCGATCGGTCCCCGGTCCCGCTGGCTTAGAGCGGTTCGTGCGGACGGTCAAAGCCGGTCTCAGGCCGGTTTGCGGAACCGCAGGGTCATGCGATCGCTCTCGCCGATCGCATCGTACTGGGCCCGCTCGGCCTCGGTCAGGGGCTCGGCCCGGTCGGTGGTCACCCCGTTCCGGGGCGCGCTGGTGCGCACGGGCGGCAGGGTCCAGACACCGTAAGGGTGGTCGCGGTCGTCCTTGGGATTGGCGTTCAGCTCGCTGCGCGCATCCAGCACGAAGCCGGCCTCCTGCGCCGCCTTGATGATCGAGCTTTCCGACACATAGCCGGTCGAGGCCGTCTGGTCCGGATTGGTGCCCTCGACCGCCCGGTGCTGTTCGACCGCCAGGACGCCGCCGGGCTTCAGCGCCTTGAAGAAGGCCTGCAGATAGGGCTGGGTCCGCCCCGCCCGGTGCCAGTTGTGGAAGGCGCGCGCCACCAGCACCATATCGGCGGTCCCGTCCTCGACGACCATCGATTCCCCAGGATTGTTCACCGCCACATACCGCCCCCCGGTCGCCGCCGCATAGGGTTCCAGGATCGCGGTCCACCAGCCGCCCCGACCGGGCGCGATCTCCACCACCGTCGATCCCGGCGTCAGCCCCCAGAAGGTCAGGCTTTCCAGTGGCCGACGATAAACGTCGCGCGCCCGGTCCGCTTCGGGGCGGGTCTCGGAGCCGATCGCGGCCTGAAGCGCGGTGTCTTCCTGCAGCACCGGCGGCGTCATGGCGGCGCGGCGGGCGGTGCGTTCGGCGGGGCTTTCGTTGGCCGTGGCCGGCAGGGCCTGGGCGAACGCCACGGCGGGCAGGGTCAGGGCGAGAAGGGAAGTCAGGGCGAGCAGGCGCATGGGACGTCTCCGAAGGCTTCGTTCTGGTTGGGCATATCCATACGGCACGGGGCGTCGGGGGCAAGCGCGGATGCCACCCCTTGACGTCGCATCGGCACATCCCACATCGGTTCCGGGCGTGCCGACATCGGGCGCTCCAGACCCGGCGGGGCCCAGCATGGGACCGTCACGGCCTGAATCTTCAACCTTGCTGATCCTCAGGAGGACTTCGACTATGCGTACCCTGGACCTGACCCCCCTCTACCGTTCCGCCGTCGGCTTCGACCGTCTGGCTGGACTGCTGGAAAGCGCCGCGCGCACCAGCGAAACCACCGGCTGGCCCCCCTACAATATCGAGACGACGGGCGAGAACGCCTACCGGATCGAGATCGCCGTCGCCGGCTTCCGCCCCGAGGAACTGAACCTCGAGGTCAAGGAGAACCTTCTGACCGTCACCGGCAAGAAGGCCGCCAACGACGACGCGGCCCGCAAATACCTGCATCGCGGCCTGGCCGAGCGCGACTTCGAGCGCCGGTTCCAGCTGGCGGACTATGTGGTGGTGACCGAGGCCAACCTCGACAACGGCCTGCTGGCCATCAGCCTGAAGCGCGAACTGCCCGAGGCCCTCAAGCCCCGCAGCATCCCGATCGGCACGGCCCAGCCCCTGATCGAGGGCGAGAAGACCGCGGCCTGATCCGGTCGCGTCATGAAACGGAAAGGGCGGTCGCAAGGCCGCCCTTTTTTTGCACTCCGCACCCAAGGCGGTTCATCACAGCGAACACGACGAATGCACGGCGAACACAACGGGACCGAGAGGTTGCCGAGTTTCTCGCTCGCCACAATGCCTGACTGGTGCACATAGGGCGGCTTCGCCGCCACTACTCGCCTTGATCCAGATTCGGTCCCGTCGTGTCCGTTGTGGCCCGCTGTGTTCGCTGTGATGAACCTCGCGGCGCACGTCCAGGCGTTAGGCCTCAAAGGGCTCGACCAGCGCCCCCACTACGTCCTCGATCCGTTTTCGGATATCCGGCACCGCGATCGTCTCCCAGAAGGCCGCGCGCGCAGGCGGCCCCAGGACGAACAGCCGGGGATCGGCCCGCCCGTCCACATCCACCACCCGCCCGCTCTCGTCCAGATCCAGCCCCAGTCTCAGCCCGTCCATCCGCGCCCGCCCGGACGCCAGCAGCGGCCCGGTCAGGGGATCGCGCGCCGGATCGTGCCCCGGCCCCGTACAGTCGATCAGCCAGTCCCCTGACAGCGGCCCCTCCGCCGCGCCCCCCCGAGCCTCCTTAAGACGCGGCGTCCAGTCCACCGCCACCCCTTCGGCCCCCGCCCGGATCGCCCGCACCCGCCCGGTCACGACCCGCAGCCGCCCCTCGGCCGCCCACCGGTCCAGCGCCTCGGCGATCGAGACCGCCACCCGGTGCCGGTGCACGTCCCACCAGGGCCGCAGGTGCCGCACCATCCGCCCCCGCGTCGCCAGGTCCGCCGCCGCCCAGGCCTCGGCCGTTCGGGGCCGCAACCCCTCCATCAGACTGCGCCAGCCCGCGCGCCCTGCCACCCGCCGCGCCACCTTCAGCCTACGCGACAACGGCCCCTCCAGCAGTCCGGCCTCCAGCCCCGCCGCCGCATCCGGCACCGCCCCATGCCCCCTCGGCAGCAGCCCGCGCCGCGACAGGGCGATCGCACTCCCGCGCCACCCCCTACCCTCCAGCATCAGCAGCATGTCCACCATGGTCAGGCCCGTGCCGATGATCAGGACCGCATTCTCCGCCCCGATCGGCGCCAGCGCCCCCGCCGCCCAGGGATCGGCGATCACTCGCTCCGACGCTCCTGCATCCGCCATCCGGGGCGCCGGATTGCCGGTGGCCAGCACCACGGCCCCGGCCGCGATCCTGCGCCCGTCGGCCAGGACCACCACCCCGTCCTCGACCGCCGCGACCGCGCCGACCACCGTCTCGATCCGCCCCGGATGCGCCGCCGTCACCCCCGCCAGCCTGTCCTGCACATAGTCGCCGAACACCCGGCGCGGCGCGAAGCCGTCCGGATCGGCCAGTTCCGGACGATGGATCCTCAGCCAGCGGACGAAATGCTCCGGATCGCCATCGACCGCGCTCATCCGGCCGGAGCGCACATTCAGCAGATGCCCGTCGAACGGCGTCGCATAGGCCACGCCCCGCCCGAAATCCCCGCCCCGGTCGATCACGACGGACGCCAGCCCCCGCTCGGCCAGCCGCGCCGCCAGCATGGCTCCCGAATAGCCGCCCCCCACGATCGCCACCCGACTGACCACACGATTCCCCCGTCTTTGGAGGGTTTGTGGACCGGCACGCGGGCGGGGTCAAAGCGGAGCCGGAGGGCCTCAACGTCGTCCGGCGATTGCCCGTTCATAGGCCGCCGTCGGGAACCGCGCCCGGTCGCACATGCCGGTAGCCAGTCGACCGTCGCGCACACTGGCCAGCAACAGGACGCGCTCGCCCGGCTTGAACTCCGCACCGCAGGTGGCACCGCCGTCGTCGACGACATGGGCGATCCGCCACTCCCGGCGCACCCCACCCTTCAAGGTCCGCTCGACGGTGAACAGGGTCACGCCCTCCCCCGGCCCGCGCCCGGCTTCCCGCCGCGTCCAGACCGCGCGCGCAACTACAGCCAGATCGGTCCTCTCCAGCTGAGCCTGCGGCGTCCGCCATTCGCCGCAACTGCACGCGAGGGCAACCGTGGCCGAAGCAGCGAAAGCAGCGACGACGGCGAGGAAAAGCGACAGCGGGGATCGGATGAACCCCCGACCAACGGGTATCACGCCGCCTTGCCTTTGGTCGGCGTTCGGGGCGGGACGTCGGCAGCGGTCACCAGATGCCCCTTCCAGCCCGGCGGCGGCAGGAATTTGCCGGACTGTTCCTCGCGCGTGCCGTGCCTGGCCGTATGGGCGGCGTCGCGCCCGGCCTTCAGAACGGTTTCGATGTCGAAGATCGAGCTCATCGTGGGCTCGTTTCTAGCAGAACGAGGCCGTCGTCGCTACTGGCATAGACTTCCCACTGATCGACGATAGGCTTGTAGACGGTCTCAAGGTATTCGAGGCTGAGCAGGAATCGACGACGCAAGGTCTCCTCTGGAATGCCGTGACCGCCACGCGCAACGCGCCTCGCGACGCGCGCGACCGAAAAGTCCGCACTGGCCACCTTCAGATAGACCAGCTCGACCCGATACCCCGCCGCCTTCCAGTCGCGGATGCGCACCGCATGCGACCGTGTCGCCAGGGTCGTTTCCAGCACCACGTCGGCGCGCTCGGCGAACAAGCTGATCCAGCCGCTCGATCACCATCCGCCCGGCGGCCAGATCGCGCCCCGGCCCGGCTCCGATCAGGCTCCTCGCCACCTCGTCCGGATTGACGAACCGAAACGCCTCCGCCCTTCGCCGAAGAAAGCCATTGATGAAGGTGGTCTTCCCGGCACCGTTTGGACCGGCGAGGATGACGAGGCCGGGTATGGGGTGCAGGTTGCTCGTTGATTGAGCGCAAATACACGGTAAAGCTGCTGCCCAAAGCGAGGAAAATATGGCGTCAACACCCAAAATCCAAGGACTTCTCCCAAAGGCGAAGGTTACGGCCTCGGGTAAGGCTTACCAGGGTTTGTTCGTCTGTGATGGCGTGCAGTGGACAGGCGAAGGGGCCGATACCTTGGCTACGTTCACCATCACTGCTGGTGAGCTAGCGGATGCAGCGCAAAGCCAACTCCTGTGGACGGACCAAGACGTTCAGAGAGGCATTGAACCGCACGCTCCCCCAGGCACGCCGAAAGAGTTATCACTTGGCGATGGATACCCGGCGCAAGGCCTATATATTTTTGAACATGATAACGCTGACGACATAGTTGATAAGTTACTAGCAGGCGATCAGTTGTTCCTGAGCCCGCTGGTTTGGAACCTACGACCTAACAGCTTCTCCGCTTATTGGAATGATGCGGATTCATCACTGATTATATATTCTGGGAGAGCATACATACCAGACGCTCATCACAGACAGCAGGCCATCATAAAGGCAGTCAAAGCTTGGAGAGATTGCCCATCCGACTATAAAAATTTCTCTGAGTCCAAGGAGTTTAAGGTCGATTTGTACTTCTTGTCTCGCGAAGACGAGGGAAATTACTTTTTCGACAAAAACCAAAGGCCGAAACCAACTTCTAAATCAAAGGCCTATGACCTTACGACACACGATGACTTATCTTTGCTAGCAAAAAAGATGGTCGAGGCGAGCCCTAATTTGGCGCAGAACGTTAACAGAGTGACTGACCGGCTTACAGCCAAGAATGCTCAGGTTGTTACGCTGTCTACAATCAGAAATATGATGCGTATATTTGCAGCAGATCGCGATTTGGACCGGAGCGAGATCGATGGTCTAGCGTTCAGTGCTGCCGATTTCTATGATTTACTTACCGCAATAAGGCCAGAGCTCGGCCTGCAGGACCTCGCCAGCCGGAAGGTTATCCGTCGGGACTTGATCGTCGATTCCGGCACCATGATGCACGGATACGCTGCTCTGGCTCGCGACTACTACGACGACGCAGTAAAATTCGGCACGCATGATGCCAAGTCGAAATGGAAGCAAAAACTCAACCGGCTCTCAGCATCGCGGTCATATGATTTTTCAAGCTGGCGTGGCGACCTGTTTGATAAGGCAAACCCGCTTTGGCTGCAGGTAGGTGTGGTTAAGGCCGCTGCCACACAAGGTAAGTTTTCGGCGGTGAACAATGGGGCGGCGCAATCGGCTGCAACGCGGACGCTTCGGCAGTTGTTAGCCGTTGAGCCGGTTCCCAGTAATTTGGACTTCTTGGTGCAGCGCTAATGGCGAGGGAGCGAGATTCGCTCTTAGCCGGCAGGCGCGCTGCCGCCTTAGATGGGCGTGAAGTCCGCAACGTTCTGAACACCTTTCTGACATTTGAACGGCGGTTGGCCGTCAAACACCAGGAAGGTGCAAGGACGCGGTTCCGCGTGTACGTCGATGAAACCGGAGAAGAAGTTGCCGAAGTCATTTTCGGTGAGGACGTCTACCCGGGTGGAGGCATGGTCGATGCCAATTCGGTCTTAAGTGTTGACGCTGCAGTCGCGCACGAAGCCTCACATTACCATCGCTGGCAGAATCGGTCTGAAATTGACGAGCCTGAGCTAGAAGAGATTGACGAGGCGCTCACGAGCCTGGAGGCTATCCAGAGATATCCAAAGCAACTGGAAGATCATGATATCAGGCTACTGGTTGCCGATGCTATTCAGCGCCTGAACTTGTACGTTCGACGAATTCGTGATGAGAAAGACGGTGCGGGTTAAGGCTTCACGTCCACCACCCCGCCCCGCCCGGAACTTCGCCGACATCTCCGCCATATCGGGCTCCGCTTTGGCCAGCGAACCCCCGCATCGTTCTGCGCCGCCGCATCCCGGCGGAAGTCATGGCTGATCTTCATCAAGCACAATATCAGGTCGCATAGTCTCCAGAGAGGGGCGAGGTGAAGTGCCCATTGGGTCAACCTCTCCGACCATCCCCCAATTTCCCCAACCCTTTCAACACCCGCCCCCTTTCTCGCCGCCGCCACCGCTCACACCCCACACCCGCCCCTATCCTGATCCCTTTCGCCTTCGGAGGGACCATGACCGATCTGACCGACCTCTATGCCCCGCGCCGGGACGACGACGCGCGCGGCGGGGGCTATCGCATCCGGTCCGAGGCGACCTGGGGCCTGGCGCGCGAGGCCTATCTGGACGGGGCGACGGCGGAGGAGGTCTGCGACCGGTTCGACCTGTCGCTGGGGGCCTTTCGCGAGCGGGCGAAGAAGGGCGGATGGCGGCGGTGCGATCAGGCCGATCCGGAACCGGCCGAGGCCGCCGACTGGACCCATTACGTCGGCGACGACATCGATTCCGAGGCCGGTTACGACGTCCTGGCCGACCATGCCCTGCGCCAGTTGCGGCGTGCCATGGCGCGGGGGCGGGCCGGGGCCGCCGCCAGCTGGATGCGGCTGCACGAGCGGCTGACCCTCAAGGCCCGCGAGGAAAAAGCCGAGGCCGAGGCCGCCGCCCGGCGCGCGGCCGCCCCGTCCGGCCCGCCCAGCGTGCGATCCGCACAGATCAGGGAGCAGGAAGCCGCCGAACGCCGCGAGGCCGAGGCCTATGTCGCGCGTCGCGACGGGGCCTCGGCGATGGAGATGGCGGCCTGTGTCGCCGCCCGCGTGGGCGACCTGGCCCGCCGCGTCGCCGCCACCGACCCGCGCGACGGCGTCTCGCGCGCCGCGCTGGAGCGGGAACTGGACCGGCTGTCGCAGGAGGTCATGGACGGGATTCCAGACGATCCAGACGATCCAGACGCCATTTTCGACGACCCCTTGGCGTCGCCGTGGTGAAGGGCCGGGCGAACTGTCCTGGAGGCCGTGGGCGGGGGGGACAGGGTTCATCACGGAGAGCACAAAGGGGTCACGGAGAGCACGGAGCGACCGGTATCGCGGCACCGCTCGGGGTCGATCGGAACCGGCTGGCTGCGTGTCGCTTGTCGCGGCGAAGCCGCAATCCTGGCATCCGCGTCGGAATGCGGGCTCACGCCGTCGCCCCCCGCGCGGTCCCTCCGTGCCCTCCGTGACCCCTTTGTGCTCTCCGTGATGAACCCTTGCGCCCGTCACAGCCCTCATCCCGCATCAGGCCTCGTCCGGCGATCTCCAAGCCAGCGGGTCTCCACGACGCGGCAGGGGCCGGGGATCGGCCAGGTCGACCGTCATCGCCTCCGGATCGCGCCCCAGCCCGCCCCATCCCACCCCCAGCCCGATCGCCCGCTCCAGCAGGGCCATCGTCGCCTCATGCCGCGCCTCGGGCGCATCGCGCAGCGCCCGGCAGTCGACCAGAACGGCCGAGGCCGCGATGGCGGGGCTGCCCGCCGGTTCGGCCCGGCCAAGAGTTTGCAGGGTGGCGAACCGCCAGCCCTCCTCGGGCGGATAGTCCTGGACCAGGGTCCAGCGGTCCTGGGGCAGCAGGGTGCGGGCCACGAACTGCCATTCGGCGTCGCCGGGCGCGCGGGCATAGTGGCCGGGCTGGGTCGGCAGGCCCTGCGCCGCATAGATGTCGAGCGCGTCCTGCTCCATCCGGCCCAGCCGCCGGAACAGAGGGTCATCGCCGTCGGCGTCCGCATCGGCCCGCGACCAGCGATCGACGTCGTCGATGACGTCCTGTTCGCTCGGCCCGCGCGTGGTGCGGATGCCCAACGCCCGCGCGATGCCGCGAAAGAACAGCCGCCACGAGAACTCGCCGTGTCGGGGCGGCCGCGCCATCGTCGTCAGTTCTGCAGGGTGCTGGTCACCGAGATATCATAGACGATGCGGGTAAAGGACTGGATCGCTTCGAAGAATTTCCGCATCTCGGCCAGGCCGGACTGGGGCACATAGACGATGTCGCCGGGTTCGATGATGAAATTGCCCGCCGTGAATAGCCCCGTCGCATCCTCGAAATTGAGGCGATAGACGATGGGGACGCCGCGCACGGTCGGGGCCTGGGTGACGCCCAGGGCCTGGGCCACCTCGGGCCGCTCGAAGCGGAAGACCAGGACCGAGCGGGCGTTGGCGACATTGGCGTTCAGGCCCCCGACCTTGGAGATGGCCCCGGCCAGGGTCGTCGGGCCGGATTCCATCGGCACCTCGGCGACGGCGCCGAGCGCGCCGAACGTGCTGAATTTGCGCGGACGATAGGTCAGGTTGACCTCGTCGCCCCGCGTCAGGCGCACGTTCTCGTTGAAGTCGGTCGTGACCGACGTCAGCGGCGCGGTGAAGGTCTGGCCGTTGCGCTGGATGACGACGATCACGTCCTCGACCGCCCGGGTCGTGCCGCCGCGATCGGCGATGACGTCCAGGATGCGGTCGGCGTTGCCCGACAGCGGCGCCCGCCCCGGCTGGCGGACGTCGCCCAGGACGTTGACGGTGTTGAAGCTGTTCTCGGTGACCGAGACCACCACCTGGGGGTTGCCGACCTTGCCGAGCAGGGCCCGGCGGATGGCCGCCCCCGCCTGGGTCGAGGACAGGCCCGCGACCTGGACGGGGCCTGCGAAGGGGATGGTGGCGTTGCCGCCGGAGTCCACCGTGACCGGCAACTGCTGCTGGCCGGAGCGGACGCTGGAGGATCCGGCTCCCGAGCCGAACAGGTTGCCGCTCGGCTCGAAGATCGAGACCTGCAAGGTGTCGCCCGGCCCGATCAGGCCGGACTGGCCCTGGACTGTGCTGCTGGACAGGCTGCCCAGGAACCGGGGCGGCACCGTCTTGATCATCTCGCTGGCCCCATAGTCCAGGTCGACGATCTGATAGAAGCCTTGGGTATCGACCGAGGTCGCCCCCCGCTCCACCGCCCGCCCCGACGGCCCGTCGCGCGGGAGGGTCGAACAGCCGCTCAGGATGGCCACGATGGACAGCGCCAGGACCGAGCGTGTCAGGGGATGAGTTGCGATCATGGGGGATGATTACCGGCGTTTGGGCTCAGGGACCAGAGGCCTGCCGAAGAGGGCGGGCGACGGGGCGGACGGGCGGAGTAGCGCCCCTTCATGGCGAGGTTGCGTCAGGGCCTCGACGTCAGGTGTCCAGGCCGATTCGTGCCGCCACGGCAGCGAAATGCCGGTCCCATGTCGGGGCGACATAGGGCGGCGAGACCGGCCGCGACCGCGTCGCCCGCTCCAGCGCCGCCAGCCAGCCCAGCCCATCCAGCGGATCGATCAGCTCGGCGTCCGGCACCAGTTCGCGGTGCGCCGGGATGTCCGAGGCGATCAGCGGCACGCCCAGCGCGCAGGCCTCGACCGCCGGCAGGTCGAACCCCTCGACGCTGGAGGGGGCCAGCACCGCCTGGGCGTTCTTCATCAGGGCCGCCAGAGAGGCGTCGGGCAGGTTGGCCGCCTGATGCACCAGGCCGCGCAGGTTGGGCGATCGCTGGAGGTGATCCAGCACCGCCTCGTTCTCCCAGCCATAACGCCCGACCAGCACCAGCTGCGGCGCGTCGTCTCCCATCTTCTCCTGCAGGCGGCGCCAGATGGTCAGCAGGAAGGCCAGGTTCTTCCTCGCCTCGATCGTGCCGACATGGACGAAATAGGGTCGCGGCGTGGTATTGCCGGGCCGGTCCAGAAAGATCGGCTCCAGCCCCAGATGGATGGCATCGATCGGCGGGGCCTCGACGCCCTCCCGGTCGGCGAAGGCCTTCAATTCGCTGGCCGTATAGTGGGAATTCACCAGGATGCGCGAGGCATGGTTCAGGGCCGTCAGCACCCGCGTCCGGTGTTTCTCACCGTCGCCGGGACGGCAGAACTCGGGGTGGGTGATGGGGATCAGGTCGTGCAGCAGGATGATCCGCTCGATCCCGCTGGCGGTCAGGCTGTTCAGGATCTCCGGCGTGTTCAGGCTGGTATGGCCCACGTTGAAGTAGCGACGGCCGGGTGGCACCTCGGGCATGCGCCGCGATCGGAAGAACTGCTTCCATACCCGCATGCGGCGCGGGGCATTGCGATCCACCGGCGACGGTGGCGTGCTGAGCACCGAGACCTCGCCCGGCCGGTCGGCATGCAGGGCGGCGAACAGCCGACGCTCGGCCTCGGTCAGGGGGCGGTCGAAGAACTCGCCCGTCCAGCGCTGGCGCAGGGTCTTTACGCACTGCCGGAACCAAGTGCCGTCCACGGCGACCAGTTGGTCGTGCTTGGAGCGGACCGGCACCATGCGCACGTCCTGCCGCGCCATCAGCCATTCGGCATAGGCCAGGCAAACCCGGTCCACCCCCGTCGGCGCCGTGCGCTCGGTCCGGCTGACCAGGCGACTGGCGTCGAACAGGATGTCTTCCATCACAGCACTCCGACCTTGCGGTACAGATCGCGCAGGCGATCCTGGTATGCGGCAGGCGTAAAACGATCCGCCTGAACACGCCCGCGCGCAACCAGTTCCGTCCTCAGACCTTCGTCGGCATCGAGCGCCTGGAGCCCCTTGGTCATCGCCTGGACGTCGTAGGGATCGACGCTGAGCGCCGCATCCCCCGCCACCTCGGGCAGGGAGCCCCCGGTCGACGTCAGTACCGCGGTGCCCAGCGCCATGGATTCCAGCACCGGCAGGCCGAAACCCTCGTACAGCGAGGGGAACAGCGTGGCTTTCGCGCCACGGATCAGGCTGATCAGCATGGAGAAGGGCATATATTCGTACTGACGGATCCGATCGGCGCTCGGTCCCCCGTCGCGCTTGACCTGGTTCAGCAGGGCCGTCTCGCCATCGTCCAGCCAGGCCCGCCCGCCGACGATGACCAAGGGCGTCTTCGACCCAGAAGCCAGATAGGACTCGACGATCCGACCGAGGTTCTTTTTCGGCTCGATGGCCCCGAAATGCAGGAAATAGCCCTTCCAGCCCAGGTTGAAGACGCCCTCCAGCTCCAGCGCCACCTCGGCCTCGGGCCGCGAGGTCAGGGCCTCGGGCAGGCTGACGGCCTGGTAGGTGTTGGTGACCCGATCCTCGGGCACGTTCAGGATACGGATCACGTCCTGACGCGTGGTCTCGGACACCACGGCGATATGGTCGGCACGGCTCGCGATGCCCTGGCACATAGCCAGATAGACGTCCTTGTCGTCCGCCGTGGTGTGCGGCAGTCGCAGGGGGATCAGGTCGTGGAAGGTGTAGATGTTCGGCACCCCCTTCGCATGCAGCGGCAGGGTCGCGGTCCAGTGCATGGCGTCGGGAGCCGGGGCATCCGCCGTGGCCTCGAACCGGACGGGCGTCTCGGTGCGGTAGGCGCTGAAGGCGCGGTTGGCGATCAGGAACAGGTCCTGGGCCGCCCAGTAGCGATCCGCGTCCGGCTTGCCCCCGCCCCGACTGGGCCAAATCACCTCGCCACTGGGCAGGATGGCGTGGGCGTCGCGACCGAAGCGGCTGGTGAAGGTGCGCTGGAACCGCTCGGACTTCTTCATCTTGCGGTTCGGCTTGTCCTGGTCGGCCAGGGCCGTTTCGTTCAGGACGTTGTTCTTGCCGCGTTTCGCGACCGGGCCATAAAGCACCTGGGTGCCCAGGCCGATCGCGCGGGCATTGGTCAGCAGGTTCCGCCCATAGGTGGCGATGCCGGAGCCCTTGGGCAGGGCGATGTTGAAACCGTCGATACAGATTGATTTCATGGGACCGTCGTCATCCGCCGCCCGCCGATGGGTCGGCTCGGGCCTGGCCGGGACCCGCAGGGGTAGCTCAAGGCCGCGCGCGGGGTCAACCGCGCCTCAGGAGACGTAGCCCGCCTGCATCAGTTCGGCGACATGGACGATGGCAACGGGCCGGTCGTCCTCGATCACGAACAGATTGGCGATCTTGTTGGCGGCCAGCAGGTCGACGACGTCGCTCATCCGCTGGTCCGGCCCGACCGTGATCGGATTACTGCTCATGATGTCGCGCGCCGCGATCGCCGAGATGTTGTTGGCGAAAGCCCGGCGGATATCGCCGTCAGTGATGATCCCGGCCAGGGTGCCGTCGGCGTTCAGCACCGCAACCGCCCCCTTGCGGCCCTCTGTGATGGTCGAGACGATCTCGGAGAAGTCCGCGTCCAGCGCCACCGAGGCCGGGGGCGCATGATTGTCGCCCATCCATTCGCGCACGCTCTGCAGGCTCATCCCCAGGGAACCGCCGGGGTGATGCAGGCCGAAGTCCTGGGCCGTGAACTCACGCCGATCCATAAGCACCATGGCCAGGGCATCCCCCAGAGCCAGCGTCATCAGGGTCGAGGTGGTGGGCGCCAGGCCGTTGGGACAGGCCTCGGCGACACTGGGCATCACCAGCGGCACGGCCGACATCCGGGCCAGGAAGCTGGAGCCCCGCTGGGTCAGGCCGATGACGGGGATGTCGTTGCGGTGACAGAAGATCAGCGGATCGCGCAGCTCGCGGCTTTCGCCCGAGGACGAGATGGCCAGAAGCGTCGTGTCGTGGCGCAGCATGCCCAGGTCGCCATGGCTCATCTCCGCCGGATGGACGAAGAAGGCATTGGTCCCAGTCGAGGCCAGGGTGGCCGCGATCTTGCCGCCGATATGGCCCGACTTGCCCATGCCGGTGACAACGACATAACCCGGACGGCTCAGAATGACGTCGCAGGCGCGCGCCAAGGCCCCGTCGATCGTGCGCTCCAGTGCCTGAAGGGCTTCGATGTTGAGCCGGACCACTTCGCGGGCGCGCTCGCCCATGGCGGCGATCTGATCGGGGGTCGAGACGGTGACTTCAGGGCTCATGAGCGGAGCCTCCCATTGACGTTTCTGGCGCGCCAGATGCGCCTTTGACGAACGTTTCGCAACGCCCGATCCGTCCCCCGTTTTGCGCGTACGGTCCAGAAACAAGGCGAATTGCTGCGATTGCGTTCAACCTTTGCCGTCGCGGGGCGTTAGGCTGTCGGGGACGCCAGACCACGAAACGGATGATGATGCTGCACGAGGCAGACCAATCGACACATATGATCCCGCCACCGGTTCGTCTGGAGCGGCTGGCGCTGTTCCTGGACCTGGACGGCGTCTTGGCTCCGCTGGCTCCGACGCCTGAGGCGGTTGGCCCTGTCGTTCGGCGGACGGCGGTGCTGGTCGCGCTGGAGGCGCGGCTCGAAGGGCGCCTGGCGATCCTGAGCGGGCGGACGCTCGACGAGATCGACCGCATCAGCGATGGCGCGGCGCGGTCGGCATCCGGCGTGCACGGACTCGAGCGGCGGCGCGGAGACGGCGACGCGATACGGGCCGAGGCCTCGCCCGGCGTGCGCGACGCGGTCGAGGCGTTCGAGGACTTCGCCAGCACCCGCCCCGGCGTCATCGTCGAGGACAAGGGGGTGGCGGCCGGTTTGCATTACCGCCAGTCGCCGCATAGTCGCGAGGATGCAACTGCCCTGGCCGAACGTCTGGCGGGCGAGACCGGGCTGAAGTTGCAGCCCGGCCATATGGTGCTGGAACTGAAGACCCCCGGCGCGGACAAGGGCAAGGCCCTGACCGCCTTCATGGGCGAGGTGCCGTTCAAGGGGTCGGTGCCGGTGATGCTGGGCGACGACCTGACCGACGAATACGGGTTCGAGGCGGCGACGGTGCTGGGCGGGTTCGGGGTACTGGTCGGGGCGGAACGCAAGACCGCCGCCCGCTACCGCCTCGACGATGTCGAGGCTGTCCTGACCTGGCTGGAAGCCGTCGCGGAGACCGATGCATGACCGACCTTCCGCCGAAAGGCCCCAACCTCGACCTCGCCCCGATCGGCAACTGCGCGATCAGCGCCCTGATCGACCGGCATGGGAAGTATGTCTGGGCATGTGCGCCGCGCGTGGATGGAGATCCGGTGTTCTCCGCCTTGATGAACGGCGAAGCGCCTGAACACGGGTTCTGGTCCGTCGAGGTCGAAAACCTCAGCGGCGTCGAACAGGCCTATATCCCCAACACGCCCGTCCTGCGAACGGTGCTGACGGCGCAGGATGGCTCGGCGGTCGAGATCATAGACTTCGCCCCACGCCATCTGAAACATGCCCGGACCTATCGCCCGCTGGCCTTCGGGCGGATCGTCCGCCCGCTCAAAGGCGTCCCCCGCGTCACGATTAGGTTGCGCCCCTCCGCCGACTGGGGCGCACGTAAGGCCGAATGCACCTCCGGCTCCAACCATGTCCGCTATCAGTGTACCGACCTGACCATGCGACTGACCACCGACTGTCCGGTGTCGCATGTGCTGAACGAGCGGGCGTTCAGGCTCGAACGGCCCTACGCCTTCTTCCTGGGCCCGGACGAGGGCTACGATCAGGAAGTTGGACCCGGCATCCAGTCGGCGCTGGATCGCACCATCGCCTACTGGAAGGACTGGGTCCGGACCCTCTACATCCCGCTGGACTATCAGGAGGCGGTGATCCGGG